>JAAYAL010000034.1 GCA_012719395.1 Gaiellales bacterium | reverse complement strand
GTCCAAGAAGGACGAGAACCACCTGGCCCTCTTGATGTTGGCCGGTGGCCTCATCGCCTTCAAGAAGGCCCGAGTCGCAGCCCTGCAGGCAGCCCTGGTTGCGGCCTAGCGGGATAGGCCCTTAGGCTTGGCCTGAGGAAGATGGTGGCCGCCGAGGCGATTATCTGCGGCGTGGTGGCGGTGGGCGGCGTGGCGCTCACCGCGGTGGCCGGCCCCTTCCCCGTCCTCATCGTTACCCAAGACATGAGGGGGGTGGCCGGCTTCGACGGCAGCGTCTATCCGGTGCTGTGGTGGGCCATGGGGGCCTTGCTCGCGGCCTTGGCGCTCGCGTACCTCCTGCTGGTCAGCCCGGACCTCACGGCGGGCATGGCCTGGCTGGCCGTCGTCCTCTTGGCGGGTGAGATCCTCTCCTTCCTCGGCGGTATCAGGCTGTCGCCCCTGGCGCCACTGCTCCTCTGGGAATCCGCACCGCGCTGGAATATCGCCACCGGCCTGATGTTCCACTACTGGGGATTGAGCACGCTGTCGGTGCTGGTGGCGGCGACCGTCTGTGCGACACTAAATGGGGTGCACTATTAACACTTGATGCCGTATGTGTTATTAATGGTCTAGCCTATTCACGCGAGTGAGAGCAAGGAGCCTCACATGCAGCGGGGGATGACTGGACGATTCGAAGTCACGGCAGTTGGAGGTGAGCGCGTTCGCGCCTATGTGCCCGCGCCCTTACCACCGCACCCGGCCATCGAGATGAGCGCAGAGCGCCAGAGGCTTCTCGAGAGTGCCCTGCTCGCTTGTGGCCGGCTTGACGCCATCTGCACGCTGCTGCCTGACCCCGATCTCTTTCTCTACTCATATGTGCGCCGTGAAGCCGTGCTCTCCAGCCAGATCGAAGGGACGCAGTCGTCTCTCTCCGATTTGCTCCTCTTCGAACTCGAGGATGCTCCCGGCGTGCCCTTCGACGATGTGGTGGAGGTCTCGAACTACGTCGGTGCGCTTGAACACGGCATCAATCGGCTGGCAGAGGGTTTCCCCTTGTGCAATCGATTGCTGCGCGAGGTTCATGCCAAGCTCCTGTCTCGCGGGCGGGGAGCCACCAAGCAGCCGGGCGAGTTCCGCAGGAGCCAGAACTGGATCGGCGGCACGCGACCGGGCAACGCGCAGTTTGTGCCTCCGCCCCCGCAGGAGGTGGAGGCTTGTATGGCTGCTTTGGAGAGATACCTGCACGATCCACCCGGGCAAGGGGCGCTGGTCAGAGCTGCGTGTGCCCACGTGCAGTTCGAGACCATCCACCCCTTTCTGGACGGCAATGGGCGGGTGGGGAGGCTGCTGATTGCGCTTCTGCTCCACAACGACGGCCTGCTGTGGCAGCCGCTGCTCTACCTCAGTCTCTACTTCAAGCAGAACCGGGCGGAGTACTACCGTTTGCTCGACGCGGTGCGTAGGACCGGGGACTGGGAAGCCTGGCTCGACTTCTTTCTCCAGGGAGTGTTGGAAACCGCCACCGGCGCCGTGGGTACGGCCCACCGGTTGCTCGCCCTGTTCCAGAGCGACGCCGAACGGATCCAGCGTCTCGGTCGTGCCGCCGCCAGTGCCTTGCGGATCTTCGACACGCTGCGCCATCGACCGCTGGCGGACATGAACTACCTGGCACGGGAAACGGGCGTGGCGTACCCGACGGCCGCGCGCGCGGTCAACGGTCTCGTGGGGCTGGGGGTGCTGCGAGAATTGACCGGCCGCCGGCGCGGGCGCGTCTTTGCCTACGATGGGTATCTGGCCCTTCTCAGCGAGGGCGGCCAGCCTCTCTGATGTCTATCAGGACCAGAACCCGCAACCAGATGGGATACGCGCCAACGATGCGCGGAATCGCAAACCAGCGATCAGCTGGTGCTTGAACTAGTTAGCGGATGGTTGGAGCTGCACTCAGCCTTGCTCATATCCTCGGAACCCATACCCCGCCTCGTCGGCGCTCGTGTGCTGGAGGCGCTCGCGGATACGCCGGTGGTCCTGATCCATGGCCCGCGGCAGAGCGGCAAGACCACCCTCGCGCGCATGGTGGGCGAGCCGCGCGGCTTCCGGTACCTGTCCTTCGACGATGATGCAGCCTTGCAGGCCGCGCATGAGGACCCGGTCGGCTTCGTGGCGGACCTGCCCGAGCGGGTGATCCTGGACGAGGTGCAGCGTGTGCCCAGGCTGTTCACATCCCTCAAAGCCACCGTGGATAGGGAGCGGGTACCGGGCCGTTTCATCCTTACCGGGTCCGCCAACGTCCTGCTGGTGCCGAGGCTCTCGGACTCACTGGCCGGGCGCATGGGGATCCTCCGGCTTCATCCGTTCTCGCAGTGCGAACTCGTTGGTACAGAGCCCGCGTTCCTGGGGGCGCTCTTCGCCGGGCAGTTTCCAACCGGGGTTGTGGAACGCCTGGGTGCAGGCCTTGCCGAGCGAATCGTGGCCGGCGGCTACCCTGCGGCACTCGCCCGGCCATCGCCGGGGCGACGCCGCGCCTGGTACCGAGACTACATAGATGCCGAGATACAGCGTGACGTCAGAGACCTCTCACGCATTCGCTCGCTGGAATCGCTTCCTCGTCTGCTGGCACTGGCCTCCAGCCACACGGCGCAGTTGCTCAACCTCAGCGAGTTGGCCGGTAGTCTTCAGTTCAGCCGTCAGACCATTCACGACCACATCGCGCTTCTGGAGGGAGTGTTCCTGGTACAGCGCCTTCCACCTTGGCATGCAAACCGGGTCTCACGCTTGGTGAAGAGACCCAAGCTGCACATGGGGGACACGGGTGTGGCATGTGCACTGCTGGGGATCGAGGCGGCAGAATTACAGCGTGAGCGCGGAGCTCTCGGCCCCCTGCTGGAGACCTTCGTGCTACAGGAGTTGCAGCGCCAGGCGAGCGGTCTGGAAGAGCCGCTGACGTTCTTCCATTACCGCGACCGCGAGGGCTACGACGTGGATGTCGTTGTTGAGCGAGGCTTTGGGTCCGTGGCTGGGGTCGAGGTCAAGGCGGCGGCCAGCGTTTCGGACCGCGACTTCCGCGGACTACGCCGACTACGGCAGGCGGCGGGAGATCGTTTCGCCCACGGCGTCGTCCTCTACGACGGCACTGCCACGATCCCGTTCGGCGAGAAGCTGCACGCGGTTCCCATCCGCGCCCTGTGGGAGACGCCATGACAGGCGCGTCACCTCGTCCATCTCGTCCGCGGCGCTCACTGGCGACGGGAGTGGTCCCAACGAGCCGCCCGCTCGATGTGGTGCTATATTCAGGACCAGTAAGCTGGTGCGAATGGGGAGGTTGTCGTGCGCGCGGCTGTGAAGTTCTCAGAAGACGTCGTTCCGCTCGGCGAGATGAAAGTCAACCCGGGCAAGATCGTGCGCCGCATCGACGAAACAGGGCGCCCGGTTCTGCTCACCAGCCATGGTCGCGGTGTCGCAGTGGTGCAGGGCCTCGCGGAGTTCGAAGCCGCGCAGGAGGAGCGTGACTTCATGAGGGCTGTTGTTGCCGGACTGGCCGACCTCGAGACGGGGCACGTCGTACCGCTTGAAGACGTCAGGCGCCGCTTGGGCCTCTAGGCCATGTCAGATGCCATCACCATTGCGTTCTCGGTTTCGGCGCAGAATGACCTGCTCGACATTCTCGACTGGTATGTCTCTCACGAGCTCCCGCAGGTCGGGCGGCGACTGGTCGAGGACATCCTCGCCCGCGTCGAGCAGCTTGCGGCATACCCCGACAGCGGCAGGGTGGTGCCGGAGTTCGAGATGCCATGGCTGCGCGAGCTCGAGTTGCCGCCGTTTCGGATCGTCTACCGGCGGTCGCAGAGTGCAGTCACCATCGTTCGCGTGTGGCGGAGTGAGCGGCTCATGGATGCAGGCTTGGGCGAAAACGCCTGACAATCGCATCGACAAGAACGCCTACAGGACCTTCGGCTCCAGACAAGGCCAGCGAGCTCCTGGTGGCGGACGATTCCCCCCGGTCCGGCGAACCGGTGACGCCTACAGCACGCAAGGATCGGCACCTGGGGGCGGACGGCTACGTTAGAAGTGCGTTCGCCTTTGTTCCGAGCTGCTGCCGGAGGGGGCCACACATGTGTTTCGCGAAATGCTTCGCCCTCGGGAGGGCCCTTGCCTCCGCCACGGCCGCGATGCTGGTGATGCTACCGGGTTGCGGCAGCCCTACGGCGGCACGCGACAGCACCTCGGTCACCAGGATCGAGGTGACCACTACCACTGCAGCCAGCCAGCCCACGGCATTGGCCGGCCATCGCGGTGATCACATCCCCGACCCACTCATCAACGGCGGCTACTCCTACCAGGGGTACGGTCGCTTTCAGCTGCTGGCGGGGGCCGCGGGCTCCGAGACCTCGCCGGGCGGCGGGGGTGGCGGCGGTAGCTTCAGCATAGGGCCGGTTCTTCTGACTGCGGCCCGGCGTCCCTACACAACGGGAGGTATGCCGGCCCGAGCCAGGTTCAGCTCAAGGAGCCGTGCCAGCACCTCGTCCGGGTCCAGCGGGTACTCCCACCCGTAGGCGGCATGGACCATCCGATCCAGCCGCTCGTGCGCCTGCTCCAGCCAGGTCGGCCGTTGATTGTAGAGGTTGGTGAGCGTCCTCTTCTGCAGATCGGCGTCCGAAAGACCCGGAGGATTGAGCCAGCCGTTCCGCCGTTCGTCGAGTGACCGCGCCGCCCGGGCGATGTCCTCCTTGCTCTCGTCGCCGCAGATGGGGAAGGGGAAGGTCTCGAAGGTGGTGGTGGGGGTGTAGCGGGGGCGGGTCTCAAGCTGCGTGCCGAGGCGTAGTGCCCACAGCTCGTGGACCGAGGACTGGAGCACGCCGAAGAAGAAGTCATCGTCGCGGGCGAAGACAATGACTTGGCTGTCGGGCAGGGTGCGTTCATGGATCCAGACAAATAGCCTGTGCTTGGCAACCCGGGCAGTGCCGAGGAACCGCGCGAGCCCTCTGAGTGCTTCGCGCATTCCCGCCCGAGGTTCGACATGTAGCCACCAGCGATCGGCATAGGACTGCCTGCGGTTTTGGGTCCTGACAGGCATGACCGCGCCCTTCACGTACTCGAACGGCGCTTCGTACAGCGCGGCCTCCTCCAAGGGCATGTCCGTACCGAAGTCGATGATCCACATGTCGCGGGGACGCCTCGTCAGATCGAGGCCGTTGACCCAAGGCCGGACCACGTCGGCGTTCGACCGTCTGTGCGGGTTGGGGCTGGTGAGCATCTGCCGAGCCAGATCACCGGGGATATCGAATGCCCCGCCCTTGGTATCGCCCATGAAGGCGATGCCCAGGTTCTCCTTGAGGCGGCGGACCCGGGTCAGGTCTATTCCCGCTGTCAGATTGGCGTTGATGGTCTCCACCGGATGACCGTCGAGAAGCCGCTCGTCCTCCGTGCCATCGTCGTAGCCCACGAACGAGACATGGACTGCCGCTCCCTCCACCACCCACGGCTGGTCCGACCAGGCGAGGAAGACGTCGCCACTGGTCTTGATCCGCTCCAAGACCCGTCGGTTGGCGCCGCCACGGATGCCTTGGGTGGCCAGAAGCCCCACCCGCTGCACTCGACCTGCCTCGACCGCCGCCCGCGCCTTCTCGTGCCAGTAGGTGACCAGGTCGGCTTCACGCGGCACCCGGCCCTGGTAGACGGCGAAGAGGGTGTCGACGTATGCATCGCCCAGGTTCGCCCGCAGGAGCTTGCCTCCCAAGAACGGTGGGTTGCCCACGATAACCGTGGCCTCCGGCCACTCGGGCTCGCGCGGATGCTCGGGGCCGGAGAGATCGAGGATGGCGTCCCGGCACTCGATGGTGTGGAGTGGGCGCAGGATGGGGTCGCGGGCGTAGGCGAAGCCGTTGGCCAGCATCCACTGGATCTCGCCTATCCAGATGACCACCCGGGCCAGCTCGGCGGCGTAGCTGTTCAGCTCGATGCCCAGCAGGGCCTGCGGGCCCACCTCGGGGAACTGCAGGGGGAGGTTGAGCGTCAGCGAGCCCCACAG
Source organism: Gaiellales bacterium (assembly GCA_012719395.1). Classification (GTDB taxonomy): domain Bacteria; phylum Actinomycetota; class Thermoleophilia; order RBG-16-64-13; family RBG-16-64-13; genus JAAYAL01. Next base: position 20,268 of record JAAYAL010000034.1, on the reverse strand, counting down.
CACCGCCTCGCGCTCCATGTCCTTGAGGGCCTGCAGGGCCAGGTAGAGGAAATTGCCGGAGCCGCAGGCCGGGTCCAGCACGCGCACGGCGCGCAGGCGCTCCAGGAAGGCGTTGAACACCGCCACCGGGTTCTGGGCCGCGGGGGTGCGGGCGGTCACCTTCTTGCCCTGGGCCAGCAGCGTCTCGATCTGCCGTGTGGTCTCCTCGAAGTCCCGGCGCAGCGGCGTCATCAGCACCGGTTCGATGAGGCGCATGATCGACCCGCGGTCGGTGTAATGGGCGCCGAGCTGCGACCGCTTGTGGGGGTCCAGCCCCCGTTCGAAGAGCGTGCCGAAGATGGCCGGCTCCACTTGGGACCAGTCCAGGCGGGAGACCTGGTCCACCAGCCCGATCTCCTCGGGAAGCAGCGGCAGGACGTGGCCGCCGTCGAAGAGGCCGCCGTTGAACCACTGGATGCGCTCGGCCCCGAACAGCCCGCCGTGGTCCGACATTTTGGCGAACAGCTCGGCCAAGCCCTCGGTGAAGACGGCGCTGTCCGTCTGGGAGGCGGCGGTCAGCCGGCGCAGGAGCCCGGGAGGGAGGAGGCCGGCGTCTTCCGCGAACATGCAGAAGAGGAGCTTGTTGAGGAAGTGGGCCACCTCATGCGGGTCGTGTCCCCGACCGCGCAGACGTTCGGCCAGCGAGGCGTACTGGCGGGCGGCCTCGGCCGTGATGTCGTCCCGGGTCTTGCCGGGCCGCAGCTCTTCCGGCTGTTCCATGACGGCGCGCAGGATGCGCAGCGGCTCCGTGGGAGCGGTGCGGAGGTCGGTAAGCGTGAAGTGATGAACCACCGTGGGCGTGTTGGTGAAGTTGGTGTGTATCTCGAAGCGGTCGAGGTCGCAGACCACCAGCAGCGGTGGGTTGTCGAGAGCCTCGCGATACTGCAGCAGCTGAGCGTAGGCGGTCTCCAGGTTCTTGCGCTTGCCCTTGTACTCCCAGGCGAAGTGGCCGCGCTTCCAGACGTCGGCGAAGCCATCGCCACCAGCCACCTTGCCGGCGCCCTTCTCGAAGGCGTATGCGTCGCCGGTGGGATCAGCTTCGTTGGGGGTGGGGGCGCCCAACATGCGGCACAGGTCGATGAAGTGCTCCTGGGAGGCGGCCCGCTCGGTGCGGGTGCTCCCCAGCCACTTCTTGGCGAACTCGGCAGGCGTGAGGCCGGGCAAGCGCGGGTTACCCGACTGCTTCGATTCTTGACTCCATTCGTGGTTCTGCGGAAGCCGGCTCGACGAGAGCGTTGCGATAGACCACCGCGTTGTCGATCCACTTTGGACCGGCACATACGCCGGCCTCCGGCTCCGAGAAACTCACCACCCCTTCACCTGTCGGGGAATGGGCGGGCAGGGAGGGTACGGTGAAAGGACGAGCGGGCTCGGGAATCTGACGTCCGCCCTCAATCCACGCGGAGACAAACTCATCGAAAGCCTCGCGGAGGTCATTGGCCGCTTCATCACGAGTGGATCCGTCTCCAGCCACTGCCGGGAGATCCTTGAGCCGGACAACGAAGTACTTCTCGCCCGCCTCCTCGCCCACGGCCCACTCGCGCTCGTACGGCAACAACCGGTAGTACGCCAAATCCTTTGACATCATCTCCCGCGCCTCTGTACCGTCAGGATTGACCAGCCGCAGCTTGATCTGATGGGAGCCGTCCTCTCCAGGGTGGAAGTGAACACGCAGGGCTACGAACATGGTGGGATGCTGCCAAGGGAAAGCGGGAGGCGCGAGGAGATCGAAGATGCCCGCGGCTACGAGCTTCCCCTCCCGTGTGACGGCCGCGTAGTCGGCGAGCAGTGCCAGCTCCACGTTCACGGCTTCCTCCCGTTGCTGACGATGGTCACAGGATACCAGTGGTCCAGCGTATCGGCACCTGGCACCGGAGCGCCGCGTCAAACCTGCGTTCGGCCTCTGCTAACCGAACCGCCGGAGAGGAGCCACACGTGACATTCGCAAAACAGATGGTCCAGCTCACCGCCCTTGCCTTCGCCACGGCCGCTATGTTGGTGCTGCTGTCGGGATGCAGTAGCCCTTCGGCGGCCGGAGACAGCACCTCGGTCACCAGGATCGAGGTGACCACCACCACCGCGGCCGGCCAGCCCACGGCCCTGGCCGGTCATCGCGGCGATCACATCCCCGACCCGCTCATCAACGGCGGCTACTCCTACCAGGGGTACGGTCGCTTTGAGCTGCTGGCGGGGGCCGCGGGCTCCCAGACCGCGCCGGGTGGCGGGGGTGGCGGTACTAGCTTCTTCTGGCACGACGGCCGATTCGTCTGGGCGCCCGGCCGGCTCATGGAAGTCGACGAGGACCTGATCCGGTTGATGGAGCAGAAGGGGCTGCCCTTCCCCGACCGTCAGCCTACGCTGGCTGACAGCCCCACCTCCTACGTGTCCGTCGGGGACTTCTCCGGCCTCCCCACCGAGCAGGCGCTCGCGCTCTTTGTCCGCGACCTGGGTGGATTGGGCTGGTGGGTGCGCCACACCTACATAGATTCGCTCGAGCCCCTCGCCGTGACCTTTGCTCTGGACGGGGCCGACAACGATGCCTTCGCGGAGGACGTCCTGCTGCGGGCCGTGCTCCAGGCCAGGACGCGCGGCTTGGTCATCGACTCCGCCCGCGTTGAGTACGCCGGCCACCCGGGCACGGAGCCCCAGGACCTGAGCCCGGGGACGGACCTGGAAGAGACTGCCGCCAAGCTGTGGCCGGAGTCCCCGGCAGCGCCGGACAACGACACCGTGCGGGCCATGGTGGAGGGCGCACTTCCGGCCGAAAAGGCCTACCCGGGGTGGACCCTGCGCCTGCTGGAGGTCTCTAGCACCTTCGTGGAGAGTCGCCGTGTCACCGTCTGGGTGCAGGCGGCCGCCGCGACGCGCGAGGAGGCGGAAGCCTACGTGAACGAGGTACTGACCACGGTGCGGTCGCTCAATGCCGAGCAGCAGGCCGGGATCGCGGTGGTGGTCATCGGTGTGACCGATCCCGAGGGCGGCTCCATCGCCGGGGCCCGCAGCGATCTGGACCTCGGACGCGACTCCTTCTGCGTCAGCCTGCCCTGATTGGCGGCCCGGTATCGCCTGCCCGCGAGCCTGGGTCTCGCGCCACGGTTTGCAGGCGAAGGGGATGGTGGAATGAACAAGTCACCATGGGCCAAGAGCGGGGGAGGCGAACCGTGAACGTCGAGTTCGGCGTGGACGTGGATGCGCCGGCGGAGCGACTGTGGGACATACTGGCGGATGTGAAGGCCTGGCCGGAGTGGGAGGCCGCCTCGTTTGTCCGCCCGCCGACGGGAGCCGTGGAGACGGGGACCACCTTCCAGGCCGGGCTTGGCGGTTTCGCCTGGGCCGTCAGCGTGACCGAAGCCGACAGACCCCGGAAGCTGGCCTGGGTGGGACGGCGCACGGGCCTCTGGGGTGTGCATGAATGGGAGTTCGTGGAGGAGGCGGGGAGGACCAGGGCCACCACGAGAGAGACCATGCACGGGTGGTTGCTCCCGTTCCTCTACCCGATGGTGAAGCGCGCGCTCGCCCATACCGACGAGAAGTGGCTCGCGGATCTGAAGGCGAGGGCGGAAAGCTCTGCTGTTCCTGACTGAATGCCTCAGTTGCGCGGGTCTCTCGCCGTCAGGCGCGGGAGATGCGGGCTCACGCCGGCTCGTCGACAGCAATCAGACTGATGGTCTCGACTTGGGGGATCTCTTCGCCGCAGGCCAGCCCCTCCTCGACGTGAAGTGCCACGGCCTCCCTGAGGTTGTCGAGCGCTTGTTCATAGGTGCAGCCCTGGCTGTAGCACCCTTGGAGATCCGGGCACCGTGCCCACCAGCCGTTGGCGTCACGCCCCAGAACTGCGGAGAAGTGGTACTGCATCTGACCCTCCAGGCCCGCTTTGCCCGTGCCTATGCAACCTTGTGTTGATCTTGGATCGAGGGCCGCGGCTGCCGTCAACGCGGAGGAGTCACCTTCGCTCTGTACTCCACGTTCGGAAGCCCCCGGAAATAGGCGTCTTGCGTCCACAGCGTGGCCTCATGCTCGCGGGCGGTGGCCAGGATGATGGAGTCGGCCATGGCGAGGCCGGTTTCGAGCGACACTCGGGCGGCCTGCACGGCCAAGGGCGCGGTCAGCTCGACAATGCGCCCCTGCAACATTGTCGCCAGCACTGCCAAGGCGGTGGCCTCATCTGCAATCTGGCAGGTTCGTTTGAACACCTCGAAGAGGGTCAGACTGGGGACCACCAGCTCGGCTGTCGACTCGATGGCAGCGGTGAAGTCCGCCGCGTTGGGCCCGTCCGCGAAGTACTCGAGCCAGGCCGAGGAATCGACCACGTTCACACGCGATCCTCGCGGTCCCGGGTGAAAGTGGTGTCCAGCCCCCGCAGGACGCCGCGTAGCTCACGGGCCGGCCTCAGAGGGAGGAACTCGATGCGATCACCGTAGGCGAAGGCTTGGACCTTCTGTCCGGGCATCAATCCCAGCTTCTCGCGGATGGACTTGGGGATGACCACTTGGAACTTGGTGGAGATGGTCACGGTCTCCATGCCGCACTCCTTCGTCGTTGTACCGTAATGATATCGATAAGTGAAACGTTCTACCACAGTCACCCAGTTTTGACCGTTTGTCGGCCACGCCCTCCAGGGCATCTCCCCCGCATGAATCCGGCGGCGCTACAGTCCGCGGAAGACCGGCTTTCGCCGCTCCACGAACGCCCGCGCCCCCTCGAGCCCATCAGCAGTCCGGCTGAGTGCCGCCACCTCGCGGGCTTCGCGTTCCATCTGGGATTCCAGGCCCTCCTGGGCGGCCATGCGCAGGAGGCGCTTGACGCCGCCATGCGCCAGGGTGGGGCCCTGAGCCAGTTCCCCGGCCAACACCGAGACCGTTTCCGGCAGCGCTTCCGCCGCCACCACCTGGTTGACGAGGCCCCACTCGAGCGCTTCCCGTGCGGAGAGCACCCGGTTGGTGAGGTAGAGCTCGGCGCAGCGCCGGAGGCCGATGATACGGGAGAGGAAGTAGGTGGAGCCGCAATCCGGCGCCAGACCGACCTGGGTGTAGGCGCTGGTGAAACGCGCGTTCTCCCCGGCGATGGCCAGGTCGCAGCAGGCCACCAGGCTCAGCCCCGCGCCGGCCGCCACTCCGTTCACCATGGCGATCACCGGGGCGTCCATCCAGGCCAAGCGCGAGACGGCCGCGTCCAGATAGGTGGTCATCTCCTTGATGAGCAGGTCGACGTGGTCGGGGTCCACGGCGAAGCCGGCCACGTCGCCACCCGCGCAGAAGGCCCGGTCGCCGGCGCCGGTCAGCACCACCGCCCGCACGGCGTGGTCAGAGCCGCAGCGATTGGCCACATGGTGCAATTCGCGCGCGCTCTCCAGGTTGAGCGCGTTGAGGCTGTTCGGCCGGTTGAGGGTGATCCAGGCCACGCCGTCGCGGACCTCGTACAGGAGCGTGGAGTAGGTCATGGCTGTGAAGTGGGTCATGGTCATCTCCTTGTGATGGGTCCGGGGTCAGAGGGCGACATCCGCTGTGCCCATACTGACCCTGAAGTCGATGGTCAACATGGAACTGGGCCCAGGTGTGAGATCCAGGCCGTTCGCCGCGACAAGAAGGAGAGAGGGTCGGCTGCTTCGCTGGGGCAGCCGACCCGACTGGAGAGAACGATCAGCGGCTGAACTGATCGATCCGCAAGCAATGCTAGCATGGTAACATTCGCAAATGCAATGGATACCATGAGTGGTTGGCATGTCGTGTTCCTGCCCGGGTGAGGGGTCGCGAACACATCTCAGGATGGCAACCACGGTGAAGGCAAGACGAGGAGGAGACGAGTGGGAGCGTTCACGTACCACAAACCCGCCACGGTTGGAGAGGCTGCCGACCTGGCGGCAGAGCTCCATGGTGCTCGGTTTGTAGCCGGGGGCACCGATGTGGTGGTGCTGCTCAAGCAGAGGAAGATCGACCCTGCCAACTTGATATCGCTCAGAAATGTTGCCGAACTGACGTACATAGACAGCGCGGACGGCCTGTCGCTTGGTTCGGGCGTGACGCACACGCGGATAGCCAATCACGACTACATACGGGCTCGCTACTCCGCGCTCGCTGATGGCGCACGCGTGGTGGGCTCCAAGCAGATTCGGAACGTCGCCACGCTCGGCGGCAATATCTGCAACGCCGCTCCTTCAGCGGATACCGCCTGTCCGCTTCTCGCGCTGGATGCTGCAGTCCGCATCTTGGGCAGGGAGGGGGAACGGGAAGTTCCCATCGACGATTTCTTCTTGGGACCGAACAAAGTCGCGCTGGCCGATGGCGAACTCGTTCTCGGCATCAAGCTCCCAGCCACCTCGGAGAAGAGCGGCTCCGCGTACATCAAGCATTCCCGGCGCCAGGCCATGGAGCTTCCCATGGTGGGCGTGGCGGCGTGGGTTTCGGTGAGCATCGGTGGTAGCGAGGAGAGGTGCAGGGGTGCCCTCGAATGCGAGCACACGCCGGACGTCATTCAGCTTCTGCAGAATGAGGAAGTGGTGTTGGAAGACGTGCGGATCGCTATGGGCGTTGTGGCTCCCCGGCCCATCAGAGCCAGGGAAGCGGAGGCGAAGCTGAAGGGGCAGGTTGTCTCCGGGGCGCTCTTCGAATCAATGGGAGACGTTGCGGTCTCGGAATGTCAGGCCCGGGACAGCTTCCGGTGTGACGCTGGGTACCGGCTGGAGATGGTGAGGGTCCTGACGAAGCGGGCCATCCTGAAGGCTATCGATCGGATCATGAGGCCCGGGAGAGAGGCCGACATCGATCTGTTGTGGTGAGGAGTACGCACATGAAGCAAGAGATCCAATTCGTGCTGAACGGTGAGCAGGTCTTCGCGGACGTAGATCCCCAATGGACGCTGCTCTACCTGCTGCGCAATGTCTTCGGATACACGGGCGCCAAGAAGGGGTGTGGGGTAGGCGAATGTGGTGCCTGCACGGTCATCGTGGACGGAGAGGCCACCAATTCCTGTCTTTACCCGGTACTGGAGGTGGAGGGCAGGCATGTGACCACCATTGAGGGCGTGGCCGCACCGGATGGGACACTGCACCCCATCCAGCAGGCGTTCATCGAGAACAACGGCGTTCAGTGCGGCTACTGCACCGCCGGCATGATCATGTCGGCCAAGGCCCTGCTTGATCAGAAGCCTGATCCCACCGAGGAGGAGATTCGCACCGCCATCGCCGGCAACATCTGTCGCTGCACCGGATACGTGCAGATAGTGGAGTCGATACAGATGGCTGCCGCGAGGATGAAACAGTAAGCGGATGGGTGCGATCTGTGGCGTACAAGGACACGATGTCGGCCGAGGCAATCTCGGCTTTGGGAGGCGCTGTGGAAGAGTTGCTTCATATCGGTAAAGGAGCCCCGAGGACCGCGGAGATTGACAAGGTCACCGGCAAGGCGGTCTACATAGACGAGTATCAACGACCGGGTATGCTGCACGGCAAGATCCTTTACAGCAAGCATGCCCACGCCCGCATCTCATCCATCAATACGGACAAGGCCAAAGCCCTGCCCGGGGTGCGAGCGGTCCTCACTGGTTACGATGTGCCCGACGTTCGAGTTGGGTTCCTGGGGGACCAGACGCTGCTCAAGCGCGATGTCGTGCGTCAGTACCGGGACGAGGTGGCGGCGGTGGCGGCCATCACTCCCGAGATCGCAGAAGAGGCATGCCGTCTGATTGAAGTGGAGTACGAGCCGCTGCCGGCGGTCTTCGATCCCTTGGAAGCCATGAAGCCCGATGCGCCCCTGGTGCACGAGGTGGATGCCCGCGGGCGTCCACTGCGCAGCAATATCCTGCCCCTTCCCTGGAAGCTGACGGCCGGGGACGTGGAGAAGGCCAAGGCGGAGTCGGCCTATGTGGTGAAGGATGAGGCCAGCACCACGTGGATCAATCAGTGCTGTATGGGAACCAGCGGGTGCGTGGCTGAGTTCGACAGCAACAACAACCTGACCTTTGTGAGCCTGACCAACGTGGTGTTCGGGGCCAAGGGCCGCATCGCCAGTTACCTCGACAACATCGGCCTCAAGCGCAAACGCATCAGGGTCCTCAACCCGGTGGTGGGCGGTAGTTTCGGGACCAAACTCGATACCGACATCTACGAGTTCATTTGCATCCAGCTGGCCCTGCAGACCAGGAAGCCGGTCAAGTTGCAGTTCTCGCGCGACGAAGAGTTCTTCGCACTACCGCCGCGGCAGGCGGCGCGCTTCACCATTGAGCAGGGTTGCGACAAGGATGGGCACCTCACCTTCCGGAAGTGCGAAGCCATTCTGGACAACGGTGCCTACACCTCGTGGGGAGCCACCACGCCCTCGGTCATGATGTTGCCCATGTCGTCCATGTACCGGGTGCCCAACGTCCTCTTCCAAGCCACCTGTGTGTACACCAATAACATCTACTCGCAGGCCATGAGGGGTTACGGCAATCCTCAGGCTGCTTTCGCGCTGGAGACGTCCATGGACCACCTCGCCGAGGTGGCGGGCTTCGATCCGGCGGACTTCAGAATGATCAATCGGAACCAGCCCGGCGATGTGACGCCCATGGAATGCAAGATCACTACCTGCCCGCTTGACAGGTGCATCACGGCGGTGAGGGAAAAGATCGATTGGGACCAGAAACGGGGCAAGGGCAACGGCCGGGGCGTGGGTATGGCCTCGCTCATCCACGTGGCCGGGGGCGCCCGCATCTACATGTCCGACGGTACCGGTATCCGCATCAAGGTCACGGAAAACGGTGAACTCGACGTGATCTCCGGCAGCACGGATCAAGGGCAGGGATCGCCCACGGTCATGGCCCAGATCATCGCCGAAGCCACCGGGTTCATGCCCGAGGACGTGAACATGATCTTCGGTGACAGCGCCCTGGGGCTGTGGGATGCCGGAACACACGCCAGCCGCCACACCTTCGTGGCCGGTAATGCCGCAGTCAGGGCCGGGGCGCAGGTGAAGCAGCAGATCTTGGAGCTGGCCGTCCAGTACATACCCAAGCTGGTCAAGAGCGCGCTCAAGAAACAGAAGAGGAAGAACCCCGATTTCGTGGAGCCCGAGCTCGATTACTCGCTGATCGATAGTCCGGAGAAGATGGACATCAAGAACCGCTTCATCTTTCCCAAGGCCGAGCCGGATCATCCGTATTTCCGGATGGAGGCCAGAGACGTGGTGCGGCGGGGTCTCCACGTGGGTACCGGGGAGAGCAAGCACGTCGTGGCGGAGGTATTCTGGGATCCGCCGACGCAGATGCTGAACGCTGAGATGAAAGGCAACTACTCCTGCACCTATGCGTTCGGTGCGGCCGGCGTGGAGGTGGAGGTTGACAAGGAAACCGGCGAAGTCAAGATCCTCAACTTGGTATCGGCGCACGACGTGGGCAGGGCCGTCAACCCGATCCTCGTGAAAGGCCAGGTCTACGGTGCCGCATACCAGGGTGTGGGCATGGGTCTGAGCGAACGCGTTCAGGTGGTTGAGGGCAAGGTCGTCAACGGCAACTTCCGAGACTACAAGATCCTCACGGCCAAGGACACCTTCCCGGTGGAGGCGGTCATTGTCGAGGATCCCGATCCGGCCGGGCCGTATGGAGCCAAGGGTATCGGTGAGCCGGGGTTGGTGCCCACGGCGCCGGCAATCGCCAATGCCGTCTACGACGCCGTGGGTGTCCGGATCCTTGACCTTCCCATCACCCCCGAGAAGGTGCTCGCGGCTCTCAAGGCCAAGGGGGAGTAGGGAACCGAGTCTCAATGCCTCATCTCTGGCGAGACTGCCCAGAGCGGCTCACCAAGGGATTTGATGCTGTCCGACGAGGGGGAGCAGGTACTCCTGCTCCCCCTTCCGTGGTGGGAATGCAAACAAGAAAGATCGTCTATCTCGATAATGCTGCCACGTCGTACTTCAAGCCTCCGCGGGTGATGGAGGCTATGGTGCACTTCGCGGAACACATCGGAGCCAACCCCGGAAGGTCGGGGCATCCTCTGGCCAAGGAGGCGGCGCGTGTGGTGCAGTCCACCCGCGACAACTTGGCCCGTCTCTTCAATGTCTCCGATTCGTCCCGCATCGTTTTCGCCCTGAACGTCACCGAAGCCTTGAATGCCGTCTTCCATGGCCATCTGAACAAGGGCGACCACGTCATCGCCACGGATATGGAGCATAACTCGGTGCTTCGCCCGCTGGTGCACCTACAGGAAGCGGGGTTCATCGACCTGGATATCGCCCCCTGTGACCGCAAGGGGTTTCTGGACATCGATGCCCTGACGCGGCTTCTTCGCCCCCGGACGCGGCTGGTGGCACTCAACCACGCTTCCAACGTGTGTGGCACGCTGCAGGACGTGGCGGCTGTACGAGACGCCATTGCCGACGTCCCGCTGTTGCTTGACACGGCCCAGACCGCGGGCCACTTCCCCATAGATGCGAAGGCATTGGGAATCGACTTCCTGGCCTTCACCGGCCACAAAGGTCTCCTCGGTCCCCAGGGCACCGGCGGTCTCTACGTTCGAGAAGGCATAGAACTGCGGCCGTTCAAGCGCGGAGGCACAGGGAGCCAATCGGATGAACTGCATCAGCCCGAGTTCATGCCGGATCGCATGGAGGCGGGCACGCAGAACAACGTGGGCATCGCGGGACTTGGCGCCGCGGTAGGGTACATCCTGGAACAGGGTGTGGAGAACATCCGGCGGCACGAGGAAATGCTGACCGCCGCCTTCCTCAAGGGCATTTGGGACACATACAGCGTTGCCGTCTACGGTCCGTTGGACGCCTCGCGGCAGGTGGCAACGATCTCCCTGACCTTCGACAGCACACTCCTCGAGGAGTCGGGGCAATCGCTGAGGTGCGGTTCCATCAATCTCGCCTGGCTGGAGGACGATGTCTCCGTGGAGCAGGCCGACGGCCGGCTCAGCGATGAGTACGACATTCTGATCCGTGCCGGCCTGCATTGCGCGCCGCTGGCGCACAAGGCTCTGGGAACCTTCCCGGAGGGAACGGTTCGGGTGAGCATGGGCTGTTTCAATACTCTGGAGGATGTTGAGGTGGCGGTGCGGGCCGTGAAGCGAATCGCGGCGGCCCGATGACGGGCTGTCACGCCGCGTAGGACGCTCTTCACCTTCTGACACATCAACTTCTGCCCTGTGCCGGGTGGCCATCGCCGTATCAGATCAGCGACCCCCAGGAGCTGGTGCGCTTGTGGGGTGTGCTCTGCAGCGCCTCGGACACCGAGGGCGACCGCCACCTCATCCTCGAGGACGAGACCGGCCGGCGGATTCGCCTGGAGACCCATTACTTCATCGACGCCTCCCCCCGAAGCGGACCTGGCCCGCGTTCTGGGCTGCGACTACACCATCGGCCGCAGCCCGCTTCGCTACAACGACGCGCGGGGCCGCCGGCCCGAGGCCCCGCCCACACCAATCTCTACACCACCTCGCCTCAATCGCTCACCTTGCTGTTGACCTTGAGCGTGGGCGCCGAGGGCACGGCGCCTGCGGTGAGCGAGCATGAACGCTGGCTCGATCCTCCGCCCCAACCCGAACTTCCCACCGGCGTTCCCGGCAACATCGCCGCCGCCTTTCCGGGCAGCTGGTCCATGCGCCACGCACTCCCCGGCAACAAGCGGGAACTCAACGAGGCTTGGAGCGATTGCCTCGATGCCACGCTGGCGTTCAGCTGGTACATGGAACCCGAGCGTCGCCCCATCCTGCTGTCGCTCCTGCAGCAGCGGGCGCTTCGTCAAGCGGCCCAACTCCAGGAAGCCTCCCCCGGCCTGGGCGTGGCACGCCTCACCGACTGGCCCTACGTGAGGGGGGAGATCATGGTGCGGGGCGATCGGGTCTTCACGCTGGAGGAGGTGGAGCGGAGGGTGGAGGAACCCATAGCCCGCGGCAGCTACGCCTCCTTCGACCGGCACGACCCGCGCAGCGGCACAAAGCAACCGGAGCGGGGCGCCACCGTGCTGCTCCCGCTGGAGGCGGTGAAGCCCAAAGGTCACCCTTACCTCTTGGTGTCCACCGCCTACTCCGTGGACTACAAGGCCTACAACTCCGCCCTGCGCATGGAGCCGGTGCGAGCCAACGCCGGGGCGGCCTGCGGCGCCCTGACCGCGCTGGCCCTGGCCGGCGATGTCTCATATGCTGAAGTGGACTACGCCGCGCTGCTCGCCGAACTGGGGGGCGCAGGGGCACGTACTCGGGGACTGACGATGGCGGAGGGAAGGAGGAGGTTGATGCAGAATCCGCGCACGAGGGTGAGGCTGGCCATGAGGCGCAGGCTGACCCCCGCTCTTGCCGCCGCCCTGGTGCTGGTGGCTGTGGCCGTGGCGTTTGGGCCGCGCCTGGTCGACCGTCAACCGCTCCCCACTCCCCGTCCCTGGCACCTGGACATCCAGGAGGTGGCGGGCTGGGATGTGATGGAGGACGAGTACTTCCTTGCCGACGTGGCGCAATGGCAGCCGGTGGAGGAGGAGGTGGCATCGCTTGTGGACCTGGTGGACCGGGCCGGGAGGGCCGACGAGCCGGAAGGCCAGCAGATTCCACCGGCGATCACGGTCCTGCTCAAGCTGAAGGACGGCAGCGTGTTCACGGTTTGGATGGAATCGCCAGATGATCCCGATTCCGCGCAGATCACCCGCCACCAGCCCGATGGCGCGGCGGCGGCCGACTGGCCGCGCGTCAAGGCTCGGGGGCTGCGAGGGGCGGCGGAGAGGCTCGTGCGGGTGAGGCAGGAGGCGGGGGGAGCTTCGGGCTGACAAGGAGGCAAGCATGACCCCATTCGCCACTCGCTTCACGCCGCTGCTGCTGGGGCTGACGCTCCTCCTCGCGGGTTGCACCGCCGGCCCGTCGGCGTCCACCTCTACCACCGCGGCCCAGTCGCCACCCCTATCCACCTCCAGCACTACAGCAGCCACCTCCGTCGCCACGGGCGTCACCGTGCACACCACGCTGCTCCCCTCGCCGGAGCCCGAATCCCTGAACCTCGAGGACATGGTTGCAGCCTGCGACCTCGTGGTGTACGGCAGGGTGCTCGCGGAGCTTCCCGGCCGCTGGAACGGCCCCAATGCCGATCGGTGGACGCCGGAGACGCCGGGCGACGCCTGCATCATCTACCGTAGTTGGATCGTCCAGTCCATGGCTGCCGTGGTGGGGTTCGCGCCGGTGGGCGACCTGCTGACGGTCCACTGCGAGGGGGGGACGGTTCCAGGCGACGAGGCGGTGACCATGGTGCCTGATGGGCCGGAGCCCGAAATAGGTGTTGGGGATCAGGTTCTGCTGTTCCTCAGGCAGGATGACGTGCGTTACGGTGGCACCTACCAGCCCATCGGCTACTGGCTGCAGCAGGGAGCGGCGGGCGCGTTTGTGCAGGTGGCGGACGGCGGGTTCCGCAGGTCGGCGGAGGCCGCGGGAGGCGCCGAGGAGAGGGTGGACATCGATATGGTCAGGGCCGCCGCCGATGCAGCCGAAGCGGGCGGCGGTTCCGCGGCGGACGGGGGAGAGCAGGGGCCGTGGCGCAAAGGGATGTCGCTGGCCGAAACGTCGCAATGGCTGGCCGGACGGCTGCCGAGCGACCAAACCATCATCCTGCCGCCGAGGCTGCCGGAGGGCTGGGCGGTGGCGGACGACGGGCAGCCATTCCCTGATGGAGTCTCGAGCGGGATTGCTCACAATCCCTGGGTACAGACAGGTGGCCAAACCGCATCCCCCAAGCCGTACCGGGTGGTGTTCACGGACGGTGGAGACGTGGCCGCTCTGGTTGCCTATCAAGTGGGCGACTGGGGAGAAACGCCGTTCCACACGGCGACGGAAGGGCGGATACGGTCCCCTTCCGTTTTCTCATGCTTGAGGAGATCGGTGGTGTCCCGGAGACCACCGTGGTTCGCGAAACCGAGGAGTACGCGCGGCACGGGGCGGAGCGGACGGCACTGTCGGCGGATGGGTCTGAATCGCTCTTCATCTGGAATCCGCACAGGAGCACGCTGCAACGAGCCGGCCACATCGATCATGCGTCCATCGAAGTGCTGGACAACCAGGGGCACTCGTTGTGGCAATGGGACCTGCCCGCCAACCAGGAGGTCTACTCGCGGGCGGCGGACGATCGCCTGTCCACTGTCGCCGTCTCCTAACGCCCCTTTGTGATCGATGTGCCACCCCACCCCCCGGGGAGCGTGCACATCTTCCGCGATTCGGCATTGCTGCAGACTATCGATCTGCCGTATACCGCCCTGATCGACCTGAGTCCTGACGGCTCGTCCCTTCTCGTGTCGATGCTTGAGGGCGCCACGGCGAGCCAACACGGCGTGCTGCAGTTGTGCCGCGTGGGCAGGGCGGAACCGGTCTGGAGCATCAAGGGGGTCGAATTCCTGAGGCCGGCGCGGTTCCTGGCGGGAGGCGATTACATACTTCTCGAGGGGTCCTTGGTATCCACGGCTCCGCATGGCGACGATGGGGAGGTTGAGGTCGAGCGCGTGTGGCTCCGCCTGGCCTGCGTGTCCTCTCCCCCCTGGGCGGGGCTGAGTTCTGGCGCTCCCCAGAGGCACCTGTCCGTGTTGCAGCCACGGGACCGGAAGCGTATGCAACCAAGCTCATCCACGTGGTGGAGGATCAGGCCACGCCGGGTCGGCAAGTCCTCTTGGACCTCACTGGGGGCGAGCCGGTCGCCGCACTCCTCCGTAGCGGTTCCGGGACCCCGTGTTTCTCTCACGACGGCAGGAGCGCCCTCCGGGTCACGGAGACGACAGGGGTCGGCAAATGGGAGAGGGGCCTTCCATAAGAGATCCGACCGTCTGCAACGTCTGTGTCCCGGCGATGACATCAGAGCGTCTTGACATCAAGACGTCAAAGATGCATACTGGGACCATGACCCAAGAACTGAGAAGAAGCACGATCTACTTGGATCCGGCGCTGCATCGAGCGCTCAGGATCAAAGCTGCGGAAACCGACCGCTCTATCTCCGATCTGATCGGCGATGCGGTGAAGCTAGCATTGGCCGAGGATGCCGAGGATCTCCTAGCGTTTGAAGAGCGAGCGTCGGAGCCTGACCTTCCGTTTGAGAGCGTGGTGAAGGCTCTGAGGGCGGATGGGAAGATATAGAGTCTTCATCAAGCCCTCTGCTGTCCGGGAGATCGAAGCGGTTGCCGAGAAGAAACTGCGACGACTGATCGTCGCACGGATTGAGGCCTTGAGTGAGGATCCCCGTCCCCCCGGCTGCGAGAAGCTGACCGGCCGGGAACAATACCGCGTGCGGCAAGGTGTCTATCGGATCGTTTACGGGATCGAAGACGACCGGCTGGTGGTGTACGTAGTCAAGGTGGGTCATCGAAGCAGCGTCTATCGGTAGGAAGACACTCTCTCCCTCGCGCCTCCCGTAGATTGCCGCGCTGGCGTCTGCGGTGAGAGCGGATTGGGTTGGTGGGTGCGGCACACGTACATCGACGCCGTCGATCCTCTCGCGGTGACCTTCGTCCTGGACGGGGTCGACAACGACCCCTTCGTGGAGGACGTCCTGCTGCGGGCCGTGCTCTCTGCCCGGGCACGCGGTCTGGCCATCGATTCCGCGCGTGCTCAGTACCAGAGCCATCCCGGCGGCGAACCCCAGTACCTGAATCCCGGCATGGACCTGGAGGAAGCAGCCGCCAAGCTGTGGCCGGAACCCCCGGCCACACCGGACAACGATGCCGTGCGGGCCGTGGTGGCCGCCGCGCCCCCCGGCGCCGAAGCCTACTCGGGCTGGTCACTCCGTCTGCTGGAGGTCTCCAGCACTTTCCTGGAGAGTCGCCGTGTCACCATATGGGTGGAAGCAGCGGAGGCGGATGGCGAGCGGGGTGAGGCTTACGTGAACGAAGTGCTGGCCACGGTTCGCTCCCTGAATGCCGAGAAGCAGGCCGGCATAGCGGTGGTGCGGGTGAATGTGGCGGATGCGGAGGGCAAGCTCGTCTTCGGGGCGCGCTCCGACCTCGATCTCGGCTCCGACTCCCTGTCCGTCAGCCTGCCCTGATTCGCGCTGGTGACGATATCGGCAGGCGCGTGCGAACAGGGGGAAGCTTGGACGTTCAGTTCAGCGCGGATGTGGATGCGCCGGCGGAGAGGCTGTGGGACATTCTCACGCACGGGAAGGCCTGGCCCGAGTGGCAGGCGGCGTCGCATGTGCGGCCACCGCAGGGGGCTCCGGGGAGGGGGACCACCTTCGAGGCCGGGCTGGGTGGCTTCACCTGGACCGTCAGCGTGACCGAAGTCGATAGACCCCGGAAGCCGGCCTGAGCGGGGCGGCGCACCGGGCTCTGGGGCGTCGACGAATGGGAGTTCGTGGAGGAGGCAGGGAGGACCACGGTCACCACGCGGGAGGCCATGCGTGGTTGGCTGTCGCCTACCGCCAGGGCGTCGCTGTCTGGTGTAGAATATCAATCGAACGATCAACCGATGGAAGCGAGGGCGCGAGATGGCCAGCGTTGTCACCGCCACAGAGGCGCGGGTCCATTTCGGGGAGATCCTGCGCAGGGTGGGGGAGAAGGGGGAGACGGTCCTGGTTGAGAAGGGGGGGAGGCTGCAGGCGGTGGTGATGGGCCCCGCCGAGTACGAGCGGTTGCTCGCCAGGAGTCAGCCCGGCGCCTGGCGTGAGAAGGCCTTGCGTGCCAGGAGGCTTGTGCGTGCCGAGGCCGCGGTCCCCCCGGTCCATTCCGCCGAGGAGATGATTCGAACCGGGCGGGAGGAACGGGATGAGCACCTCAACGGTCTGCGTTGACGCCAGCTTCGTGCTCCGCATGTTCCTGGGCCCGGATGACGTGGAGGCCTGGGAGTGGTGGGAAGCTGCCTTGGCGGACGGCACAGACTTCACGGCCCCCAGCCTCCTGGGCTACGAGGCGGCCAACGTTCTTCACCGCTATGCCCGCGCCGGGTATCTGAGCGCCGCCTCGGCCGAAATCGTGCTTGACGCTCTGCTGGAGTTGCCCATCGTACTGGAATCCGATTCCTCGCTTCACCTGGCGGCGCTTCGATTGGCGGGCCACTTTCGGCTGAGTGCCACTTACGATGCCCACTATCTGGCGCTGGCGGACCGGCTGGGGGCGGAGTTGTGGACGGCGGATGCAGAAGTGGCGCACCGGCTGGAGGGTCAAGGTCTGCGCGTCCGGCTGCTTGGCGGGACCAGGGGTCCTCGGGCCGGCCATGAGGCTCAGAATCCCGGCGCCCCTGATGACGACGGGACTTCCAAGGCGTATTGCTCACTGTCGATCAATCACCAAGGACCGAAGATATGATAGTTGGGTCCGTGCCTCTCCGAGGCGCCGGTCGATCTGAGGGATGTCTTCCCGCACTCGAGGCGGTCCTCCACGTGACGTACCGTCGCTTCCGCTTGCTCGCCTCCACTCAGTCCTTCGCCCGCACCGGCACGCAGATGTCCACCACGTGCGAATCTTGGCTCCGCCTCACCCTCTTGATTCGCTTCATACAGGCTCATCACGGCCGTGTCCCCGCGGATCAGGCCTCGCGGGCCGGCCCACGCGAACAGCTGCCCGATGAGTCTGCCGAACAGTTCGGTGTTGCCAGCGTAGCTGCCCTCGTATCTGAGGCATGCCAAGTGCAACTCCGGCAGGCTCTTGACCTCGACTTCATCGGGTCGCTTGACGTGTAGCGAGCGAGTGCGAAGTCCCGGCTGAAGGGGCACTCCAGGTGAGAACGATCATAGGTACTGATGATGACCTGTATCGACAGGCCACCGAGTTGACAGGTGTCGAGGATGTAGCAACTCTGGTGAGGCTCGGCCTGGAGGCGCTCGTGGCCCGCGAACGCGCGCTACGACTGGCAAAGCTGGGCGGAACCGAGCAGCAGTCTGGCGACGTGCCGACACGGCGCAGTTGCACCCTGATGCGTCAGTTCAGTTCCGTTCCTCGTAGGATTACGTTCGGCGTTCTCGAGGACCGCATAGACGTCGCGCCTGACTTTGATGCCCCCCTGCCCGAGGATGTTCTTGCCTCTTTTGAAGGCCGCGAAGGCGAGCCCAAGCATGAGGCCAGCGGGCCAACCATGGCGAAGTGAGTGCCAGAGCCTTGTTGGGACGATCCGGCAGTAGTCTGGCAGTACTCCGTCGGCGGCGCCGAAACTCACCTCGATGGCAAAATCAACCTGCCCTTCGGCGCTCCCATCCTCTTCGTCGGCTCCACCTATTCCGTTCGCTTCCCCGGGTCTTTCGAGCTCGGCGGCCATTGGGTGGAAGTACCGGCTGTCCCCTGGAAACGCCGGAGGGCAGCCGAGCGGAGTTCGGTCTGCAAACGGAGCAGCCTGCGAAGGCTCGCAGAGTTTGGACCCCCCAGCGTGATACGAGACAAAGTATAATGGGTTCCCGGCGGTTCGCCTGTACCAGTCTTGCGGCGCGGCGGATATGCCGGCGGGCGGAGAACAACGCCGGGTAGGCGGACGAATGAAGGAGCTTGGCGTGGGCGAAGTGGGCAGCAGCGTGGGTCGACGGTTTGCCGCGTTGGCAGTGCGCGCCGGCAACGCCACCATTCTGGTTGTGATGCTGGCGATGGTCCTCGGACAAGCGCCTTCCGCGTTGGCCAAGTCCATGCATGTACCGGCTGCCGATCCGACGCATGATGCCGTGGTGCTGAATGTCAGCGTCGGGGGCACGGTATTGCCCTACACCTGGGGAGATATGACCGGACTTGTGGGCTGCAAGTTTGCCGGCGGAGAGCAAACCCAGGTATACGCACACGCGAATACTGAAGATAGGTGTCGGGGCATCAGGTTTGCTGATGTGCTGTTGGATATTGAGGAGACATTGCACATAACGCTAGAGGACGATTACCGGATCACGGCTATCGCCGGCGATGGCACTGAGTACGAAGCGTTTTCTGTGGGTGAGGCCAAGGATGACGCGTGCAATCACTATATGCTGGCGACGAGAGTGAACAACACATCTGAGGCAAGGCTCAGTGGCGACGACTCCGCATCCTCCGTCGCGTACGCTGCCTCATACCTGCGCGTGGCTCGGAGCGGGGGCGAGGATCAGGCCGGGGGAGCCGCCGGCGAGGCGGTCTACATGGAACGAATCACCTCGCTGCAGATAACCCGGGCGGACGGCTCGGCAGTCCCGCTGGGGGACGTGGACTTGGCGCGCAACAACGGCTTGGGCTTGGGCGACATATCGCCGGCGGCGACCGGGCTGGTGATCGGCGGGGCCGGGATATGCAACGGGAACGGCCTGCTGGGCAGTTTCGTGTACCTGGATCAGGCGCAGGTGGATTTCATCAAAGCCACGCGCAGCGTGGACGGGTTGGGGCTGGGCAACTCGTGGACCGCGAAGCCCACCCTTTGCTCCTCTTACCACAACCACGGCACCCCGGAGTACACGTACAGCCTGGTGGAGGGCATTGATCTGGGCGTGGCTCTGTCTGCGTTGGGGGTGGACGTGGCCGGCGGTCCTATGGTCGTGGAGGCCGTGGCCGGTGAGCACGCATACGCGCAGCTTGTCAACGATGCCTTCGGTGTGAGAACCGGCCGCACCTATATCGCGCCGGACGGAACCGTGGGCGCCGCCGTAGGACCAATGCTGGTCTTCTACGGTGCCGACGTGAGGACCTCGCTGCATCCTGACCCCAGCGTGGTGCTTCCCACCACAATCAGCGCCGTGGCTGAGCAGAACCCCCTGTTCGTCTATGGGCAGACACAAGCCACGGAAGCCAACCACTGCGGCTTTGTCAAGGACACATGCAAGATCCGAGTGGGCTCGGACGTGCCCGCCTTGACAGTCACCGAGGGAAGCACGAGCAGGACCATCAGTCTGTCGGACGTGGCCCTCTTGGGCATCTATCACACATCCTATTTCTGGTCAGAAGGCGATACCCACTTCACGCACAGTGTGGCCGGCGTCCCGCTCAGCGCAGTGCTGTCAAAGATGGGATTCGGCTTCGCCGCCGACCGAGGTATCAGTGTTCAGGTGGACGATGGCAGGGGAATGGTTGCCGGTGGTCGCACGATTGGCCCTGAAGAGCAGGGCAAGTGCTTCGTGGCCTATGACGCATTCGAAAACGGCCGCCGTGTTGAAGGGAGCGTGCAGCCGCTACGCATATACTGCCCCGGTCTGACGCGGGGGGACGTCGTGATTGAGAATGTGGTGGGGATCACAATCACCGCCGCTCCCTCCTGGTCCGACCTCCCCCACGACGCGCTCTCCGGCTACGGCGTGACCCTGGCCCAGCTGGCGGGGATCTCTAGTGGCTACGAGGATGGCACCTTCCGCCCCGATCAGAGCATCCCCCGTT
>JAAYAL010000004.1 GCA_012719395.1 Gaiellales bacterium | reverse complement strand
GGAACCAGCCCAGCCCACCCACTTTGCGGTGGTGCTTGATGCGCCATTCCACCGGGTCCAGGCCCAGCTTGGCAATGGCCTCGTCCAAGATGGTCTCGCGCACGAAGGACGACTGCGGCGCGCCAAAGCCACGCATGGCGCCGCCGCCGATGTGGTTGGTGTAGGTAGCGGAGATCTTCTGATCCATCGCCTCCCATTCGTACTCCGTGATGTTGGAGGCGAGGGCCACGCCGGCACCCGAGGCGGTCTTGCACATGTAGGAGCCGGCGTCCCCCATGTAGTGGGCTTCCAGGCCCTTGGGGCTCCCGTCCTTAGCGAGGCCCACTTTCATGTACACCTTGGCCAGATGCTCTCGCGTCACCCGGTTGTTGAAGTCCTCGTCGCGCGTGTACCACACCTGCACGGGCCGTCCGGCCTTCATGGCCAGCGCCGCGGCGATGGGTTCGCCGTGCATATCGGTGCCCGCCCCGAAACCGGCGCCCGCGTATGGCTGAATCACCCGCACTGCGGCTTCCGGCAGATCCATCACATGAGCCAGCATGCGTTTGGCCATGTGCGGCAGTTGCGTCTGGCTCCACACCGTGAGGCGGCCGTGCTGGTAGTCCGCAATGCACACCGCGTTCTCCATGCCGCACTGCACCTGCTTGGAGGTGCCCCACCAGCCCTCCACCACGCTGTACGATTCCTCGAAGGCCTTGGCCGCGTCACCGTAGCCAAAGGCCGGCACTCCGGGGACCGGCGTGTTGCCCGGCGCGAAGTCGTGCAAGGTGGGTGCCCCCTCGGCCATGGAGTCGTCAATGGTGAACACAGCGGGGAGCACTTCGTACTCCACATCAATGAGAGACAGCGCCTTGCGGGCGGTGGGCTCATCCACGGCCGCCACCGCCGCCACCGCATCTCCCACTTGGCGCACGCGATCTCCGAACAGGGTCATGTCCTGAATCTCGCCACCCGGAAGCTGATAGGTCATCACGTTCCAGGTATAGAGCTTGGGCTTCACATCCTGGCCGCTGACCACCGCCACCACGCCCGGCAACGCTTCAGCCTTCGAGTAGTCCACTTTGAGGACCTTGGCGTGAGCGTGCGGGCTGCGCAGGGCCTTGCCCACCAGCATGCCGGGCAGGCGCAGGGTGGAGCAATAGTCGGCGCGACCCGTGGCCTTGTCGTAGGCTTCCGCCAGTGGCTTCCTCTGGCCGACGACACTCAGGGGATCGAGCATCTCACTTACCTCCCTCGGCCGCAGCCAGCACAGCTTCCACGATCTTGACGTAGCCCGTGCAACGGCACAGCGTTCCCGACAGGCCGTTCTTCACTTCCTCTTTGGTGGGACGGGGGTTGTGGTCCAGGAGCGCCTTCGCGGTCAGGATCATGGCCGGCGTGCAGTAGCCACACTGCACCGCCCCCTTCTCCACGAACTCCTTCTGCAGCGGATGCAGCTCGGCTCCCTTGGCCAACCCTTCAATGGTGGTTATCTGCCGCTCGCGGGCCTCCACGGCCAGCATCAGGCAGGAGAGAACCGGCTCCCCATCCACCAGGACGGTGCAGATGCCGCAGTCTCCCCGGTCGCAGTTCCTGTGCACGCCGGAGTGGCCAAGGTCGTCACTAAGGATCTCGAAGAGGAGCGCGTTGGGGTCCACCAGCAGGTCGCGCCGCACTCCGTTCACATAGAAGGTCGCAGGCATGCTCTTCATCGCCACCCCCTCAGGCCTTCGCAGCTTTGGCGGCCGCCGCTTCCAGCGCGCGGCGGACGAGGACACGGACCATCTCCTTGCGGTACTCGCCGGTGGAACGCATGTCCGTGATGGGCTTGGTCATGGGATCGTTGTAGGCCGCCTCGGCCGAGGCGGCGATGCTCTCCGCGCTGAGCGCCACCCCCTTGAGCGCGTCCTCTGCAGCTCTTGCCCGGTAGATCACCGGAGCCGCTGCGCCGATGGCGATGCGGGCATCCCTGCAGCCGGCGCCGTCCATGAACAGGTTGACCGCCACTGTGAGCTTCGATATGTCGGGAAGCGTGCGAGTCAGGTTGCAGTAGGCGCTGCAGCATCGTTCCGGCAGGGCCGGAATCTCAATGGCTTCCACGATATCGGTGGGGGCCAGGCAGGTGCGCTTGGCCGCCTGGCACAGCGAGGCAGCCGGCAGCAGCGCGTCGCCGTCCCTCCCTGCCAGCCTGAGATCGGCGTCGAGGGCTACGAGCGCGGTGAGTATATCGGACGCCGGAGTTCCCACACAGACGTTTCCCAGGACCGTGCCCATGGTCTTCACTTGGACGGAATGGATGTTGCTGAGCGCGTCATGCAGGAGCGGGTACTCGTTCTTGACCGTCTCGGAAAGCTCCGCATCGCGAATGGTGGTCAGGGGGCCGATGCGCATTCCCCCCGCACGGCTTCCCTCGATGTAGCGCAGCCCGGGAATGCGCTTCAGGCTGACAATAGTGGTGGGCGGCTGGGCCATGCCCCTCTTCATGGCATCCAGCAGCGATATCCCTCCCGCCATGACGGCGGCGTTCGGCGAGGACGCGAGTGCCTCGCCGGCTTCCTCCAAACTGGCCGGCTCGACGAAGTCGAATTCCGGCAGCGCTCGGTAGAGCATTTATCACCTCTCCTCCGTGACTCTCGATGCAGACACATGAGAGAAGGAGACAGGCGACGAGCGGGCCCGATCAGCTCCCCGGCGGCGGACTATGAGCCTGGCCGCTGTTCCCCCCTGGACAAGCGTCGGTTTCCGGCGGCGATCACCTCCCCAGGCCGGCTCCCGCCGGCGTGATCACACGGACACATCCCCCCACATGGACTTGGTATAGACCAGGAAGCAAGTCCAGTACATCACCCGAAAGGGTGAAGGACGGCAAGCCCCCCGTACGGCCGAGCGGCGGTGTGGTCTCCCGCTCAGCTCCAGAACGTCCGGTGATCCGCATCTCCTTCCCGGATCACCTCGTCGAGCAACTGCGAAAGCACCCCCAATGTGTCCCAGCCGCCGGCCACGGACACCACATGCGGGTGATAGCGCGGGGGCTCCCCAATGGCGATGCAGAGCAGCTCCACGCCGGCCGCTGCCAGCCAGGGCGTGAGCGTCTCCCGGTAGTACGCCGCCATGTCCTCGGCCCCGGCCCGCGCCAGTGCCGCGCCGTTGGGCTGGCCGTCCGTAATCACCACGATGAGCTTCCTCCGTTCGGAGACCGCCATGGCCTTCTCGCGAGCGAAGGCGATGGCTTCCACCTCATGGGTGCCGGAACTGAGGTAGCCGCTGGGCGGTCCGAAGAACGGCTCCAGGCAGTCATGCGCATGATCGAAAAGTTGCGTGACCGCCGACGAGTACAGGGTGACATCGACAGGCACATGCAGTCGAACCAGGGTCTCGGCGAAGCCGTAGGAGCAGGACAGCGCCTTCTGCACATTGTCGTCGCGGAGCATGGAGGGTGACACGTCCACCAGCAGGTGGAAGTAGTAGGAGAGGCGGTTTGGCACATCGAGACGTTGGAACAGTCGCAGATCCTGCAGCACGATGAAGCGCCGGGCGTTCGCCATGCCCACCCGCTTCCCCGAGCGGTAACGCCCGCTGAGACGGCGCTCGTAGTTCACCTGGAATGCCCGCCGCAGCGCCGAGGCCTGCACGGCGAATCCCTCCACCGCCATGGGGCCATAGCGCCGAACCACGTCATCCCACACGCGCAGGGCACGCTCGTCAGGTGTCAGATCGCACGCCCGGGCAACCCCTATCTCATCCAGGACTACCAGGCCGCCATCATGGTGTGGGTACATGATGAGCAGCTTCTCGGTGAGATCTTCGTCCTTCTGGGAAACCACCCCCTTCGTCTGCAGGTGCCTGCGGTCGGACACCATCTCCGGCAGCTGCAGCAACCTGCGCATCTCCACCGCCGGCCGTTCCTGCTCCTCGCTGCTCTCCTCCCCCTCGTCATCTTCCGCCCCCGCATCCGCCCCCCTCCGCCGCTTCTGCGGCACCGACCGCCCGTCGTCCTCCAGCAGGGGCGGCAGGAAGGGCGAAAGCCGTGGCACCAGGATGGACCGCACCCAGGCCTCCAACTCCTCGGGCGTCCCGGCGGCTCCCAGAAGTGATGCCCGCACCTCCCGCGCCGTCCGCAGCAGGTCGGCGGGCAACCGGTTTTCCGGAACCCGATCCTCCATGCCCCACAGCTGCAGGAACAGCACGGCCACCAGCCGGTTGAGCCGCGATCCCCCTTGCGAGCCGGCAATGGACGCCACGCGATGCGCGTGACCCTCCAATTGCCGTCGGGCGCCGCGAAACTCCTGTTGCAGCCGCCGCTCCACGCGCGCATCCTCCAGTGTCTCCACCACCGAGGCCAGGAGTTCTGGGAAATCGGAGCGGCGGCATATGGCGTCGGCCTCGCCGGCGGGCCCGTCGCACACCGCGCCGTCGGCCTCCGCGTCACCCGTGCCTTCGTCTGCCTGCGGCGGCCGTCCATAGAGGACGTGACCCAGCTCGTGGAGGAACCCGGCAAGGAAGGCGTCAACATAGGGCCCCTCCCGGTTGACCCTCGCGGAATCCAGGAGCCCTATGGCCTTGGTCAGGTCAAGCCGAATGCTCACCGACCGCACGCCGTGCTCGCCCTCGCTCCAGAAGACGGCCCGTCCCTCCGCTCCCAACGACCAGGCCACGTGCACGTCCAGCCCGGCCACGGCGGACCCGAAGGTTCGCGCGGACTGTGTCAGCTCCGACATCCGTTCCACCAGGACCCGGGCCTGTTGCTCTTCGAGCCGCAGCGGTTCACGGCCGTTGCCGTCTATACCGAGTGGGGCGGGTGACATCGGGGACCCCAGCTGGGACTTCAGTCGAGAGACTCGGTGTCCCAGTCGGTCACGTAGGCGAAGATCTGGTCGCGGAAAATGGACTTGGTGCGACGGTCCAGGATGTCGTAGAAGGCCATCCGGGCGCCTTCCACCGGCCCCACGTCCCGCGAAAACTGAGCCCAGGTGACCAAGAGGCCCGTGCTGAGCACGAAGTCGAAGGCCCGGGCGCGATCCAGCAGCAGACGACGAGCCATGCGGCTCACGTCCAGCATGGTCTCCAGCGTAGTCCTGAGAGGTTCTGCTCGATAGTCCGGGAACCGCTCCAAAAGGATGCGTCGCTCGGCATCCGTGTCTGGGAACTCCACCCGCACCGACACCCAGCGGCGCAGGTAGGCTGCCGAGAGCTCCTTGGTCCCCGGATAGAGCGACGAGTATTCGGCCGGGTTGAAGGTGGAGAAGAGACGGCAGTCCGGGTGCTGCCGCACCACCTCGTTGTCCTTCTCCACCAGCACCAGCGCGCGGCTGCCATCGAGCAGGCCGTGCAGCGCGAACCACACCTCCTGGCCGGTGGCATTCATCTCCTCCAGGAGCAGTATGCCGCCGTGCCGGACGGCGGTGGTCACCAGCCCATCCTGGAAGTCGACCTTGCCGTGCCCCACGGGCAGCAGTTTCCCCACCACGTCGTCGGTGGTGGAGAGGCCGTGCAGGTTCATGCGATACAGCGGCGCCCCCAGGAGGGCGGCGAAACAGCGGACCGCCTCCGTCTTGCCCAGGCCGGTGTGGCCGTGCAGCGCCAGCGGGACATCGCGCAGATAGGCCAGCGCGCAGCGGTAGAGGAGGTACTGATGATCGCGATAGAAGGTGCCGCCCGGCACCAAGTCCTCCCGACCGTCCAGCATCTCCCGCGTCCAGCGCGGCAGAACCACGCCGCGTGCCTGCGGGACGCCCAACTCGTCCGGAAGCACAGCGGTGAACAACCGCCAGCCCTCCCCCAGGGCATAGGCGCTGCTGAACGAGGTGCCGGCCCGGGGTTCCGCGGCAGACCCTGTCGCTGCTTCCGCCGCCGCCAGGAGCTCATCCAGCGTGGCCGCGGAGAGGCTGATGCCGTCGCCGGCCCGTGTGGACGGAGCACGCCGCGCGGTCCCGGCGACGTGGCCCATAGGGAGCGCACGTTCGAATGCCTTGTCCTCGCGTGGTGCCATCTCGCTCCCTCCCCGGAAGCCGGCCACTCCGCACGAAACACCGCCAGCATATTCCGCTGCCGGTGCCACTGCAACACGGTGGACGCTCCCGACCCGGGCCACCGGTGGCCCGGGTGCGCAATTCACCCTTTTGGGTGACACGGTAGAAACGCTTTCCGGTGCTATAGTTAGGAAAGCACAGGCTTAAATGGGGGATGAGCCACTGCATCCGGGGAGCAGTATGCTGTCATGGTCATGGCAGAGCGGGACGCGGTATGTGATGCCGCGGGCAGGCTGGGGCTCGGTGGAGAGCGCAGTGTGTGCCGAGTCTGCCTCACGCGCTCCCGGGCAAAACGGCTCCGGGCCGAGCGTCCCCCGGCCTCGCGATTCCGGAGCAGCATCCCCGTCTGAGGCCATTGCCTGGGGGCCACCCCAGCCCCTGGTGGTGGAGTCGGAGCCGGCGAGGCAAGGCTCCTACCCGGCCGCGCCGGAACACCTTGACCTCATCTCCTTTCTCGCCCTGCTGCACAAGAACCTGGATCTTGACAAGCTGCTGTGCAGCTACGTGGGGCTGGTGGGAGGATTGATTCCGGCACCGGCTATTGCCATCTACCTACTGGACCCCAGCACCTCGCGCCCGATCAAGATGGTGGCGCAGGGCGCAGATCCCCGCTTCCTCAGCGCCTACGAAGCGCGCGGCCGCCAGTGTGACCCGGTCTTCTCCAACGTTGCCCGCCGCCTGGAGACCACGAGCAGCCGTCTGGTGCTGCCCGAGACCTCCTGGGAAGGCCATCCCTTCCACCGGGTTCTCTCCGTGGGCTCCCTGGAGGCGATTATGGAGGCGCCCATCGTCAACTCAGAGAAGGGATTGGTGGGCACACTCAACTTCGGACGCTCCCCGCAGGACCCACCATTTGACGACGACGAGATCTCCACCATCGATCGCATCGCCCAACACGTGTCCATCGCCGTCTCGCACGCCTGTGAGTTGAATGAGTTGCGCGAGCACAGGAGCACCACCGACGGTGTGCTGGGGGCCATGGACACCGGTGTCATGCTCACCGATAGTTTCGGCAGCATCCAGTTCCTCAACCTAGCCGCCCGCCGCGTCCTCCAGGAGTGCGAGGCCAGCCCCGCCCTGGCCTCGGCCGTGAAGGAGGCGCTTGTCCACAACCTGAACCGACTGACCGCGTCCAGACCGGCCACCCGCTGCATCCGACTGCCTCGGCGCTGCTTGGACCGCTCCGCCTATCTCACCATTCGCTCCGTACGCCTGGCCCGAGACAGCGACCTGGTGCTCACCTTCTGGTTCCAACCCAACCAAGAACCCAACTTCGAGCACCTCCACGATCTCCTCACCACACAGGAGATCCGGGTTCTGGAGTTGCTGGCCCAGGGATTGGAGAACAAACAGATCGCCGAGTACCTCACCGTGAGCGTGGACACGGTCAAGAGCCACCTCAAGCGCATCTTCTGCAAGATGAACGTGACCTCCCGCGCCCAACTGCTCAGCCGGCTCTTCTATCAGACCTGACCTCGTCGGCGGCGCTCCCCGTGCCCCCGGAGCCGTCCCGACCCTCTGCATATCACCCGAACGAGTGATCGACCACCGTCCAGGCCCTTCCTAGAATCCAAGTAGTTCGGAGTAGCAGGCTCGGTCAGGGGAACGACCGGCCTCGGGTTCGACCGAAGGGGGGCGAATGACCGCTACCGACAACTCCTCTTAGCCGCGTCGGCGGCACCTGGATCCCCGCAGCCTGAACAAGACAGTATCGATCCTGTTTGTGCCGCTGCATGCCCGCTTACCTGTCACATGACTCTTGGGGGAACAAGCATGGCTTACAAGATCGGAATCGACGTAGGGGGAACGTTCACCGACTTCCTCCTCATGGCAGATGATGGAAGCTTCGAAGTCTACAAAGCCTCGTCCACCCCGCAAGATCCGTCCATCGCCGTCCTCAACGGACTCACCCAGATGGCGGACGGGAAGGGCATCCCGCTAAGCGAGTTCCTGCCCCAGGTATCTCTGATCGCCCACGGCACCACCATCACCACCAATGCCGTGCTGACCGGCAATGTGGCCAAGACCGGTCTGGTCACCACCGAAGGCCACCGGGACTGGTTGCAGACCCGCCGCGGCCTCAAGCCCAGCTGCTACGACGCCAAAGAGGCCCCGCCGGAGCCCATCGTGCAGCGCAAGCTGCGCCGTCCCGTGAAGGAACGCGTGGCCTTCGACGGCAAGGAATTGCTCCCACTCAGCATCGACGATGTGCTGGACGCCGCCCGTGTCTTCCGGAAAGACGGCGTGCAGGCCGTGGCCGTGTGCTTCCTGAATTCGTTCGCCAGCCCTGATCACGAAAAGAAGGCCAAAGAGATCCTGGAGCAGGAACTCCCCGGCGTGTACATCTCCACCTCCAGCGACGTGCTGCCGCAGGTGCGCATCTACGAACGCGGCTCCACCACGGTGTTCAACGCCGCCGTGGGCCCCATCCTGCGTAGCTACATCAACAACCTGCTGGGCAAGCTGGAGACCAGCGGCTTCCAGGGCGTTCTCCTCATCATGCAGTCCAACGGCGGCATGATGTCGCCGCAGGTGGCCATGGACTTCGCCGTGAACACACTGCTCTCCGGCCCGGCCGGCGGCGCCACCTCCGGCGTGTTCTTCGGCGACATCCACGACTGCAAGAACGTCATCACCATGGATATGGGCGGCACCTCCTTTGACGTGTGCCTCATCCGCGAGCGTGAGCCGGAGATCTCCTCCGAGCTGGACGTGGCCATGTTCCGCATGGCGGCACCGTCCATCGGCATCTACACGGTGGGGGCCGGCGGCGGTTCCATCGCCCATGTGGACCACGACGGCATGTTCCGCGTCGGCCCCAAGAGCGCCGGTGCCTTCCCCGGCCCAGCCTGCTACGCCACCGGCGGCACGGAACCGGCTGTAACCGATGCCGACCTACTGCTGGGCTACCTGGATCCGGACTACTTCCTGGGCGGGACCATGAAGATCGATCCGGAGCTTTCGCGGGAGGCGCTCAAGACCCACGTGACAGACAAGCTCAACCTCAGCGAAGAGGAAGCCGCGTGGGGCGTCTACAAGATCGTCAACAGCAACATGGCCCAAGCCGTGCGCGTGACCTCCATCAACAAGGGCTACGATCCGCGCTCGGCATTCCTGGTGACGGCCGGCGGCGCCGGCCCCGTGCACGCCTGCGCCATCGCCGATGACCTGGAAGCCCCCATGATCCTGGTACCCAAGATCTCCTCGGTTTTCTGTGCCACCGGCATGCTCATCTCCGACATCAAGCACGACTTCGTGCGCGTGCTGCACATGATCCTGGATCCCAAGAACATTGACGTCCCCGGCTTCAACGCCCGCATGGAAGAGATGAAGGAAGAAGCCTTGGACGTTCTGAAACGCGAAGGGATAGCCGCCGATCGCATCCAGTTGAACTATTGGGCGGACATCCGCTACGAGGGTCAGTTCAACGAGATCGCGACGCCGGTCCCCATGAAGAACGGCAGCCGCTTTGCCTTCGGCATGCTGACCGAGTTGAACGACGCCTTCAACAAGCGCCACGATACCCTCTTCGGCTACTCGCTGCCCGGCTTCACTCAGGAACTGATGTCGCTGCGCCTCTCGGCCGTCGGCACCGTGGATAAGCCCGACTTCCGCGAGACCGGCTTTGTGGACGAGGACGTCTCCCGTTGCATCAAGGGCCATCGCAACATCTACTGGGACGGCACGTGGCTCGACGCCGCCGTCTACGACGGGCCCCAGATGGGACGCGGCCACAAACTGGTGGGTCCGGCCATCATCGAGGAGCCGACCACGACCATCGTGGTACCACCGCACTGGCAACTCTTCTGCGACCGCTACAGCAACTACGTCCTGAACCACGTCGGCATGTCCCTGGAGGAGAGCTTCCGCCTCGTGCGCTGGGACACCTGCCGTGAAGAACAGGCCGCGAAGGCTTGAGCACCGGAATGCGAGACCTCACGAATGAGACCTCTAAAGGGGGCGGCGCAATGACCCAAGAGTGCGAAGTCAAGCAGGTAGACCCAATCCTGGCTGCCGTCTTGGACAGTCGGTTCAACGCCATCGTCGATCTCGTGGCCGGCGCCATGATGCGGACCTCCATGTCCCCCATCTTCGCCGAAGCCCGCGACATCGCTGCGGCCATCTTCGACAAGGACCTGCGCCTCATCGCCCAGCGCGACTGGCTGCCGGTGCTGGCCAGCAACTGCAGCGTGGCCATCAAGGAGATCGCCGAGTCGTGGGAGGGGGAGATCGACGAAGGCGACGTCTTCATCCACAATGACGCCTTCGGTCGCAACAGCCACCAGCCGGACGTCAACGTGGCCAAGCCCATCTTCTACAACGGCAAGATAGCCTTCTGGGCCATGGCCAAGGGCCACCACGCCGACATCGGCGGCAAGGGCATCTGCGGCTACAACCCGGAGGCCAGCAGTTGCTGGGACGACGGCTTGGTGCTCAAGCCGGCCAAGCTCTACATCGCCGGCAAAAAGAACCGCAGCCTGTGGGACTTCATCAAAGCCAACACCAAGCTGCCCGTGCTGGGTGAGGCGGATCTCAACTGCCAGATCGGTGCCTGCGTCACCGGCGAGCGTGCCCTGGTGGCACTGCTGGACCAGTACGGCGTGGATGCGGTACAGGACTCGCTGGACATGATCATGGACGCCACTGAGCGCGGGTTGAGGGCCAAGATCAGCGAGCTCAAGCCCGGTGTGTACTACGGCGAGAAGGCCATCGATGATGACGTGGTGCACCGCGGCGTGCCGGTGACGGTAAGAGCCAAGGTGACAGTCGGGGAAGACGACATAGAGATCGACCTCTCCGATACTGACCCGCAGGTTCCCTCCTACATGAACAGCACCTGGGGCAACACCTACTCCGTGTCAACCATGGCCGTGCTCTACTTCATGCCCGGCGACACCAAGCGCAACGCCGGCGCCCTGCGGCCTATCAAGCTCATCACCAAGAAGGGCACCTTCGTTGATCCGGAGTTCCCGGCCGCCTGCAGCATGTGCACCTGCTCCATGACCGAGACCATCTTTGAGGCCATCACGCTGGCCCTGGCGGAAACCAAGCCGGAATGGGCCACGGCGGCGCACGGCAAGATGAGCCTGCACATCTCCGCCGGCATGAACCCCAACAACCAGCGCCCCTTCGCCACCATCGACTTCGCCACCTGCGCCGAAGGCTCCGGCGGCACCTTGGGCTATGACGGCTGGGCCATGGGCGGACCCACGCACTGCATGGGACAGCTGCGCAGCCCCGACCCGGAGATCATGGAGATCGTGACCCCGGTCACCGTGTGGCAGCTGGAGCTGACCGGCGGTCGTGAGGGCGCCGGCAAGTTCCGCGGTGGCGTGGGCGCCAACTACCGCGTGGAGTACACGGCGGACGCCGAGTGCGTGGAATGCGGGCAGGGCCACGCTGACTACGCGGTGCCTGCCGGCCTCTTCGGCGGCGGCAATCCCATCCCCAGCGCGCCGCGCGTGTTGCGCAAGGCCACCGGCGAGCGGGAGCGTATCCCGGTCAATGTGTTCTGGAGCGTCAAGGCCG
>JAAYAL010000033.1 GCA_012719395.1 Gaiellales bacterium | reverse complement strand
GCGTGTCCATGCCTCGAGGGTCACGCGGTCCTCATCGGCAACAACCAGGGCAGGGGTCATCTCGGCCATAACCCACTATGGCATCTTCCTGGCCTACTGTCAAACTACTTATGACGCAGGACACTAGTTCTCCACATACCAACGCGCTGTCTATTGCCTTTCGCACCCTGGGCTGCAAGCTGAATCAGTGTGAGACCGCCCAGATGGAGGAGCGGGTGCGCGCCTGCGGCTACGCGGTGGTGCCATGGTCTGAGCACGCCGACGTGCGCGTCATCAACAGCTGCACGGTCACCGGCAAGAGCGATCGGGAGTGCAGGCATGAGGCGCGGCGTGCCAAGCGCCGCGATCCGTCCAGCAAGGTGGTCCTGACCGGTTGCTTCCCTCAGGTCTCGCCGGACGCCGCCGCCACCGTGGCGGGGGTGGACCTGGTGTTGGGGAACAAAGAGAAGCTCGACCTCCCGAAGCACCTCTCCATGCTGCTGGGGGACCCTCCCACGTCGCCGGCGTCCCCGTACCATGAGCGCGTGCCGGAATCGGGAATGCGGTCATCTGCATCTGCTCCGGTGTGCGCTGCCCCCTATGGTGCCTCCACCTGTTTCCGCACCGATCTCATCCATCACGTCTCCGGCTACACCCGTGCTTTCCTCAAGGTGCAGACAGGGTGTGACTCGCGCTGCAGCTACTGCATCATCCCTCGGGCAAGGGGCCCAGCCCGCAGCATGCCGCTTGCGGAGGTGGTGCGCCAGGTTCGCGTCCTGGGGCAGGAGGGCTATCGTGAGGTTGTGCTGACAGGCATCCATCTGGGCCAGTGGGGTCGCGACACCGGAGAGGGTGGTCTTGCTGAGCTGCTGTCCGCCCTGGTGGCGGATCCGAAAGGGCCGCGATTGCGTCTGAGCTCCACCGAGCCCATGGAGATCACGGACAGAGTGCTGGAGGTGGTGGCCCAAGCCGGCTGCCGCATTGCTCCTCACTTCCACGTTCCGTTGCAGAGCGGGTCGGACCGCGTATTGAGGATGATGAACCGGCCCTACAGCTCGTCTCAATACGCCGAGCGGGTCAACGCCATCCGCCGGAGGTTCCCGGAGGCAGCCATCGGCGCGGACGTTATCGTGGGTTTCCCCGGGGAAACGGATCATGACTTCGGGTGCACTCTGGAGCTGGTCGCCCGATTGCCCCTCACCCACGTGCATGTCTTCGCGTACAGTGACCGGCGGGGAACCCCGGCCTCTGCCTTGGAGTCGAAGGTTCAGCCCGAGATCATCAAAGCCCGGAGTCGGGAATTGCGCAGTCTGGGCGGGCTGAAGCGGATGGGCTTCCTGGCCGCCTTGGAGGGCCGCGTGCTCGAGGTGTTGGTGTTGCAGAGGCGGGCGGAGAACGGACTGCTGGAAGGGCTGAGCGGCAATTACGTGAACGTCCATTTCCCGGGCGGCGACGGGGCCATGAACACCTATTGCCGTGTTGCGCTGGACAGCTTGGGTGCGGACGGCGTTTGGCGGGGACACCAGCCGGCATCCGGTGATTGCCAAGCAGGAGGGGCTGAAGCGTGAAGTTGGTGATGCAGCGCGTGACGCACGCCCGGGTGGAGGTTGACGGCGAGGAAGTTGGAGCTATCGGTCACGGCCTCGTCATCTTTGTGGGCGTGGGCAGAGAGGACGGGGTGGCGGTGGCCGAACGATTGGCGGACAAGACGGTCGGGCTGAGGATGTTCGATGATGCAGAGGGCAAGACCAATCTCTCGCTCCTCGACGTGAGCGGGGAGGCTCTGGTGGTGAGCCAGTTCACTCTTTTTGCCGACTGCCGCAAAGGCAGGCGACCCTCTTTCTCTTCCGCCGGGGAGCCGGTCCGGGCGGCGGAGTTGGTGGAGGTGTTTCGACGGGCACTGGAGCAGCGAGGTGTCGGCACCGCGAGCGGCCGTTTCGCGGCGCACATGAAGGTCCACCTCCTCAACGACGGACCGTTCACCATCTGCCTGGACAGCGAGGATCTCTGATGGCCGCTGGGCTCGCAGCCGCTGGGTACACGGACTACCACACGCACGTGGCCCGCTGCAGGCACGCCACGGGCACGGCTGACGACATCGTGCGGGCGGCACAGGAAGCGGGCTTGGAAGCGGTGGGGATCTCCGACCACCTCCCCCTGCTGCCGCACCCGGATCCCCACCTGGCCATGGAGCCCGAAGATCTCAGCGACTACGTGGCGGAGGTCACAGCACTGAAGACCTTGGCCCCCGGCTACGTGCTGCTGGGCATTGAGGCGGACTACTTCCCGGGACGCCAGGCCGACATCGCAGCCCTGCTCAACTCGCAGCCCTTCGATTACGTCATTGGCTCCGTCCACTACCTGGACGGTTGGGGTTTCGACAACCCGGCCAACCTTGCCGGATTCGAGGGACGTGACATCGACGACATCTACCGGGCCTACTACGAGACGGTGGGAGATGCAGCAGAGACGGGGCTCTTCACCATCATCGGCCACCTTGATCTGGTGAAGAAGTTCGGCCATCGTCCGGCAGGCGATCTTTCCTTGGATGTGGACCGGCTCATGCAGCGGCTGAGCCGGTCGCAGGTCTTGGTGGAGATCAACACTGCGGGACTGCGCAGGCCGGTGGGGGAGATCTACCCGCAGCTGGAGGTGCTGATCAAGGCGCGAGAGGCGGGCCTGGGAATCACCTTCGGTTCGGATGCACATCATCCGTCTGAAGTGGGCAGGGACTTTGCCCTTGCGGGCGGACTGGCCTTGAGTGCCGGGTACACGTCTCGTGCCGTCCTGCGGCCGCGCGCCGGTTTGGGCAGGGCGGATATCAGCTATGTGGGTCTCCAGCGGTAGCGCCGTGCGCGTCGGGCTGATATGCAATCCTGCGGCGGGTGGCGGTAGGGCACGCGGCAGGGGGGAGCGGGCGGCGGAGGAGCTCCGTCGGCTGGGGTTCGTGGTTGACGCCTTCTGGAGCACGGGTCCCATGACGGCCGCCCATGCCGCCACGCGCATGGCGCTGGTCAATGAGGCGCTCGTGGTGGTCGGCGGAGACGGCACGGTCAACGAGGTGGTGAACGGTCTGAAAGGAGCCAGGGTTCCGGTGGGGATCATCCCCTCCGGCTCGGTCAACGTGCTCTCGCTCGAGTTGGGGCTGCCTCATACGGTGGAGAAGGCGTGCGCGGTGATTGCAGCAGGCCGCACCCGGGATATCGATGTGGGGATAGTGAACGGGCGGCGTTTCACGCTGATGGTGGGCGTGGGCTTCGACGCGCTGACCGTGAAGAACCTCAACCCGGCCTCCAAACGTCGGTACAACGAGGCGGCGTTTGTCTGGACGGCTTTACGCAAGGAGGTCCGGCAGGGCGGGCCGGATTTCGTGATGAAAGCGGGAGACAGGCGCTTCCTCGCCAACTTTGCCGTTGCGGCCAACACCCGCTACTACGGCGGGCGGTTTGGTGTCGCCCGTAAGGCTCAGCCGGATGACGGTCGGTTGGACGTGGTGGCGTTCCGCGATCGCAGCCTGGTTGGGCTGGTCTCGTTCTGGTTCGGCGCGCTCGTCGGCTGGGGCGGCCTGCATGTGTCCGCCACGGAAGCGCGCGCTCAGCAAGTGGAGTTCGGTCTCTACGGCGGCTGCGGGCCGGTCTGGTACCAGGTGGACGGCGAGCTTGCCGGCACTCTGCCTGCCCGGGTAAGCCTCGAACCGGCGGCCCTGACCCTGTATGTGCCTTAGATCTACGGAGGGATGTGAAGTGAGCTCAAGGATCGGTCGGAGACGTGCCACTATCGCCCTGGTTGTTATCGCCTGTGGGCTGGTCCTACTGGCGGGTTGCGGGGGCGGGGAATCCTCTACCACCGGCACGAGCGCGTCCTCGGCCGCCGAGACCACTGCCGTGACCCCGGCAACGACCCCGGCAACGGCCGTGGGAGCTGATGCCACCACTACGGTCGTTGATGGGGGGAAGGGTGCTGCCGAGTACGAAGCGGCTATCCCGGGGCTGCAGCAGGCGCTGGAAGAAACGCCTGACGATCTGCCTGCGCTGCAGGAACTGGCCAAGGCGTATTACAACCTGGGTCGGTACGAGGAAGCGGCCCAAACGTACGAGAAGATGCTGAGCATTCAGGATGACGCTTTCGTGAGGAACAACTACGCGAACGTGCTTCGTGGCTGGGGCAAGGCGGACTTGGCGGTCTCCCAATACCAGCAGGCCATAGAAACTGACCCTTCGTTGGCCGTGGCCTACATCAATCTGGCGACCGAGTACGTGCGCCAGGAACGGCCGGATGATGCGGTGGCTCTGCTTGAAGAGGGCATAGGGGCGGTCGCGGACGATGATAAGGAATGGCTCGAGTCATACAGGGACCAGTTGACGGCTTCCGCGGAGTAGGCGCACAGTCCCGCGGGCGGCCGGCGGAGCAACCTGCTCCGGGCTCATGCATCCGGCCGGGGGGCGCCTCTTCCCGCTTTGCGGAAGAGGCGCCCCCCGGTCTTCAGTCGGCCGCTGCCGACAAATGGGAGATCCGCTAGGCCACGCGCTGCAACACTAGGCTCACCGGTAGCCCGTTGACCTTCAGGTCTTCGCGGTGGGTGGAAGGAGACGCGACTGGACCATCGTTGCGGTCGGCGCTTCCGGGGCCGACCAGTTCAACAGCCAGTGTCTCCCTCATGACGTACTCGCTGTGCGCTTCCAACACGGACGAGATCTGCTCGGGACCTTCCACCCACAGCTGGATCCGGTCCTCGATTTGGAACCCGGCCGCCTTACGGGTGTTCTGCACGTGGTGCACCAACTCCCGGGCCAGACCTTCCACCTCCAGCGCTGGGGTCAGACGGGTGGACAGACCCACGACCAAGTCGCCCTCCTTCTCCACGGCGAAGTCCTGCTTCTGCTGGGTCTCCACCACCAGATCCTCCCGAGACAAGTCATGTAGGGTACCGTCGATGGTGACTGTCAGGGGCAGGTCCGCCTCCAGCCGCTTGACTGCCTCCAGAGCCGGGATGTCCGCGACGGCAGCGGTCACGTGTGGCATGGACTTGCCAAAACGAGGCCCCAGGGTGCGGTAGTTGGGTTTGACGGAGTAGGTGACGAGTTCCGCGGGTGAATCCACGAACTCCATGCGCTTGACGTTCAGTTCATCCATGACCACGTCGGCCAAGCTCTCCAACGCCACGCGTCGTTTGGCGTCAGTGGCTACCATCACCACCTCCAGTGGCTGGCGGACCTTGAGTTGCGATGCCATACGCGCCGCTCGGCCCATGTTCACCACTCTCTGCGCGGCGGCCATGCGGAAGGAGAGGTCCTCGTCCATGAACGCCTCGTTGGCGACAGGCCAATCGCACAGGTGCACCGATTCCGGCTGGTCCTCGTAACGCTCGCCTACCAGGTTGCGATAGATCTCCTCGGTCATGAACGGCATGTAGGGTGCCAGCAGCTTGGCCAGGGTGACCAGGCATTCGTACAGCGTGAGGTACGCGGCCACCTTGTCGGTGTCTTCCTCGCTCTTCCAGAAACGGCGGCGAGAACGTCGAACGTACCAGTTGGAGAGCTCGTCCACGAAGTCGCTGAGTGCACGGCTGGGCCCGAAGGAGTCGTACTGCTCCAAGCCGTCGGTGACCTTCTTGGCCAGCAGGTGCAGCTCGCTGAGGATCCAGCGATCCATGAGTGTGCGTCTCTCGACGGGGAGATCGTGGGCTCGGGGGTCGAAGCCGTCGATGTTGGCGTAGAGAGTGTAGAAGCTATACGTGTTCCACAGGGTGAGGATGAACTTGCGGATGACTTCGTCGATGTGCTCCGGGCTGAAACGGCGCGCGAACCAGGGCGAGCTGGCAGCGAACAGGTACCAGCGCAGAGCGTCCGCTCCTTGCTTATTGAGCACGGACCAAGGATCGACCACGTTGCCTACGTGCTTGGACATCTTGCGGCCTTCGCCGTCGAGGATGTGGCCCAGGCAGACCACATTCTTGTAGCAGGTGTGGCCGTCCGTCATGAGGGCGCTGATAGCCAGCAGGCTATAGAACCAGCCACGTGTTTGGTCGATGGCTTCACAGATGTAGTCGGCCGGGAAGCGCTGCTTCCAGGTCTCCTGGTTCTCGAAGGGGTAATGCCATTGGGCGAAGGGCATGGAGCCCGAATCGAACCAGGCGTCGATGACTTCGGTCACGCGGCGCGCCTCTGCCCCGCACTCGGGGCAGGCAAAGGTGACCTCGTCCACATAGGGGCGGTGCAGCTCCAGGTCCGAAAGATCACGGCCTGCCAACTCGGCCAGCTCTGCGCGGGAGCCCACGCAGCGGTCGTGGCCGTTGGAGCAGCGCCACACGGGGAGTGGGGTGCCCCAGTAACGCTCGCGGGAGAGCGACCAGTCTATGTTGTTCTCCAGCCACTTGCCGAACCGGCCGTGCTTCAGGTGCTCCGGGTGCCAGTTGACTTCCTCATTGGCGTTCAGCAACTCGTTACGGCGCGCCGTGGTCTGGATGTACCAGGAGGACTTGGCGTAGTAGATCAGCGGCGTGTGGCAACGCCAGCAGAAGGGGTAGCTGTGCTCATAGGGGAGGCGACGGAAGAGGATGCCCGCCTCGTCCAAATCGCGCATGATGCGCTCATCGGCGTCTTTGACGAACGTGCCTCTGTATGGGGTGACGTCATCGGTGAACCTGCACTCTTCGTCCACGGGCATGACCAGGGGCAGGTTGTTGGCTCGGCCCACCTCCATATCCTCGGCACCGAAGGCGGGGGCGATGTGCACGATGCCTGTTCCCTCGTCCGTGCTCACGAAGTCGCCGCTGATCACAAACCAGGCGCGCTTGTCCGGCTCCACGAAGCTGTAGGGTGGGCGGTAGTTGCGGTCCAGGAGGTCCGAGCCCGGAAACTGCTCTTCGATGGTTGCCTCCGGCCCTAGGACGTCGTCGACCAGGTCCGCGGCCACGACCAGGTACTCTTCGCCCAGACGAACGCGGGCGTACGGGATCTTGGGGCCCACAGCGGCGGCTACGTTGGAGATGAGGGTCCAGGGGGTGGTGGTCCAGACCAGGAGGCTGACGGGCCGGCCGTCGATCCGCTCGGCCTCTCCGGTGGCGCCCAGCAGCGGGAAGCGCACGAACACCGAAGGATCGATCACGTCCTGATAGCCCATGGCCAGTTCGTGGCTGGAGAGAGCGGTGCCGCAGCGTGGGCAGTAGGGCACCACCTTGTAGTCCTGGAACAGCAGCCCCTTCTTCGACAACTCCGACAGGATCGACCAGACGGATTCGATGTAGCTGTCGGCCATGGTCCAGTACGCTTGGTCCAGATCAATCCAGAACCCGATCCGCTCGGTCATGCGTTGCCACTCGTCCACGTAACGGCTGACCGAGGACTTGCACAACTCGTTGAAGGCGGCCACGCCGTAGGCTTCGATCTCCTCCTTGCGCGAGATTCCCAGTTGCCGTTCCACCTCCAGCTCCACCGGCAGCCCATGGCAATCCCAGCCGGCTTTGCGGAAGACGTAGTTGCCGCGCATGGTGCGGAAGCGCGGGTAGATATCCTTGAAGACCCGCGCCAGCACGTGGTGGGCGCCGGGGCGGCCGTTTGCCGTGGGCGGGCCTTCGTAGAACACCCACTCCGGGGCGTCTCTGCGCCACTCCAGGCTTTTCTCGAAGATGCGGTTCTTCTTCCACCACTGGAGAATCCCCTCTTCCAGGGCGGGCAGGGATTGCCCTGGATCCACGGCGCGATAGAGACGTTTGCCGTCTGTGCGTTTGCCGTCTGTATCGGGACGGTGGGGCTGGTTGGCGGCTCGTTCGGTCAACGGTCTCATCCTCCTAGGCCTGATGGTCCGGCGAAGTTGCCGATCCACGCCCTGTCTGCGCATAGGTGCATGTCGGGACGGGACAGACGCGGATGGCCCAGGAGACAGCACGGCTGAGGGAGCCGGCTGCGCCGGGCGCGCCGCGTGCGGTTCACGCCCTCCTTCTGTCACGGGAAGGACCCGGCCAGGTCTACTCGGCGAGATCAGGCTGGTCGAGGGGGTCCACCTCAGGTAGACTCAGCGGACGTACCCTGATTAGCAGGAAGAACTCCGCCGCGACCGTCCCAGTCAGCCGCCTTTCGGCTGGCGGCTCGGGGATGATTTTCGATCTCCGTTCCGGCCGGGCTCACACCGTCCCCGGCTCGCTAAGCGGATGAGCAAGATCTACTCGTTCCCGTCATAGCCGTTGGACAGCGAGGATAGGGCCTGCGGTGCAAAACTTCAAGTTCGTGGAGGTGCGCAACGGGCGTGAAGGCCGCTGCAAGTGGGAAGCTTAGCAGGGAGGTGATGGCTAGGTGACACAGGCGCTTTCGAGGCTCCCTGGCAGCAAGATGGGCCTTGGGCCGGCGGCTCGGCTGGCGGCTGAGATTCACGCCGGCGTCTCCGCCGCCTTCCTGGGGAAGAGCGAGGCAGTGGAGCTCTGCATTGTCACGCTGCTGGCCGGCGGGCATCTGATGATCGAGGATTTCCCCGGGGTGGGCAAGACCCTGGTTGCCAAATCCCTTGCTCGCTGCATCGACTGCCGCTTCTCCCGCATCCAGTTCACCCCGGACCTCCTTCCCAGCGATATCACCGGTGTGAACGTCTTCAATCAGC
Organism: Gaiellales bacterium; assembly: GCA_012719395.1. GTDB lineage: Bacteria > Actinomycetota > Thermoleophilia > RBG-16-64-13 > RBG-16-64-13 > JAAYAL01. The sequence goes on along the minus strand of JAAYAL010000033.1, from coordinate 50,029 downwards.
GCACCGGTGAGTTCGATTTCCGCCCCGGCCCCATCTTCGCCAATGTGGTTCTGGCGGATGAGATAAACCGCGCCTCACCTAAGACGCAATCCAGCTTGCTGGAATGCATGCAGGAACGGCAGGTGACCGTCGAGAACGTCACCTACCCCCTGGAGAGGCCGTTCATGGTGGTCGCCACCCAGAACCCCATTGAATACGAGGGCACCTACGAACTGCCGGAAGCGCAGTTGGACCGTTTCATGATGCGGCTGGGTCTGGGGTATCCGGCGCCGGAGGAGGAACTGCGCCTGCTGGCCCAGAGCGGTGCGGAGGACCTGGTGGAGAAGGTGCCGGTGGTGGTCGGCGTCCAGCAGTTGCTGGACATGATGGACTGCGCAGCCTCCGTCCGTATGGTGGGTGCGGTCGGCGAGTACCTGCTGCGGGTTGTAGGCGCCACGCGTTCCCATACGGACCTCTATCTGGGGGCCAGCCCTCGGGCGGGGTTGGCCCTGGCCGCGGCCGCTCGCGCCTTGGCGCTCATACGTGGGCGCGAATACGTGATTCCCCAGGATGTCAAGCACCTGGCCGTGAGTGTGTTGGCCCACCGACTCATTCTCTCGCCCGAGGCGCGCATGCATGGGAGGTCGGCCACGGATATTGTCTCTGCCATCCTGAGGGCGGTGCCGGTGCCTACCCTCTGAGCGTTTCACCGGGGAGGGGTCAATGCCCACCGTCAGGGGACTGGGAGTACTCTTGCTGGCAGCCGCCTTCTACGTGAACGGGCGCCTGTTCGGCACTGTGGAACTGTATCTGGTCGCCTATGCCCTGACCTTGCTGGTGGTCGTCTCCTGGCTGTGGACGGGAGTGGCTTCGCGCTCGCTGCACCTGGGGGTGGCGTTGGACCCGGAGACGGTGGTCTCCGGTGACCGCGTGGAGGCTAGGCTGCAGGTGGAGAACCGGTCCTGGTTCCCCGCGCTCGGTTGCCGTGCGCGGCTGGACCTCTCGGCCGCTGGTGGAGGGGTCGCGGAGTGCGCAGCGGCCGTTCTGCTCCCCGGCCGGGCCAAACGGGGAACCACCCGCTCGGGTGCTTTGTGGCGCGGCAGTTACGAGTTGCCGTGCGGAGAGGTGGCGGCCGGCGATCCGTTGGGTCTGGCCGAGCGTCGCAGCCCGCAGGATGGGAGCACCACGCTGCTCGTGTTGCCGCGGTTGAGCAGGATCGAGGACTTCGAGCTGCTGGCCGGCCGGGTGTTGGGGATCGGATTGAAGCCGGGGACCAGCGTGAAGGGGGCGGGAGAATTCCGCGGCATCCGGCCTCACCAGCCGGGTGAGCCGCTCAGCCGAGTGCATTGGAAGAGCACGGCCAAGACAGGCGTCCTCATGCTGCGCGAGACGGAGGAAGCCCCGCGGGCGGAGAATGTTGTTCTGGTCGATGGATGGGCGCAGGCGGTGGTGGGCGAGAGGCCCCTCGATACTTTCGAGAAATCTATCGTGGCCGCCGGTACGCTGGCCGATACCCTCTTGGAGCGTGGGGTCCCCCTGGATCTGGTTCTACACGGCAAGGACGAGACGCCGGTGACGCTGGAGAGCACGCCTGCCGGTCGGCACCACCTGCGGGAACTGCTGGCCCAGGCTTCTCCCACTGCACCGGGCCCTCTGGGAGATGTCATCAGCCGCTCGCTGACCCGGATCTCCCGCAACACCTGCCTCATGGTCGTGTCCTCCACCTGGGATCGGTCGCTGCAACTCCCGCTGCTTCGTCTGGCTGAGCGCCGAGTGCCTGTCCTGCTGGTTCACGTGTCCCCCTCTTCCTTCCGGGGGGAGCCTCCCGGCGTCAATGAGAGGGCTTTTCTCCTCTCCTTGCAGCGGTCGGGCGTCAATGTGCTGTTTCTCAGGCGTGATGACGATCCGGGGGAAGCGTTGAGCGCGCTGGGCCGGGCGGCAATACCAACGGGGGGGATCACCACGTCGCTCCCCGTTACGGGTTAGGCAGCGGTGGCTCGGCCACCTGCCACCGGTTCGAAATGGCACCCGGGCTCCCTTCTCGGGCAGGTGGCATACGTTTCCACCGTCGCCGGGGTGCTTGCGTTGACGGTGCTGTCGGTCAACATGGTCCTGGCCCAACCCCTGACTGCGGCTCTGCTGCTTGCCGCCGGGCTTGCGCTCCTTGCCGGCCTCCCTGGGCTTGTGTACCGCAGAATGTGGTTCCTTTCCATTCCGTTCGGCATCTTTGCCCTGTATGTGGTGTGGTGGGTGGTGATGCCCCTGCCTCAACCGGCGGGAGAGCCCGGTGCGCAGATGGACCTGCTGGAGCAGGTTGCCTACTACGTTGACGCGATGCGCTTGGGCGCGGTGTCCTACCGGCAAGACGTGTATCCCCTGACGCTGGACGGGGCGCCGGAGATGCGGTTGTTGGTGGCAACGGTGTGGTATGCGGTCGCCTGGCTGGCCTGCTTGCTGGGTGTCTCGCTGTACCGACCGCTCTTGGGGATGGGGGTCCTGGGCGTCATCATCGGGATGTGCTGTGGCATCAACCGCGAGAGCCATGGGTTGTGGGCGGCGATGGGCTTCCTGGTCCTGTTCGGCCTGACGCTTGCTCTCACCCGCACAGGCCGGCGAGTGCGGCCGGGGGCGCGGTCCGTCGGGCTCGGTCTGGGCCTCTCGGCTTTCGCAGCCTTTCTCGCCCTGGGCCTGCTCACGGTTGTCCCCACCCTGGCTCACCCCGGCCTGCCCCAATTGGCCGGATGGGACCCGTTCCGACTAGCGCCGGGACCGGAGGTTGTGTTCAACTGGCGCCAGAACTACCCGCTTCTCCTGGACCCCGATAGAGACTACCCCATCATGCGTGTCACCTCCCCCGTGGTCACCTACTGGCGCGCCAACGTGCTTGATGTGTTCACCGGGGATTCCTGGATCAGCCGGGGCACTTTCCTCACGCAGGTCGACGGCGTGGACATGATCAGGGATGTCCCGGCGGGTGAGCAGCCGATCCTGGGCAGGAAGGCGACGCAGACGTTCGAAGTCGATGGCCTCCATACCACCTATTTGTTCACCGGCGGCTACCCCACGCGGCTGACTCTGGGGGAGGCGGTGCGGGTCTACAGCTCGAGCGCCATGGCTCTCAGGGCGGAGAAGAGCCTCGGGCCGCGGTTCCAGTATGCTGTTGAAGTAGTCATACCCCAGGTCCGGCCTGAAGACCTGGTGGGGCTGGGAAGGGATTACCCGGAGACCGTCAAGCTACTGTACGAGGATCTTCCCCTGCCCACGGCGGAGGAAGCACGCCAGGCCGGAGGCGTGGATCAGGAATGGCTTGGGCAGGGGGAGACTGCCGGCCGTTGGGTAGCGGAGTTCCAGGGCATCTATGCTCTCAATGACAGCATAGTGGGAGAGGCCGACGATCCCTATGAAGTGGCCCTTCGCATTGAGCGCTACCTTCGCACTCACTACCGGTACGAACTGGAGCCCCGCGCCTCCTCCATGCGCTCCGCGTACGCTGCCTTCCTGCTGGACACGAAGCAGGGGTTCTGCCAGCACTTCGCGGGGGCCATGGCGCTGCTGCTGCGGTTGAACGGTATCCCGGCCCGGGTGGCGGTGGGTTTCGTCACCGGGGAGGAGATCGCGAGCCACGTGTATCAGGTCACCACCAATAACGCCCACGCGTGGGTGGAAGCGTACTTCCCTGGCTATGGTTGGCTTTCCTTCGACCCCACGCCGGGCCGGACCGTCGGAGCACCGGGTGTGTCGTTGGCCAATGCCGGTTTCGTTGATCCGTATCCGGAGTCGTCTCCGACAACGGCATCGACACTCCCTTCCGAGACCGGTCAACCGGCCGCGTCCGGGCAGGCCCCGGAAGAGGGCGGGCTTCCGCTTGGGGGAGGCATCGGGGCGGGGAAGAGCTCTGCGGGTGTGTCACCCTTCATGGCTGTCGTTGTGGCGGTGGCGGGCGTGGCCTTGGGGTGGCCGTTGCTCGTCGCAGTCAAGAGGGACGTGCCCACGCGCATCGGTGCCCCCGAGGAACGCCTACGGGCTACCATCCGGCGTCTCGTGGCGGACATGAAGGCCTGGGGAGTCTACGTGGCCCCCTCTCTCACGCTGGACGAAGTGGCGGAGTTGGTGGATGCGCGGTTGGGCATCGATCTCCGTCCGCTCGTGGAGAAGGGGCAGGGAGCGGCCTTTGGTGCCCTGGAGGTTGACGAGGAGGAGGTTGCCTACGCCCGCGGTCTGGCGGCGAGGGTCCGCCGCCGGCTGCGCACGACTCGGGGTTGGTCGCGTTCTTTGCGGGCGTGGTACGGTATCCCCGTGTCGCCGGGCCGTGCCGCTGCGAAAGCGGGCCTTCAGGGCCGGCCGCCAGAGGCCAAGGGGAAAGCGTGGACATGAGAGGGTTCCGTAGAACCGGACTGATAGATTCCGGGAACGGCGGCGGCGTGTGGTCGCCGCGCTGTGCTCCCATGGCCGTGGGTTCGGTTCCCTATGCGGACGCTGCGGAGGCCTATCAGCTTCTGTTGCGCACCACACCGGAGGTCATGGCGTGGCCGCAACTGCCGCGGCGGTCGTTTCTGGAGAACATGTACGTGCAGTTTGCGGAAGGCCTTCCGGGTCTCAAGGTAGACGTGGCTGCCGGTCGTGCCTGGGTGGTGGAGGAGTTGCCCGTGGAGGAGTTGGCCGCCTTCATGGAGCGGCTGGAAGCCGGCGATCCGCAGGCTTTCGGAATTGGGGCGGACCACGCGGCCGGTCTACACGGTCTGCCGGCGGTGCTGCGGGAAATGGAACGTCCTCCTCGGCTGCTGAAGGGACAGGTGACCGGGCCGGTCTCTCTCTGCATGTCCACTGCTTTTCTGGACAAGCGCGCCCTCTTCTACGATGACACCATGCGTGAAGTGGCTACCGAGATGCTGGCGGCCCGGGCGCGCTGGCAGGAGCAGTTCCTGCGACCCCTCGCTGCCACCGGGCAGGTGCTGATGATGGTGGATGAGCCCTTCCTGGCGCAGTGGGGATCGGGGTACTTGTCCATGCCGGACAATCTGGTGGTTCCCGCCCTGCGGAGGGTGGTTGGGGCCGTGGAGTGTCTACGCGGCATCCATATCTGCGGAGGGACCGACTGGGCCAAGGTGACCCGTTTGCCGCTGGATCTCCTGAACTTCGATGCGGCTGATCACGTGGACGCGCTTCTGGCCAATGCCGGGCCCGTGGGCGTCTTCCTTGACGAAGGGGGCATGCTTGCCTGGGGAGTTGTGCCCAACGACGATCGCGCATTGTCGCTCTCCGCGGAGAGCGCGGGGGCCAGCGTGCTGGCGGCGGCTGAGACACTGGGGAACGAGGTGGGGATTGCCGAGGAGGCCATTCTCGCGCAGTCTTTCGTCTCTCCCGCCTGCGGCACGGGGGCGCTTCCCCCGGCCACGGCCGCTCGCTGCTTCGAGCTCGCGGGGGAAGTCAGCAGCTGGCTTCGGGACCGGCTGTAGTTTGGTGCACTAACACATAGGATTCGCGGCGACCGGCTCCAGGTCGCGGCGCCCGACTGGCCGGTCAGCCGGCAAAGCGCCACAATTCCTTTCATTTGTACAGGCTGAGGTGATATTGTCTCCCGGTCTGTTCCTCAACCTTGACTGTGAGAAGAGTCGGCATGGTGGACGAACTGCAGAGCCTCCTTGACCGCATACAGCGGGAAGGAGTGGAGCAAGCAGAGGCCGAGGCGGAACGAATCCTGCGTGAAGCAAAGGAAAAGGCGCGGGAAATCGTGAGCCAGGCGGAGAAGGAAGCCACGGAGAGAGTGGCAAAGGCCGATGAGGATTCCGTGGTCTTTGTGGAACGCGGGACCAAGGCGCTGGAGCAAGCGGCTCGGGATATGGTCATCGGAGTCCAGAAGGACCTTGAGAGCATCTTTGTCGAAAGTGTGCGGCAGTCGGTGGGGGTGACCCTCACGCCGGAGACCATGGCCAAGATGATGATCAAGATGTCCGAGGCATATGGGGCACATGAGCTGAAAGAGAGCCGGATCGATATCCTCCTGAATGAGAAGGACCGAGCTGAAATCGTCAATCTCTTCATGCAGGAGTACCGTTCCGCTTTGGGCCGGGGGATCGAGATTCACGCGGAGTCCGGGATCAAGAGAGGATTCAAGGTCTCGTTCCGTGACGACAAGCTCTACCACGACTTCACGGTGGACGCTATCGCCGAGGCTCTGGCTGGTTTGCTGAAATCCCCACTCCGGGAGATCGTCAAGCGGGCAGCCGGCTAGACCAGGGGTAGGCACCGGTGTCGTACGCATATTTCATGGCCAGCCTGCCGCTGCTCTGGCTGCAGGGAGAGCTCCCGCTCACTTCGCCTGAATTTCTCGACATGGGCCGGCGGCTGCTTTCGGCCAAAGACTTTCGGGGGCTGGAGGCGGCCATGGAAGGTCGGCTGGAAGAAGCCGGTCTTCCTGGGCTCCGCCGGTATGTGCACGCTGAGATTCAGTTGCGCGACGCCCTCGCCCGGTTGCGGGCGGCTCGAGCAGGTGTTGACGCCAATCCGTTCGTGCGTCCCTTCGCCGGGTTCGACTCTGCGGCGGAGAGCGCGGCGGCCGCTGCCATGAGCGCAACTAATCCTCTGGAGAGGGAACTGTCTCTGGACCAATTTCGCTGGGGAGTGCTGGAGGAGATCTCGGCGCTCGACGCTTTCGGGCTGGTGGCCGTGTACTCGTACGGTCTGCGTCTCCAGATAGCTGAGAAATGGCAGAGGTTGAGCGAGGCGCAGGGAGAGATCGCTGTGGAGACCATTGTGAAGGACAACGTCGCAGGAATAGGCCTATGACAACCAAAACGGGAAGAATCGTTGGCGTCAACGGGAACATGGTCACGGCCGAGTTCGATCTCGCCGTCCATCAAAACGAAGTGGCGTATGTGGTGGTCGAGGATCTGCGGCTGATCGCTGAGGTCATCCGTATTCGCGGCCGCTACGCGGACCTCCAGGTGTTCGAGGACACGTCGGGTCTGAGAGTTGGCGGCCGTATTGAGTTTGCGGACGAGATGCTGTCCGTGGAGCTCGGTCCTGGGCTCCTGACCCAGATCTACGACGGGTTGCAGAATCCGCTGCCGGCCATTGCCGAGCAGTGCGGCTTCTTCCTCCCCAAAGGTCTTCAGGTTGTCGCTCTGCCGCGGGAGACCGAGTGGGACTTCACACCCAAAGCAGGGCCGGGCGACGTGGTGCAGGCCGGTGACGTGCTGGGGACGGTCCCCGAGGGTATCTTCCAGCACTGGGTGATGGTCCCCTTCGCGTTCCAGGGAAGCTATCGGGTTGTCAGCGTGGCGGCGGCCGGTTCCTACCACGTGGCAGACGAGATAGCTGTGCTGGAGAACGAGGACGGGCAGTTCAGCGTCTCCATGATGCAGAAGTGGCCGGTGAAGCGGCCAATCCGCGCCTATGCCGAGCGGATGCGCCCCAGCGAGCAGCTGGTCACGAAGATGCGCATCTTGGATACCTTCTTCCCCGTGGCCAAGGGCGGGACCTACTGTATCCCCGGGCCCTTCGGTGCCGGCAAGACGGTGCTGCAGCAGCTGATAAGCCGGCACGCGGATGCTGATGTGGTGATCATCGCCGCCTGTGGCGAGCGTGCCGGTGAGGTGGTGGAGACCCTGCGCGAGTTCCCCGTGCTGATGGACCCGCGCACCGGCCACAGCCTCATGGAACGGACGGTTATCATCTGCAACACCAGCTCCATGCCGGTCGCAGCCCGTGAGGCCTCAGTGTACACGGCCGTGACCATCGCCGAGTACTACCGGCAGATGGGGCTCAATGTCATGCTCTTGGCTGATTCCACCTCTCGCTGGGCTCAGGCCCTGCGCGAGATGTCCGGCCGCCTGGAGGAGATCCCCGGCGAGGAGGCCTTCCCTGCCTACCTGGAGTCGGTGATAGCCGCCTTCTACGAGAGGGCGGGGATCGTCCGACTGAATGACGGTTCCGTGGGCTCGGTCACCATCGGAGGGACGGTGTCCCCGGCGGGCGGTGACTTCGAGGAGCCTGTCACCCAATCCACTCTGAAGGTGGTCGGTGCCTTCCACGGCCTGTCCCGTGCCCGCTCGGATGCACGTCGCTACCCGGCCATCGACCCACTGGACAGCTGGAGCAAGTACCCCAGCATCGTACCGGCGGACGAGCTCGCCCGGGCCCGCAAGACCCTGCGGGATGGTCGGGAAGTGCAGGAGATGATGAAGGTGGTGGAGGAGGCCGGTACGTCGATGGAGGACTTCATCGTCTACTTGAAGGCCGAGTACCTTGATGCGGTCTACCTTCAGCAGGATGCCTACGACGCAGTGGATGGCTCCTCTTCCGCCGAGCGGCAGAAGCATGTGTTTGACGTGATGTCCAAGATAGTGACTGCCGAACTGGACTTCCCGGAGAAGGATTCCGCCCGCCGCTTCTTCCAGACGCTTTCGCAGGTGACCAAGGACTGGAACAGGTCGGAGATGGACTCGCCGGAGTTCGTGTCTCTGGAGGGGCGCATTCACGACATGCTCGCGGAGGTGGCTAGGAATGCGTAAGGTCTACCACGAAATCACGCAGATCGCCGGCAATATCATCACCGTGGCAGCAACGGACGTCGGCTACCACGAATTGGCGGAGGTCTCCTCGCCCAACGGCACCTCACTGGCTCAGGTCATCCGGCTGGAGGGTGAACATGTCACTCTGCAGGTGTTCGCCGGTACCCGCGGCATTCCCACCAATGCAGAGGTGCGTTTCCTGGGCCGGCGCCTCATGACGCCCTACGCCGACGCCTTACTGGGCAGGGTGTTCACCGGCTCGGGCATCCCGCGGGACGGGGGCCCGCGGCTCGATGAGAATCTCATTGAGATCGGCGGTCCCCCGGTCAACCCTGCGCGCCGCATCATCCCGCAGAAAATGATCCGCACCGGCATCCCCATGATTGACATCTTCAACAGTCTGGTGGAGTCGCAGAAGCTGCCCATCTTCTCCGTGGCCGGGGAGCCCTACAACGAGCTTCTGGCCCGCATCGCGCTCAATGCCGAGGTGGACATCATCGTGTTGGGCGGCATGGGGCTCAAGTACGACGACTACCTGTACTTCCGGGACACGTTGGAGGAGGAAGGCGCTCTCTCTCGCTCCATCATGTATGTGCACACCGCCTCCGATCCGGTAGTGGAATGCCTGCTGGTGCCGGATACCTGCCTGGCAGTGGCGGAGAAGTTTGCGTTGGAGGGCAAGCGCGTACTCGTGCTGCTGAGCGACATGACCAACTTCGCCGACGCCCTGAAAGAAGTGGCCATCACCATGGAGCAGATCCCATCCAACCGTGGATATCCAGGTGATCTCTACAGCCAGCTTGCCGCCCGCTACGAGAAGGCCGTCGACTTTGAAGGCGCCGGCTCGCTCACGGTGCTGGCCGTGACCACCATGCCCGGCGATGATGTGACTCACCCCATCCCGGACAACACCGGTTACATCACGGAGGGTCAGTTCTACCTGCGCAACGGGCGCATCGAGCCGTTTGGCTCCCTGTCGCGTCTCAAGCAGCAGGTCAACGCAGACACGCGTGAAGACCACCGCACCATCATGAACACCATGATCCAGTTGTACGCGGCCTTCAAGGAGGCTCTGGAGAAGCAGTCGATGGGTTTCCGTATGAGTGCGTGGGACCTCAAGCTGATCAAGTACGGTGGTCTTTTTGAAGACAAGATGATGGACCTGTCGGTCAACATCCCACTGGAACGCGCTCTTGATGTGGGCTGGGACATCTTGGCCGAGTGCTTCGCGCCGGAGGAGACGGGCATCCCCACCCGGCTGATTGAGGCATTCTGGCCGGCCAAGGCTGCGGTAGTGGCCGTGGCGGAGACCGGCGGGGAAGACGGTACAGTCGAGCAGGCCGCCTGACGGTTCGCAGAAGCCCATGGCCAAGATCAAGAAGACCAAGAATGCGTTGAAGGCGGAAAGGGAGTCGCTGGCCCGTTTCTACCGCTTCCTGCCCACCTTGGAACTGAAGAAGCAGCAGCTCCAGTCGGAAGTGCGGCGGGCGGACGGCGAGTATCGAGAGAAGATGGCGGAGGAGGCCGAGCTCCGGGAACAGCTCAAGACGTGGGTCAAGCTCTTCTCCAGCGATATCGACGTGGGGAGCTACCTCAGACTGGTGGAGGTCAGGACCAGCACGGGCAACATCGCCGGCGTGAACGTTCCCATCATGGAGGAAACGGTCTTCCAGCGGGCCCCCGTTGACCTCTTCCAGACCCCGGCCTGGGTGGATGACGCCCTTGAGGTGCTGCAGCAGCTGGTTCGGCTGCGCGTGGAACAGTCCATCCTGGCCCAGCAGCGTGACCTTCTGGGAGAGGAGTTGCGCATCACGTCGCAGAGGGTCAACCTCTTCGAAAAGGTCAAGATCCCTGAGACGCAAGAGCACATCCGTGTGATACAGATTGCGCTGGGGGACGCGCAGACGGCCGGTGTGGTGAGGGCCAAGATCGCAAAGGGAAAGACGGCTGCAATCGTCTCTGGGACCGGTGCCACATGATAGTGAAGATGAAGCACGTAACCCTGCTGGCGCTGGTGAAGGACCGAGACCAGGCCCTGGAGGAACTGCGAGAGCTCGGCAGTGTAGAGGTTATGCCAGTGCAGGCGCCGTCGGGCGGAACGCTCGAAGAGGCGCGGGAGCGGCTGGCTCGGGCGGAGAGAGCCCTCGAGGGAATATCGACCTTGGGACAGGAGGCAGAGTCGTTATCCACCCAAGCCCCGGGTAGTGATGCCAACGCCGATCAAGTGATTGAACGGGTGACGGGGCTGCTGAAGACGCGGGCCGATCTGGCCGAGAACAGGCAGACTCTGCAGGATGAACTCGAACGCCTGGCGTCGCTGGGCGACTTCGATACGGAAGCCATCGCCAAATTGGCGGAGAAGGGCGTGACGGTCAGGGTGATCGAGGCCGCCGCGGGGCAGCGCCTGGTCGCACCTTCGGGATTGGGTCTTCAGCCTATCGCGGCTACGGGTGATGCTGCCGTCTATGCCTTGTATGGTCGTGGCGACATCGATCCGGCCATCGATCTGGGTGGTACGTATGTCCCCTTCAGGCTCCCTGACCATTCGCCTGCTCAGATGAGACGCCTGGTGCACGAAGCAGACGAGAGTTTGGCCGGTGTCAATGCCCGGCTGTTGGGTCTGTCCGCACACCGATCTCTTCTCTCGCAACGCGCGGCCGAAATTGCCGAGGATGTGCGCTATCTAGAAGTCAGAGAGGGAATGGGAGCGGCGGAGGGAGTCTGCTACCTGGAGGGCTATGCGCCGGAAGAGTCAATCGATGCGCTTCGGGAGTCGGCAGGGCGCTTTGGGTGGGGTCTCCTCGTGCGTTCACCCCGTTCCGGGGAGCAGGTGCCCACGCTCATCCGCTATCCAAAAATCATCCAGCCAATCAAGACCCTCTTCAGTTTCCTGAGAATCCTCCCCGGATACTGGGAAACGGACGTGAGCTGGACGGTGTTGGTCTTCTTCACTCTCTTCGTGGGGCTGTTGATTGGTGATGCCTGCTATGGGCTCCTCATGGTTGCGCTCGCCATCGTGCTCTTCGTGAGGGTGAAGCGGGCGAGAAGCGCCGCCGTCCTTCTGCTCATGCTGGGGCTCTCTGTAGTCTTCTTCGGTGCTGTGTCGGGATCATGGCTGGGCATCAAGAATCTCCCGCCGTTTCTAGCCTCGCTGAAGATCGACTGGCTTGCCGACAACCAGAATGTGATGAATCTATCCTTCTTGATCGGCGCGGTTCACCTCAGTATCGCTCATGTTTGGAACAGCATCACTGAGTTTCCACGCGCCACGTTCTTGGCTCAGATTGGTTGGCTTCTCATAGTGTGGGCTATGTACTTCTTGGCCAGTTCCATTGTGCTTGGCAACCCTCTTCCCACCTTCGAGTTCTATCTGCTGGGCGCCGGCATCGTTCTGGTCATAGTGTTCATGACCCCTGCCTCCGAGCTCAAGGGCAACATGATGAACCATTTCCTGTTGCCGCTTACCTTGGTGAGCTTCTTCACCGACATCATTTCGTACGTCAGGCTGTTTGCCGTGGGAGTGGCAACGGTCGCCGTCATGGATGCCTTCAACGGTATGGCAATGTCCATTGGTTTTGGGAATGTGCTGACCGCAGCGGCTGCCATCCTCATCCTCGTGTTTGGGCATTCCCTGAATCTGGTGCTGGCTGCACTGGCTGTGCTCGTGCACGCTGTTCGCCTCAACACTCTGGAGTTCTCCACTCACAAAGGTCTTAGCTGGTCAGGGCGTGTGTTCCGTCCATTCGCGCGCAGCGCTTTCACCGCTGAGTCAACCGCACAACTGAAAGGATGATGATGGATTCGCAACAGATGGCAGAACTGGGCAGAATGGGCGCGCTGGCGGCGGTGGGGCTCGGCGGTCTCGGCTCAGCAGTGGGCGTCTCCATTGCAGGCAGGGCGGCGGTGGGTGCCTGGAAGAAGGCGTACGCTCTGGGTCGGCCTGCGCCTTTCACCCTGATGACCTTCATCGGCGCACCAATGTCGCAGACCATCTACGGGATGATTCTCATGTTCACCATGATTGGCAAGGCGGATAGCGGGTACGACCCGTTTGCGCTGCTGGGCGTGGGATTCTTCGCCGGGCTGGCGATCGGGGTGTCGGCGTGGATGCAGGGCGCAGCGGGTGCGGCCTGCGCCGATGCTCTCGCTGAGACCGGTGAGGGTTTCACGAACTACCTGTCCGTGATTGGTATCGTGGAGACGGTTGCGATCTTCGTCATGGTCTTCACCATCATTGCACTGTAGAAGCGGGTTGGGGGTCATGGGCGCGCGGCCTCATCCCGGCCGGGCCTGAAAGCCAGCGCCGCGGCGGATGAACGAAGGCTTGATCGACCTGCTGGCGGGTCTGCGTCGGCCTCCCCAGGCCGTTGAACTGGCTTGGCTCGCCTGCCTGTGGGACATGGCCGAGGCCGGCGAGGCAGCGGCAGCTCCTCTTGCCGGCACTGCCGCCGGCCGCGCGGCGTTGGGCCGCGGTGGCGGCGGCGACATCACGGTTGAGATCGATCGCGCGGCGGAAGAGGCCATGCTGAGCGTGCTGACCGCCCAGGCTCCAGAGGAGTTCTACCTCGTTTCGGAGGAGGCAGGGGAGACCGGCCCGCCGGACGGCTCCGCCCCATGGCGGGTCCTCGTGGACCCGGTGGACGGCAGCCTCAATGCCAAACGCGGCCTGGCCCCGTACTGTGCTGCTCTGGGCGTCGCCGACGGGCACACACTGGGAGATGTTCGCATCGGTGTGGTGGCGGACTACAGCAGCGGAGCGCGATATGCCGCGCTACGTGGAGCCGGCGCGGTGAGCAATCGCAACATCGAAGGCTACTCGTCGGCGGGCACGGTCGAATTGATCCTCACGGAAATGGGGCGTCCGGAATGCGCGGTTTTCAGCTTTCGCCAGATGGGAGTGTTGGCTGGCTGGCCGACTGACGTTGGTTGGGACACGCGCCCCGGAGGGATGCAGGACTACCGTGTTCGTCAGATAGGCTCGCTGGCGCTTTCCCTGTGTCACACCGCGTTCGCTATTGCCGACGTCGTTCTGTGCCCGGCACCGTCGCGGTCGGTGGACATCGCGGCCGGTCTGCTCATGTTGCGGGAGCAGGGGGGCGACGCGGCTTCCCTTGACGGGCAGGACCTTTGGGCCCAGCCACTGGACCTTCAGCGGCGAACGCCATTCTTGGGCTGGCGTCCCGGCATGGATGGCTTCCGGATCATGGAGCGGGGCAGGCGGCTGTGGAGCCTGGCCTTCCCCGACCCACGGGCAGGGTGATCAGCCCATGCTGCCGCCGGAGAGGAGGCGCTCCGCCGCGCTGAGTGCGTAGAGTTGGGCGTTGGACGGTTCGGCATCCCCCAGGAAGTGGTCGAGAGCCAGAAGGGCTTCACTTGTCCCCAGCTCCACCAGCCTGTCTATCATCTGCCTCTTCACGTCTTCGTCCTCGCTGGCACACAAGGCTTTGCCGAGCTCCGTCGCGGGGAGGCGAGGCAGGCCGGAAGCCCTCTCACCCTCGGAGAGCTGGAGAAACTGTTCGGCCGTGAGGTCAGGCTCCGGCCGGGGCGGGTAGCCGGACGTGGATGCGGGCGACAGGGCGGTTTCCCGGGAGGGGCCGTCGGGCGCCACTTCTGCTCCCGGCTCAGTCTCCACCGCAGTGGCCTCCCTCTCTGCAGCGGCGGGCTCCAGGGCAGCGGGCTCGGCCGGCGGGGTTTCCAGGTAGCTGCGTAGAGACGCGAGCTTGTCCAGCTTGGCGGCGGCGTGCCGATCGGGGTTTATCGCGGAGGCAAGGGAGGAGACGGCGGCCATGACCCGATCGGGGCGGTAGATGGCGAGGCGCCGGAAGTCCGATTCACTGAGGGGCTCGGGGCGAGCCACCATCGAGGCGATTGTCGCAACCAGCGGATCCATGTCGAGGGCGCGCGTCCGTGGTGGCCGGAGGGCGGCATGCGGAGCGGGAGGTCCAGTCGCCGGCGTCGGGGTCGCCGGCGAAGGCCAGTCGCCCTGGGTGTTCGCGAGGGAGGCGGCGGTGCCCGACCTCCGGCTTTCGCCAAAACCGGAACGCACCTCGGCAGAGGTGGTGGAGTGCCTCCTGCGGATCAGGAGGATGAGAATCAGCAGGAGCACGACGACAATGGCCGCCGCCGCTATCTGAAAGTATGCGTTCTGAAAAAACTCCATTCCTGCCTCCCCGCAACCAAACGTCTTCTGCCGGTGCAGGTTACTGCCGACGCTGCTCAACCGGTAGCATACAGCCATACCGGAATGACTGGTTCTTGGGGAAAGGCCGAAGGGCAAGGAGGGACGCACCGGCGGACATGATTGACACGCACTGCCATATCCTTCCCGGGATTGACGACGGGGCGCGTGACATGAGCGAGAGCTTGGCCATGGTCAAAACCTGCGTCGCTACGGGGGTCAGCCACGCCGTGTGTACACCCCATCTCACAGACGATCCTTCCGCTTTCATACCCCAGGCCAAACGAGCCTTTTCCGAGGTGAGGCTGGCGGCCTCCCTCAGGGGCATCCGGCTTGATCTTGGCCTCGGCTATGAGGTCGACCTCAACCTACTGGCTGAGTTCGACCCCGCCAGCATTCTTTCCTGTACCTTTGGATTCGGCAGACCGATTCTTCTGCTTGAGACCCCGTACGCCGGCTGGCCAAGGTGGGCGGATCGCGCCCTGTTCGATCTGCGCCTGCGGGAGATCACGCCCATCCTGGCCCACCCCGAGCGGAATGAGGGGTTCCAACGGCAGCCGGAGCGACTGTCCGAACTGGCGCGCCAGGGTGTGGTGCTGCAGATCACGGTTCCGAGTCTCCTGGGCCAATTCGGGCGGAAGGCTCGAGATGCTGCATTGCGGCACCTGTCACGGGGCGAGGCTGCTCTTCTGGCGAGCGACGTGCACTATGGGAGACTCGAGACTGCCACGCTGCAGAATGGCGCCGCGGAGGTAAGGAGGCTCTTTCCCCACTACCCCGTGGAACGCTTGGTGGAGGAGAATCCTCGTAGGCTGTTGGCAGGGCACCCGCTTCTGCCCCCAGCCCTGGCCGGGCGAGGCGACCGGTGGACGGCGTGCCTGAGGAAGCGCATGAGGTGATAGCAGATCAGAAACTGGAAGAAAACGCTGGCCAACCTACTCATTCTGGCGGGAGTGCTGGGGCTGCTCTACCCTGTGGGCACGTGGGCCTACACCTGGATAGTGCACGCGAACCTGGTGCGGCAACTCTCGGAGCAGCGCCCAGGGCTTGAGGGCGACATCGCCTCGTTCTTCCGCGAAGGCGACATGGTCGCGGCCCTTCCCGTAGATGTCACCGTGGCGCCGGAACACGATGCCGGCCGGCAGGCTCAGTGGCGGGAGGAGCAGGCACGTCGTGAGGGTCTGCTGCGCGCCGCCGCCGATGAGTTCGCCGCGTCAGTAGTGGGCATGGGCGGCCGGGCCATAGGGCGGATTGTGATCCCCAAGATCGGTGTTGACGTGATCGTCTTGGAGGGCACGGGGACCCAGGATCTACGTGAGGGGCCGGGCCACTGGCCCGAGACGCCCTTTCCGGGCCAAGGCGGCAATTTCGTGGTCTCGGGTCACCGCACCACCTATGGTGCTCCGTTCTTCCGTCTTGACAATCTGGAAGCGGGGGATGAGATCCAGTTGGTACTGCCCTACGTGGCTGCAGTCTACCGAGTATGGCGCTCGATCGTCGTCCTTCCCTACGAGACCCAAGTGGTGGCCCAGCGCGGCGTGGAGGAGATCTCTCTGGCGACGTGCCATCCCATCTACAGTGCGGCTCAGAGGCTGGTCGTCCAGGCTCAGCTCGTGGAGTATCAGTTGTTGGAGCGGGGCGAGTAGGGCAAAAGGCGCTCATGGCCCGGCGATTCAACGGTTACGTAGACATCCAGTATCCAAAGAATTAGTTAGTGCCATTTGTTTGGATAGAGGTTGCCTATTGGCGGTAGAATGTGGAGTGTGGGGAGCAGAAACCCCCCTGAGAGCAGGCGAGGATTGGGAGCAACCCTGGGGGTGTGGGATGGCCACGAAGACACCGAAATCCAAGGCGGCCGAATCGGCCGTTGATGATCAGACCGTATTTGATGTGTTGCGGATTCTGCCTGACCTGAGCCGGGCGCTCGGCCGGTCGGTCCCGCTGGAGATCAGGCGTGAGGGCATATCGGTTGCGCAGATGAAGGCCTTGGTGCACCTGGCCCAGACGGGTCCCCAGACCATGAGTGAGTTGGCCTCTGGACTGCGCATCACCACTCCGTCCGCTACCGGCCTCATCAACCCACTGGTGGACTACGGCTACGTCGAGCGCAATCGGGAGAGCAAGGACCGGCGCGTGGTGACGGTCTCCCTCAGAGAGAGTGCCAAGGACCTCTCCCAGCGTCTGGTGGGACTGCGTCGCGCGCAGATCGAGAAGGTCCTGGAGGGCATGGACGGCAAGCAGCAGCGGGCATTCGTGGACGGGCTGAAGCGCCTGGCCGGAGTATTCAGCGGGGAAATAGCCCTGAACGCGAAGTAGAAGGTCCTTGCGGGGCTGTCTCCGGCTCGGCTTCGTGGTATACCTCAAGCGACAGTCATGACTGGCTTGTGGGTGTCTGGCTTGGGCCGGTGCCCACTCGCGCCCTTCTGAATGAGCGGAGAGTATGGACGTCGAGCTTTTCTTGGACTACACGGCTGAAGTCAAGCCGGCGATAGACCGGCAACTGGCCGCATACCTCGAATGCCGGGGACAGGGCACGCGGTTGCGGCCCTATCTCTACGATATACTGCAAGGCTTCGTGGCCAGGGGTGGGAAGCGGCTGCGCCCGGCCATGGCCATGTTGGCCTGTGAGGCCGCCGGCGCCGACCCTTATCTTGCCCTACCCAGCGGCTGTGCCGTGGAGTTCTTCCATGCTGCTGCTCTCATCCATGATGACATCATGGATGAGAGCGAGTTGCGCCGAGACCAGCAATGCGCGCACATCATCCACGGGGTGTCGCTTGCCATCAACACCGGTGACTATGCGCTGGGTCTGGTCTGCACCATAGTGGTGCAGGACCAGGGCTTGAACGATGCCACCAAGATTGCTGTGCTGGATGCCATTGGTGAGATGAGCGCCCGGACTATCGAAGGGCAGGCCTTGGACGTGGGCTGGGTGCGCGACGAGGTCTACGATCTCACCACGGACGACTACTTGGCGATGGCCCTCGGCAAGACCGGCTACTACTCCGGCATCTCCCCGCTGAAGATCGGTTCCCTGATTGGGGGGGCGCCCGCCGCGGAGCGCGTGGCGCTCGAGGAGTTCGGGAGGAACGCGGCCGTCGCTTTCCAGATCCAGGATGACTTGCTCAACATTGTGGGCAACGAGGCCACGGTGGGCAAGGATCTGCTCAACGACATCCTGGAGAGCAAGCGCACGCTCATGGTGATCCACTGCCTGAACGCAGCCTCGCCCGCAGATGGCCGGCGGTTGACCGAACTGCTGCGGTTGGGTCACTCGAAGTCGCCGCAGGAAGTGGCTGAAGTCGTCGGGCTGCTGGAGAAGTACGGTTC
Organism: Gaiellales bacterium; assembly: GCA_012719395.1. Lineage (GTDB taxonomy): Bacteria > Actinomycetota > Thermoleophilia > RBG-16-64-13 > RBG-16-64-13 > JAAYAL01. The sequence continues at coordinate 32,029 of JAAYAL010000033.1, read as the reverse complement.
CGTGGAAGACAGCCGGAAGAAGGCCCGCAGCCTCATCGTGCAGGCGCGGGAATGCCTGAATGGTGTCCGTCCATCGCGGGCGCGCGATGTGCTGGCTTCCATGGCGGATTTCTTCCTGGAACGCGAGCGCTGACACAGGGCGGTGGACGAGCAGAAGAGGGATCAGCTTCGCCGGCTCCCGTCCGTTGAGGAACTGATGCGGGCGGCGGGCGGTGCAGGGCTACTCGTGGCTTATCCGCGCTCGGCCGTGGTTGCCGCCTGCCGTGACGTCGTCGCCGAGATGCGGACTCGTATCTTGACGGAGGACGCGGCCGGCCACGAGGCCGGCCCGCTCGACCTGATGACACTGGTGGACGAGCGGGTCAGAGAGCGTCGACAGACTCATCTGAAGCGGTTGATCAACGCCGGCGGAGTGATCGTCAACACCAATCTTGGACGCTCCGCGCTGGCTCCCGAGGCCGTCGCCGCGGCCACCGAAGCCGCCACTCACTACTCCAATCTGGAATACCGGCTGGAAACCGGTGAGCGGGGCTCGCGGCACGAGCACGTGGAGAGCCTACTGGTGGAACTCACCGGGGCAGAAGCGGCCATGGTGGTGAACAACAACGCGGCTGCCGTGTTGCTCATGCTGACGGTGTTGGCGGCCGGTCAGGAAGTGGTGGTGTCGCGTGGGCAGCTGGTGGAGATCGGCGGGTCTTTCCGCATCCCGGATATCCTTCGCCTGAGCGGTGCGCGTCTGGTCGAGGTCGGCACCACCAACAAGACCCGTTTGTCGGATTACGCGGACGCGATCACCACGGAGACGGCCCTCCTCCTTCGCGTCCACACCTCCAACTTCAAGGTTGTGGGTTTTGCCGAAGAGGTTCCCATAGATGAGCTGGCGAGGCTGGGTGAGGCACGGCGGATCCCGGTGGCGGACGATGTGGGTAGTGGCGCTCTGGCCAACATAGCGGCGGTGGCGGAAGAGCCCTCGGTGACGGCCTCTGTCCGGTGCGGTGCGGACGTGGTCACCTTCAGCGGCGACAAGCTGCTTGGCGGACCACAGGCGGGGCTGATCGTGGGGAGGCGCATCTGGGTGGAGGCCATGAAGCGTCATCCGCTTGCTCGAGCCGTGCGGGTGGACAAGATGACGCTGGCGGCACTCGAAGCCACGCTCCTCCTCTACCGTGAGCCGGAGCGGGCCATCTCCACGGTTCCGACTCTGCGGCTGCTCTCCAGAGACGAGCAGGACAGCCGCGAGATGGCGGAGAGGCTGGCGGAGGCCATCTGCCGCCGGCTTCGAGAGAATGGGGCCTTGGACACGGTCGAGGTTGGGACTCAGAAGGCGGATGCCCTACCGGGAGGTGGAGCGCTCCCGCTGTGGAGCATTGCCTCGTGGGAGGTCACCCTGAAGGCCGTGGGGGGTGCCGCCCATTTGGAGACGGCGTTGCGCTTGGCGCCGGTCCCGGTGGTGTCGCGCGTGACGCGAGATCGTGTGCATCTGGTGATGGCGGCACTGGAGCCGGAGGAACTTGAATTGCTGGCCGATAGTGTGGCCTGGGCCGTGGCACATGTTGCCGGTGACGAGGGGTAGGGCAGGTGGGGGCGGAGGTTGACACGGGCGGGGCCATGGCCCCCGTACGAGCGCTGACGCTGGGAACGGCGGGGCACATCGACCACGGGAAGACCACCTTGGTCAAGGCCCTCACCGGCAAGGACACCGATCGCCTACGGGAGGAGAAGGAGCGGGGCATCAGCATCGAGCTGGGGTTTGCCGAGCTGGAGTTGCCCGGTGGCCGCCGGCTGAGCATCGTGGATGTGCCCGGCCACGAGCGGTTCGTCAAGAACATGGTGTCCGGCGCCACGGGAATCGATCTCTTCCTGCTGGTGGTGGCGGCGGACGATGGGGTCATGCCGCAGACTCGGGAGCATCTCCGGATCATCGAGTTGCTGGATATCTCTCTGGGAGTGGTGGCGCTGACCAAGATAGACATGGTGGACGCCGACATGGTGGAACTGGCCACGGCTGACGTGGAGGACTTCCTGGCGGCAAGCCGCTTCCAGGGTACGCCGATCGTTCCCGTGAGCGGAGTCACGGGTGCCGGACTGTTGGAGCTGCTGGCCACGCTGGATGAGCAGGCCTCCCGTATCCCACCGCGCCGCGCGTACCCTGCCACGCGTATGCCGGTGGATCGCGTGTTCTCGCTGCGTGGGATCGGTACGGTGGTGACGGGAACGCTGTGGTCCGGGGAACTGCGTCCGGAGGATGTGGTAGCCGTGCTTCCCGCGGCGGAGCAGGAGTTGGGGGAGGTGCGCATCAGGGGTATCCAGGTTCACGACCGCGCCGCGGAAGTAGCCATGGGCGGCCAGCGGGTGGCGCTCAACTTGACCGGCGTGGAGAGGCACGCGCTCCAGCGGGGCCGCTGGATCGTGAAGGACCCGGCCATCTCACCCACCTACCTGGCTGACGTCTCCGTCCGTCTGCTCCGGGAGGCGCCCGGGCCGTTGGGGCGCGTGTCACGTGTGCGGGTGGATCACGGGACGCACGAAGTCCTGGCCAAGCTGGTGTTGGCGGATCGGGAGGCCTTGGAGCCGGGCGAATCCGGGTACGCGCAGGTTCGCTTCGAGGAGGAGACGCTGGTCTACCCGGGAGATCAGTTCATTGTGCGCTCCTTGACTCCGGTGACCACTGTTGGGGGGGGGCGGGTCTTCGACCCGGCCCCCAAGAAGCACGGGACCGACCCGCACTGGCGCGAACGGCTTAAGGTGCTGGAGGAAGGACCGGGCGACGCTATCGCCGCCCTTCTCTTGGAGGAAGGCTTCCCCCGCGGCCTGGGTGTGCAGCGGCTGGAGACGAGCCCCTATCTGTGGCGCTTCGATGGCGGGGCGGCGTTGAAGGCCGTACTGGCGGATGGCCGGGCGGTAGCCGTGCCCGGCGCCACTGTCTTCCACTACCCCTCCCTCGTCGCGTTGCGCGAACAGGTGCTTGCCGTGTGTCGCGAGCGGGCGGAGCGCGAGCCCCTCAACCCATATCTCGGTCACGGGGAATTGCGTCGCCTGCTGGCCGGAGGCCGGGAATGGCCGGCGGTGGATGCGGCGTTGGAGATGCTGGTCCTTGACGGCGAGCTGGTGAGGTCGGAGCATGGCTTCCGTTGGGCGCAGGCGGCCGATGTGCTGGAAGGGAAGGATGCGGAAGCGGCGGAGCGCCTGCTGGAGGCGCTCGGAGCCGCGGGGGTGGAGATTCCCGCTGTGGAGCAGGCAGCTGCCGCAGCCGGCTTGACGGGCGAGGAAGCCACGCGTCTGGTGAGAGCGCTGCAGCGCATGGGCCGCGTGGTCAGAGTGGGAGAGGATCTCTATTACCCTGCTACGCAACTCGAGCAGATCCTGGGCAGGATCGCGGTGGCCATGGAGAGCGAGGGGCAGGTCACGCTGGCCCAGGTGAGGGACCTGCTGTCCAGCTCACGACGTTACGCTCAGGCCTTGCTGGAGCACATGGACTCGGAGGGGATGACATTGCGCGTGGGCGATGCGCGAAGGCTACGCCGCCGCCGGCGCTGAGGGAGGCCGGGAGAATGAAAGCATGGCCGGATTGCCTTCCCTGCGTGCTGTCGCTGGTGATAAGCACCGCGCGGCGCAACGGCTTGGATGACGAGCGGGTGCGCGCCGTCATGGAGAGAGTGCTGGACGCGGGTATCGTGAGCTTGGGGAGCTTTTCCCATCAGCCGTCGTACGATCTCGCGGCGGCTTGGCGTCTCCTGACGGACTTCACGGGAGAGGCGGACGCACTTCGCAAAGACAAGATTCGGCAGAACCAGCAGGCGTTACTGCTATATCCCGAGGCTCATGCCTACGTGGTCTCGGCCCCGGATCCACTCGCCAACGCCCTGAAGCTTGCCATCGCCGGCAATATGCTGGACGCCGTGATCAATGTGGACACGGCTGCGCCTGACACGTTGCTTCGCTCTCTGGAGAGCCTGGCTTTGGATGCAGAGGAGTTAGCGGAACTGCGCCGACGGCTCTCGTCAGCCTCCTCCCTTGTGTACCTCACGGACAACTGCGGCGAGGTGGTGTTTGATCGGTTGCTGCTGCAGGTGATACGCAAGAACTGGATCGTCGAAACCACCGTCGTGGTCAAGGAGACGCCCACGCTCAACGACGTGACCATGACGGAGGCGCTGGAAGTGGGCATCGATCACGATTGCGATCGCCTGCTTGGCAACGGTACCCAGGAGCCTCTCCCTTCCACGGACCTCTCCCTGGTTTCGGATGAGGTACGAAAGCTGGTGGAAGGCGCTTCTCTCATTATCTCCAAGGGCATCGGCAACTTCGAAGTGCTTGAAGAAGACCCCTCCGTTGCGGGCAGGATCACCTTCTTGATTCACGCCAAATGCACCCCCATGGCCGCTCTCCACGGTGTGCGCGAGGGCTCGTTGATCCTTGTCAACCGCTGAACCGGCGGCCGAGGTGACCGGGCGGCAAAGTGCGTCGGCGGGTCAGCGGCGGGCGGAGCGGGGGATGCTGGGCTAGAATCCACATGCACGTGGAGCGGCGCCCGGTCTGGTGGCCGGCCCGGTCTTCAAAACCGGTTGTTGGGCGGTAGCCCCGTCCAGGGTGGGTTCGATTCCCATGCCGCTCCGTTTCTGATCCCGGTAGGTTTGGTTCCTGCTGCACCACCCCCAGGTCTCAGGGCACAGCTGCTAGCGATCAAGCAATTGGATGACAGCAATCGGAACAATCGATGGTGTCGATAGATGAGAGAACGTACAATGGAGATAGCTGAACACTTGATCCTCATGGCTCCGGGATTCCCCCCGATCCCACCTTGAGTGTGTTGAGCGTCCTATGCGCTGTGTGGCCGGTCCTCCCCCCCTAGAACCGGCCACACGCTTCATGGCACCAGCCAAGAGGTGACCGGGACGGATGCAGCAGGTAGCGGGACTGTGGCCAATCGCGTTGTCAAGAACGCGCGGGTTCCCGTAGCCCGGGGAGCAAGGCGAGAAACGCTGCACAGATCAGTGCTCCAGCCGCACCATAGGCAAACGGCGCCCATGGTCCCACTGCGTCCCAGAGCACGCCGGCCACGGTGCTGGCGGCGAGGGTCGCCAGTCCGGTGACGGTGCCGAGGAACCCGATGGAGGTGGCTCGGAGGCCGGCCGGGACCATGTCCACCACGAAGGCCTTTCCCACGCCATCGGTAGCGGCGATATACAAGCCGTAGAGGGCGAAGAGGACGAGCGCGTGCCAGGGAGCGGTGGCCAAGGCAAATCCCGTGTAGACAAGGGCAAAGGCCACCATCCCGCCCACCAGCACACGGCGGCGCTTCAGCCGGTCGGAAAGGTGGCCCAACGGCACGCTGGCCAGGGCGTACACGAGGTTGTACAGTGCGTAGATGAGAACCACGGCTGTCGCCGAGTAGCCCAATTGCTTGGCGCGTAGGATGAGAAACACGTCGCTGGAGTTCACCAGGGAGAAAGGAAGCCATGCTCCCAGGTACACTCTGAACCGCCGCGGCACCAGAGACCATCGCAAGGGCGGCGCTTGTTTCGCGGGCATCTCCCCTGAGGGGGAACCCTCCGGTTCCGTCACTCCGGGACTTTTCGTCCGTCGTGGATCAGAAACCGTCAGTACCAGCAGAGCGCCGATGGCTCCCGGTATCACGGCCAAGGTGATGACTCGGCGTAGGTCCCCTCCGGCCAGTGCCAGGAGGGCCAGCGCCAGGAGTGGGCCCACCACGGCTCCTCCTGCGCGGGCGGCCGCCTGTAGGGCTGGGGCTGCGCTCGCGGCGAGATGATTGTTGAAGCGACTCTACCGCAGGACTGAGGAAGCTGCTACGCGCCGTGGGCAAGGAGGCTTGCCGGAGCGCCGTTGTGGCTCTGTGGCTGGCTGCGCGTTAGGATTGTGGTAGCCGGGGTTCCCGGGGCCATGTGCTGACCACGAAAAGAGCGACGCGCGATGGGAGTAAACGAGCAACCCGACAGCCACGCCTCACGCACCCAGGGTGGAACCCGGCGTGAGGCTCCGCAACCGGAATCCGGCGCCGGCCGTCGGCCTGGTTCCTCCGTCCCGGGCGGGCATCAGAACGACGACGATCGCGGGCGCCGGATGGGTCGACAGCTCTTGTACCTGCTGAGCTATGTCGTTATTGCACTCGTTGCCCTCTACCTGTTCCAGCAGTTCATCGTGGGCCCTATGAGCGCGCCGTCCACGCAACTTGAATACAGCGCCTTCAAGGCCAAGTTGGCCGAGGGCCAGATACTGACGGCAGAAGTTGGGCCGGAGCAGATCACCGGCACCATGAAGAACCCAGATGCCAAGGCCACGGGCTCGTTGGGATTCAAGACCTACAGCCAACTGGGGGCGGACGCCGACCTGGTGCAGGAACTGCAGGCCGCAGGTGTCAAGTACTCCTTCAGTGCCCCATCCAGCGCGATAGGCTCAATCCTCATCTCCTTGTTGCCCTTCCTCCTCATCGGCGTCTTCTGGTACTTCATCTATCGGCGGGCGGCCAGGACCGCGGGAGGCGGGATGGGCGGCATCTTTGGCGTCGGGAAGAGCAAGGCCACGCAGGTGAAGCCGGAGGATGTGGGCGTCAGCTTCAAGGATGTGGGGGGCGCCGATGAGGCCATCGCTGAACTGCGGGAGATCATCCAGTTCCTCAAGACGCCGGAGCAGTTCGCCCGCCTGGGAGGGCGTATCCCCAAAGGAGTTCTGCTGGTTGGCCCGCCCGGCACGGGCAAGACGCTCCTGGCCAAAGCCACCGCCGGCGAAGCCGAGGTGGCCTTCTTCGAGAGCAGTGGCTCCGAGTTCGTGGAGATGTTCGTGGGGGTTGGTGCCGCGCGGGTGCGCGACCTTTTCGAGCAGGCCCGCAAGGCCGCTCCGGCCATCGTCTTCATCGACGAGATCGATGCCATAGGTCAAACCCGAGGCGCTGGCGCCGTCATGGGCGGAGGTAACGACGAGCGTGAACAGACGCTCAACCAGCTGCTTGCCGAGATCGATGGTTTCACCACCGACACCACCCATCCGGTCATCATCATGGCGGCCACCAACCGTCCGGAGGTGCTTGACAAGGCACTGCTGCGCGCGGGCCGTTTCGACCGCCAGGTAGAGGTGGGCAATCCCGATCTGGTAGGTCGGGTGCAGATCCTCAAGATTCACAGCAAGGGCATCAAGCTTGCTGCCGATTTCGATCTGGAACGCTCCGCCCGCATCACTCCAGGCTTCAGTGGGGCCGACCTGGCCAACGCCATGAACGAGGCTGCTCTGCTTGCAGCGCGCCGGGGGGCGGACGCCGTGGGCCTCAAGGATTTCGAGGCGGCCATGGAGCGGGTTGTCGCCGGTTTGGAGAAGAAGACCCGCGTGATGAACGAGCACGAGCGTCTCACCGTTGCCTACCATGAATCGGGGCACGCTCTGGTTGCAGGTCTGCTGCCCCATGCCGATCCCGTGGCCAAGATCAGCATCATTCCCCGGGCTCGCGGCGCGCTGGGTTACACGCTGCAGATGCCTTCTGAAGATCGCTATATTCTCACCCGGGATGAGCTGAACGACCGCATCGCCGTCATGCTGGGCGGACGGGCGGCCGAGACCACGGTGTTCGACACCATCAGCACCGGCGCCGGCGACGATATCACGAAGGCCACCGAGCTGGCGCGACGGATGGTGACCGAATTCGGCATGAGCGAGAAACTGGGTTCGGTGCGTTATGCTGGTCAGCAGCTGCAGTACCTGGGGGGCATGGTGCAGGACAACAGCCAGCTCAGCCCGCATACCCGGCAGATCATCGATGCCGAGGTGCAGGGCATGGTCACCGGGCAGTACGAGCGTGCACAGGCGCTGCTTCGTGAGCACCGCGATGCCCTGGAAGCGCTGGCCCGGCAACTCCTCGAGCACGAGACACTGGAGGGAAGCGCAGTGCAGGAGGTCTTGGGCAACCAGGAAGCGCGCCTCTGAGCCCTGGGGAAGGCGGCTCCGCCCCCTCAGGCCCGGGATCCGAGCCGGGGCGGCGGAGCGTGCGGGGACGAGGGTCGTGCTCTACTTCTTCACCTTGCTCATGGGGACACCGAGGGCGGCCGCCACGCCCTCGCCGTATGCCGGGTCGGCCTTGTAGCAGTTGCCGATGTGACGAAGCTTCACTTCCTCAGTGGTACCGTTCATGTTCCGGGCCGTGTTCTCGAACAGCAGTTGCTGCTTTTCGGGACCGATCAGGCGGAAGAGCATGCCGGGCTGCTCGTAGTAGTTGTTGTCATCCTTGCGATAGTCCCAGCGGTGTGCGGCGCCATCCAGAGTCAGCGGCGGCTCCGCGTACTCCGGTTGCTCCTTCCACTCACCGTAGCTGTTGGGCTCATAGTGGAGGGTGCCACCGTAGTTGCCGTCCACGCGCATGAGGCCGTCGCGGCTGAAGCCATGGACCGGGCAGCGCGCCTTGTTCACGGGGATGAGGTGGTGGTTCACACCCAGACGGTAGCGCTGGGCATCTCCGTAGGAGAAGAGGCGCCCCTGCAGCATTCTATCGGGCGAGAACCCAATGCCGGGCACCACGCTGGCGGGGTTGAAGGCCGCCTGTTCCACATCCGCGAAGTAGTTCTCCGGGTTCTGGTTGAGCTCCATCGTGCCCACTTCCATGAGCGGGTAGTCGCCGTGGAGCCAAACCTTGGTGAGGTCGAAGGGGTGGAAGTGGTACGTGGCGGCATCTTTCTCGGGCATGACCTGTATGCAGAGTCTCCACCGAGGAAAGTCCTTGTTCTCGATGGCCTCGTAGAGATCGCGCTGGTGGCTCTCCCGGTCCGTGCCCACGAGCACGGCGGCTTCCTCATCGCTGAGGTTCTTGACGGGCTGTTGGCAGACCCAGTGGAACTTGACCCAGTTACGCTCACCTTTGGCGTTGATGAGGCTGTAAGTGTGGCTGCCGAAACCGTGCATGTTGCGGTAGCTGGCGGGTATGCCCCGGTCGCTCATGACGATGGTGACCTGGTGCAGCGCCTCGGGCAGCGAGCTCCAGAAGTCCCAGTTGTTCTGGGCGCTGCGCATGTTGGTACGGGGGTCACGCTTGACGGCGTGGTTAAGATCGGGGAACTTCAGTGGGTCGCGGAAGAAGAAGACCGGTGTGTTGTTTCCGACCAGGTCCCAGTTCCCTTCCTCGGTGTACATTTTGACGGCGAAGCCGCGGATGTCTCGCTCAGCATCGGCTGCGCCCCGCTCGCCGGCCACCGTGGAGAAACGCACGAACAGGTCGGTCTTCTTGCCCACGGCCGAGAAGACCTTGGCCCGGGTGTACTGAGTGATGTCGTTGCTGACGGTGAAGGTGCCGAATGCGCCCGAGCCTTTGGCGTGCATTCTGCGTTCAGGGATGACCTCGCGGTCAAAGTTGGCCATCTTCTCCAGGTACCAGACATCTTGGAGCAGCATGGGGCCGCGTGGCCCGGCAGTCAGTGAATCCTGGTTGTTGGGGACAGGTGCTCCGAAGTTGGTGGTCAGCTTCTTACCAGTGCTCTCCGTGTCCTTCTTCTTTGCCATGCAGACTCTCCTTTCCGGCGCATGCTTCACACACGCCTCGAAGTTGGACCTCCACGGACTCCACTGTGCCGAGGTCGTTGGCTTCCTCGGGTGCTCTCACGGCATCGAGCGCGGCGCTGCACACATCGCGGATCAAGCCGCACCTGGTGCAGAGGAAGTGGTGGTGCCGGGCGAGGTTGGCGTCGTAACGCGTGGGCCCAGAAGAGACACTGACTCGGGCGATGAGACCCAGTGCGGCGAGAGACGCCAGTGTCCGGTACACAGTGTCCAGCGAGATGGTGGGGATGCGTTGTCGTACTCCTTGGTAGATGGTTTCCACATCCGGGTGCGTGGTATTACACGCGATCTCTCTCGCTACCTCGAGCCTTTGGTGGGTCAGCCTCAGCCTGCTCTTCTTCAGCGCGTCCGAGAACCGGCCAATGCGTTCCACCATTTCGCTATGCGCACGAGTCACAGGGACATCTCCAACAACATAAGAACGCCTCCTATCTCATACCATACCGCACCAAGGCGGCGGTAGCCGACGTTTCTCTTCTCAGAGGGATGCTTCTCGGGCAGCGGGCGGTTGGCCCTGGCTTCTGTGTATCCGCGTCTGGTATCATGCGGTCCCGTAGTGTAAGAAACGGCCTCAGTCTTCACAGTCTTAGACTCAGGCAGAGGGCGAACTGGAGAGGTAATGACCAGGCCCAAAGCGCGTCGCGAGACTCCCATCTACTAGCAACCCCCCTTTCACACATCAGAGCGCCTGCTGCGCCTGTCGGCGCGCGCATGCTCGTCCCTGACGCACATCTTGGGCCCGTCTGCCCCCTCAGCTCCCACGCAGCTGTAATCGAAAAAAGGCAGAGGTATGAAGAAGAAGACCAGGCTTGTGATGCCGGCATTCCTGCTGCCGGCAGTCGTGCTGGCGGTGTTCTTGAGTGTCCAGCCCGCGCAGGCCCATCCATCCACCTTCCCCGACGTCCCTGACACCGATGTGGCCCACGAGGCCATTGAATCACTTGCTTCCCGTGGCATCATAAACGGGAACCTCGAGGGCAGTTTCGCGCCCTACTCCCCGGTCACGCGTGGGCAGGCCGCGAAGATGCTGGTGCTGTGGAGAGGGACAGAGGCACCGGAGGTGGAGAGCACCTCCTTCTCCGACGTGGATGCCACGTTCCGCGACTACATAGAGGCGGCCGCTGCACGAGGATGGCTGAGAGGGTACCCTGATGGAACCTTCGGGGCCGGGAATCCCATGACGCGCGAGCAAATGGCCACGGTGGTCATGCGCAGCCTGGGTCTGGAGGAGGCGACGCTCGGGCTGGGTGCGCGGGAGATCGATGCTGCTCTGGCCGGCTATCTGGATGGGGTGGCCGTCTCGCCGGATGCACGGCCAGTCATGGCTCTGGCTATCATGAACAGCGTGCTGGCGGGTGACGCCGGCCGGCTGAATCCCTTGGACCAGATAACGCGAGCGCAGTTCTGCCTGGTGCTTGAGCGGGCCGACGCCTTGGCTGCCTCCATGGCCGCGGGGGATCCTGTGATCGCCGAAGTGGACGAGGCTTTGTCAGGCAGCATCCTTTCTCGTGTGCCCGTCTCCGAGGAGGATGCCGGCTCAGGGCCGTTCTTTTCGGAGGCGCAACAGGCGCTGGCCGCCTTCATGGACGAAGCGCTCTTTGGGCCGCACAACAGCCCCATCACTGGAGAGATGGTTCTTCAGAATGCCGAGTGGTACGGGGTGCCGCCACTGGCTCAGCTCGTGGTGTTGGCTGCGGAGACCTCCTTGGGCGATCCTGTATTGGGTGGCTCGTTGGCGCGCCACAACAACTTCGGCTGCATGCGTTATCACGGAGCCGACACGGTGTGGGGCGTTCTCTGCGACGGCCGCATATGGGTGTCCGGCATGGATTGGTACTCATTTCCCAGTGCTGATGTGGGGATGGCCGCATGGGGCCGTTACCTGAAGTCCGCTATAGGGGGCTTCTATCTCTCCGTGCTGTCCGGGCCCGAACCGGACTGGTATGGCTTTGCCGCCGTCTACTACGGCAGCAGCGTCGCAGGTTTTGGTGACTACGTGGAACGGCTGGAGTCGCTGCAGAGGCAGTTCACCTCGACCGCGGCCCGTTGGGGAGTGACCCTCTAGCAACGGTCTGCGGAAGGTCAGGGGGGCGATGGCGCCGGCGCCATCGCCCCCCGCCCCGGTCCGCAACGGGGCCGCGGCGTCATCCCCGCCTGCTCCTGCTACACTCCGCGTCGGAAGCGGTGGGTGAAAGGGCGGGTGGCCACATAGCCGGCGAGATTCAAAGCGGCATCGAGGACGCTGCGAAGCGCGGCGCGTCATCCCTGCAGAACGAGCAGGGGGGGCAGATGCCCCCGTGGATCCCGCGCCTGCTCGTGCTCTTGGTGGTCACAGTGCTGGTGATCCTGGCCCTTCTATACGCCGTCCGGGTGTTGGCGGGGTTCATCGGCGCCCTGGTGGTGGCGCTCTTCGTATCGTTTGCGCTGGAACCCGCCGTCAACTGGCTGGCCGCCCGGGGCTGGAAGCGGAGCCTGGCCACCTTGCTGGTCTTGACGGCCTCTGTGGCGGTGGTGGGAGTCGTCATAGGAACCGTGATCCCGCTGCTCATCCAGCAGGTGCAGTCACTGATCCGGAGCATTCCGGCCTGGTTGGAGGAGGTCAATCCGTTCCTGGAACGGTGGTTCGGCTTCTCCTTCTCCGGCGATTCCGCCCTCAGCCAGTCTCAGGACCTCTTGGGCATGCTGACCTCTTGGGGCGCGGACCTGGCAGGGAACGTGATGGGGATGGCGGGGGATGCTCTGGGTGCTTTGCTGCAGTTGTTGACTGTGGTGCTCTTCTCCTACTATTTCGTAGCGCAGGGGCCTCAGTTGCGCCGGGTTCTGCTCTCGTTCTTCCGGCCCTCTCGCCAGCAGGAGATCCTGCGCACGTGGGATGTTGCGGTGGATAAGACGGGAGGCTATCTCTACTCTCGTCTCTTGCTGGCCGTGATCTCCGCCGTCTTCACCTTCCTCATGCTGACCATCCTCCGTTTGCCTTCCGCGCTTCCTCTGGCTATCTGGGTGGGAGTCATCTCGCAGTTCATACCCACTGTGGGAACCTACCTGGCGGCATTGATCCCCCTTGTGTTGGCGCTGATTGACTCACCGGTCAAGGCACTGGCGCTGTTGATCTTCTTCGTGGTCTACCAGCAGGTGGAGAACTATCTGCTGGCTCCTCGCATCACTTCGCAGACCATGGACATGCACCCGGCTGTTGCCTTTGGCTCTGTCATTGCCGGGACGGCTCTGTTCGGGGCGATTGGAGCGTTCTTGGCCATTCCCGGAGCCGCTATCCTCCAAGCGGTGGTATGGACCTCGGTCTCTCGGTACGAAGTGGTGGGCGACCGGTTCGCAAACCGGGTTGCGGCGTCTCGTGCGGACTCGTTCGTGAGACGAGCGGCATCCTGGGTGAGACGGAGGAGACGATAGGGCCGTCGCTGGTGCGTGGTCGGCAGCCGCCTGTGGTTCGCTCATCGTTCCACAAATAACGCGGCGCGCTCGTGGAACTGCCTGTACACTGGGGACAGCGACCGACGGAGGTGCGGCGGTGTACAGACTCCTCACACCATTCGATTACTTCGAGCCGCAGAGTGTGCGGGAGGCTGTCGAGCTGCTGGCCCGCTTCGGCCATAGGGCACGGGTGATCGCAGGCGGCACGGACCTGGTGATCTCCATGAAGAAGAGGCAGTTGACCCCGGAGTGCCTCATCGCCCTCGCTGGCCTCGAGGAGTTGCGATTCATTGAGTTCGATCCGGTCGCCGGCCTGCGGTTGGGGCCTCTGTGCACCCACGCGGAGATCGCCCGTTCGCCGCTGGTGCGTGAGCACTTTGGGATGCTGGCCACTGCCTGCAATGAGGTGGGTACCCCTCAGGTGCGGAACATGGGGACCATCGGAGGCAACTTGTGCAAAGCGGGGCCTTCGCAGGACACTCCCCCGCCGCTGGTGGCGCTGGAGGCCAAGCTGCGCTTGCTGGGTCCGCAGGGTGAGCGGGTGGTTCCGCTCGACCAGTTCTGCACCGGGCCCTTCTGCACCGTGCTGAGCTCGGACGAGTTGGTGGTGGAGATTCTCATCCCACCTCTGCCTCCGGGTGGAGCGGGCTGCTACAAATGGTTCACCAAGGTCACCGTCACGGACGAAACCTTGGCCGGCGCCGGGGTGGTGGTGGTGAGGGGTCCGGGTGACGTGTGCGCAGATGTGCGCATAGGCTTGGGGTCGGTGGCGCCCATGGCCATCCGTGCGCGCAAGGCGGAGGCCTTGCTGCGGGGCAACCGGCCGGCGCCGGGGCTGGTGTGGGAGGCGGCGGAGAGGGCGGCGCAAGAAGCGGAGCCGCGCTCGCGGGCCGCGTATCGCCGCCACTTGGTGAAGGTGCTGGTCAACGAGGCCATCACGGAGCTCTGGCCACTCACCGCAGACCTTCCGGGAGGGCTTGGGTGATGAAGGTATTTGCCGGCTTTGATATCAACGGGCAGACTCACGAGCTGGGGATCGAGCCCCACCAATTGCTCATCGAGGTTCTCCGCGACCATCTGGGGCTCACTGGCACCAAGCACAGCTGCGGCGTGGGGAACTGCGGGGCATGCACCGTTTTGGTGGATGGGGTGCCGGTGCTGGCCTGCATGACGCTCGCCCTGGCCGTGCGGGGCAAAAGGATCCTCACCATTGAGGGGCTGGCGGGTGGGCCGGAGCTGCATCCTTTGCAGCGGGCCTTCGTGGACCTTGGCGCCATCCAGTGCGGCTACTGCACACCGGGCATGATTCTCACTGCCAAGGCGCTGCTGGACCGCAATCCTGCCCCTACCGCAGCAGAGGTGCGGGAGGCGCTGGCGGGCAACATCTGTCGCTGCACCGGCTACGTCAAGATTGTGGAGGCCGTGCTGGCGGCTGCAGAGAAGATGCGCGGGAGGGAGGTAGCGCCATGAGCGGGGAGTTTGCCGTCGTAGGCACCCGAATCGCGCAGCCGGATGGGCCGGCCAAGGCCACCGGCGAGGCTGTGTTTGCAGGTGATGTCAGGCTCCCGGGCATGTTGATCGGCAAAGTACTGCGCAGTCCATATGCCAACGCTCTGGTCAGGAGCATCGACATCTCCGGGGCCGCTGCCCTTCCCGGGGTGGTTTGCGTCCTTACCCCAGACGACGTGACGGACTGGAACACCTTTGACCGGGGCATGAAGGACATGCCTCTGATCGCGGGAGGCTACCGCATTCCGCCGGAGGAGGCAGTGGTCAACCGTCATCCTCGTCACTTTGGGGATGCCGTGGCGGCTGTGGCCGCGGTGAGCGAGCATGTCGCGGAACAGGCTCTGGCTTTGCTCGCAGTGGAGTATGAGCAGCTCCCCTTTGTGCTGGACCCGGAAGAGGCCATCAAGCCCGGGGCTCCGCAGGTCTCCCCGGAAGCGCCGGGCAACATCGGCAAGCACCTGACCTACCCCTTCCCCTCCGGAGACGTTGAGCAGGCGCTGGCGGAGGCGGACGTGGTGGTGGAGGGAAGCTTTCGTACCCCCAAACAGGAGCACTGCACCCAAGAGACGGCGGCCTCAGTAGCGTACGTTGATTCGGCAGGGCGGCTGAATGTCTACTCCCAGTGCCAGCTGGCCCACCTGGCTCGGCGCGAGCTTGCCCACATCTTCAAGATGCCGGTGCACAAGGTCAAGGTTCTCACCCCCTTCATCGGCGGCAGCTTCGGCCAGCGGGGGTCGCTCTGTGCGGAGCCCCTCGCGGCGGCGCTGGCGCTCACATCTCGCAGGCCGGTGCGCCTGGTCTTTTCCCGGGAGGATCATTTCACCTCGTTGGAGAGCCGGACCGGCTTCAAACGCGTGACCGTCAAGATGGGGTTCAAGAGGGATGGGACGCTCACCGCGATCAAGACGGACATGTTGGGTTTCCTTGGGGCGTACATGGCCTGCGGCCCCATGGCTTCGGTCATTGGGATGTCGTTGGTCATGGGCCTGTATCGCTGTGACAACCGGGCGGGCGAAGCGGACATGGTGATGACCAACACGCCTCCCTCCGGTGCCATGCGTGGTTTCGGCAATGAAGTGATGAGCTTTGCCGTGGAGCAGCTCATGGACGAGGCGGCGGAGAGGCTCGGCATGGATCCGGTGGAGCTCCGTCTGATGAACGCCAAGCACCAGGGGGATGTCGCGCCGTTCGGGCTCAATCTGGAGAGCACCTACTTGGAGGACTGCCTGCGGTTGGGCGGACGTGCCTTCGGGTGGAGGCCCAAGGCCGAGATCACCTCTGCCGCTGTGGAGAAAGGCGTGGCTGAGACGAAGGGCGGTCCACGGGTGAGACGCGGGGTGGGCATGTGCGCCATGAACCACTGCTCGGGCGCCGCCCCCCTCTATCTGGAGCACTCCAATGCCATTGTCAAGTTCAACGAAGACGGGTCTGTCAATCTGACGGTTCACCCGGCGCCTGTAGGTAGTCACATCTGGGGCGCGCTGTCCCAGATCTGCGCCGAGGAACTGGGCATCCGAGCGGAGGACGTGAACATCGTCACCGGCGACACCGACGTGACGCTGTTTGAATACGGGTCTGATGCCAGCCGTTCCACGTATGCCATCGGCGGGGCTACAAAGCGGGCCGCGCAGCAGGCCAAAGAGCAATTGCTGGCCTTTGCCGCGGAGAAGCTGGATGCGCAGGTGGAAGACTTGGAGATCCGCGATGGCGTGGTATACGTGGCCCAGGCTCCAGACAGGTCGTGCCCGGTTGGCGACCTCTGCTACGACGCCATCTACAGTTTTGGAGGCCACGCCACCAACTTCGCCGGGAAGCAGTCCTTCGAGCCGGAATGGAACTCGCCCATCTACGGCGCCTACTTTGCCGAGGTGGAGGTGGACACGCTGACCGGCCGTGTGAAAGTGCCCCGTTTCGTGACTGCCATGGACTGCGGCACGGCCATCAATCCCATGTCGGTGGAAGGGCAGATCGAAGGCGGCCTGCAGCAGGGCTTGGGCTACGCTCTGACGGAGAACTATGCCATCGATCCGCAGACGGGCGTGGTGCAGACCACCAACTATGACTCGTACAAGGTTCCGGGAAGCATGGATATGCCGGAATCCACGGTGCTCATTGTTGACGAGCCTGATCCCAAGGGCCCCTTTGGTGCCAAGGGTGTAGGTGAGCCGGGGATGGTGGGCATAGCGCCGGCCATTGCCAACGCCATCTACGATGCCGTAGGCGTGCGCATGCGAGAAGTGCCCATCACGCCGGAGGCCATCCTGGCCGCCTTGGCTGACCAAGACCGAGAATAGCTGCTTCGCAGGCCCGGCGGCGTCTACTGCCGGGCTGGAAGCCTCTCCGCGTTGGACGCAGGGAGATTGCGTTTCAGCTCTGCCTTTGGCCATGGGGCCAAGAAATAGCCCGCCAATTTGGTCTAAATGTCATTGCTTCAAGCCTTAATGAGGTAGAAAATAACTATGTCACTGCAGGTTTAAGCACAAGGGAGAAGCGGCCAATGGAACACCAGGGTCTGCGGCCTTTCATTGAGATCCCGTACGATGAGCTGGAGGAGATCAACACTGAGGTGAAGCGGCAGCGGCTGGCGCGGGTGCCCGTCGAGGAGATGCGTGAAGAACGGATGAAGTACCTGGAGGGAGAGAAGCGGATCAAGGCTGTGACGGTCTGCTTCACCGATCTCGAGGGCCGGCTGCATATGCTGGACTACGACAAGAAGTTCCTCCTGAGCTCGGAGCACAACCTCACCTTTGATGGCTCGTCCATCCATGGGTTCGCTGAGCAGCAGTCATCCGACCTTCGTTTGCACATCGATTGGCCCGCCTTCTACTGGCTCCCCGCCGACATCTTCGGGCCGGGCAAGGTGCTGGTCTTCGCGGACGTGCAGGATCAGGACGGAACGGGCTACTCGGCGGACTTTCGTTCGCGGCTGCGCCAGTATGCCCGAGAGCTTCACGACATTCGTGGGTGGGAGTGCCTGGTGTCGAACGAGGTGGAGGGTTTTCTCTTCTGCGGACGCGACGCGGAGCGGCGGTACCACGAAACTGAGAAGTTCGACTTCATCTCCACGGGCGGGTACTATCACTCGCTTCCCGGTGATGATCTGCGCCAGTTCATCGATACCGCGGCCGAAGCGCAGCGAGCCATGGGCTTCGGCAATGAGAAGGACCATCCGGAAGTGGCTCCGTCACAGTTCGAGCTCAACTACACCTACACGAATGCCCTGGTGGGGGCAGACCAGATCCAGCTCTACAAGCTGTTGTGTCGCCAGGTGGCCCAGAAGATGGACCTCACCGCCTGCTTCCTGCCGAAACCGGTGGCGGGAGTCAACGGCAACGGGATGCACGCCAACCTCTCCATACGTGATACGGAGGGCAGGAACCTCTTCTACCAGAAGGACGGTCAGGATGGTGTGTCGGACCTGGCCCGCGATTTCGCGGATCGGATCCTGAACAGCGGGCAGGAGATCTGCCTGATTCTCAACTCCAGCGTGAATGCTTATCGCAGACTGGATCCTCGCTTCGAGGCGCCGAGCCAGATAAAAGCCTCTGCCACCAACCGTGCGTCCATGGTGCGTATTCCCCTGGGCAACGCCAAGAGCGCTCGCCTGGAGGTGCGTTCGGTAGCTCCGGATGCCAACCCTTACCTGATGACCTATGCGTTGTTCCGTACTGGGCTGGAGGGACCCAAGTCAGAGGAACCGGAGGAGCAAAAGCGGACTCGCACCCGTTTTCTGCCGGACAACATTTACGATGCTATACGGCTTTTCAAGAGCAGCCCCTTCATGGTGGAGATGATGGGTGATTCTGTCCACAAGAAGTACTACGAGTTGAAGCTGGCTTCAGCAGAGCGCTGCCCGGCCGCTCTGGGTACGCAGATCAAGGTGTCGGAGATCCAGTTCCATCACGAGGTCACCAACCAGTATCTCTGGGGGTTGTTCTAGTCAGACGCTCCGTCGACCAACGCGGGAGAGTGCGGAGAGGCTCGTTTGCGGCGGGAGCTGCCGGGGAGTAGGGCCATCCTCATCAAACGATTGTGCATGTCGGTTCAGTCATGAGTGCGAAGTGGGTACCGTGGTGGGCAGGGGAGCAGTCAAGGACTACTCCGGTCGCGATATGGGTCGGCTGGTCTGTGCCGTTGCGGCTGTGCTGCCGAGGTGCCGGCCAGGTTGTCCGCGCACGCAACCACGAGCAGGTGAGGGGGCATTGCTATGGCGAAGGCTGACAGCACGGCAACCGTGGTCTGGAAGGGTGACCTGGTCCACGGTTCGGGTGAGGTGTCGGTGAAGAGTGGAGCGCTGCCGGGCTTCCCTGTGACGTGGGCATCGCGCACACTGAGATCTCAGGGTAAGAGCAGTCCTGAGGAACTGATAGCAGCGGCGCATGCGTCCTGCTTCTCCATGGCGCTCTCAAATACCTTGGCGGAAGCAGGGTATCCGCCGGAGCAACTCACGGTGAACGCCACGGTCGGTTTCGATGTTGTCCAGGGCGCGCCGACCATCACTGCGTCCGCGCTGGAGGTGGTGGGCAAGGTACCCGGGATGGAAAGGGCGGCTTTCGGCGAGGCGGCGGAAGCCGCAAAAGGAGGCTGCCCCGTCTCACGGGCCCTGGAAGGAAACGTGAAGATCACTCTGGCGGCCCGTTTGGACGAGGCATGATTGTGCGCCGCCCCCTGTAGGCGTGGTGCGGCGGAGGGTCTGAAGCTACGGCAGAGCGGCGATCTGCGAGTAGCGAAAGCAGTCGATGGTATGGTCGTTGACCATGCCGGTGGCCTGCATGTGGGCGTAGCAGATAGTGGGCCCCACGAACGTGAACCCGCGGCGGCGGAGGTCTCGGCTGAGCGCTTCGGCCTCGGCGCTATAGGCAGGAATCTCGGTGATGTCCGTCCACCCGCTGTTGCGGTTGCGGCCCTCGACGAAGCGCCAGATGTACGCGTCGAAGGAGCCGAACTCGTCGCGGGTGGCCAGGAAAGCGCGGGCATTGCTCACCGCAGCTTCGATCTTCCTCCGGTTGCGGATAATGCCAGGGTCCTTGAGCAGCCTCTCCACGTCGGCGGTAGTGAATCTGGCTACGCTTTCGGGGTCAAATGCAGCGAAGGCCCTGCGGTAGGCGGCGCGCCTTCTCAAGATGGTGAGCCAACTCAGTCCGGCTTGCGCACCTTCCAACACCAGGAACTCAAAGAGCTTGCGGTCATCGTGCACCGGCACGCCCCATTCTGTGTCGTGGTAGCGGACGTAGACGGGGTCAGAATTCACCCACGCGCAACGAGCAATACTGGTGTTATGCTGCAAGGAGCACTCTACATCTGACGGTTCTTGGGCCACGCGCTGAACTCTTCACGTTCTCCCGCCCCTCATCGTCGCACGTGTATGAGTGTAGTTCATTGCGAGTATCGGAGGATTGATGAGTTCAGCGAAGCTGTATGTGGGCAACCTCAGCTACTCCACCACGGAGGAGACGGTCCGGGAGAAGTTTGCTGCCCACGGGGAGGTGGTTTCTGTCGCTCTGATTGTAGACCGAGAGACCGGTCGTCCCAAAGGGTTCGGTTTCGTGGAGATGGCCACTCCTGAGCAGGCGGAGGCCGCCCGCACTGCTCTCAACGGCATTGAACTCGACGGGCGCACCCTCAAGGTGGATTCGGCCAAGGAGCAGCAGCCTCGGTTCGGCGGTGGAGGTCGCGGTGGCTACGGCGGTGGTGGCTACGGCGGCGGCGGCGGTGGCTACGGCGGTGGCGGCCGTCGCTGGTAGCGGGAGGCCTGCGAAACGCCGCTGAACAAGACGTGCGGAGGGCGCCGGGGCTTTGAGCCCCGGCGCCCTCCGCCTTCTTCCGGCGCAGCCGGCGGAGGCCATCAGCCTGCCGGGCTGCGCAGGTACTCTTTGTACCAAGCCAGGTGGGCCAGCGCACGGCAGGCCCGTAGGGGAGAGGGGAACGTGACCAACTGGTGATGGGACTGTGCTGCATCTGTGCGGGGCCGAGCGCGTGCGGTCCCGTGGAATTCCACTGCCAGAATGGGCTTGCCGTGCCTCTCCATCAGCGGCCCGCAGATGTCCGCCAAGTCCTGCTCGCGCTGCGCAAGATGGGTGAGCGTAGCGCGAGCCGATTCCAGCGCGGTTGACTGGGAGGCCATCGTTCTCTGGCTGCTCAAGAACTCGGCAGCTCGGGCGCAGACCCGTCTCAGCATGAAGGGCATGCTGAGAATGCCGAGCAGGAGCACCGCATCCACCTGGGGGTGTGAGAGCAGGCGGTCAACGGCATAGGCCACGGCTTCCCTATCGACGGTGGCCACCAGATCCAGGGGGTTGCCTCGGCTCCACAACTCGGGCAACACGCCGTCAAGGTCTGTCACCAGATCTGCCGGAAGCTCTGCCAACGAAAGGCCCTGTCGGGTGAGCTCGTCCGCGCAGAGCACACCCCAGCCGCCGCCGGAACACACCACCGCCACTTGCCTGCCCTGGGGCAGCGGTACGCGGGAGAGGGCGATCGAGGTGTCCACGAGGTCATCCTGGTCGGTGGTGACGATGACGCCGGCCTGCCGCGCGGCAGCCAAGAAGACGTCCGCCGAGCCGGCAAGGGCTCCGGTATGGGAGACAACGGCCCGCCGACCCCTTTCGCTCAGCCCACCGCGTAGCACAACCAGCGGCTTCCTCCTGGTGCAGCGCCGCGCGATTTCGTAGAAGCGTCGTCCGTCTCGGATACCCTCTATGTATGCCATGACCAGGTCGGTCTCAGGGTCATCGGTCAGGAATTGCACAAGATCGGCTGCACTGGTCAGCGCTTCGTTTCCCAGCCCGGCCACTTTGCTGATGCCCAGCCCGGCTTCATGCGCTGCCAGCAGGAGGGCGATGGACACGTTTCCCGATTGCGCGATGAGGGAAGCCCTGCCCGGCAGTACATCGAGTGCCACCGCTCCCAGTCCGAACATGTGAGCTGGGGTGGAAAGAACCCCGGCGGTGTTGGGACCCAAGAGCAGGACGTCGCATTCGCGGGCCGTCTGTGCCACGTGGCGCTCCAGATCACGGCCTGCCGCGTCGTGCTCACCGAAGCCGGCGGTGACGGCCACCACGGCTCTGACCCCCTTTGCAGCCGCCGCTTTGATCACGGCAGCCAGGTGAGCGGCGGGGACGGCGGCCAGGGCAAGATCGGCCTTGCCCGGGATATGGGCGATGGTGGGATATGCCGGCATCCCCAGCACGGCATCGGCATGGGCATTGATGGGGTACACAGTGCCGGGGAAGCCATTCTGCAAGAGGTTCACGAGCAGCGACCCACCCCACTTGGCCGGATTGCCGGATGCACCTGCCACAATGATTGCGCGCGGGCGAAACAGAGCTTCCCACTGGGTGGGGGAGAAACGTGCGGGCGCGGGGTGGTCTGCGGAGTCGGTCATCACATTGCTGCCAGGGTGGCCGGCTGCGCGGAGAGTCACCAAGGCGTCCACCGCTACCGGATGGACCCCTGTGCGGGCGTCACCGGTTGATGCCGCGTCATCGCTCACGGAATCCGGCAGAAGAAGGGGGTTGATATCGATTTCCTCGATCTCCGGATGCTCGACCGCCATCCGGCCGACGGCAGAGAGGATGCCGGTGAGCGCCTCCCGGCTTGCGGGTGGCAGGCCGCGGACCGCACCGAGCAAAGCCTGTCCCCTGACGAGTTGCAGCATGGTCTCGGCATCGACCGGGGAGAGTGGTGCCAGACTCAGGGCTACGTCGTGCAAGGCTTCGGCGAACACGCCCCCGGTTCCGAATGCCACCGCTGCTCCGAACTGTGGGTCGCGGCTCAGCCCCACCAACAGCTCACGGTGGCCTGGGATCATGCGCTCGACCAGCATGGAACAGGGCTGTCCCGCGTGGGCCGTGAGATCCGCGTGGGCGGCCCGAAGCTCGCATTCCGTGCGCAGATTGAGCGCCACGAGCCCCGCGTCCGTCTTGTGCAGAGCGCCGGTCACCAGTGCTTTCAGTACCACCGGGTAGCCCAATCGGTTGGCTGCGTCAACTACAGCGCCGACGCCAGGCGCACACGACCCATCGTTTGCCGCGTCCACTCGGCGGTAGGCCGCCACAGGGATGTCATAGGCCGTCAACAACTCTCGGGCCTCAACCTCGTCGAGGACCCGGCGGCCTTCGGCCAGACACCGCCGGATGAGCTTGTGGGCTTGGTCCGTCAAGCGCGAATCATGATGAGCATCATCTTGAAGGGCATCAGCGCGTCGAGTGCGTGGGGAATGCCCGCCGGCATGATGACAAGCTCGCCCTCGGCCACTTCGTGGGCCACGCCGCCCAGCGTGATTCTCACGCGCCCCTCCAGCACGTGCACCAGAGCGTCATAGGGCGCGGTGTGTTCACTGAGCCCCTGCCCCTCATCGAAGGCGAATACGGTCACCGTCCCCTGCGGCTTGCTGATGATCTCACGGCTGACCACCGCCCCCGGCTGCACCTCCACCAGCGAGGCCGCTCTGACTTCTTGCCCTGCCTCGTGCCCGAGCCTGTCTACCATTGGCCACCTCGTTGTACGCGGGGATATGGCACCAAGCGTACGCGTTCTGGCTGCCGAATGCCATTACCTTGTGGCCGGCCCGCAGCTTCCCATCTGTTAGCGGCACGCCGGCGCCGGTCCAGCGGCTACTATGGGAGTGGGTGAATGCCGTTGTGGCGGGTAGGACATGTCCGGGCGGGAGGCCTCGAGGTGAACGGAGGAGGCGGTGGACGTGACGGGGGGAGTGAGTGAGATGCAGGAATGGTTTGATATCGAAGAGCTGGAGCCGGGTTTGTGGGCCATCTCAGAGCCTCATGCGGACTCAGTGACCTCCTACCTGCTGGGAGGAAGAGAGCGGGCGCTACTGGTTGACACCGGCTTGGGAATCGGCAACATCCGGGAAGCGGTGGAGGAACTGACCGGGCTGCCGCTGCTGGTGGTCAACACGCATGCCCACTACGATCACATCGGAGGCAATCGCTGGTTCGGCGGCGTTTGGGCGCATGAGGCAGAACGGGAGCGGATCCAGGCAGGTGTTCCGCATGAGCAACTGGGTGCACTGACCAACCGGGACGCTTTCCTGGTGGACCCACCCGCCGGGTTTGACGGTGCTTCCTTCTGCATCCCCGGGGTGCCGGTCACAAGAACGTTGGCGGAGGGTGACGTCGTTGAACTGGGCGATCGCACACTCGAGGTCATCCATGCCCCGGGTCATTCACCCGGCAGCATATGCCTTTGGGAGCGGCAGCGCAGGATTCTGGTGGCGGGCGATGTTGTCTACTTCGGCAACATCTTTGCCTGTCTCCCGGAGGCGGATTTCTCCGCCTACCGGGTCAGCCTGAGGCGCTTGGCCGGTCTGTCCGCCCAGATAAGGCTGGTTCTGCCCGGGCACGGCCCCACGCCTTTGGGCGGCGGAGACGTATGCCAGATTGAGGAGTTCTTTTCGCTCATCGCAGACGGGCGGGCAGAGGGCAGAAGCTGTCGGACGCCATGGGGCCCGGCCCAGGTCTACACGTCCGAGCGATTCAGCGTGCTCCTCAAGCCATGAACTCTGAGCCTCCGGCGCGCGCACCTGTAGCAGGCTAGTAGCGCAGGGATACCTTCTTGCCTCTCTTCTTGCGCCTCTTCTTGAGACTGATGATGCCCTTCTTGTTCATGTCCACCTCCTACGTTCGGGAGAGCCTACCCCGCGGGCCTCACACGTGCAAGGGCCTGCGCGTACCGTGGTCAGGAGGCGCCTATTCCCACGCGGGGGTCTCATTTCCTAGGTGGTCCACCCAGTGGGGCGCCCAGACCAGCATCAGCAGCCGCACGGAGACGTCGGTCTTCTTGGGGCGGACCTGAACGGTCTCGAGTTCTTCAGCCCGGGCTCCGCCTCGTTCGATCTCGGCCACTTCGGCTTCAAACTCGGCTTCGAGATCCTGCTTTGCCCGCAGCAGTGACTCCAAGTTGTCCTTTGCGCGCTCCACCTCACCGCTCTGATCCAGCGTGCGGCCCACGCCACGTGCAGCAGTGGTGGCTCGACCCAAGGTGCTCAGGCTTGTCAGCTTGCGCCCGGTGAAAGCGCTGAGGATGGTGGCGCCGAAGGAGATGGCGGTCTGCAGCTTCTGGCCTTTGGCCTGCTCCTGCTCGCGTTCGATGGCCAATTGTGCCTTCCGGATACGCTCTTCCAGGGAGGCCAACCGTGGGGCGTAGCGCGTGCGAAGCTCTTCGCTCAGCGCATCCCGCTGCTCCCGGGCTTTGAGCTGTAGCCTTCCGCGAAATTCTCCTTCGCTCTCTCCTGCGCCGGACACGAGCCTGTGACTGGGGCTGCGCAGCAGTTCCAGTGCCTGGGTGCGATACAGCCAGGAAGCAAGGTCCTTCCCCCAGGCCTTGTAGCTGGTGACCCGGCTGGCAGTGGAGGGGAGAGGTCCGAAACTCGCCGGCAGTGATGGCTCGGCGGTCAGATCATCGGGCGAGAGGTCGGGCGAGGAGGCGCTTTCCCAGTTGACGACCCCTGTGATGGGGTCGATGGCGGCCAAGGCGGTCCCTGTCCGGTCTTCCCCTACGCCCAGCTTGGCGTTGCGGAAGTGGGTGTCTGCCAGGCCGAGGAGCATGGGCAGGTATAAGAGGTCGGTGTCTGCCGGGCGAGCGGTGCGGAGGGGGAGAAAACCCTGAGCGATCTCTGGAGGGAGGACGGGTGGTCCCGGCAGGGTGGGGGGCGCAATGGAAGGTGACGTGGGGCTGGGTGCTCCAGTGGCGACCGGCGCGGGCGCGCCGGTCGCCACTGGAGCGGCAGGCGGGGTGGCCGCTGGGGCCTGCCCGGCCAGCGTCTTGATCTGCACGCGCGTCAGCGGCCCCGCCAGGTAGGACATGGTCCAGCGGGTGGTGAAGACAACCGGCGCGTCCTCGTGAACGTTGTACATGAGGAAGACCCGGCTGCCGAGACCGGCGAGGGTGGACTCCATGGCCTGCTTGTCAAATCCGCCGGCGGCGCCGGCTGCAACACCTTCCAAGCCTTCCAGGACGCGCGCCTTGTCACGCTCCGTCTGCAGCCGTCCTATGAACCAGGTGCCGGCGTTGGCCAAGCCCTTGTAGTCCAGGTCCACGGGATTCTGGGTGGCCAGCACCACACCCACGCCAAAAGCACGTGCCTGCTTGAGCAGCGTCAGCAGCGGCGTTTTGGAGGGCGGGTTTGCCACGGGGGGGAAGAACCCGAAGATCTCGTCCATGTAGACCAAGGCGCGCAGGGTGCCGGTGCCGGCCTGCGCTCGTGTCCAGGACAGGATCTCATTGAGGAGGAGAGTGACGAAGAACATGCGTTCCGTGTCGCTGAGGTGGGCGATGGAGAAGATGGCGACGCGTGGCCTGCCCGTGTCCGTGTAGAGCATGCGGGCGATATCGAGAGGCTCCCCGTGCAGCCAGGTGGCGAAACCCGGCGCCGCCAACAGGTTGTTGAAGGAGACGGCGAGGGCGAAGCGGTCCTCCGCCGGATAGAAGGACTCCAGGTCCATGACGCCCAGCGTCTGGAACGGCGGCTTTTGGATGAGGCCGATCAGCGAGGCCAGGTCGAGCGCCTTGCCCGCCGACCAGGCGTTCTCCAGCAGCGAAGAGAGGAGGATGTGCTCCCGCGACTGCATGCTCTCCGACCCCACTCCCACCAGGCTCAGCAGCCCCGCTGCGGCATTGCTCACGCGATCGCGCAGCAATTCGGGATCGTCGCGCACGGCCCCGCTGGGGGGCTGGAAGGAGCCCAGCACGGAGACCGGCCGCCCAGCCGTGCTCCCCGGCGTGTAGATGGCGAAATCGGCGGCGGCCTTGAGGCGCGCGATGCGCTCGCCATCCTGCCCCCACTCGGCCAATCCCTTGCGCCAGAGTTCAGCCTGCTGCGAGGCGAACTCATCCGGGGTCTGACCCCGACGTGCGGCATCCTGCTCATTGACCCAGGGACGGAAGTCCTCCGGTCTCAGTTCTGGGAAGGTCAGGAGCAGGTTCGGCAGGTCGCCCTTGGGGTCTACAACGATGGCAGGCACCCCGTCAAGGGCGGCCTCTTCCAGCAGCCCTACGCAGAGGCCGGTTTTGCCGCTCCCGGTCATGCCCACGCACACGCCGTGAGTCACGAGATCCTTGGCATCATACAGAAGCAGGTCGTCCTTCGCCTTCTGAGTCTGGAGGTCATATTCCTTGCCCAGGTAGAACACGCCGAGTTTCTCGAAATCGCTCATGCTCTGCGCCCCTCTCCGTCCGGATGCGTCCCTGCGCGGTCTCGCCCGAATGTCACGCATATGCCAGACTGTAGCGCAAACCAGAGATGAGGGAAAATGGCAGAGCAGAGCCCTCAGGGGGCCGGGACAGGCAGGGAAATCCGGGAGGGGATGAAGGACGCGGTCCCCGTGGTCCTGGGCTATGTCCCCATTGGCATCGCTTACGGGATTCTGGGGGTCTCGGCCGGAGTGCCGGCGTGGGGGGTGATCGGCATGTCCGTAATGGTGTTTGCCGGCTCAGCCCAGCTGGTGGGTGTCTCGCTACTAGGCGCCGGAGTGACGCCGCTCACTCTTCTGGCTACAACGCTGCTGCTCAATCTTCGCCACCTTCTCTACTCCTCAGCCCTCGTGCCCAAGCTGCAGAAGATGCCAAAAAGCCGCCTGGCCTGGCTGGCGGCGGAGCTGACCGACGAGACTTTCGTCATGGCCACGCGCGCCGCGGAGAGACGCGGAAGGCTGAGCTTTCCCTTCGTGGCCGGGCTGAATGGTGTTTCGCAGCTATCCTGGATAGCGGGTTCCACTATCGGCGCCCTGGCTGGCTCCTTGGTGGGAGATCCGGCGCGTTTGGGGCTTGACTATGCGCTCACCGCCATGTTTATCGGGCTGTTGGCCCTGCAGCTGCACGGGCGCCGGGAGCTTGTAGTGGCGGGAGTTGCGGCTATGGCTTCGCTGGCACTCGCAGTCCTGGGCGTCGGGGCGTGGGGAGCACTTGTCGCCACACTGGCGGCCTCGGTGGCAGGCACGCTGCTCCCGGGGAAGGAAGATCCCCTGGTGGAGGACCCTGCTCGGGCGAGCGCGGACGATGACGTGGGAGTCCGCGCGCGTGGGGAACGAGCATGACGCTGTTCTTGGAAATCGTGGCCATGGCGGCGGTCACCTACCTGACGCGGTGCATACCCCTGCTGGCTATGGCCGGGCGCCACCTGCCGAAGTTGCTGCTTCGCTTTCTGGCCGGGGTCCCCGTGGGGGTGCTGGCCGCGTTCGCCGTGCCCCTGATCTTCGCTCCGGAGGGCCGGCTGGATGTAGGCGTGCACAATCTCAATCTGTTGGCGGCCATCCCCTGTCTGGCCGTGGCCTTGTGGCGGCGCAGTCTCATTTGGGCGGTGGTTGCAGGGGCGGCGGCTATGGCGCTGCTGCGGCTGCTCCTCGGCTAATCCTTCTGGAGCCAGGCCTGCTGTTCCAGCACGCGACGATCTTCGATCCGCACCAGGCGCCGTTCCGCGCTGATGGCTCCGCAACGCGCCAGGCGCTGGAAGGCTCTGCTCAGGGTCTCCGGGACGGTTCCGAAGAGTGCGGCCAACTGGGCGCGGGAGAGTTCGAGGTCCACATGCCCCTGGCTCATCTGCCGCGAATCAAGGTAGAGGACGTAGGAGGCCAGTCGCTCCGTCACCTCGCGCAGCGAGAGATTCTCAACCAGAGCGGTGAAGTAGCGCAGACGCCTGGCCAAGGAGCCGATGAACTTCATGGCCACCTCCGGCTTCCTCTCCACGATATCCAGTAGCACGCGGCGAGGGATGGCAAGCACCTCGGAGGCCTCCAGGGCTTCCGCGCCGGCCGGGAAGGATTCGCCTGCGAAGACCGCGGCTTCTCCCACAGGCTCACCCGGCCCCAGCACGCTCAGGATCTGCTCCCTCCCCTGGGGCGAGGACTTGAAGACCTTGAGGCGCCCGGAGCGGATGAGAAACAGTCTGTCGGCCCGGTCCCCCTCTTGGAACAGAGCTTCGCCGGCAGACAGAGGCAGGCGCCGGGTGAAGCCCTCCACTCCGGCCAGCTCGTCCGGTTCGAGTCCCGCAAAGAGTGGGAAGGCCCGCAGAGATATGTTTGGGGGAATCTTGCTCACGTTGACCCAAGTCAAGGAAGAGTAGTGACTCCTATTGTAGGGTAATGGCAGACCACGAGTACGTGATCAACAGGAGGTCAAGTATGTCGATGTTCTGCTACCAGTGTGAGCAGACCGCCAAGGGCGAAGGCTGCACCGTGCGCGGCGTATGTGGGAAGAACGCGGAAGTAGCCACGCTGCAGGACGCCCTCATGCACACGCTGAAGGGGCTGGCTGTGGTCGCGCAAGCAGCCGCACCCAAGGGTCTGCTGACCGAAGACCTTGGGGACTTCTTCAACGAAGCCGTTTTCAGCACGCTGACCAATGTTAACTTCGACCCCAAGCGGATCGAGGCGTTCATACGTGAGGCCGTCTGCCATCGCAAGTCGCTTCAGGCTGAATTGGACAAAGCCGGCATCTACCCGCCGGAGCGAGCTGCAGCGTTCGAGCCGGCAGCCGATCTGCCGGGGCTGATCGCACAGGGCGCTGAGCTGGGCCTGATGGCTGAGGCCTCGGACGACGCGGATGTGCGCTCGTTGCAGCACACCATCCAGTTCGGTTTGAAGGGAATCGCGGCATACGCCAGCCACGCCGCCGTGCTGGGCTACCGTGATCCGGCTATAGGTGAATACATGATCGAGGCGCTTGCCGACCTGGCCCGCTGGGACCAGGGCGATCTGGGCGTGTGGCTCCCGCGTGTTCTCCGCTGTGGAGAGCTCAATCTGAAGACCATGGAGTTGCTGGACAAGGCCAACACGGAGTCCTTCGGCCACCCGGTGCCCACCCCCGTTCCTCTCGGCCACAAAGCAGGGAAGGCCATCCTGGTCACGGGACACGACCTGCTGGATCTGGAGGCCCTGCTCAAGCAGACTGAGGGCAGGGGCATCGCCATCTACACGCACGGAGAGATGCTCCCGGCTCACGGCTACCCCAAGCTGAAGGCCTATCCTCACCTCTTCGGCAACTTCGGCACGGCGTGGCAGAACCAGCGCAAGGAACTCCCGGACTTCCCTGGTCCGGTTCTCTTCACCACCAACTGCATCCAGCAGCCGCAGGAGAGCTACTTCAGAAACGTCTATACCACGGGTGTGGTGGGCTGGCCCGATTGCCCCGTGGTGGACCGCTCCGATTTCTCACCCCTCATTGAGCAGGCGCTGGAGCTCCCGGGCTTCGCCCAGGATGAGCCCGGCAAAGAGGTGATGGTGGGTTTCGGGCGCAACGCCATCCTGAGCAATGCCGGTGCCATCGTGGACATGGTCAAGGCCGGCAAGATCCGTCACTTCTTCTTGGTGGGCGGCTGCGACGGCGCCAAACCGGGACGCGACTACTACACGCGGTTCGTGGAGCAGGTTCCCGAGGATTGCCTCGTGCTCACGCTGGCCTGCGGCAAGTACCGTTTCTTCGACAAGGACCTGGGTACCATCGACGGCATCCCGCGCCTGCTGGACGTGGGTCAGTGTAACGACGCCTTCTCTGCCGTCCAGGTGGCGGTGGCGTTGTCCAAGGCCTTCGGTGTGGGGGTCAACGATCTGCCGTTGTCGCTCGTGCTGTCCTGGTACGAGCAGAAGGCGGTGGCTATCCTCCTCAGCCTTCTGTATCTGGGCCTCAAGGACATTCGGCTTGGTCCCACCTTCCCTGCCTTCCTCTCCGCCAACGTGGCCAAGTATCTAGTAGACAACTACGACATCAAAGCCATCACCACGCCGGAAGAGGATCTCGCCACCATCCTGGGTGGCAAGTGACTCACCCGGTAACGAAGCGAGCAAGGGGGGAGCCGGCGCAGCCGGCTCCCCCCTTGCTCGCTCGCGGCTCGGTTGTCTCGCCGTTCGTTCTTCGCTCCCCCGCGTCGGCTCGCCTCGTGGGGATCGGGCGTGTGTTCCCGCCGTCGGCGGAGTCCTTGGCCAAGGCGGCGGCTGTGCTTGACCACATCAATCTGCTGGCCCCGCTGTTGGTGGATGGTCTGCTGCAGGAGGAGAGGTCCGCGGAGGAATGACCGCCTGCTACCGCCGGGCTATAATTCGGTTGCCTTTCGGCTGCCGATAAGGAGGGATACGTGTCGCTCCAAGTGGATCATCGCCAACTGTATCGCTTGCCCTGGAATCTGGCGGACAACGCCATCACATGGTTGGAGCCCACCACCAAGTGCAACCTCTATTGCGAGGGCTGCTACCGGGAGAACGACCCACAAGGCCACAAGCCGCTGGAGCAGGTGATCGAGGAGCTCCAGACCGTCAAGCGCCTGCGCAACACGGATGGGATCTCCATCGCGGGGGGTGAGCCCTTGCTCTACCCGCACATCTTGGAGTTGGTGCGGTACGTGGCGGATCAAGGCTGGAAGCCGATCGTGAACACCAATGGACGGGCCTTGACGCCGGAGCTGGTGGCGAAGCTGTTGAGCGCCGGTGTCGTTGGGTTCACCTTCCACGTGGACTCCCACCAGAACCGGCCGGGGTGGAAGGGCAAGAGCGAGGAGGATCTCAACGAGCTCCGGCTGAAGCTGGCGCGCATGGTCTACAAGCATGGCAAGGGCAAGATCGCAGTGGCATTCAACGCCACCATCTACCGTGACACTCTTGACGACATTCCCATGTTGGTGAACTGGGCGCAGGAGAACATCGAGTTTGTCAACACCATAGTCTTCATCCTGTTCCGTTCCGCTACCACCAAGGCGGACTACGAAGGATGGGTGCACGGCAAGAAGGTGGATCTGAGCGAGTTGGTTTACACGTTTGAGCGCGAAGTGAGCCCCAAGGACATTGTTGCCCAAGAGGTGATCGATCGCATCCAAACCGTGTTTCCAGATTACCAGCCCTGTGGCTACCTGAACGGCACGGAAGATGTCTCAGCCTTCAAGTGGCTGGTAGGTCTTCGCTTCGGCAACCCGAAGAGGATGCTCGGGTGCATGGACCCCAAACTCATGGAGCTCGCCCAAACGGCACACCATGTGGTGTGGCGCACCTACTTGGCGTACACCAGCCCAAGGCTCATGCGTAACGCCGGAGTCATCCTCCCCGTGGGGCTGATCAACAAGAGCTTGGCGCGGGTTGCCAAGAATTATCTGGCCCATCCGGGGGGTTGGGGCGAGCCGCTGCGGATGCAGGCCATCATGATCATCCAGCCCTGCGACATACAGCCGGACGGTCGCCAAAGCATGTGTGACGGCTGTCCCGACATCATTGCGCATGACGGGAGGCTGGTCTGGAGTTGCCGTGTGGATGAGCTACAGAAGTTCGGTGGCTTCGTGAGCTTTGGCCCCCGCGAGGGAGGCGCACAGCAGTCACCGGCCCAGTCGGCGTAAGCCGTATCGCGGCAGTCTACGTCGTGTGGTGTGTCATCGTCATGGAGGTCGCAGCATAAGAGAATAATAAAGAAGCCCTCAGACTGGCGTTCCGCAGCAGATCCCTCTCCTAGACCACAGCTGACGATGCCTGCACCAGAAAGTGCATATAGCGTTTTGTCCTCTCCTCAGGAGGTCGAGAACTGGTCAGAACCGCGATTTCGCCTAGGC
>JAAYAL010000032.1 GCA_012719395.1 Gaiellales bacterium | reverse complement strand
AGGGCTGAGCCGCAGGTCTGGCCCTTCTTGTTGGTGCTCGGTGCCCTACGTATCCCCGGAGCGAGTCCAAGATGACACCTGGATTCGTGTCTTGCTCGCCAAGGACGCCATTAGCAGCGGATGGGATAGAAATGGCCGGGCGAAATCAGACAGCCTCGTCAAGTTCTTAGATGATGACTCACTTGTCAGGCTGCCTGTTCTTGCTTTCGTAGTGTAGACCAGTAGACCTCGTCAGGGGTCCGGTCTTGGAGCCCTTGGTGCCGGCGCCGCATGTTGTAGAAGTCGAAGTAGGCGGCCAGTTCCCTGCGGGCCTCAGGGATACTCTCATATGCCTTCAGGTACACCTCCTCGTATTTCACGCTCCGCCACAGTCGTTCGATGAACACGTTGTCCAGCCAGCGGCCCCGGCCGTCCATGCTGATGGCGATGCCGTGGGTGCTCAGCAGGCCGGTGAAGCCATCGGAGGTGAACTGGGAGCCCTGATCGGTGTTGAAGATCTCCGGGGGGTCGTAGCGCCTGAGAGCCTCTTCCAGAGCCTCGATGCAGAACGAGGCGGCCAGGGTGCTCGACAGCCTCCAGGAAAGTACCCGCCTGCTGGCCCAGTCCATGATCGCCACCAGGTAGCAGAAGCCGCGGGCCATGGGTAGGTAGGTCACGTCCGCGCACCACACCTCTCCGGCGCGGGTGATCTTCCGGCCCCGCAAGAGGTACGGGTAGATGCGGTGGCCGGGATGCGGCTTCGAGAGGCGGCGTTTAGGGCAGAGCGCTTGGATCCCCATCGCGGCCATGAGCGTGGCCACGTGCTGCCGTCCCACGTCAAAGCCCCGGGAAAGGAGTTCACCCCGGATGCGCCTGATCCCATAGAACGGGAGGGCCATGTGGATCTCGTCCATGGCGGCCATGAGGGCCAGATCGGTGTCGCTGGTTGCGACCGGCTGGTAGTAGACGCCCGAGCGGGAGACCGCAAGGAGACGTGCTTGGCTCGTGATCGGCAAGGGATGGCTCTTGTCGATCATCGCTTTGCGCTCGTGCCGCTCATGCGACCGAGCGCACCGGACAAAAATCGTTCTCCATGGTCAGCTCGCCGATCTTGGCGTGAAGCTCAGCGATGCTGGGGCCCTCCTCATTAGCCTTCTCGTCCTCCCCGAAGACGAGTGGGGCACCGTCGAGAAGTTGGCGCTTCCACTTGGTGATCTGGTTGGGGTGGACGTCGAAGCGCTCGGCGACCGCGATGAGCGGCTTCACCCTTGATGGCTTCCAGGGCCACTTTGGCTTTGAACGCCGGCGAGTGGTTGCGGCGTGGTCTTCTCGTCATTGCTGGTACTCCTCCTTGCGGTTTCTGCCTGGAGCAGTATCACCTACGAGGCTGTCTGATTTCGCCCGGCCATTTCTTTAAGACCTAGTTCCGAGAAGAAGGACTCACCTCACCGTCTTGGATGATGATCCTGCCACCTCCGACTATGAATACACCGATCTGCGTGATTCCGTCCAATTCGTACACCGGAATTACACGGTCCTTCCCAGCTCGGGCAGCCTGCTGCGCCAGCGCCTCCTGTGGCGACGTGGGCATTGGTTCCTCCAAATCT
>JAAYAL010000031.1 GCA_012719395.1 Gaiellales bacterium | reverse complement strand
TCATCAAGGAAGCGTTCTTCCTTGTGAACCGCCGTGACCCTTTCGGGCCCAACACCAAGATCGACCGAGACCACCCAGTACGGCACGGGTACGAAGGCCCGGCGCTCCTTCTCCCGCTCCACGATCAAACCCAGAGTGGGAGTCTGCACCCGACCTACGCTCAGGAACTGGCTGCCGAGCCTCCGCGTGGAGAGCGAGACGAAGCGAGTAAGCGTGGCTCCCCAGATGAGATCTATGTCCTGCCGGGCCTCTCCGGCGTGAGCCAGCGGGTGCGAGAGATGGTCAAGATGCGCGAAGGCGCGCGTGACCTCTGTCGACGTCAGGGCCGAGAAGCGAGCCCGGCGCACGTTGCGCTCCAACCTGCCGTTGGCTTCCGCCGCCAGCTCGAGGGCCTCCAGCCCGATCAGCTCTCCCTCGCGATCATAGTCCGTGGCGATCACCAGCGAATCGGCCTCTTCCGCCAGCTTCTTCACCGCCCTGACCACTGATTTGGCAGTCGCGCCCTTGACCAGCGGCGCCGAGATCAGATCCGCCGGGTTGACCTTCTGCCAGTCGGCGTACTCCGGTGGGAACTCCACCTGCATCACGTGGCCCTTGAGCCCGATCACGGCTGTGTCGATCCCCTCGCGGTCAACGAAAATATAATAGGGCACCTTGAGAAACGACGCCTGCTTGGGCTTTCCTGCCGCCAGTATCTCCGCAATCTTGACGGCAACGTTGTTCTTCTCAGTGATAATCAATCGCACGCGTGTTGACTCCTCACAGCACTACACAACAGGGTCCGAGGCCGCCCGAAACGCGGCGTCAAGCGCAGGGTCAGGCGGCAGGATCTGACGGGCTGACGGCATCGCCCAGGGTGGAGTAGATCTCAAAGACATCCTGGAATCCCGTGATGCGCATGATCTTGCCCACGTGCGGATTCGAGAGAACCAGCCGCAACCTACCGTCCCCCTCGACCACCATTTGCCGGCTCGACACGAGGACCCCCAGCGCCGTGGAGTCCATGAACGTCACCTTGGTGAGATCTACGACCAAGTCCTTGTGGCCCTTGGCCACGCTGTCAGCCAAAGCCGCCCCCAGGCGGGGCGCCGTGTAGACATCCAGCTCACCGCTAACCTCGACAACGGTGAGACTGTCAGCCTCTCTTCTGTCAATGGCCAGCTCCATCGCTAGTCCGGAGCTTACCATCCTGCGACCCGACCTGCACGAAGCTAGGGAGTGGTGGTGGCGTCACCCGTGGTGGTGTTGGTGGCCTTCAGCTGCTCGATTGCCGACCTCACGGTGTCCGCCATCTCGCCGTCCGGCTCGAGCGCCAGATACCGCGCCCAAGCCAGCATGGCGTTCGTGATGTTCCCTGCGGAACGCTCGGCGATTCCCAGTTGCAGGTAGGCCTGCGCGTTGTTGCTGTCCAGTGACGTGGCACTGCGCAAGGCCTTCACAGCCCCACTGTAGTCGGCCACTTCGTCGCTCATGTAGAGACGGCCCAGACGCATATAGATCTCAAGGCCTCCCGCCTCCAGCGGCGCCAGCTGCTCCAGGTAGTAGGCCTCCTGGGCCGAGGCGCCAAGGGTCTTGTAGGCGTTGGCGATACCCAACAACGCATCCGCGTTTGTGGGATCCGTGGCCAAGGTGGCCTCAAACGCCTTGATGGCCTCCTCCGGGCCGCTGGCCGCAGTTGCCGCCGAGTCGGACCTGCCCCAGAGGGAAGAGAAGTTGATGCCGGTACCGCTACCCACCCCCAAGGCCAGGAAGCCGATCCCGAAAACGATGACCAAGGCCAGTGCCACCCATTTGGCCCACTTATTGATCCGATGCCTGTCAAGAAGCACTTGTCCTGCTCTCCTCTGCTTGTCTGCTTGAGCGCAATTTGGCCCGGGCCTGCTTGGCCCGTGAAGTGATCTCCTGCACATCCAGGTCCGGGAACAGCTTCTTGCTGTAGACGACCCGGCCGTTGATCATAGCGAAGAAAACGTCTTCCTGGTTGGCCCCGTACACCAGCGCGGACACCGGGTCATCGATGGGCGAGAAGTGACTGTACTCCATATCCACGGCGATGAGGTCCGCCTTCTTGCGCGGCTCCAGACTGCCCACCTGGTCGGCCAGCCCCAGCACCTCTGCGCCACCCAAGGTGGCCATGCGCAGTACCTGCTCGGCCTGCAGGCCTTCCGTGCTCTGCCGACTGGCCCTATGGAGGAGAAGGCCGACCCTCATCTCCCCGAACATGTCCAGCAGGTTGTTGGAAGCCAGGCTGTCCGTACCAATCCCCACCCGAAGTCCTGCCTCCAGGAAGTCCCCCACCGGGGCGATACCGCAGGCCAGCTTGGCGTTGGACTTGGGACAGTGCGCGATCGCGACGTCATGCTCCTTCAGAACCTCGATATCCTCGGGCGAGACTTGGACGCAATGCGCTGCAAGCAGGTTCGAGCTCAACACTCCCCATTGCTGCAGATACGTGACCGGGCTGGCCCCGGTGGGCATCCACATCAGCTCGTCCCAGCCCACCAGCTCGCGGAAGTCGTGAGCCAGCACGCCCGCGCCGTTGCGAACGAATGTTACCTCCTCCTTGGATTCCGCCAGATGCGTGGCCACGCTGACCCCCGCTCCCAAGGCATACGCCATCAGCGCACGGAAGAGCGGGCCGGAAACCGTGTAGGGCGCGTGGGGTGAGATGCCGAGACGTACCAGAGGTGTCGCCGCGGCGCGAAAGCGCTCCAAGCGCCCATCCAGGTTGCGCAGCACCCCGGGGATGTTGGCATCATCCATGCCAAAGACCTCAGCGAAGGCGCACGTGCGAATCCCGAACGTGCCGGCCGCCTCCAGGGTGGCCGTGCCGTGGGACATGATGTCGCCCACTGTGGTGATTCCGGAGCCTACGCACTCCATGGCACCCAGCAGCGCGCTGGCCACCCAGTCATCCGAGGCCAGCAGCTTCCGCCCGCGGATGAAGTGCAGCATCCACTCGCCGAACTCGTAGTTGTCCATGAAGCCCCGAAAGACCGAGTACTCCAAGTGCGTGTGCGCGTTCACGAAGCCGGGAAGAAGGATGGCGTGGTGGAAGTTCTTGAGCTTCTGCTCCGGATACCGGGCCTTGAGCTGCTCCGCGGGGCCAATGTCCTTGATCTCCTCGTCCTCCACCAGCACGGCACCCTGCGGAAGCGGGGAACTGGTGATGGGCAGAACCCATTCGGCCTCGTAGATCATTCTTGCTCCTTGTGAGATCTCAGCGACAATCCTCGGGCGACCGCCACCGTTCTGCAGAGTGAACTCTTATTCTATCTCGCGTATCATTCCTGTGTGGGCAGGTCAGAGGTCTTCACGCGTCACCCCTGGTTGCGACGCCTCCTGGCACCGCTGCTGGTGTGCTTGTGGGTCGGCTTGGTCCTCTATCCTGACCCCCGTCCCCTGCTCTCATCACTGACCCGCTTGGTCCATCCGCCCATTGACGCCGAAGCCGTCGCGGAACTGGCCACCGCCCTCCCTGACGACCCGGCCATCGTGGAGGCCTTCAGCCAGGAGTACGTGCCGTACCACACCTCCTGGGACCTCTATGGGCAGTTCTGGTACTTCCCCACAGTGGCCGAGGTGGTGGCCGGCAAAGGCGGGGATTGCCAAGCGGAGGCCATCCTCACCGCCAGCATCCTCAAGGCAAAAGGGCTGCCGTTCACGCTGCGCTACTCCCTGGATCACATCTGGGTGGACTACGCCGGCAAGGCCGTCACCAAGCTGGAAGACCCGGGAACCGCCATTGCGTCAGATGAGGGAGGCGGCCTGCTCGGCCGCCTCCCCGACAGGCTGCCGCTCCGCGACATCATCCACGAACGCGTCGCCTACCACTGGACTCCCATGCCGGCTGAACGCAAGCTCCTCATCCTGATGGGGCTGCTGGCCGCCGTGCTCTTCGCCGAATGGCCGCTCATCCGCAGGCAGTGGAGCTGGAGCAGGTCCCCCACCGTCTGAGCCCCGCGCCGCACTCACGCCGGAAGGGCGCAACACCAGGGCCCTGCTGCGCGGGACCCTGGTGTTGCGCATGGCTGCTCGATTCGCCCGCCTACTTGGCGTCGTAGCGCTCGACGAATTCCTCCAGTTCACGCACGTTCAGCAGGGATCCGCCAAAGAAGGGCACGCGCTGGTGGAGACCTTCAGGCGTGACCTCCAAGACCCGCCCACGGCCGGTGCTCGCCGCCCCTCCCGCATTCTCCAGCAGGAAGGCCATAGGAGAGCACTCGTAGAGCAGGCGAAGCTTGGGTGCGGCCTTGTCAGGGTTCTTTTTGGTGTCCGCCGGGTACATGAAGATGCCGCCATACAAAAGGGTGCGGTGGATATCGGCCACCATCGACCCAATGTAACGGGTGCTGTAGGGGCGTCCACTCTCCTTGTCGGGGGTCTTGATGTAATCGATGTAGCGCCGGACTCCCTCTGACCAGTAGGGATAGTTCCCCTCGTTGCATGAGTAGATCTTCCCCCGCTCCGGGATGCGGATGCCGGGATGAGAGAGCAGGAACTCCCCAATCTCCGGATCCAGCGTGAAGCCGTCCACCCCTCGCCCGGTGCTCAAGACCAGCATGGTGCTGCTCCCGTACACAACGTAGCCGGCGGCGACCAGCTCAGTGCCGCACTGAAGGAGGTCTTGGTTCTCACCGCGCGGACCGGAACTCACCTTATGGTGGATGGCAAAGATGGTTCCCACCGACACATTGGCATCGATGTTGGAGGAGCCGTCAAGCGGATCGAAGGCGATTGAGTAGTGCCCGCACTGGTACTGGTCAGGGATGGGGATGGCGTCATCCACCTCCTCCGAGGCCATGACACAGAAGTGACCCAGGTGGTCAAAGGCCGCGATGAAGACGTCGTTGGCCAGCTCATCCAGGCGCCTCACCTCTTCGCCTTGGACATTCTCCTCTCCCGTGTAACCCAGGACATCCGCCAATCCCGCCCGGTTGACCTTGCGGGACATGATCTTGGACGCCAGCGCGATCTGGTTGAGGATACCTGTCAACTCGCCCGTGGCCTGAGGATGCCCCTTCTGCTGTTCAAAGACATGCCGTGTAAGGGTGGTACCAAGTGTGTCACTTGCCATCTCTCGCCTCACTCTTTGTTGGCGCCGCGTGGGGTGGGCCCGTCCACCCTACTCGGCAGTATCACTTCGTCCCCCTTGCCCAGTAGAGAAACCGATCAATATCTCCGCTTTCGACGCTGGAGAAGTACGGTCTGAGCAGCTCTGTCACCTCCTCTCTGGTATGGCGCACCTCGAGCGGCGGACCATGCTCAGTCGCATCCTCCGCCCTCTTCCAGTCGACTATCAGCAGCCGGCCCCCCGGCCGCAATGCCGCTGCCGCCCGCCCGATGCCCTCGGCCTCCGGCATCTCGTGGAAGGCGTAGATACTGAGCATGAGATCCACCGACTCGTCGCCCAGCGGGAGTTCACGCGCGTCGGCCAGCACGAGCTCCACGTTGCCCGGAACCCCGTGGACCGCGTGCTTCTCCTGCATCTCAGGCTGCAGTTCCACGGCGTACACGGTGCCGGTGGTGCGCGCCGCCAGCCGGTTGGTGTAGAAGCCGGTGCCGCTTCCCAGATCGGCTATGTCCTCGGCGCCACGCAGCTGCAGCAGTTCCACGAGCGTCTCTTCGCTCAGCAACGCGAGCCGTTCCTCATCATCGAGCTTATGCGCACGCTGGTGGGGGAAAAGCACCGGTTGCTTGGGGCTCGCTTTCCCGGGAGCGGGGTTCATCTTGAATGCGCGGCCCAAGCCGGGCCCCAGGGAGTGATACAGGCCGTCCTCCGGCGCAAACAGCAGCGGACGAACGAGGTCGAAATCCGGGTAACCCTTGCGATTCAGACATGCGGCCTCGGCCTTGATGTCCACCACATCCGCCACGATCTCCAGGTGGATGCCCGTCTCCCTGGTCTCGGCCACGCGACACTCCACGGCCACCGGAGACTCCGCCGCATAAGGCGCGTCCACCATCTCCGACGGCACCGGAGTCAACCCCGTCTCAGCGAACTTGTCCACGTCCCGGCCCGAGCGCGTCCCCATCAGGTCCACCTGCCGCGCGTAGTCCTGGGGGAACCCACGCGCGGCTGCCGGACGTCTACCCGACAGGGCCATCCAACGGAGAGGACCATGAGTATCTCGCGCGTCGCCACCATCATAATTGCCGGCCTTTCCTCGGCCGCCTCCTTCTACATCATCACGCGCTCCGGCCTGGCCGGCACCCTGGTGGGTGCGCTGGTATCCGGCGCGGTGTACAACGTGACTTCCCTCAGCCTCAACCAGGGCCTGAGCAAGACAGGCCGTGTCCTCAAAGCCCGGGGGCCCCAGTCGGAGCCGGTGGAGCGAGGCAATGACCAGGGGCCTTCAACACAGGAGTCTCCGCCGCCGCAGCGGGCCGCCGCCACCAGGTCGGGACCAACCCGGTGGCTGCCGATGGCCCTGGGAGCCGTCGCGCTCTTGGTCAGCGTCTGGGCCGTGACAGACGATGACGGCTCCACCCTGATTCGCGAACGCATCGTGGAGCAGCCCGTGGTCAAGGAAAAGATTGTGGTGCAGACAGTCACGGTCACGCCTGATGCCGGGCCCGTGAGCCTCGGAGCGGCACCACAGCCCACGTCTGGTAGCTACACAACCGAGACCTCCTCCTCTACCACCACTGCCCAAGACCCCTCCACGTCCACCACCACGGAGACGCCCACCACGGGGCCACCCACTACCACCACCAGCACCGTTCACGCCCCCTCGGAAGAGGGCCCCGCAAATCCGGGACCTTCCCAGGAGACGGACCCGTCACCGTAGGAGTGACAACGTCAATGCAGCGCCACCCTACGTCCGGGCCGAGCCGGGACCTCATCTCTCCTCCCAACTCGGCCCTTTCTCTGCTATCTGCGCACCATGAGTTTCCGCACCGCCGCCGTGAGACCGTCCACCGTCAGCTCGTACATGGGGAAGACCTTCTGCACCTGCTCCATGGTGTAGCGACCCCAAACGTAGCCCCACTCCTGCTGCGGCACAGGAGTGAGCCAGACCGCATGATCGAAATGGCGTGTCAGGCGTCTCAGCCACTCAATGCCCGGCTGCTCGTTGTAGTGACCCCACCAAATGATGCCGCCCTTGGACATGAGCTCGCTGGGCGCCATAGCTGCATCTCCCACGATGATCAGCTTGTACTCCGGCGACAGGTCGTACAGGACGTGCAGCGTCGAGGAGGAATGGTCGAAGCTGCACGACTCGTCGTGGAAGAGGTTGTCGTACACACAGTTGTGGAAGTAGTAGAAACGCAGGTCCTTGAAATGGGAGGACTTGTTCACGGCGCTGAACAGCTGGCTGCACACTTGGATGTACGGGTGCATCGAGCCGCCCACATCCATGAGCAGAATCACCTTGACGCTGTTCTTGCGACTCCTCTGCCAGCGAAGACTCAGCAGCCCGGCGTTGTCCGCCGTGTCCTGGATGGTGCCATCCAGGTCCAGTTCATCCGGTAGAGATTCGTTCTTGGAGGAGAGTTGGCGAAGACGGCGCAGCGCCATCTCGAACTGCCTCACCCCCACGGTGGCGTCGGTCCGATAAGAACGATAGCGTCGCTCTCCGGCCACCTTCACCGCCGACCGACTCCGGCTCTGGCCACCCACACGGATCCCGCCGGGGTGCCTGCCGGAATGACCAAACGCCGAGGTCCCTCCCGTCCCCACCCAGTAGTTGCCCCCACGGTGCGCCTCAGTCTGCTCTTCCAACCGTTCCTGGAACATGCGCTGCAACTCGTCCAGGTCCACATCCTCCAGCCAATCCAGCAGAACCCGGCGCTCCTCGGTGCTGAGCCCAGGCATCGCCAGAGGGTCCGATAGCCAATCCCACACTTCCTCCGCGATCTCCGGCGGTGTCTCAATCCCGTGAAACGCCGCTTGGAAAGCCTGGTCGTAGTGGTCGAAATAGGCCTCTGACTTGACCAGAACCGCCCGCGCCAGAGCGTAGAAGTCGCTGAGGCTGGAGAAGGCCAGTCCCCGCGAGAGGGCTTGGACGAAGAGGAGCCACTCGGTGAGCGTCACCGGCACTCCGTAGCCACGCAGAAGGAAGAAGAAGGCAGTGAACACGAAGGTTGAACCCCGTTTCCCCGACTCCGAGCCGGTTCTACTTACTGCCCGACCCCATGAGACGGCTTTTGAGCGCCCGCGCGGCCGTGCCCACATCCTGATCCTTCTTCAGAAGCACGCCCAGGAAGGGCAGGCGATTGATGATGCTCTCTCGATCCAGCCCATTCAGAGCCAGCGCCTGCACCCAGTCGATCAGCTCACTGGTGGAGGGCTTCTTCTGCAGACCCCGAACGCCCCGCAGCCAGTAGAAAGCCTGCACGGCGTACTCCAGGAGCCGCTCCTCCAGGTCCGGCTGGTGCACCGTGACGATGCGCTTCATCATCTCTTCGTCCGGGAACTCAATGTAGTGGAAGACACAGCGCCGCAGGAAAGCGTCCGGCAGTTCCTTCTCCGCGTTGCTGGTGATGATGACGATAGGGCGTTGTTTGGCGCGCACGGTCTCTTTGGTCTCCGGGATGTAGAACTCCATCTGGTCCAGTTCCCAGAGCAGGTCATTGGGGAACTCCAGGTCGGCCTTGTCAATCTCGTCGATGAGCAGGACCACTCGCTTCTCGGCCATGAACGCCTCACCCAGCTTGCCAAGCTTGATGTACTGCGTGATGTCCGCCACGTTGTGGTCGCCGAACTGGCTGTCATACAAACGCTGCACCGTGTCGTAGACGTACAGGCCGTCCTGAGCCTTGGTGGTGGACTTGATGTTCCAGACAATGAGGTCCAGGTTCAGGCCCCGCGCAATGCTGAGTGCCAACATGGTCTTGCCCGTACCCGGTTCGCCCTTGATGAGCAGAGGCCGGGACAGAGTGACGGCCACGTTGACCGTCTGCATAAGCTCTGGAGAGGCGATGTAGTCGCGGGTTCCGCTGTAAGCCGGGGCTGCGGTCATGTGAGCGAACTCCTGCTGAGGCTGGTTCTCCGTGGTGGAAGGCGGACGCGGCCTATGGGAGCGCCCACCGGAGCGGCGGGCAGGCCTATCCACCCCGTGCAGTCTACCACTTGCGGCCCGCCCGGGCCTGGTGGCACCCACGCTGCGGGACACGCCCTCTCGTTCTATAGTAGAAAAGTGGGTGGCTGCCCTGGTGGATGAGTGGGTAGCTGCCCGCGGAAGGAGGGGGGAAGATGGGGCGCGTGATCGTGATCGGAGGTGGCTGGGCCGGTGCGGGCGCCGCCCTGGCCGCCCATAACGCAGGGGCGGAAGTCATCGTGCTGGAGCGGACGGACATGCTGCTGGGCACGGGGCTGGTGGGGGGCATCATTCGCAACAACGGTCGCTGGACCGCCGCCGCCGAGCACGTGGCCCTTGGCATGGGAGAGCTATGGGGCACCATCGACCAGAACCTGCGACACACGAATGTGGAGTTTCCCGGTCACGCCCATGCCGACCTCTATGACGTGTCCGTCATGGAGCCCGCCATACGAGCGCTCCTTGCCGGCAAGGGTGTAGAGATCATCACCCGTGCTCGGGTCACCCACGCCTCGCGCAACGGGGATCGCGTCACCTGGGTGGCAACTGACCAGGAGACCTTCGAAGCCGACGCGTTCGTGGAGACCACCGGCTCGGCCGGCCCGCAGAACAACTGCACCAAGTTCGGCAACGGTTGTGCCATGTGCATCATGCGCTGCCCATCCTTCGGCGGCCGGGTGAGCATTGCAGCCAAGCTGGGTATCCCGGAAAAGCGCGCCCGCTGCATGGACGGCTCGGAGGGCGTGATGAGCGGCTCCTGCAAGCTGCACTTCGACTCCGTCTCCCCGCATATCCAGGAGCAGCTGAAGGCCACCGGCGTCGCGGTGGTTC
This sequence comes from Gaiellales bacterium, assembly GCA_012719395.1. Classification (GTDB taxonomy): domain Bacteria; phylum Actinomycetota; class Thermoleophilia; order RBG-16-64-13; family RBG-16-64-13; genus JAAYAL01. The sequence continues at coordinate 60,207 of JAAYAL010000031.1, read as the reverse complement.
CGCTGCCCGGCCACCTGAAAGCCGGAGGCGCCAAGGCCAAACTGCTGGGCACCAAGGCCTGCCAGCAGTATGCTCTCCCCGAGTTTGCGGAGAACGTGGTCCTGCTGGATACGGGCCACGTGAAGCTCATGAGCCCCTATTTCCCGCTGGATCAACTACGCACCGTGCGCGGGTTGGAGAAAGCCCGGTTTGAAGATCCCTATGCCGGAGGCATCGGCAACTCCATCCGATACCTTGCCATGTCCCCCCGTTCCAACCAGCTCCAGGTGGAGGGGTTGGACAACCTGTTCTGCGGGGGGGAGAAGTCGGGCCCGCTGGTCGGCCACACCGAGGCCATGATGACCGGCTCTCTGGCCGGGCACAACGCCGCCCGCAGAGCGGCCGGACAGGCGCTCTTGTCTGTGCCAACCTCCCTGGCTCTGGGCGATCTGATCGCGGCCGGCGGCGAGGTAATGGGCCAAGGGGACCTCTCCACCAAGCTCACCTTCTCCGGCGCCACATACTTCGAACGCATGAGGAAGAACGGTCTATACACTCTTGACGTTGAGGCCATACGTCGCAGGGTCCAAGAGGTGGGCCTCTTGGGAGCCTTCGGCTGATGCGGGGGTTGTAGCGGAAATCGAGCGCCCAACCAGGCAGGACCGCCCGATTCCGTACATGTGGGCAACTGGGAGGGGGAAGCATGCGAAAAGCCATCATCGTGTTCTCGGTTATCGCCCTGATGATTCTCGGCACCTTCATCATCGCCGGATGCGGCGAATCCACCACCACAACCGCGGCCCCCACAACCACCACGGCCGCCTCCACCGGGATCAAACCGCTCGACCCGCTGGTGAAGGTCACCGTGGCCTTTGACGACGCGCCGGGAACGGCCGGCCTCATACTTGCCGATCAGCTCGGCTACTTCAAAGACATGGGGATCGAGATCGAGTGGAAGAAGTTCAACACCGGCGCCGACATGTACACGGCGCTGGCGGCCGACAAGGTCGACGTGGGCCGCGGCATCACCACCGCCTCGCTCTACAATGGCACCGCCCAAGGTATCCGAGTGTGGGTGGTGGCGGACAGCGGCACCAACGTTGAGGGCAGAAACAACTACTTCGGCGTAGTCGTGCGCAAAGACCTCGAGAACGAGATCAAGGATTACGCGGATCTCAAAGGGCGCAACTGCCTCATCGTGTCCAAGGGTTCCATCAACGAGCGTTTCCTCCGCTTGGCGTTGGCCAAGGGCAATCTCACGGTGGATGACGTGAAAGTGACCATCATCGACTCCTTCCCCGATCTGAACACCGCGCTGGGCAACAAGGCGGCCGACGTGGCCGTCCAGATCGAGCCGCTCATCACCAGCGGAGTCGACAACGGCATCCTCGTGCCCTTTGCCAAGGACGCTTCGGACTATGCGGCCGGCCAGCAGGTGGCCGTGCTGCTGTACAGCGACTCCTTCGCCAAGAAGACAGACGTGGCCAACGCCTTCATGTACGCCCACCTCAAAGGCGTCCGCAAGTACAACGACGCGGTCATCTACCAGAAGGGCGCGGACATGGACCAGATCATCGACGTGCTGGTCAAGAACACCTTCGTGCAGGATCCGGAGATGTGGAAGAAGATGAACCCCACCGGCCTTAACGTCGACGGTTCGGTTCTGGAAGACGCGGTTGCCGCTGATCAGGATTTCTACGCCGGAATCGGGCAGGTGCCGACCAAGGTGAATATGAAGGACGTCATCGACATGTCCTTCGCCAAAGCCGCGGCGGCGGCGCTCGGCCCCTACGAACCGCCGGAGTAGACCGTAGGGAGGTACGTCATGGCGACGGAAGACCCTCTTCGGTCGAAGGTCCTGACCGGGTCACAGGTGGGAGAGTTGAGCGCGGGCACCACATTCGTGGCCACGGCAGAACGGCCTATCGACGCTTCCGGCAAGGTCAAGGGCCGGTTCAGCCTCGGGCCGCGGGCCAACCGCGTCCTGGGGTTGCTGTCACCTCTGCTCATCGTCGCGCTCTGGGAGACGGCCTCCCAGACGGGGGTAGTAGATGCGCGGTTCTTTCCGCCGCCCACCGAAATCGCCGAGACCTTCTGGCACATGTTGACCCATGACGCTCAAGGCACGCCGCTTCCCTTCCTGAACATGCTCACCGAGAGCGTCCTGATGAAGGACCTGTGGGTCAGCCTGAGCAGGATCATCGTGGGATTCTTCCTTGGGGCAGTGCCCGGACTCATCATCGGTCTCTCCATGGGACTGTTCCGGCCAGTCCGGCTCCTCTTGCGGCCCATCGTCTCCGCCACCTACCCCATCCCCAAACTGGCCCTCCTCCCTCTGGTGATGGTCCTTTTTGGGCTGGGCGAGACGTCCAAGTACGTGATCATCGCTCTGGGAACCTTCTTCATGGTGCTTATCAACACCATGGCCGGCGTGCTCAACCTGGAGAAGATCTACCTGGATGTGGCCAAGAACTTTGGCGCCAGCCGCACGGACTTCTACACCCGAGTGGCCTTCCCCGGCGCCATGCCCCTGATCTTCACCGGGCTGGAGTTGGGCATGGGCATGGCGCTCCTTCTCATCGTGGCCGCGGAGATGAACGGGGCCGCGGAGGGTATCGGCGCCCGCGTCTGGATGTCGTACGCCATATACAACCTCAGAGAGATGTATGTGGCCTTCATCCTTATCGCGGCCCTCGGCTACCTCTTTGCCGAGGGTCTCGCCGCGCTGGAGCGCAAAGTCGTCCCCTGGAAGCCGCAATGACGCACGACAAGATCACCATCAAAGACGTCACAAAGCAGTTCATCGTCAAGCACAGCATCGTCACCGCCCTCAAGGACGTGAGCATGACGGTCCACGAAGGGGAGTTTGTCTGTATCGTCGGCCCCAGCGGCTGCGGCAAGACCACTCTCCTGCGTATCCTGGCGGGGTTGGAGACCATGACGTCAGGCCGGATCGAGATGGTGCACAGCGATCGCAACAAGCCGCTGAACTCCATGGTGTTTCAGGACCAATCAGTCTTCCCGTGGCTCACGGTCAGACACAACATCGGCTTCGGCCTGAAGTGTCGCAACGTGGACCAGAAGGAGATTGACGAGGTGACCGCCCGCTACATCAAGATGGTGGGGCTTGCCAAGTTCGCGGACGCCTACCCCTACCAGCTTTCCGGCGGCATGAAGCAGCGGGTCTCCGTGGCGCGCGCGTTCGCCAATGACCCTGAGATCCTGCTCATGGACGAGCCTTTTGCCGCTTTGGACGAGCAGAACAAGATCATGCTGCAGGAGGAACTGCTGCGGATCTGGGAAGGCTCCAACAAGACAGTGGTGTTCATCACCCACTCCATCGACGAGGCCCTGATCCTCGCGGACCGCGTCATCATCATGACGTCGCACCCGGGCACCTTCAAGGCCACGGTGGACGTGGACCTGCCGCGACCGCGCACCATCTCCACGTTGAGAGGCAAGGAGAAGTTCAACACGCTCTTCATGGAACTGTGGAACATCCTCCGGGAAGAGGTGTGGAAGGCAAAGCAGAGCGAAGGCCTCACATACGAGGAGGGTGGCCCCGGCACGGGGCCGGCCGGCGAGACCTGTGAGGGCAGCGTCATCTGTGACGAGTCAGATCTGGTGATGTAGCCTCCCCTCTCCAGGGGAGGGGAGGACATGCAAGGAGCAAGGCGGGCTGGAGCCGCTCAACGCCGCCTCAGCCCGCCCGTTGGACGCTCCAGGACCCAGCGCTCCAAGGCCTCCGCCGCCCCGTCGCGCAGGTTGGACGAAGTGATGCCGTCCGCGGCGGCCTTGGCCGCGGGGCTAGCGTTGCCCATGGCTATGCCGATCCCCGCCCACCGCAGGAGCGTGACGTCCGCATCGTTGTCCGCCAGCGCCAGCACCTGTTCGGCAGGAATGCCCTGTGAGCGGGCCAGTTGCTGAGCCATGGAGGCCTTGGAGGCCTCGCTGTTGGCTATATCGATTATCCCCGCGCTGCTCTCACTGATGCCCACATGAGCGGCCAGCGAGCGGTGCAGCGCCAACCGCAGCTCCTGCACCGTCTCCACCGTCAGGTCGCGCACGTCGATGAAGACCTTCGCAACCATGCGATCCCCTTGAAGCTCTTCCTCCAGCCCGCCCACCTTGTGCGGCGGCAGCATGCCGGTGCGTAGGATGTTCTCCGATACCCTTTCCGTCATGCGATCCGCAAACCACTCATCGTCGCATTCCAGGTTGGGGATGGCTCCGAAATCCCTGGCGATAGCCACAGATTCCCTGGCCAGCGTGGGAGTGAGCGGCGCGCGGGCCAAGGGCACGTTGGCCATCATGTCCCATAAGAGCGCGCCGTTGCAGGCGATGACCGGGGTGGTCAACTGCAGTTCCTCGTGATAACGGCGCATCAGCCGTGGCGGCCGTGAGGAAGCCAGCACCACTTCGGTTCCCGCCTCCCGTACCGTGGCCACCACCTGTCGAGTGCGTTCAGAGAGGTGCCGCGACCCTGCCAGCAGCGTGCCCCCCAAGTTGGCTATGACCAGCCGTACGGGTGGGAAGCTCCCCGCCAACTGCGCGAGGCCCGTGGTCACGTAATCCAGATGCTGCCGCATTGAGCGCCGCGCCCCGGCCTCGTCTCCGCGGCGGATGGCCTCCAGCACCACTTCGTGCTGACGCTGCACCGCTCCTGCACCACCGGGCTGCGTGTAGAGCACGTCAAGGATCATGGGCATGTGCTCGTGCAACAGGTCGACCAGATCGTTGGAGAGACGCCGCAGCAGCGTGTTGTGCGACGCCTCGGAGATGGCGCGATGGTAGGCAACATCACTCTCCGCAAGCTGCGGGCCCCGTGGGTTGACGTCGATGGAGGCCAGACGCCGCAGGTCGCTCAACGTGGCACGCCGAGCAGCCAGGCCCGCGGCCTGCACCTCTATTGCCACGCGCAGTTCCATCAGCTCCAGAAGCCGCTCGGCACCACTGCCCACCAGTTCGCCCAGCGGGAAACCCAGATCGATGCCGGGCCGTGCGGTCACCGCGGTGCCTCGCGAACCCCGTCCCGTGATGAGCAGTCCCTGGGCCTTCAACCCACGCAGGGCTTCGCGCACGGCAGGCCGACCCACACCGAAGCGGGCCGCCAACTCCCTCTCCGACGGAATGCGCTCTCCGGCCCTCAGCTCGCCCGAGTTCAGCAGCTCCTTGAGTTGCCGCGCCACCTGGTCGCACACGGTCTCAGTGACCACAGGTTTCACGGGGAAGTGCTGCTCCCCCGGCCGAGCGCCCTTGCTGCGCCGCGCCGGCTTTCCCGCCTGCTCAGACATTGAAGCGGAAATGGATCACGTCACCGTCTTGCACCACATACTCCTTGCCTTCGATGCGCATGCGGCCCGCGGCCTTGACAGCCGCTTCCGACCCCAGCTCGTCCAAGACAGAAAAGCCCACTACCTCGGCTTTGATGAAGCCGCGCTCAAAATCGCTGTGGATCTGACCGGCGGCATGCGGAGCCTTGCTGCCCGCCGCCACCGTCCAGGCCCGCGCCTCGTTCGGTTGCGCCGTGAAGAAGGTTATGAGCCCCAGCAGACGGTAGCAGGTACGCACCAGCCGATCCAACCCCGACCTCTCCACTCCCAGATCCGCCAGGAATTCGACCCGGTCCTCCGGCTCCAAGTCCGCCAGTTCAGCCTCCAGCTTGGCGCAGATGGGCACTGCTTCTATGCCACCGATCGGCGCCGCTTCCCGACCCACGGCATCTTCACTCACATTCAGCACGTAGATGAGTGGCTTGAGGGTCAGAAGATGCAGATCGTGCAGCAAGGCCAGCTGCTCGTGCTCCAAACCGGCTTCTCTGGCCGCACGACCCTGACCCAGGACCGCGTCCACCCGTTCCACGGCCTCCAGTTTGGGCCTCATGCCCTTGTCCGACTGCGCCTGTTTCCGGAGGCGGCCCAGCACCTTCTCCACCGTGGCCATATCAGCCAGGATGAGCTCGGTGAGCACGGTGTCCGCGTCAGATGATGGGTCTATCCGCCCCTCCACATGGATGACATCCGGCGCCTCGAAGGCGCGCAGCACCTCGCATACAGCATCGCATTCCCGGATATGCGCCAGGAATTGGTTGCCCAGTCCCTCCCCCTGACTGGCCCCCCGAACCAGCCCGGCGATATCCACGAACTCCACCGTGGCGGGGATGAGCCTCTCCGGGCGCACGATCTCGCTGATACGCTCCAGCCGCTCGTCAGGGACAGGCACCACACCCACGTTGGGGTCAATAGTGCAGAAGGGGTAGTTGGAGGCAGCGACCTGCTGCCGCGTCAAGGCGTGAAACAGCGTGGATTTGCCGACATTCGGCAGCCCCACGATTCCGACAGACAGGGACAACGAGCTGACCTCCCCGCAATAATGACGCCAACACGGCGGCCATGGTGGGGCTCTGACCGTGTAAGGATGATACCGTTCAGCCAAACACCTGTACAATAGCGGTCACCATGCAACCAATTGAGCCCCAAACCTTCCTCTTCTCCGGCTACGCCCGACTGCCTCACGAGGTCTCGCACCAGCCCGTCCAGGCACGAGTGGGAGTCATCCTGGAGGTGGGAGAAGACGGAATCATCCTTGATGTGTCGTCAACGCTCTTGACTGCTCTGGCCAGAGACTACTTCTGTCGACTCTTGAAGGGCCGCTCGGTCCTCACGGACAGGCAGGCGATCGAGACCATCGTGCGCTACCGCTACAGAGGTCACTCTCAGGGAGCCCTCATCTTTGCCCTCCGCCGCGCCTTCGAGGCCATTGACCAGTCGCCGTTGGCATCCGCTTGCGCGAAGTCCCCGTAGGTGTCATCATAGGGTGGCTGCACACGTAGACGTCGGACGGCATTGGCCTGCCGTCTTCTCACGGCTATGGGCTCCCAGCAATGAAGGTGATTCTCGCGCCATAAGCGAGGCGGTTTCATCACTTTGCATCCTTATCCCACGTGGAGAGCAGGAGATGCCGGGAGCATTCGAGGAAATCAAGGGCCTCGATCCAACGCAGGTGGTTGGTGAATCCATGTGCGGAAGAACCATCGGACGTCTCAGCGACAGCGTCACCATCATGGACGGCTTTCTTGTCAGCCATCGTCGGCGGCGTCTCCTCCCGGGGCCGCTGCAAGGCGGTTTGTGTGCTGAGCTAGGCCATCAACCGAACGCAACAAGGTCTTGCGTTCAGAGGGGGTGATCTAGGAAACTGGGCAGTCTGGTGCGAAGGAACATGTCACAGGCAACAACCGGCTCTCGGCGCACGAGGTGCCAGGAGCCGGAAAAGCACAACGTGTAGGAGGAGTAGATGGATTTTAGGTTCACCCCCGAACAGGAACTGTATCGCCAGTCCATCCGCCAGTGGCTTGAGACCAACCTCTGGCCGCGCGCCCGCGGCATCGATGAAGCCGAAGACGGTATCCCCACCGATATCACCGAAGGCATGGCCAGCATGGGCATGTTCGGGACCACCATCCCGGAGCGCTTTGGTGGCCTGGATATCCCGGACGAAGAACGCATGGTCTACGCCATGATCACGATCTTCGAGATCGCCCGCGCTGACATGTCCATGTCCACTCCGGTTTACACCCTTCTGACCATCGGCTGGGCGTACATCATCAACAAGTACGGCACCCAACAACTGAAGGAACTGGTTCTCCCGAAGGTCGCGGAAGGCAAGTGCTTCTGCGGTATCAACACCACCGAGCCCGGTGGCGGTTCCGACCTGGCCAACATCACCACCATTGCCCCCCCGGAAGGCGACTACTACGTCTTCAGCGGCGAGAAGGCCTACATCTCTGGCCCGAAGGAATGTGCCAAGTGGGGTTACCCGTCGGGTCACTGCACCCTGGCCAAGACCGACCCGAACGCCGGCTACAAGGGCATGAGCTTCATCTACGTGCCGCGTGACACCGAGGGCATCACCGACCATGTGTACAAGGACATGGGCCGGATGGGTCTCTCCACGGGTGGCTTCATCTACAAGGGCGCCAAGGTTCCGAAGTGGTGCCTGCTGGGTGAAGAGGGCAAGGGCTTCTACGTGAACATGGACGGCTTCAACGCCGCTCGTATTATCGTCGCCGCTGCCTGCCTTGGCGGCGCCGAGAAGTCGCTTGAGCTCTCCCGCGACTACTGCAAGCAGCGCGTGCTGTTCGGCAAGCCCATCTCCAAGGCCGAGCGCATCTCCTTCGAGATGGCGGACGACTGGATGCAGCTCGACATGCTCAAGCTGAACCTGACCCGCGCGGCTTGGATGTATGGTTACAATGATGTCAATCCCGGCACCTTCTCCCGGGCTGAGCTCAACAAGGTCGTCAGCACCTGCAAGTGCCTCTCCCCGACCCTGGGTCATGACATCGCCCGCCACGGCATGATCTACCACGGCGGCTTCGGCTACACCAAGGACACCCCGCTCGAGATGATGCTCCGCGGCGTCATGTCCTACGAGGTTGGTGCCGAAGGCGGCCTCAACATCATGCGCGGCATCATCTGCCGCGACGAGTTCGGCGACGAGTACAACCCGTTCAAGGACTGATCTCGGCACCACTCACAATAGGGTAGCCCGAACAAACCGGCGCCGCGTCCCCCACCCGGGGATCGGCGCCGGTCGGGCAAGGAAGGGCTTATGGAAAAGGTCGATTGCATCGTCGTGGGCGGTGGCCTGGCAGGGCTCTCGGCTGCCTATGGTTTGGCTTCAGAGGGCCTGGAGGTCATCCTCATTGAGCGGGGCGACTATGCTGGGGCCAAGAACGTCACCGGCGGCCGTCTGTACGTCAGCCCCATTCGTGACATGTATCCCGAGCTGTGGGAAGCCGCCCCCTTCGAGCGGCCGGTGACCAGGGAGTTCATCACTCTGCTGAACAGTGGCAACGCCACCACTATCGAATTCGCTTCGGATAAGTTCGCAGCCCAGCCGTACCAGTCCTACACCGTGCTCCGGGCTACGCTGGACCTGTGGTTGTCTGAGCAGGTCATGGAAAAGGGCGGCATGGTCATCACCAACCAGCGTGTTGACGAACTGCTCATGGAAGACGGCAAGGTCATCGGCATCCGCGCCGGCGAGGACGAGATCGGCGCCGACATGACCATTGTGGCCGAAGGCGTGCTGGGCTTGGTGTCCACCAAGGCCGGCCTCCGCCAGAAGCCGTCGTGGAAGGATCACGCCGTCGGTTTCAAGGAAACCATTGAGCTTCCCCAGGAAGTCATCGAGAGCCGCTGGCATCTGAGCCCCGGCCAAGGCGCAGCCCATCTTTTCATGGGCGAAGTCACCAAGGGCATGCTGGGTGGCGGATTCCTTTACACCAACAAGAGCTCAATCTCATTCGGCATCGTGCTGGGCATGAAGGATGCCAAAGAGCGCGCGGACAAGATCGATGTCTACACCCTGCTGGACGACTTCAAGGCCCACCCGCATGTTGCGCCCCTGGTCGCCGGTGGCGAGTTGCTGGAGTACTCGGCCCATGTCATCTCTGAAGCAGGCTATGCCGGCATCCCGCAACTGTACGGTGACGGCTATCTGCTGGCGGGTGACACCGCCGGCTTGGCACTGAACCAGTTGTACACCGTCCGCGGCATGGACTTCGCGGTGGCGTCCGGCTACTACGCCGCCAAGGCCACGCTGGAAGCCAAGCAGCAGGGAGACCTGTCGGCGGCGGGCCCCATGTACGAGAAAATGATGCGTGACACTTGGGTGATCAAGGACTTGGAGACCGCCCAGCACATCCCGCATTTCATAGAAAACCCGCGCATCTTCACCCATTATCCTCAGTCGGTCGGGCGGATCTTCGAGCGCCTCTTTACACTCACTTCTGACCCCACGGAGGGCATCTACCACAAGGTCATGGGCAGCGTGAAGCAGGATTTCGTGAACGCTAAGACCGTCAAGGAACTCATGGGCGTGCGCAAGATCTGAGGTAAGGCGGCTACATGGGAACCACCGTTGAAGGGAAGCTCGGCCACAACGTATTCAAGATCGGCAAAGAGCGTCACATCACCGTCAACACGGAAATATGCAACACCAAGTGCAAGGACAAGGTCTGCCTCTACATCTGCCCGGCTTTCCTCTACAAGCTGGACGACCAGGGCAACGTCACCGTTGACTGGGAAGGTTGCTTGGAGTGCGGAACCTGCCTGCTCTGCTGCTTGGAAGATGCCCTGGAGTGGGAGTATCCACGCGGCGAAAACGGCATCCAGTACAGGAGTGCTTAGAGGAGCGGACCCTTGAAGATTATTGTTCCAGTCAAGACAAACCCAGATCTCCAGATGATTCGCATCAAGAATCGTGAGCCCATCCTGGAGGCAGTCCCCTACAAAGTCGGGGATCTGGACAAGAACTCGGTTGAAGCTGCCCTGCAGCTGCAGGCGGCCGTCGGCGACACCCAAGTCGTGGCGTTGACCATCGCCGAAGGCAACCGCAAGATCAAAGACACCATGAAGGAAGTCCTCGCCATGGGCGCGGACGAAGCCTACATCCTGTCCGACGACGCGCTGACAGCCGCGGACCAAGCCGGCAAGGCCCTGGCTCTGGCCAAAGCCATCGAGAAGATCGGCGGCGCAGATCTGATCGTGTTCGCTGAAGGCTCCACGGACAACTACAGCGGCCAGATGGGCCCCCGGGTGGCAGAGTTGCTTGCCCTCCCGGAGATAGGCTACGCCAAGAAGCTGACCGTTGCCGACGGCAAGCTCACGGCGGAACGTGGCATGGGCGACCTCATTGAGGTGCTTGAATCCAGTCTGCCGGCCGTCGTCACTGTCACCAGCGAGATCAATGAGCCCCGTATCCCGACCCTCATGAACATCATGAAGGCCGGCAAGAAGCCCACTACTGAGTGGACCCTGGGCGACGTGGGGCTGGACGCCGCAGCGGTCGCCCCGCAGAAGGCCGTGCTCTCCAACCTGGCGGAGGAGCAGCAGCGGAAGAACGTCATGATCGAAGGCAGCGCGGAAGAGCAGTGCGCGGCCCTGATCGACGCCCTTATCAAAGACGGGGTCCTGGAGGCGTAACATGGCAGACATCCTCGTTTACAGCGACCTGCTCACCAACGCCAAGGAACTGGCGTACGCGGGCAAGGGCTTCGCCGCCGCGTTGGGCATGGGCATCTCCGCAGCCGCCCTTGGCCCCAATGCGGACGCCGATGCTGCCGAACTTGGCGCCTACGGCGCAGATCGCGTCTTTGTCGGCAAGGACCCGGCCCTTGAAGGTCTGCAGACTGACGTCGTGGCCGAAGCCCTGGCTCAGATCGCCAAGGAAGCCGGCGCCGAATACGTCATCATCGGCTCCACCCGCCGCGGCAAAGAGCTGGCCGGCCGGCTGGCGCAGAAGCTCGGCGCCGCCGCGGTCACCGACGCAGGCTCCGTGGTCGTGGAAGGCTCGGACCTAGTGGCGTCCCACTTCTCCTACGGCGGCGCTACCGTGGCCAAGGAGAAGGTCAACACCCCCATCAAGGTCTTTGCGGTCATGCCCAAGACTTTCGAAGTCGGCGATGTGGTGGCAGGAGCCGGCACCGTGGTCACACCGTCCCTCAGCCTCACCCCCTCCGCCGTCAAGCTGGTGGAGACCAAGCCGAAGGAGGGAGCGGCCGTCAATCTGGACGCCGCCGATCGCCTGGTTTGCATCGGCCGCGGTTTGGCCAAGAAGGAAGACCTGCCCATGGTCGAGTCCCTCTGCGCCGCTCTCGGCGCCGAGATGGGCTGCACCAAGAGCCTCTGCGATTGGGAGTGGCTCTCCGAGAACCGCTTGGTCGGCCTCTCCGGCACCAAGGCCAAGCCTACCCTCTACCTGAGCTGTGGCATCTCCGGTCAGGTGCAACACACGGTGGGTATCGGCACCTCCAAGATCATCGTGGCCATCAACAAGGATGATAAGGCCCCCATCTTCGCTTTCGCGGACTATGGGCTCGTTGGCGACATTTACGCCGTTGTCCCCGCCCTCACCGAAGCTCTGAAGAAGAAGTAGATCGGCCATCGTCCTCCCGCTGCGCGGGCAGCAGAAGTTCTTGTGGCGGCGGCGCCCTCAGGGGCGCCGCCGCCCTTCTTCCCGGGTCCCAACCCTTTGCGGGACCGGCAAGAGCGCTTACTGTCCGGCCAGTCAGCGGCCCCCTGCCGGGCACCGAGTCCGCCGACTCCGGCCGACCGGAGGAAAAGGCGTATGGAAAGCGGGGAATCCGCTGCAGTGCCGCCCCAACCAAGTTGCGCGAAGGACCCTTTCCTTGGTATTGTGGCCAACGCTGAATAGGCGTCTTCGCGGTCCTGCCAAACGAGCCCAGAGGTGCGCCCGTGGTCAATGCTACCGTCGATATCTTCATCCAATTCTTCCTAATGATTGTGCTGGCCGCCGGTATGTTCGTGGCGATGCTCTGGATCGTGCACCGTCTCATGCCCACCAGCCGAAACCCCAACAAGGGGATTCCCTACGAATGTGGCGTGCGGCCAACTGGTGACGCCCGCGTCCCCTACAACGTCCACTACTACTTGGTGGCCGTCCTCTTCGTGCTCTTCGATCTTGAAGCAGTCTTCATGTATCCCTGGGCGGTGACGTTGCGGACGCTGGGTACCGTGGCCTTTGTCGACATGTTGGTGTTCATCGCCATCCTGCTTGTCGGCTTCGTGTACGCGTGGAAGAAGGGAGTTCTTTCGTGGGAATAGCTGATCCGAGGGACCCCCGCCAGATCCGCGATCTCACCTCAGCGCTCAGGACCCCCTCCAACGTGGAGGTGCAGAAGGCGCTGGAGGCCGAGGAGGACCACATCCCCGGGGTGACCGTCACCACGCTGGACAAGGTCCTCAACTTCGGCTCCACCGTGTCCTACTGGCCTCTGTTGTTCGGCCTGGCCTGCTGCGCGTTCGAGATGATGGCAATGGCGGGTCCCCGGTGGGACATCTCCCGCTTCGGGATGGAAGCCATGCGCGCTTCACCCCGCCAGGCGGATGGCATGATCATTTCGGGCTGGGTCTCCATCAAGATGGCGCCCCGCGTCATCCGCCTCTACGAGCAGATACCGGATCCCAAGTGGGTGGTGGTGATGGGTTCCTGCGCCACCTCGGGCAACATCTGGAACACGTACAACGTCGTGCAGGGTATCGATGCACTTCTTCCAGTGGATGTGTACATTCCCGGTTGCCCCCCGCGGCCCGAAGCCCTCTGGCAGGGCTTGGAGATGATCAGGCGGCGCATCCGCGAAGGCAGGCACGGCTACGACAACATGCGGACCATCCCCGTCCGTGCGGCTTTGGGAGAGTGAGATGGCTGCCGCCAAGAACATCGATGAGCTGAGCCCGGCTCACAAGCAGGTTGCCTCCCATCTTCAGGGCAAGTTCGGGAAGAGACTACTCGAGACCTCGAGTTTTCGCGGGGACCTCACCTATGTGGTATCCCCCCAGGACTGGCTCGAGGTGCTGACGTACTGCCGTGACGCGGAGGAGCTGAGGTTCGATCGGCTCGATTCCCTGCTGGGCAACCATTTTCCGGAACGCGAAGACCAACCCTTCGAGGTCATCGCCCATCTCGTATCCATCCCCCACACTACGCGGATACGCATCAAGACGCGCCTGGCGGAGGGAGAAACCCTCCCCACGGTGACAGGGGTCTGGCCCTCGGCGTCCTTCGATGAGAGGGAGACGTGGGAGATGTTCGGCGTGGTCTTTGAGGGTCATCCCAACCTCACGCGCCTTCTCACCGTCCCCGACTTCGACGGCTACCCCCTGCGCAAGGACTTCCCGCTGCAAGGCAGAGTGGGCGGGCGCATCCGCTGGAACTTCAAGGGAGAGATCTAGATGAGTGCGCCCCTGGAAGAAAAGGTCGAACAGCGCACGCGTCCCACGCTCGAGGAGCTCAAGGAGCGCAAGGCGCGCAACCGTCAGCGGGTCAGCGATAACGCCGAGGTGATGACCATCAGCATGGGTCCCCACCATCCCTCTACGCACGGCGTGTTTCGCATGGATCTGGACCTGGACGGCGAGGTGATCGTGGATGTCCGCCCGGAGGTGGGCAATCTGCACCGCGGCATGGAGAAGCTGGCGGAGTCCAAGACCTACCACCAGATCATCCCCTTGACTGACCGGCTCCACTACGTGGTCAGCTTCAGCCAGAACGAGGGCTACTGCGAAGCGGTGGAGAAGCTGATGGGCATCGAGGTGCCAGAGCGGGCCAAGTACATCCGCTCCATGTGCCATGAGATGTGCCGCATCGCCAACCACATCATTTGGCTCGGCTTCCTGGTCATGGACCTGGGCGCCATCACCTTCCAACAGATCACCTTCCGGGAACGGGAGTACATCATGGATCTGTGGGAGATGCTCACCGGAGCGCGGCTCACACACTCCTTCGCCCGCATCGGAGGTGTGGCCAAAGACATCCCGGACGGCTTCCGCGAGAAGATGGCGGCAGCACTTGAGGTCATCCCCAAGAGGATGGCGGAATACGACCGCCTCATCCGCAACAACCGGATCTTCCTCGCCCGCGGCAAGGACGTCGGCATCTTCACCAGTGAGGACTGCGCGGCCTGGCGGGTCACCGGCCCCACGCTGCGGGCGGCCGGTTGCCCACGTGACCTACGCAAGGACGAGCCTTTCGCCGCGTATGACCAACTGGACTTCAACGTGTGCGTGGAATACGAGGCGGATGTCATCGCACGCTACGTCCTCCGCATGAACGAGATCTACGAATCCATCAAGATCATCAAGCAGTGCCTTGACGAGATGCCGGATGGGCCGGTTATCGCCGAGGACGCCTTCCACGTGATCCCGCCCAAGAAGGACGTGTTGCGGAGTTCCGCCGCCATGATCCAAGACTTCGTCCAGGTGTTCCGCGGGCCACAGGTGCCCAAGGGCGAAGTCTACAAGGCCGTCGAGACCTCCCAAGGGGAGTTGGCCTTCTACATCGTGTCGGACGGCAGCCCGAAGCCACAGCGGCTCCGCATCACCACCCCCTGCTTCTACCACTGCCAGGCCATGCAACCCCTGCTCCAGGGCGAGATGCTGGCTGACATAGTGGGCATCTTCTGCGGTGTGGACGTCTGCCTGGGGAGCTGCGATCGATGACACAGTTCATTTTCCTCATCATTAAGGCGGCTATTGTTTTCTTCTTCTGCGTGGGCTTGGCCGCCATGCTCATCTGGGGCGAGCGCAAGTACGCGGGTTGGATGCAGAGCCGTCTCGGCCCCAACTACGCGGGGCCCATGGGTGTGCTGCAGACCTTCGGGGACTTGGCCAAACTGCTGCGGAAAGAGGACGTTATCCCTGACACCGTCGACAAACCGGTGTTCCGCGCCGCCCCCTATCTCCTCTGGGTACCCGCCGCACTGACCATGGCCGTCATACCGTTTGGTGGCATGGACGCCAAGATTTTCGGCTGGCGCACGGACTTGGTGATCGCCAACTTCGACGCGGGTATCGTGCTGTTCCTGGCCATGGGCTCCTTGGCCGTCTACGGCGTCGTGTTCGCCGGCTGGTCATCCAACAGCCGGTGGGCGCTCATTGGTGCCCTTCGCTCCGGCGCGCAGATGATCTCCTACGAGCTGTCCATGGGCCTGTCGCTGGTGGGCGTCATGATCCTGGCCGGGAGCATGAACCTGGTGCAGATCGTTGACTACCAGTCCGGCGCCTTCTGGCACTGGAACTTCATCCCGCAGCTGGTGGGATTCGTGATCTTCTTCATCGCCAGTATCGCTGAACTGAACCGCACGCCCTTCGACCTCCCCGAGGCCGAGCAGGAGTTGGTGGCAGGGTACATGAACGAGTACACGGGCATGCGCTGGGGCATCTTCATGTTCTCGGAGTACGTGAACATGATAGTCATGTCCGCCATCATGGCCACCCTGTTCTTCGGCGGCTGGCGCGCGCCGTTCGAATCCTGGAATGTCATTCCCGGCTTCTTATGGCTGATCGCGAAGATGATGGGCTTCATCATCCTGTACATGTGGGTGCGCTGGAGCGTCCCGCGCTACCGCTACAACCAACTCATGTCTCTCGGGTGGAAGATCCTGTTCCCTCTGGCGCTCGCAAATCTGGCCGTGACGGCCCTCGTGGTGACGGTGAAGTGACATGGGCTTGATAGACATCATCAAGAAGGCGACCTTCTTCGAGATCCTGCAAGGCATGTCCGTCACGGGCAAGTACGCGGCGTCCAAGAAGTTCACCATTGAATACCCCAAAGAAAAGTCCATCCCCTACCCCCGGTTCCGTGGATCACAAGCTCTCCTCGCGGATCCGGTGACCGGTGAGCTCAACTGTGACGCCTGCCACCTCTGTGAAACCATCTGTCCCTCGCAGTGCATCACCATCGAGAGCTCAGAAACGCCGGACGGCAAGAAATCACTGGACGAGTTCACCATTGACCTCTCCCGCTGCGTGTTCTGCGGCTTCTGCGAAGAGGTCTGCCCGCGGGCGGCCATCGTCATGACGGCCAACTACGAGCTCGCCAGCTACGACAAGCGGGACTTCATCCTCACCAAGGAGTGGCTCATCGCCAATGCGGTCCACGCCCATAAAGAGCTCAAGGGACGCTAAGGAGGCCCCGTGGCAGAGAAGATTCTCTTCATCATCTTCGGGGTTCTCGCTATCGGCGGAGCCCTGATGACCATCACGCGCAAGAACGTGATACACGGCCTGATAGCCTTGGTCTTCACGTTCATCAACGTGGCCATGATCTATCTCGTGACGCAGGCCTACTTCCTGGCCGTCGCTCAGATCTTGGTCTATGCCGGTGCCATCCTGGTGCTGTTCACGTTCGTCATCATGTTCCTGGACCTGCGCGAGTTCCGGGAGATGGAGCAGTTCTATCCGTGGCAGAAGTACTTGGTGGCAATCCTCGCCCCCATCGCCCTGGCCGAGTTCATCGCCGTGGTGGTCACCGCCAGCTGGATCCCCACTCAGCAGGGCATCACTCCGGAGATGCTGGCAGAGATCGGTGGCAACACGTGGGGCGTCGGCGTCTCCCTCTTTGAGAACATGCTACTGCCCTTCGAGGTAGCCTCCCTGATCCTGGTCGCGGCCATGGTGGGCGCCGTGATCATGGCCCGCAAAGAGACCACGCCGAACGTGGCCCTCCGCGCATGGGCCCCGGCGGATGGCCCACAACCAGGACAGCTGGAGCAGGAGGTGTAGCGGTGCAGATACCGATCGAGTGGTACCTGATCCTGTCTTCAGCGCTCTTCATCATCGGAGCCGCAGGTGTGCTCCTTCGGCGGAACCTGTTCATCATCCTGCTGTCTGTCGAACTGATGATGAACGCCGTGAACATCAACCTGGTCGGCTTCAGCCGCTTTCACGAGACCCTCATCGGGCAGAACTTCGTGCTGTTCACCATGGCCGTGGCGGCAGCCGAGGCCGCCGTGGGCTTGGCGATCGTGACTGCGCTCTACCGCAACAAGCGGACGCTGATGATTGACCTGTTCAACACGATGAAGGGTTAGGCGAGGCTATGGGATACATCTGGCTCATACCAGCATTACCGCTTGCCGCCTTCCTCATCACCATTCTCTTTGGCAAGTGGTTCATCAAGGACTCGGCCCACTGGCTGCCGATCCTGGCCATGGCCGGCGCCTTCGGCCTCTCCGTGGCCGCTCTGATCCAGAGCTGGGGCGCCGAGGAACCGTACGTACTGAACCTGTGGCAATGGTTCACCTCCGGTGACTTCCAGATCCCGCTGGCACTCCAGCTCGATCAGCTGTCCGCGGTCATGTGCACCACGGTCACTGGCGTGGGGCTCCTGATCTTCATTTACTCCAAGGGCTACATGCACGGCGACCCCGGCTACTATCGCTTCTTTGCCTACATGTCGCTCTTCGCCTTCAGCATGCTGATGCTGGTGCTGGCAGAGAACTACCTGCTGCTGTACTTCGGCTGGGAAGCGGTCGGCCTCTGCTCCTACTACCTGATCGGCTTCTACTACCACAAGCCCTCCGCGGCCGCCGCAGGCAAGAAGGCTTTCCTCACCAACCGGGTGGGCGACTTTGGCTTCGGCCTCGGCGTCATGCTCATCTGGACGCTGGTGGGCACCCTGAGCTACAGCGGTGTCTTTGATGCCGTGGGTGCGGGTGAAGTGAGCGACTCGGCACTTGTGGCCATCGCACTCCTCCTGTTCGTGGGGGCCATGGGCAAGTCTGCCCAGTTCCCGCTGCATGTATGGCTCCCTGATGCCATGGAGGGCCCCACACCGGTCAGCGCCCTCATCCACGCCGCCACCATGGTGACGGCCGGCGTCTATATGGTTGCCCGTAGCTCGGTGATCTTCGCCAGCGCACGGCCGGCCCTGATCGTGGTGGGCATCATCGGTACCTTCACCGCCATCTACGCCGCCAGCATCGGTATCGCCCAGAATGACATCAAACGCGTACTCGCCTACTCCACCGTCTCTCAGCTCGGCTACATGTTCATGGCGCTCGGCGTGGGAGCCTGGGTGGCAGCCGTCTTCCACCTTGTGACGCACGCGTTCTTCAAGGCTCTGCTCTTCCTGGGCTCCGGCTCGGTGATCCACGCCATGTCCGGCGAACAGGACATGAGACGCATGGGGGCTCTGCGGGGGAAGATCAAGACAACTTACTGGACGTTCTTGATGGGCGCCCTAGCCCTGTCCGGCATCTTCCCCTTCGCCGGCTTCTGGTCGAAGGACGAGATCCTTGGCATGCAGTTCAAGGGCGGCGGATACATCATCTGGATTGTCGGCCTCATCGCCGCGTTCATCACCGCCTTCTACACCTTCCGGGCGGTGTTCATGACCTTCTGGGGTAACGACCGCACGGATCCGGAGGTCGGTAAGCACATCCACGAGAGCCCCAAGTCCATGATCATCCCGCTTGGGATTCTCGCCGTCCTCTCCGTGATAGCCGGTTTGGTCATTGGGTTGCCCCCCGAGGGCGGCCTCCTGCATCGCTTCCTGGAGCCGGTGTTCCAGCACGCCAACGAGATCTTGGGCGTGGAGCATCACGGCTTCGGCGCCTTGGACGTGGTCCTCATGATTGTCTCGGTGCTGGTAGCGCTCTCCGGTATCGCCTTGGCGTATCTCTTCTACATCAGGCGCCCGGACGAGTTGCCGCAGAAGGCAGGGAAGAAGGCCGGCTGGCTCTACAAGGGAATCGCCAACAAATGGTACATGGATGAGATTTACAACGTGGCCATCATCACACCGCTGGTGGAGGGGTCACGTGTCATCTACAAATGGTTTGACGTGGCCGTCATCGATGGCTTGGTCAACCTGGCCGGGAGGATTTGGGGAGGGTTCGGCAAGATGGCTCGGCCCTTCCAGACCGGGCGCGTCGAGAACTATGCCCTGATCATGTTCCTGGCGGTCGTCGTTATCGTCGCCGTGGTCGTCCTCTAGGGCACCCGTAGGAGGTCGTGAGAGAGTGGAATACGGTTTCGCTGAGCAGATTGGCTTCAGGGCATTGACCGTTCTCACCTTCCTGCCTTCGGTGGGAGCCCTGATCATGCTTCTTTTCATGAGGAAGCGACCCAACGCATACAAGACCACGGCCTTGGTCACGGCCCTGGTCACCCTGGCACTGGCCGTCTACATGATGACCCAGTTCCAGACAGGAACAGCAGAGTTTCAGTTTCAGGAGGACTACCGGTGGATCGATAGCTTCGGTATCACCTTCCACCTGGGGGTGGACGGCATCTCCATGCTGCTCATCCTCCTCACTGCGTTTCTGTCCGTCATAGCCATCCTCGGTTCCTGGAATTACGTGACAGACCGCCAACTGGCCTTCTTCGTGTGCCTGCTGGTGCTGGAGACAGGCATGATCGGCGTCTTCGCCGCCATGGACCTGTTCCTGTTCTACGTGTTCTGGGAAGTTCAGCTCATCCCCATGTACTTCCTCATCGGCATCTGGGGTGGAGCACGACGCATCTACGCAGCCATCAAGTTCTTCCTCTACACTTTCGCCGGGTCCGTGCTCATGCTGGTGGCCATCATCGGCATAGTCTGGTGGTATACAAAGGACTCCGGCGTCACCACCTTCGACATACAAACCCTCCAGCAGGCAGGATTCCCGTACGGCGTCCAAGCCTTGGCCTTCGTGGGCTTCTTCCTGGCCTTCGCCATCAAGGTGCCCATGTTCCCGTTCCACACCTGGCTCCCCGACGCCCACGTGGAAGCGCCCACCGCCGGCTCTGTGCTCCTGGCAGGCGTCCTTCTGAAGATGGGCGTCTACGGCATGATCCGCTTCTGCATCGGCTTCTTCCCGGAGGTCTCGGTGAAGGCAGTGCCTTGGGTGATGATCCTTTCCGTGATAGGCATCATCTACGGGGCGGCCATGTCCCTCATTCAGGCAGACATGAAGAAGCTGGTGGCCTATTCCTCGGTGAGCCACATGGGATACGTGACTGCCGGCCTATTTGCCTTCAACCTACAGGGCATACAGGGATCTGTGCTGCAGATGATCAACCACGGCATTCTCACCGGCGCCCTGTTCCAGATGGTCGGCTTCTTCTACGAACGAAGCCACACCAGGCTCATCAAGGACTACGGTGGGGTGGCACAGCCTATGCCCGTGGCTGCGGCCCTCTTCAGCTTCTTCGTGCTGGGTAGCCTCGGCCTACCGGGACTGAATGGTTTCGTAGGTGAGTTCCTCATCCTGGTCGGCATCTTCCAGTACAAGATCGTGTTCGCCGTCCTGGCCTCAGTCGGCCTCATCCTGGGCGCCGCGTACCTCCTCTGGATGTATCAGCGCACAATGTTCCAAGAGCTCCGCAACAAGAAGTGGCTGAAGGTCAGCGACCTCAACGCCCGTGAGATCATCACCTTGGTGCCGTTGGTGGCCGCCGCGCTCTTCATCGGCATCTACCCGGCTCCGGTCCTCAACCTTCTCTCGGCTCCTGCGCAGACCATCGTGGCGCAGGTGCAGCCCTACCTGGCGGAACACGGCAGCAGCCTGTTGAAACTGGCAAGCTCGCTCTTCGGAGGGAACTAGATGGAATGGCCTGACATCACCAGCATCCTTCCGGAGGTCATCCTGGCGGTGGCCGCTCTTCTGGTCCTCTTGGTGGAGCCTTTCCTCAAGAAGGACAAGACGGCGGTCATAGCGCTCGCCCTCATCGGTCTCCTCGCTTCAGCCGTGGTGGCGGTGGCCTTGGGCGGGAATAGCCGAGCCGCTTTCTCCGGCACCATCGTGCTCAACTCGTATGCGCTCTTCTTCAAAGTACTGTTCGCCCTCGCGGCCTTCATCAGCATCCTGATGTCGCCCCGGTACTTGGAGGCCAGCAAGCGTCACTTGGGCGAGTACTACGCGCTCATCCTGCTCGCGGTTATCGGTATGGACGTCATGGCCGCCGCCCGCGACTTCATCGCCTTCTACGTGGGCCTCGAGCTCATGGCCATGTGCAGCTACATCCTGGCCGGCTTCTTCCGGTACCGCATCCGATCGAATGAAGCCGCCCTCAAGTACTTCGTGACCGGGGTCTTCGCTTCTGCCTTCACCCTCTTCGGCATCTCACTGGTGTTCGGCTTCACCGGCACCACCAACTACGAGATCATCAGTAGCAATCTGGGCAGCACCGGCAATGCCACGGGTGTGGCCTTCGCCACCGCTCTGGTGGTCGCAGGTCTCGGATTCAAGGTCAGCATGGCCCCCTTCCACATGTGGACACCCGATGTCTACCAGGGAGCTCCCACCACGGTCGCGGCCTTTTTCTCCGTGGGCCCCAAGGCCGCCGGCTTCTCGGCCATCCTGATCATCTTCACCACCGTCTTCGAGAGCTCCAGCGAGTTCTGGAGCGTCCTCTTCATGGTCCTCTCGGTTCTCACCATGTTCGTGGGCTCAGTGATGGCCATCGTGCAGTCCAACATGAAACGGATGCTGGCATACTCCTCCATCACGCATGTGGGATACCTGCTGGCCGGGCTCGCCGCATTGGGTCGCGGCTTGGACACCAAGGCTGGGGAGTCCATCATCCTGTACCTGGCTGCCTATACCGTGATGAACCTAGGCGCCTTCGGCATACTCACCTACCTGAAGACTCAGCAGCCGGAAGGGTTCGACTACTCCTTGAAGAGCTTCGCCGGGCTGGGCAGACGTTCTCCCTGGGCCGCAATACTGCTCACCTTGTTCCTCTTCTCTCTCACGGGCATTCCGGGGACGGCGGGCTTCATCGGCAAGTTCTACCTCTTCACCTCCGTCGTCCGGGGGGACTTGGTGTGGTTGGCGGTGCTGGGAGTCCTCTTCAGCGCCATCTCCGCCTACTACTACCTACGCCTGATGATCTACATGTTCTTCCGCGAACCCGAAACCGAATTGACGGTCAAGGAACCCATCGAGGGTACTCTTGCTGCCGCCGTCGCTCTCAGTGCCGCCGGCGTCCTCTTCCTGGGGCTCTTCCCGCAGTGGATCTGGGACCACGCCCTGAAAGCTTTCTCCAACCTCTTCGGCTAGAGCCGGTCGGCATTCCAAGCCTACCAGGGCGCCGGCTCCCCCAGGAGCCGGCGCCCTTTTCTTTCCGGGAAACGGGGCTCCCACGCACAATTCGGCTAATGTTCCCCCTCCATCGTGCCGAACACAATAGTGTGGATACACGCACCTCACCCTCAATCCAGCACTCGCAGACGACGGGTCCACTGGCAGCGGAGGCGCTGCCTCAGCCAGGAGATTCGGGGCTCTTCAACCTTGACCGCTTCCAGGTGGAGTGGGAGCGCCTCTGCAATGCCGGTATCCGAATGATGACGCTCCTCATCATTCGCGTCGAAGGCGTGGGGCCGACACCCGACACCGACCAAGCCGAAGCCAACCTGCGTTTGCTGCGGACTGCGCAGGTCTTCGAGGCTTCAGTGAGGAAGCGTGACTTCCTCGCGCGCCTCAGCCACCATCAGTTCGGTCTTCTGCTGTCGCGAGCGGACGCCCGGGCGGCAGGATTGGTGTGCGCCAGGTTGACCAGGTCGGCAGAGAAACTGAGCGAGAACGACAGAGAGACCCTGCGCTTCCGCTTCGGC
This sequence comes from Gaiellales bacterium, assembly GCA_012719395.1. Lineage (GTDB taxonomy): Bacteria > Actinomycetota > Thermoleophilia > RBG-16-64-13 > RBG-16-64-13 > JAAYAL01. Next base: position 37,323 of record JAAYAL010000031.1, on the reverse strand, counting down.
GTGGCCTCCGGCCCGCCGGCCCAGACCACGTTCCGCAACCTGCTGCGCGAGGCCACCGCCTCCCTCAACTGCGACTAGCCGGAGGGCCGCAACAGACCGGCAACGGAGCGCTCCCCCGATGTGCGCTATAGCTCGTCGGGCAGTTCCTTGAGTTCTGCCAACGAGAACACGGGGCCGTCCACACAGACGTACTTCGAGCCCACGTTACAGCGCCCGCATATACCGATACCGCACTTCATCCGCTTTTCCAGTGTGGTGTACACCTGCTCATTGGGAAACTCCAGGCGCTGCAGTGCCTGGAGCGTGAACTTGATCATGATGGGAGGCCCGCAGCAGACGGCGATGGTGTTCTCCGGCTTCGGCGCCAGTTCTTCGAGCACCATGGGCACCATCCCCACTCTACCCTCCCAGCCGGGGAAAGGAGCATCCACCGTGATGACGGCGTCTATGTCTCTCCGGCTCTCCCACTCGGCGATATCGTATTGGTACGTGAGGTCCACCGGCGTCCGCGCTCCGTACAGGATGGTGATACTCCCGTAATCCTCCCGGTGCTCCAAGGTGTAGAGGATGGTGGCACGCAGCGCGGCCGCACCGATCCCACCCATGATGTAGACCAGATTCCGGCCTTTCCACTCCTCCACCGGGAATCCACGGCCCATGGGCGCGCGCACCCCCACCTTGTCCCCTTCGTTCAGACAATGAAGGCCTATGGTAACCTCACCGGCCTGCATCACTGAGAACTGCACGTAGGACCTCTCCGATGGGCTCGAGTTGATGGCGAAAGTAGCCTCTCCCATCCCCAGGACGCCCAGCTGACCCACCTGTCCCGGCTTGAATGCAAAGGCAGCCTGCAGCAGATCGTCATCGAAACGCACCCGAAACGACTTGATGTTGGGCGTTTCCTGAATGATTTCCACAATGGTGGCGATTTCGGGCAGGTATGGGTTCCCCGCCGCCTTGCCGGCGCGAGGTATCCCCGCTCCTACCTGGACCTCCGAGAACGTGAGGCGTGTCTTTGCCGGCGACTCAGGAACCGGCATGTCCCCTGTGTTCGGCACTCACTCCTCCTCAGCGCGCGCCGGCAGTTCCGCCGCCGGCGCGCCCATAGTGCGAATCACTTCGCGGATATCGATCCGGGTGGGACAGTGCATGATGCACCGGCCACAGCCGGAGCACAGCAGACTGTCGTACTTCTCGGGGTAATACCAGAACTTGTGGCTGAAACGGTTGCGAAAGCGCGCGGCCTTGGCATCCCGCGGGTTGTGCCCCGATGTCTCCAGTGTGTAGCCGGGATTGAAGCAGTTGTCCCAGCAGCGGAAGCGCTCCCCCCTGCCCTCAACCATTTCGTCGTTGATGTTGAAGCAGTAGCAGCTGGGGCAGACATACGTACAGGTACCACAGGAGATACAGCGCAGAGCCAGATCGTGCCAGCGCGCGTCCTCGAAGTTGGCGCGCAGGTTCTCTCGCACCCCTTCCAACTCGAATGGCGCTTCCACTGCCTCTTCCGCCCGAGCATGGGCGGCGGCCACCGCCTGCTCCTCCTCCGCACGTGCCTCCCTGAAGCCTGCGTAATCAAGGATGCGCTGCCCGCGCTCACTCACGGCCTCAGCCCCGAACCCACCGTCCACTTCGGTGAGCAGAAGATCCACGGCTTCCGTCCCCGAGGGACTACCCCCCACGGCTCGGCAGAAACACGTGCTGCGCGGGTTGGCGCACGCCACTGCCACCAACGTGGTGACCTCCCGTCGAGCATTGTAGTAGGGGTCAAAGTAGAAACCGCCGTACCCGCCGAAGACGTTGTCCATCTGCGCGAAGCCCCGCGCATCACAGGGCCGGAGGCCGAAGATCACCCGTGCTCCGGTTCCCGGCAACTCAACGCCCGCGACATCAGCCCGAGTCGGGGAAGACCCGCCCACATCCTCCACCACCAGCAACTGGTGAGAAACGGAGGGTGAAACGGCGACCACTTCGCCGCCCTCGCCCTCCAACTCCAGCTTCGCTTCCTCTGGGGTCTCAGGGCGCACGGCGGGACAGGCCATCAGGTAACGGTAGCCCAAGTACGTCTCGGTCTGGGGGAAGACCATTTCTTTGGGAGCTTGCCGCGCCAACAGCACGGCAAGCTCCACTGCGGTTCCCGGCTCCCACTTCTGGAACTCCACCACGCCGTTGGGCCGCCTGGCAGGAGCCCACACTTCAGCTTCCTGCGAAAGGGCTGCCAACAGGCCGGCCAACTCGCCCTCCGGCAAAAACCTCACAGTTTCACCTTACTCGCCCAAAACATCATCGATCCTGAAGGTCTGGAAGACGGGCTTCTCGTCCACATCCATCCCCGCCATGAATCCCAGCATCTCGTAGAGCTCCTTGTTCATCTTGCGGTGCAGGAGGTACAGCGGAATCTGGACCGGGCACGCCCGATCACATGCACCACACGAAGGGCAACGGCCGGCCACATGGAACATGTGGACCATCTGGAAGAGTGTGTTCTCCTTGGTGTCCACTTTCTGGCCCACCAACGCCGGTCGGCGCGAGCGGTTCACGCACTGGTCCCAGCAATAGCACACCGGGCAGACGTTTATGCAGGCGAAGCAACGAATACACGTGGAGAACGCCTCCGCCAGAAGCGCGTCTTTCGCCGCCGAGTCGAGGGCCTCGAATTCCTCCAGCCCGGGAAACTGCGGCTTCCCCTGCGACTCCGGCAGCGTGTCACCCACCAGTTCGTCCGCGTAACGCGGGTTGGGAGAATAGCAGCCGCCGCATTGGTCCAGCAAAACATCGGCCAGAGCAAATTCCTTGGATTCACCCATCCGCGTACGAGCGGTGACGAGATCCCCCTCGAAATCTATTTCCGTGACCTCATCCGTGAACAACGCATCCACGAGGCGTTTGTCGATCACTCCCGCGCACGGTATCCCCACTACGTAGAGTCTCTCGCGGTCCACCAGGCCCTCTTGCAGCAGCGCCACCAACGTACGGCTGTCACAGCCCTTCACGCACACGCCTATTCGGGATTCAGGAGGATCCGGCATCTTGCGTTTGAGAAAAGTAACGAGATTGTGGTGGCAGAGAGGAGACCATATGAGCCGGTCAACCTCCTCCGGCCGGCGAATGAACGCGGGGATCGCCTCAGAGGGCGTGTGTCCCTGCGTCCAGCCGATGAAGTAGTCCACACGGCCGGAGGCCAAGGCGTTTTTCGCCGCCTCTCGGATGGCATCTTGGGTGGAGCTCACAGAGCCCTCCCCTCACGCGGTCCAAGCTCTTGCACATGGCCCACAAACTCGGTGATGACAGACTGCCACCGCGCAGCTTCTGAGGCCGAAACCCACGTGTACTTGAACCGCTGTGACTCCACTCCCAGGTGAGGCAGCATGCGGTCCAGGAGCTCGAACTTGCGCCGAGCGTAGTAGTTGCCCTCCGAGTAATGGCAGTCCCCCGGATGACAGCCGCTGATGAGAACACCGTCCGCCCCCTTCTGGAACGCCTTGAGGGCCAGCAGGGGGTCGATGCGCCCAGTGCAGGGCACCCGCAACACACGGAAGTTGTACGGCTGCTTGAGCCGAGCCGTACCCGCCCCGTCCGCTCCCGCATAACTACACCAGTTGCAGACTATGGCGATGACCTTGACCGGCCGTGTGCGGGTCTCCGTCTGAGCCGTCACCGTCACCTCCCTACGCCAGCAGCGCTTCTTCGATCTGATCGATTATGGAATCCGTGGTGAAACCCTTGAGTGAGATGCAGTTGACGGGGCAGGTGGCCACGCAGATGCCGCATCCCTGGCACACCGTCTCGATTATGTGACTCTTCTGACTGCCGTCCCGCTGGCTCTGCTTCTCTGGAGCGCTGAACGGGCACACATCTGTGCACTTCCAGCAACTCACACAACGGCTCTGATCCACCACCGCAATCTGTGGGCTGGTCTTCAGCTTGTCCTTGGACAAGAGGCCCAACACCTTGGAGGCCGTCCCCGAGGCTTGAGCCACGGAGGTGGGAATGTCCTTGGGCGCTTGGCAGGCTCCGGCCAGGAACACGCCTGCCGTGTTTGTCTCCACCGGACGAAGTTTGGGGTGGGATTCCTTGAAGAAGCCAAACTCGTCATACGAGATATTGAGTGCCTGAGCAAGCTGCGGTGCTCCCTCCGCGGACGTGGTGCCGGTGGCCAGGACAACCAGGTCTGCGGGGATCTCCACCTGTTGGCCCAACAAGGTGTCCATGCCGCGCACCATGACCTTGCCGTGTTCCTCATACAGCTTGGAGACTCGTCCCCGCACGTAGTTGACGTTGAACTCGGTCTGGGCCCGCTTGATGAACTCCTCGTAGCCTTTGCCTGTGGCACGAATATCTATGTAGAAAACGAAGATATTGGTTTCCGGCCCGCAGTGGTTCCTGGTGAGGATGGCCTGCTTGGCTGTGTACATGCAACAGACGCTGGAGCAGTAGGGACGACCCACCGACTCGTCTCGCGAGCCCACGCACTGGATGAAGACCACGTTCTTGGGCTCTTCGTGGTTGGAGATACGGTGCACGTGGCCTCCGGTGGGCCCGGAGGCGTTCAGCATCCGCTCGTACTGCAGGCCGCTGATCACGTCAGGGATAGAGCCGCCACCATACTGCGGGTAGTACTCCTCCCAGGGAAAGACATCCATGCCTGTAGCCACCACAATGGCTCCGAAGTTCCGCTGGATGTAGGTATCCTTCTGCTCGTAGTCGATGGCGTCGGCCGGGCAGACGCGCGAGCAGACACGGCATTTGCCCTGCTGGAACCAACGGCAGTACTCGGTCTGGATGACGGCGCGCTTGGGAACGGCCTGCGGGAAGGGGATGTAGATGGCCTTGGACTCCGCAAGCCCCACATTGAAACGATCAGGCGCGTGGGCGGGGCATTTCTGTACGCACAGCTCGCAGCCGATGCAGCGAGTCCAGTCCACCATGGCCGCCCTGCGTTTGATGTCTACCACGAAGTTGCCCACGTAACCCTGCACGCGGTCCACCTCTGAGTAGGCCATGATGGCGATGTTCTGGTGATGCGCGGCATCCACCATGCGCGGCGTGAGAATGCAGGCGGAGCAGTCGATGGTGGGGAAGGTCTTGTCCAGACGAGCCATGGTCCCGCCGATGGTGCTCTCACGCTCCACGATGGTGACTTGGAGGCCGGCGTCCGCCAGATCCAATGCGGTCTGAATGCCCGCCACTCCACCTCCGATGACGAGCACGTCTTTGTTGACATCCACCTCATTGGGGAAAAGGGGTTCAGCCGTGCGCACTTTGGCCACGGCCATCTTGATGATGTCGTAGGCCTTCTCGGTGGCTCGGGGCATATCATCATGTATCCAAGAGCAATGCTCGCGGATGTTGGCCATCTCGAACAGATGCGGGTTGAGGCCAGCATCCTCCACGCAGCGACGAAAGGTCACCTCGTGCATCTGCGGAGAGCACGAAGCCACCACCACACGCGTCAGCCCCTTCTCCTTGATTGCCCGCTGAATGCCTGCCTGGCCCGGCTCCGAGCACGTGTACATGACGTCCTCGGTGTATACAACATCCTTGAGCTCAGCCGCACGCTCGGCGATGGCATGGCAATCAACCGTTCCGGCGATGTTGCTTCCGCAGTGGCAGACAAAAACGCCTATCCTCATCCTGCGGCCTCCTCCTCACGGTCATGTGCGGATGTGGCCGGCACGGCCTCCTCCGGCGCGGCTCCGCCCTCCTCCGTTGAGGGAACTCTGCCCGCCCGTCTGCGCGCCCTATCCTGCTTGGCAGCTTCCTTCATCTTCTGACGGGCCTCGTGCTCGGACGCCAGCCGCGCTTCCTCCTCGCGGAAGGCCACAGCTTCCTTGATGGCCTTGGCCACGAGGGGACGAGGATCCACGGCGTGCTTGTGTAAGAGCATTTCCTCGTCGCTGTAACCGAAAGCAAGGCCCAGCACCTGAGTCACGTAGAGAATGGGCACGGAGTAGGAGGACCCGAAGGCGGCATTGATCTGCACTTGGCGCAGATCCAGGTTCTGGTGGCACAGAGGGCAGGCTACCGCCACGGCGTCCGCGCCGGCCTCCAAGGCCTGGTCCAAGACCTTGCGGCTCAGGCGACGATGGATCTCGGCCTTGGGCATGCCGACACTGGCCCCGCAGCATTCAGTTTTGTAGTTCCACCGCTGCACGGTGGCTCCCGCCGCCTCCAACAGCCTGTCCATGCTGGTGGGCTGCTCTTCATCCGCTTCCCCGGTGAGAGACGATGGGCGACCCAGGAGGCACCCATAGTACGGAACCACTCTAAGCTTCACCAGATCGGTGGTGACCCGGCGCCGGATGGCTTCCACGCCACTCTTCTCCAGCAGCACTTCCGGCAGAGTCAACACCCGCACCGATCCCTCGTAGGGAAGATCCAGTACCTCGTTCACCGTCTGCCGGAAACCGGGGTCCTCCTCTATCTCCAGCTCCGCGTCCTTCTGGCGCTGGTAACAGGAGGGGCAGGGAGCGACCATCTCGTCACCCACCGTGGCCGCCTGCCGTAGATTGCGCGCCGCCAAGCCCTGCGCCAGCAGGTGGTCCGTCATGTGGGCAGGGGAGGACCCGCAGCAGGTCCAATCCGGGACCTCGACGAAGTCCACGCCCAGCTTGTGCAGGACGAGACGCGTGGAAATGTCGAACTCCGCCGCCGAATGCCGCAGCGAGCAGCCCGGGTAGTACGTCAACCTTCCCATCGCGCCTTCTCCAACGACTTGCGATAGATGCGCCCCACTTCATCCGCTCCGGCCGCTTTCTTGGGAAGAACCTCCACTTTGCCCTTCGTCAGCATGGGAATGCCCAACTCGGCATCATTGAGTGGGTGCTTGGACATCAGGTTGTAGCGCAACAACATCATGGCTTCAGTGAGCCGACCGTATTTGGCGACATTCTCCAGGAAGACGCGATTGAAAGTTGCCGCATCCTCCGGCACCCGCACGTCCTTGGCGACAGCAACAGTCTTGAGATCTTCGAAGATACCCGCAATGTCTATGTTGCGAGGACAGCGGGACGTGCAGGTGAGACACTGCACGCACAACTGAACGGCGCTGGAGGCCAGAACCTCGTCCAGCATGCCTACCTGCAGCATGCGCATGATCTGATTGGGAGCGTAGTCGAAGGTGAACGCGGCGGGGCACCCGGCCGAACAGTTGCCACACTGATAACATGCGGCAACGTCCGCCTTCACGCGGCTCAGCATGCGGTCGCGAAGCTGCGCGGCCCCCTCCGAGTCGTATCGGATCACGCTAATCCTCCGGTTTGCGAGCGACAATGAGCCACTTCTGTACCACCGGCGCGCCGTAACGCGCCGTCCCCCGCCAGAACTGACTGACCGTCCAGTCAACAAACATGGCTTAGTATAACACAGCGACCGGCCAATCCCGCCACAATGTGGTGCCAGAGTATACCGCCTGCACCAGGCAAAACAGGTCGAGGCTCCGCCGCGTCCGACCCGGTCAGAATGTACGAACCGGCGAGTAGTCGCTGCGACGCTGCACGGGGATGAACCCGGCCCGGCGGATGGCGTGCACCAATTCCTTTATCCCCGCCTCGAACGTCACCCCGGCGGCAGCGACCACGTTCTCTTCGATCATGGTGCTTCCCAGATCGTTGGCACCGAAGTGCAGCGCCACCTGCCCAATCTTGATTCCCTGCGTCACCCAGGATGCCTGGATGCTGGGCACGTTGTCCAGATACAGCCTGGAGACGGCAAGGGTGACCAGATACTCTACGGCAGTTGCCGGTGCCACCCGACCGGCCAAAGCAGTATTGGCCTGCTGGAAGGTCCAGGGAATGAAGGCCCGGAAACCACCGGTCTCATCCTGAAGCGCCCGCACCTGTTGGAGATGCTCCACGCGATCCTCCACGCTCTCGATACTTCCGAACATCATGGTGGCCGTGGTCTTCATCCCCTGCCGGTGAGCCTCGCGCATCACCTCCAGCCATTCGGCCGTGGTGGCCTTCCCCGGAGCCAATTCCCGCCGCACGGCATCCACCAGGATCTCGGCTCCACCGCCCGGCAAAGAGTCCAATCCGGCTCTGCCCAGGCGAGAGAGCGTTTCCGCCACGCTCAGGCCGCTCAGACGGGCCACGTAGACGATCTCGGGCGGTGACAGCGAGTGCAGGTCCAGTTGTGGGAAACGCTGCTTGAGTTCCCGGAAGAGGGTCTCGAACCATTCAATAGGCAACTCGGGGTGCAACCCCCCCTGCAGCATGAGACCGGTCCCACCCAGGGCCACGGTCTCCCGCGCCTTCTCCAAGATTTCCTCCGTGGAGAGTAGGTAGGCATCCGGAGCACCCGGCGAGCGGTAGAAGGCGCAGAAGCGGCAGCCGGACACGCACACATTGGTGTAGTTGACATTCCGGTCCACGATGAAAGTCACCTGGGGATCGGGCAGCATCTGGAGCCTCCGCCCTGAGGCCAGGTCGCCCAGCGTCAGCAAGTCCCGGCTGCGCATCATCTCAATCGCCGCCTCACGGCCCACACGACGCCCCGCGCGGATATCGGAGACAATCGAGGGGGAAAGAGGAGTCCCCGTGGTCACGCCCGGCGCGCCGTCGCCTGCAGCCTCGTCCCAGATCACGCCAGGTCCCCCTCGTCCAGAAACCGAAGATCCAGTACTTCCGGTGTCTCCCCTGCCTCGTGGGCCAGCTGGTAGTAACGAAGGAGACCGGCCTGGAAATCCGGGGTGAAATCATACTGCAGCAGTCGAAAGTATCTGGTCATGCACGAGCGCCCGAAACGGTAGCGGCCCAAGGCGGACTGCACCAGGGCCGCTTCCTCCGTGAGACTGACGTCCATGGCCCCACGGAGAATGGACTCCACTCGCAGGATGTCATTTCTGCGGGAGCGCAGGAAGTCGACACGGGCGGCCCATACCGCGTACACCATGGGAAGGCCGGTCCACTCGTGCCACAACGTGCCCAGGTCATAGAGCCGAAAGCCCCGCAGAGGGAAGTACATGGCCTCCAATCCCTGATCCCCGATGAGCAGCACGGCGTCGGAGAGCGTCAGCTGCTCCTCCACCGGCCGCCGGAGCTCCACGAAGTCCACCTCACGGCCATAGCGCAGTCGCAGCAGAGTCTTCAGCAAAACCACCGAGGTTGCACTCTGCGGCGTCAGCGCCACCGATTCCAACTCCTCGATGGGACGGCGGCAGATGAGCTGGATGCTGTCCACCGCGCCGCGTGAGGAAATGGAAAGGTGACGGGAAAGCGCCAACAACCTGTGGTTCTGCGCGTAGGCGATGGAGCTGATGGGCCCGAAGTCCACGGTCCCCGCCGCCAGCATGCGGTTCAGATCGGTGGGAACACCCGGCACCAGCTCGAACAGGGCATGCTCATGCGTGCCGCGCTCCAGACCATAATAGAGTGGATAGCAGTTCAGGAACTCGATATGACCTACGCGAACCGCACGCGCGCCCACAGACATCATCCCGCCTCCGCGTAGGTGTGAAGCTCGCGGTAGAAGGTGTCGCGCTCCACCGGTATGCGTCCGGCTTGGCGAACGAGCCGCACAATCTCGCCCACACTGACCGCCTGCTGGGTCGTTCCGCCCGCCATGTGGGTTATGACCTCCTCCAAGATGGTCCCGTCCAGATCATCCGCGCCAAAGTACAGCGCGACCTGAGCGAGCTTGATACCCAGCATGACCCAGTAGGCCTTGATGTGCGTGAAGTTGTCGAGCAGCAGTCGGGCAGTGGCCACCACCTTGAGGTCCTCGGTGCCCGTGGGGCCGGGCAGGTGAGCCAGCCTGGTGTTGGCGGGGTGAAAGGCCAAGGGGATGAAAGCCTGGAAGCCACCCGTTTCGTCCTGGAGTTCCCGCAGGCGAAGGAGGTGATCCACGCGCTCTTCCACCGTCTCCACGTGCCCGTACAGCATGGTGGCATTGGATGGTATGCCCAAGCGGTGGGCCTGCCTGTGGACGTCAAGCCAACGTTCCGCCGTCACTTTGCGCGGGCAGACCAAGTCTCTCACCCGCTGTGCAAACACCTCCGCTCCGCCTCCCGGCAAGCTGCCCAGGCCGGCATGCTTCAAGCCCTGAAGAACCTCGCTCACCGAGCAGCCGCCGGCCTCCGCGAAGTGAGCGATCTCCGAAGCCGTGAACGCCGTAAGCGTAACGCCCGGCGCCGCCGTCCGCAGGTCCGCCAGCATGGCACGCGCTTGTTCGTAGGTGAAATGGGGATCCTCTCCCCCCACGATGTGAAACTCACTCACACCGCCCGCTGAAGCCGACCGCGCCTTGTCCAGCACCTCCTGCCGGCTGAGAACGAAGGCGCCGTCCTCTCCTTCGCTGCGCGAGAAGGCGCAGAAAGCGCAGCGATTGCCGCACACGTTTGAGTAGTTGATATGCCGGTTGCGGACGAAGAAGACCTTCCTCCCCACCTTCGACCGACAGGCCGCGTCTGCCAAGCGCCCCACCCGCAACAGCTCGTGGCTGGCAAGGAGCGCCACACCGTCCTCGAAGCCCAGCCGTTCGCCCCGGGCAACCTTGGCCTCCACCGCAGCCAGTCTGTCAACCTGGGCCTCAGCTGCCATGGGTCCGCACCTCCGCGGGAAATGATCAGTGCTCAGACATACGCATGATGGATGGCAATGATGCCGCCGGCCAAGAGCTCGTAGCGCGCATGGCGCAGACCGGCCTTCTCCATCAGACCCAGCAGAGCATCCGGACCGGGAAAACGCTTGACTGATGCCGGGAGGTAGCTGTAGGCGCTCAGATCCCGCGAGGTCAAACGACCCAACCATGGTACCACCCGGTCGAACCAGAACCCGTAGAACTGCCTGAAGCCGGGAACCTGAGGATGCGTGATCTCCAGACACACCACGCGGGCGCCAGGGCGACAGACTCGGCCCATCTCAGCAAAGGCGGCACTGATGTCCTGCACGTTCCGTATGCCGAATCCCACGGTGCAGGCATCAAACGACCCATCCGCGAAGGGCAGGGTAAGGGCGTCTCCCAGCATGAAGTCCACGAACAGCTGGTTCTTCCCACATTTCTCCCGCGCCACTTCCAGCATGTGAGCCGAGAAATCCAACCCGATGACTCTGCCCTCCTCCCCCACCGCTCGTTTGAGTGCGAAGGCCACGTCACCTGTGCCACAACAGACGTCGAGCACCCGAGCCCCGGGGCCGACGCGGGCAAGCATCACTGCCAGGTCGCGCCAGCGGTGGTGGAGCCCCGCCGTCATGAGCGAGTTGAGGAGATCGTAGGATCCCGCGATGCGGTCGAACATGGCCCGGACCGCACCCGGCTCCGGTTCGGCATTGACCGAACGACTCATGTCTCCACCAGGATCGAGAGCAGAGTGAAGAGGAAGTAGACGATGCTCAGGACGCTGTTCAGCGTCATGAATGCCAGATTGACCCGACTGACATCCTGGTTGCGCGTAATGTAGTTCTCCATGGCCAGCAGCGCCACACAGAGTCCCACACCCGTGTAGTACAGTGGGCCCCTTGCCGCGATAACTCCGGTGACCACCAGAAGAGCCGCAGCAACAAGATGGAAGCACCGTGTCAGCCATACCGCCACTCGGGGACCCAGGTCGGCAGGAATAGAGTGGATGCCCTCGCGACGATCAAAGTCAACGTCAAGGGCCGCGTAGATGATGTCGAAACCGGCTATCCAGAAGGCCACTGCGCCGCCCAGGAAGAACGGCCTCCAGTCGACAAGCCCGGTTACCGCCACCCATGCCCCCACGGGACCCAAGCCGATAGTGCATCCCAGCACCATATGGCACAGCCAGGTCCAGCGTTTGGTGAAGGGGTAGATCACGAAGGGAGCCACCACCAACGGCCACAAGTAGCGCGTGACGGGCGGCAGTTGGAACGTGGCCAGTATGAGCACGCCCAGAGACACCGCACAGAACAGCCACACCTCTCCCCGCCGCAGCCTGCCCGAAGGGATCTCGCGCCCCGCGGTTCGCGGATTCAGCGCGTCAATCCGGGCATCCAGCAGGCGATTGAGAGCCATGGCCAGACTGCGCGCCGCGACCATGACCACCGTGATCCAAAACATGCGCCAGAACGCCGGCATGCGTTGTTCCGCCAGAAGGGCGCCGGAGTAGGCAAAGGGCAGAGCGAAGATGGTGTGCTCGAACTTGACCAGGCCAACGAAGAGACGGGCATACGTCAGCAGCGGAGCCGTTGAGCGCCGCCACAGGCTGTCAGGAGCGATGACTTTCACAGGCTGCGCTCACGCACCCAGGCCGAGATCCGCCCACATGGCGTCCACGCGACGGACCGTCTCCGCATCCATGGCCGCCACCTGCGGCCATTCGCGCCCCGCTCCCTCTTCCGGCCACGTGCGGGTGGCATCGATGCCCATCTTGGCACCCCAGTTGGCGGTGGGCGAGGAATGATCCAGCACGTCGAGAGGACCGTCCACCACCACCACATCCCGCCGCGGGTCTGTGTTGGCGAGGGCCAGCCAGGCCACCCGCTGATAGTCGTGCACGTCAACATCCGCGTCCACTACGATCACGTACTTGGAGAACTGCATCTGTCCCATGCCCCAGACGGCATGCATGACCTTGCGTGCGTGCAACGGGTAGGCCTTGCGCACAGAGATGATGGCGCAGTTGTGGAACGCGCCCGCCACCGGCAGGTCCATGTCCACCACTTCCGGCATCAGCATGCGAAGCAAGGGCAGGAACAGACGCTCAGTGGCCTTCCCCAGAAACGCATCCTCCATGGGAGGCGGGCCCACCACGGTGGCGGCGTATATGGCGTCTCGCCGATGTGTGAGCGCGGTGAGGTGGAAGATCGGATACAGATCCGCCGCCGAGTAGAACCCGGTGTGGTCCCCGAAAGGACCCTCCAAGCGCCTTTCCCCCACATCGACATAGCCCTCCAGCACAAACTCCGCGTCTGCCGGCACCTCCAAGTCCACGGTCAGGCAGCGCACCATCTCCACCGCCTGCCCACGCAGGAAGCCCGCGAACATCATCTCGTCCAGAAAGGCCGGCAGCGGTGCCGTTGCCGCGTAGGTGACAGCCGGGTCTGTGCCGATGGCCACGGCCACCTGCAGACGCGAAGCTTCGCGCCGGAAATGCTCTGCCGCGTCCTTGTGGATGTGCCAATGCATCCCCGTGGTGGCGGCGTCATAGACCTGAAGCCTGTACATGCCGGCATTACGACGCCCCGACAACGGGTCCCGCGTGAAGACAAGGGGCAGAGTGATGAACGGCCCGCCGTCCTGCGGCCAGCAGGTCAGGATCGGCAGTCTCCCCAGATCCACATCGCTGCCGGTCATCACCACGTCGCGGCAAGGTGCTTCCTTCACCATCTTGGGGGCAAACGCAGCCAACTCACGCAGGCGGAAGAGAGACCGCATCTTGTCTCCCCATCCCTGCGGGAACTCGAATGCCATCACCTCGGCGACGCGCTCCCCCAGTCCATCCAAGGAATCCTGGCGCAACGCCAGTGCCATGCGTTTCTCGCTGCCGAACTGATTGGTGAGGACTGGGAAGCCGGACCCGCGAGGGTGTGTGAAGAGCAGCGCCGGGCCTCCTCTCTTGCTCACACGATCCGTGACCTCGCTGATCTCGAGCACCGGATCCACGCTGCGCTCGATGACGGCAAGCTCTCCTCTTTCGCGAAGAATGTGGATGAAATCACGCAGGTCCCGCATGGCCCTTCGAGATTAGCACAGGGTCATGCGGCGTTCTGTTAACATGCCTGTCTACACACCATAGCTGTGGAGACAGGAGCAGAATGGAGCGCTACGATAGGGATTTCCTTGGCCTCGAGGTTGTGAGCCTTCAGGATGCCTCGGTCGTGGGCGAAGTGGAGGGCCTCATAGCTGATGATCGGGCCAAGACGGTAGCCGCGCTCATCGTCAACACCGGCTCTTATCGTTCGAGAGTATTGCCGTACACGCAGGTCTGCAGCGTGGGCGAGGACGCCGTGGTGATCGAATCCGCGGACGGCGTGAAGCTGATCAGCGAAGCGCCCGAGCTTGAGGCGCTGGTTGAACGCAACGTCGCCCTGGCCGGTGCTTACCTGCTCACCGAAGGCGGGACGCTACTGGGCAGGGTCAGCGGGTTTCTGGTGGACGCCACTTCGGGTGTCATCACAAGCCTTGCCGTCACTCAGGAGGAGAGCGCCGAAGCCCCGGACTTGGAAGCAGCGCTTCTGATCCCGGCGGACAGTATCGTCACCGTGGGATCTGAAGTCGTCATCGTCACCAGCCCGCGCTCTGAAGCCACGGATACGGTCCTGGCCGCCGACGAATTGCGAGGGTTGCCCATCGTCAGCACCAATCAAGGCCGCTTCCTGGCCGAGATAGACGATGTGATCCTCACGGAGTCCCACGAGGCACTGGCAGGTTTCTTGGTCAACCTTGGTCTGTATGAGCCGCAAGCCATGTCGTTCGCCGACGTGAGCGTCATCGGCCCCGACGCGGTTCTCACCGGCCGGACAGATGCCATCGCCACCCTGTCTGCCCAACCCGACTTGGAGGCACTGGCCGAGCGTCGGGTGTCGGTGGAAGGTTCGCGCGCGGTGACTCTCTCCGGCAAATCGGCAGGGTTCGTATTGCAGTACTACGTCAACCCTGCCAACGGCGCAATTGTTGGGCTCCAGTTCCTTCCGGGGACGGCCCAAGCGCACGTGCCCGGTGAGGGTTACTTGCTCCCGCTGGCCAAGGTCGTCCGCATGGGCCGCGACCTGGTGGTGGTTGAGGATGACTTCGCGTCCACGTTGCGGCCCGTGGAAGGCACTTCAGCGCCGGCGGCCACCCATGCTGCGGTGAACCAGGAAGAGGTCGGCCACCTTCCCCCCACGCCCGGCGCAGACCACATTCAGCTTCCGGTTGCGCCCTCCTCAGAGGCCGCTGACGTGCCTGCACCGGGTTGGATCGTGGAGGGGCAGCAGACACCGCCAAGCTGCACCGGGAAGCACTATCTGCTGGGCCGACGGGTCCTGAAGAAGCTGGAGACGGCCGGAGGCCGGCTCATCGCCAACGTGGGCGATGTGGTGACACCTGCGGTCATCGAGCAGGCGCGCTCGTCCGATCTGCTGCTTGTGCTTTCTCTCAACGTGGAGTAGCCGGCCGGGCGCCGGCCCTTCACTCCCGCCGTAGAACGCTTTCGTACACGCGCAGCGTCTCTTCGGCTGAGCTGCGCCACGAGAACCTCCCTGATTGCCGGAGCCCCTCCTCTCGAAGCCGTCCCGCCAGCTCAGGATCCAGGAGCACACGCGCCACACAATCCGCCAGCTGCTCGGGAGATGTGGGATTGAACATGAGCGCCGCGCGGCCCGTGACCTCCGGCAGTGACGAGGAGTTGGACACCACGCAAGGTGTCCCGCACGCCATGGCCTCGAGGGGAGGCAGACCAAACCCCTCGTAGAGCGAGGGAAAGACAAACACAGCAGCCGCCGAGTACACGGCCGCGAGCTCTCCACTCCGGATGTAGCCCGGGAAGTGGACCAACGCCCCCAGACCACGCTTGGCAGCCAGGCTCTTGAGCGAACGGAAGCCCGCGTCCAGGGGACCAGCGAGCACAAGCGGCAGCGGTTCCACCAGCTGCTGCTGCAGTGCGCCCCACGAGCGCAGGAGGAATTCGAGGTTCTTGTTGGGACGAAACTCGCCTATCCAGAAGGCAAAACGGCCAGGCAGATTGTAGCTGTCACGGACTGCCGCCAGCTGCTCCCGATCAGTCACGGGGCGAAACTGCTCGGACACCCCGTTGTGGATGACCCGGACCTTGGACAGGCTCACGTTGGCGTAGGCCGACAGTGCCGACAGCGAGATCTGCGATACGGTCACTATCCGTGCCGCATCCGCGAGAACCTGCAACAACTGCCTCCGGTAGCTCGCGCGCTTGAAGGGACTGCGGATGCTGCGAGGGTAGACCAGGGGGATGACGTCGTGGATAGTGCATACCAGTGGGACCCGCAGACCCTGCGGCGCCAGATGACACGGTACATGCAGCAGATCCACCGCGGCCGCCTCCACCAGCGCGCACATGTCTCTGTCGCGGCGGGGGACACCGGGCTG
This sequence comes from Gaiellales bacterium, assembly GCA_012719395.1. Classification (GTDB taxonomy): domain Bacteria; phylum Actinomycetota; class Thermoleophilia; order RBG-16-64-13; family RBG-16-64-13; genus JAAYAL01. Next base: position 21,324 of record JAAYAL010000031.1, on the reverse strand, counting down.
CGCATCCGTGGGGACGAGACGAAGACGCCGCGAGGCCGGGATGAGGTCCTGCGTGTGATCCATGCAGAACACAGTGACATCCAACCCCATATCGCTGAATTGGAGCAGGAGATTACGCGAGTACGTGCCGACACCCGTCCAGTCGATGGTGCGTGCGTCGAACCCTACGCGCAAAACGTCTCCCCAAAGCGCCGATTGTCAGAAGCGGGCGTTGCTGCTTGATTTTATCAAAGCTAATGCTCGGGACCGGCTGTGCCGATAGACATGTATGATGGATCTACAGCCCGCCGACACCGACCTTCACCGCACTTCGCGTTACGACACGGAGCCGCTCGATATGGTGGACCAGCACGCACAGATAGCCATCCTCCCCGGGGCAGGCCCGCTGCAGCACAAGGCACGCGTCGCTCTGGAGTCGCACAGGCTGACAATCGCCAAGAACTGGCTCAATCGCATGATCTCCGAGATTGAGGATCTGCACACGCTTGAGACCTTCCCCGCCCAGGAGAGCATCAAGGCCTCGCTGGACATCCTGGAAGGCTTGGCACTGGCCCTGGATGATGATCGAGTGCTGGAGGAATTTGAGCCTGGCGGTGCGTACTACGAGAAATCGGCTTCGATGGGGCTGGTGGGCAGTGGTACAGCCGCGGACATCATTTCAGTGTGCCGCAACATGCATTCTCTGGAGAGCGCCATCTGGGAGTTGATGGTCGATACGCTTCGGCGCGAAGACCAGAATGTGCTGCGCCTGGTCATGAGACTACGCCGAGGGCTGAACGGCATCTCTATGGCTGCAACCCAGGCGTGCCAAGCACGAGCCAACGGCGAGCTTGATCGCATGGCGTACACGGATGTCTTGACCGGGCTCTACAACCGCCGGCACCTCCTGCGCGAGCTGGAGCGCAACACGGAGGTATATAGGCGCTACCATCACCCCTTCTCGCTCATCATGTTGGACCTGGACAACCTGAAGGGGCTCAATGACACATACGGCCACGCGGCAGGCGATTCCGCCCTGCGTCACGTGGCGACCGTCATGAAAGCCAGCACCCGAGATGTGGATGTCGCATGCCGTTGGGGCGGCGACGAGTTCATGATCCTTATGCCGGAGACCGAGAAACGTGTGGTGGAGATTGTCGCCGGCCGCATAGACGAGTCACTGCGCAACACCAAGCTGAGAGTGGACAGCGGCCTGCTGACACTCGAGGTCAGCGTGGGGAGTTCGTCCTGCCCCGTGGATGGCACCGAGTCCGAGCTGCTGCTGCAGGAGGCAGACGCCAGCCTCTATCGGCTGAAGGCACACAAGCGTCGCGGCAATTTGCCGGCGAGCGAGTCCTCTACCAACGCGTAGACGCGTCGCAGCGTCGCTTCCTCAACCTGCGCCGTGGCCGGCGCACTCGTAGGCCTGCCCGCGCAGCGTTTCCACCGCGTGTGTCAGCGCCGGCGCCACTGTGGCGAACTGCTCATTGCAGGCTTTGGGGCTACCCGACATGTTGATGATGAGAGTGCGCCCCCTGATCACCGAGACCCCCCGGGTCAGCATCCCGTGCGGCGTGACAGCCAGGGAGGAGGAGCGGATCGCCTCCGCGAAGCCCGGCACCAACCGGTCCGCGACGGCCAAGGTGGCTTCCGGCGTGCGGTCCCGCGGAGCCAAGCCCGTCCCCCCGGTGGTGAGAATCAGGTCGATATCGCCCGAATCGCTGATCTGCTTCAAGAGACGCTCAATCTGCTCCTGCTCGTCCGGAACCAGATACGGTTCACCCACCTCTGCGCCCATCTCTCTCAACAATACCTGCAGCGTTGGCCCCGACCCATCCACCCTTGTGCCGGCGAAGCCTTTGTCGCTCACAGTGACCACCGCCGCCCTGATTGGAAGTTGCAAGGTCATGCCTCCTCCCTCTCCCCTTCAATCACCCTCAGGGGATCACCCGGCCGCACTTTTCCTCCACGCAGAACACGGGTGAATATTCCCTCTCGAGGCATGACGCAGTCGCCCGCCTGATAGTAGATGGCGCACCTCTCGTGGCACACCTTGCCGATCTGCGCGATCTCCAACAGAGCCGGGCCAACGGCCAACCTGGTCCCCACCGACAGCCCAACGAGGTCCACACCCATGGTGGTGATGTTCTCCGCAAACGCCCCCGGTCCCACATCCAGGCCACGCGCCTGCATCTTGGCAATGGCTTCCGAAGCCAACAGACTCACCTGTCGATGCCAGGGGCCGGCGTGGCCATCGCCCACTATCCCGTGCTCCACCTGTAGCTCGATGACTTCCGCGGGCTTCTTACGCTCACCTTTAGCCGCGCTGGCATTGACTGAGATCACCCGGCCCCATCCCGCTCCACGTCGGTAGTCCTCTTTCCCACCGGTCTTCTCCAGCAGACGTAGGTCACCCATGATCATGCCGCGGTCAACCGCCTTGCACATGTCGTAAATGGTAATGGCGGCCATGGCCGCTCCTGTGAGGGCCTCCATCTCCACGCCGGTCTTGCCGTCCGTACGGGCGACGCACTCCACCTCAACTACCGCCTCGGCCGAGAGCACATGGAAACTGACCTCTACCTGGTTCAACGCCAGTGGGTGACACAGTGGAACCAACTCTGAGGTCTTCTTCGCGGCCATGATGCCGGCCACGCGGGCCACGGCCAACACATCTCCCTTGGGAAGCGCCTGCGCTTCCAGCAGGCGCATGGTCTCCGGCGCCATCCACACCTTGGCCCCCGCCCTTGCCACCCGCCGTGTGACGGCCTTCTCGCCCACGTCCACCATATGGGCTTCGCCCGCGTCGTCCACGTGAGACAGGCGGGCAGCAGCTTCACCGGGATCCTTCACGTCACCCTCCGATTTGGGACATACCGCGCCTGCTGGGCTGCTCCACACACCGGCGATCGAACGTCTTGCGACTCAGCGACTCCCGGACAAGAGCAGCCGTGGCTTCGTGATCGCGGGCAGCCAAGGCAGCACGAATGCCGATCTCATCATTGGAGAAGAGGCAGCTCATGAGACGCCCGTCCGCCGTCAGTCTCAGCCGGTTGCACGTACCACAGAAGTGATCAGAAACCGCGCTGATGAAGCCGATAGTGCCCTGGTGCCCCAGCAGCCGGAAGTAACGGGCCGGTCCCCAGCCTCCAGGTGATTCCGCCGGTTGGAGATCACCCAGCAGGCTCAGAGCAGCCAGCACCTCGTCCCGCACCGGAGCCTGAGCTTCGGAAGTGGGCCCGCAGCCGCCAACCGGCATCCATTCGATGAAACGCGCGTGCAGGGGGCGATCGCGGGTAAGGGCCGCGAACGACGGCAACTCCGCCATGGTCTCGCGGTTGAGCACCGCGTTGATCTTCACCGGCTCCAGATGATGCGTGAAGGCCGCTTCCACTCCCGCCAAAGCTCGGCGCAGGTCTCCCCCCCGCGTGAGCCGCCGATAACGATCCGAGTCCAGGGTGTCCACACTGATGTTGACGCGATCCAACCCCGCCGCCCTGAGATCTTCGGCAAACTGCGGGAGGAGGATGCCGTTGGTGGTAAGCGCCACGTCCCGAATACCGGGGACGGCCTTGATCATGCTCACCAGATTCGGGAGCCCACGTCGAACCAACGGTTCCCCACCCGTCAACCTGATCTTGGAGAAGCCCATATCGGCCGCCACCGAGACCAGAAACGCTATCTCCTCGTACGTCAGTATCTCTTCGTGATCGCGGAAAGCGACACCCTCGCAGGGCATGCAGTACACGCACCGGAGGTTGCAGCGATCCGTCACCGCGATACGCAGATAGTCGATAGCACGGGGCGTCATGCGTCCTGCCCTCGCCCGCCCGCGCCCGCCGGCTCCTGCACGACTACCACCGCCTCACAGCCCCGGATGACCTCCCTCTCCACCAGTTCCGCGATGTCCCTGATGTCATCCAGTGCAAACTGGGGAACGGCGCAGGAAGGGAACGGCTGATCGCTGGCTATGGCAAGCAGTTCCTGGCCATCGCTCACCGGCGAGGAGGATGGCGCCTTGCGCGAGACCTCAATCTTGGGAGCCGACTGCGTCTCGAATTCTTCAGTGATGACCACGTCCACCTCTTCGGGAATCCTCAGCACATGGCCCTCCACCCTCCAGATCGAGCCGGCGCGGCGAACGCGCCACCAGAGAGTACTCCCTCTGGCTGCAGAGACCGGCTACGATCGCCCCCGCCACGCGGTACCCTCGTTCACACAGACAGCTCACCACACGACCGACCACACTCGTCTTGCCTGATCTCTTCTTGCCCACGAAGGATACAACAGGAACCGGAGATCTCTGCACGAACATGCCGAGCCGATCACGCGGCGCCGAATGCGCCTGCGTGAATCCGGGCACCCTGGTACCGGAGGCAGGTTCAAGCTCGGCCAGGACCGCAAGACGGCCGCTCTCCCATTCCACCGGCGAGGCGAGTAGCGCCAAGGCCACGGAGGACAGCCCTGTCCGACATCCTCGGCGCTCGCCCCGCGTCGACAACCGCAACGCACGAGGGGACCACACCTGCCTCTACACCGGGCCGGAGACCGACGCGCGGGATTGTATCAAAGAAGGACCCGGAATCGTGACCCGAGGGGCGCTCAGCCGTTACAATCCGTGGTGATGAGGGGAGGCCATGACCGCGTTTGCGCTGATCAAGAGCACATATGGGGGCAAGTTGCGCCAGGCGATGGAGTCAGTCGTCGCGGAGCTTGAGCCCACGCCGGTGGAGCGGGAGCAGATCATGCTGCTCAACCGGCTCTTCCTCTCCGTCCTTGACGCCTACTGCTCCCACCAATTGGACCTGGGGCCGGCCTTGGATGCGCACACCTCGGTGATGTACGCCGCGGCAGGCCAGGATGAGCCCCGCGTGCTCAACGTCACCCTGCGCGGCTTGGTGGAGTTCAACTCGCTCACCACAGCCCAAGCGCGAGTGGTGGTCGGCCTCGTGGCCGACAAACGAACGCTTCTCATCAGCGGCCCGGCGCAATCAGGCAAATCCACTCTGCTGAACGCAATCCTGCAACTGCTCCCCCGCGACAGCCAGGTGGTGGCGGTGGAGAAGGAGTCGGAACTACCCTACCTGCGGGAGAAGCCCTTCACACTGACGCTTCAAGCCAAGCCGGGCACGCCTGCTGCGGCCGCGGCTTTCACGCACGCGTCTCTCTCCCGGCCGTCGTGCATCATCGCGGGGAATCTCGCCTCAACGGACACCGTTTCGTTCCTCCGGGCGCTGCACCCGGCTTTCGGCTTGGCGACGCTGGACTCGCCGGACCCTGAGATGAGTCTGGCTGAATGGCACGCGAACTCGCCCGAGATGGAAGGCCTGCTACTCAAGATCCAGCCGGTGATCCTGCACGTGGAACGCGATCAGGCGGGTCGACCTCGCCTGACCCGGATACTGGAGACGCAGCCGCATGCCCACGGCATCCGTCTCGCCGAGATCAAGCCGGCTTAGCCCCCCGCAGCAGCGCCAGCAGACCGGCCTCCTCCAGTAGGGGCACTCCCAGCTCCTTTGCTTTACTCAGCTTGGTACCCGCCGCCTCTCCCACTACCACGAAGTCCGTCTTCCTGCTCACAGACCCGGTCACCCGGCCACCATGTCTCTCGATGAGCGCGGCGGCCTGCTCTCTGCTCAGCGTGGGTAGCGTTCCCGTCAACACGAAAGTCTTCCCGGACACGGTCTGCGGCGCAGCCGGCTCCACGTCCAGGCCCTCTGTCTCGGACACCTCTGCGGCCATCTTCAGGCCGGCAGCCGCCAAGCGCTGCAGTAGGTCCCGGTTCCGCGGTTCCCTGAGAAAGTCGTAGACCGCACGACCTATGACCGGGCCGATGCCCTCGATCCGGCTGATGTCCTCCGTGCCCGCCGCGGCCAGTTGGCCCAGCGAGGGATAGTGGCGCACCAGCACCCCTGCCGTCTGGCCGCCCACGTGCGGGATCCCCACCGCGTAGAGCACGCGGGCGAAACCCCGCTCCCGCGAGGAGGCGATGGCGCCGACGACTTTGCCGGCGAGTTGTCCCTTGAACCCTTTCAGCTCCAGAAGATCGCCGGCGGTAAGATGGTAGAGGTCCGCCGGATCATGGACAAGCCCCAACGTGAACAGCCGCTCCACGAGCCTGTCGCCCAAGCCCTCGATGTCCATGGCCCCTCGGCTCACGAAATGCTTCAGACTCTCCATCAGGCGTGCCGGGCAGTGGGGATTGGGGCAGCGCACTGCAACTTCATCCTGCGCACGCACCACTTCCGTGCCACACGCGGGGCAGTGGCCGGGCATCACAAATACCGTCTCGCCTCCGGTACGCAGGTCGGTCAGAGGAGCCACCACCTGCGGTATCACATCTCCGGCCCGCTGCACGATCACCGTGTCTCCCACCCGGAGGTCCTTGCGCCGGATGTCCTCTTCGTTGTGCAGGGTGGCTCGAGACACACTCACCCCTCCCACCTCCACCGGGTCCAACTCCGCATATGGGGTGAGAACCCCCGTGCGGCCGATGTTGATACCGATCCGTCGGATGCGAGTCTGCGCGGTACTGGGAGCGAATTTGTAGGCGACGGCCCAGCGCGGATCATGCGCCACTGAGCCAAGGACCTGCTGCAGACGGCGATTGTCCACCTTGATCACCACGCCGTCGATGTCGTACTCCAGCGAGGAGCGGCGCTGCTCCCAGGTCCGGCAGCTCTGGACCAGAGCAGAGAGACCCTTCACCCGCTGGATGAACGGGTTCACACGGAATCCCCTGAGGCGAAGCCATTCCAAGGCCTGCCAATGCGTCTCGAACTCAACGCCCTCGACGCGACCCAGCCCGTAGCACCACAAGGCCAGGGGGCGCAACGCCGTCACCCGGGGATCCAGCTGGCGCAGAGACCCGGCAGCCGCATTGCGCGGGTTGGCAAAGGTTGTCTCTCCTGCCGCCACCCGCGCCTCGTTCAGCCGCTCAAAGGCGGTCAGCGGCAGATAGACCTCACCTCTGACCTCCATCACGGCCGGTGTCACACCGCCCGGGCGAAGGAGGAGGGGGATGGAGGGAATGGTTCGCAGGTTCTGTGTCACGTCTTCACCCACCACCCCGTTGCCCCGGGTGGCACCGGCGACCAGCCGGCCTTCCTCGTAACGGAGCGAGATGGCCAAGCCATCAATCTTCGGCTCCACAACGAAGACGGTGGTCTCCATATCCTCCCCGGCCTGCTCCAGAAAGCGCCACGTCCGCGCGTGCCAAGCGGCCAGCTCCTCCTCGTTCCTAGCGTTCGCCAGCGACAGCATGGGCTCCAGGTGCCGCACCTGAGCGAAGATCGCCAAGGGCTCGGCCCCCACGCGTTGCGTCGGCGAGTCGGCCACCACCAGCTCCGGGTGCTCCGCTTCCAAGCCCTTGAGCTCGCGGAAGAGGCGATCGTACTCTTCGTCAGGGATTTCCGGCGTATCCAGCGCGTAGTACAGGTAATCGTGGTGGCGGATCTGCTCACGCAACTGCGCGATGCGCGCTTCTACGCCGACGGCCACAGCCTCACCTCAGAGCCGGACGGTCTGGCCGGCAACCAAACCCAACACGGCGGCCAATTCCTCCACGCTGCGCACGAGCCTATCAGGCCGCTCCGCCGCCAGCCGTGCCTCCTCAAACACTCCCCAGGTCACGGCTACTGAGCGCACGTTCGCCGCGTGCGCGGCCTGCAGGTCAAAGGGACTGTCGCCCACATAGCAGGCCGACTCAGCACGGACTCCCAACTCCTGCAGCACGCGAAGGATGGGATCCGGGAACGGCTTGTTCCTGTCCGTGTCCTCGGCGCACACAATCGCATCCAACATAGGCTCGATGCCCGTGGTGTTGAAGGCCATCCAGGTGGTGGCGCGCGACTTCGAGGTCACCAACCCCACGCGCACGCCTTTCGCCTGCAGTTCCGCCAGCAGATCAGCCACGCCCGCGTACAGCTTGAGCATCCGGTCGTGCTCACGGTGGTTGAACTCGCGATACACCCTCACCAACTCCTCGCCCCGCGCCGGATCGATGATGTCCATCTGTTCGCGCAGCGGCTTGCCCACGTGGGCGATCATCTCCTCGTAGGGCAGCTCGACACCAAGCACGGCCCGGGTGGCATACCGAAAGCTCTCCACAATGAGCTCCACCGAATCCACCAGCGTCCCGTCCAGGTCAAAGATGGCAGCCTTCGGCGGCGGCTCCAGCGGCGGTGACCAAGTCGGCAACGGCTGCGAAAGGGGCAGCCCACACAATCCGCCCAGATCCCAGCTGCGGAGAGGTTCCAACAGATGATGGGCCGTCAGATCGAAATGCAGCGGCGTCACTGAGACGTAGCCATCATTGACCGCATCGAAGTCGGTCCCCGCCTCGGGCCGATAGCCCAGACCGTCTCCGTAGATGATGTAAGAGCGGCGCCGGCCCTCACCCCGCTGCAGCTGAACCTGATCCCCGTAGACCCGTTTGCCCAGCCGCGTGATGCGGGCGCCTCTCACCCCCCCGGGACGCCCCGGATCAGGGTAGTTGACGTTGAGCAGCGTCTTCTCCGGTAATCCCCTCTCCAGCACCATCTGCACAAACACCGCTGCGAAGTCCGCCGCGGCACTCAAGTCATAGCCGGGGTGGTACGCCTCTGCCGAGAAGGATACGGCCGGGATGTCCAACATGATGCCCTCGAGCGCCGCTGCCACCGTGCCCGAATACGTGATGTCGTCGCCGAGATTGCCGCTCAGGTTGATCCCCGAGACAATGAGGTTCGGCGGCCGGTCCAGAAAACCCAGCGCGCCCGTCCGCACGCAGTCCACCGGCGTCCCATCCGTGGCGTACGCGATGCTGCCGTCCGCCAGTTCCACTTCCTCTACCCACAAGGGGATGGTCATAGTGATGCTGCGCGCCGCACCCGTGCGGTTCCGATCCGGCGCGATGACCTCTACGCGACCGACACGCTCCAGCGCGCGCTTCAAGGCCAGAAGGCCGGGGGACTGGACTCCGTCGTCATTGGTGACCAGTATCAGAAGAGACGGATCCATCATGCCAGGCCGGGGTGAGACGCCACTACCGGGTCTGTCACCATCATAACCCTCCAGCCGCCCTCTAGCCGATTCGGACAGACCGGCGGCTGGGCGACTGTGTGGGAGCGCCTACGTGTGCGCCCTGGACCAGGTCCACCCCCACGCGACGCAGAGCTTCGAACTGCACGGCCGTCCGACAATCCGTGCCGAGCAGTCTGATGCCGTGACGCCTGCAGAAGCGAGCCAGCAATGCAGCCAATTCGAACGCATCCGGATCCGACGGCAAGGACTCCACCAAGCGCCCGCCCAACTGCACGACGCTCAGGCCCAGAGCGCGAAGATGATCCAGCGGAGGCAACGAATCCACCAGCACACTCACACCCAATCTGAATCCGATCTCCGCCACGGCTTTGAAAGCGGCGGGAGATGCCGGGAAACCGGCGAACAGCTCCACGCCATCCGCCATGAAGACCAAGTTGGAGGGGCCGATGCCACGCACCTGCCCCTCGTCGAACAGCGCCGCCACATCCAAGACTGCGTTGCCCATCACGTCATTCACGCACACGGGAAGGACCAGCCACTCGTCCTCCCGGAGGTCCTCCTTGGCCCCCTCGATGGCCCGGGCATGGAAAGCACGATAGACCGCGGCTGATGCTCCCGAGCATCGCGCCGCGTCGATCAGCACCTCCTCCGCGGCCAGGGGTGACTCGGAAGACGGTGCCAGATGGGCACTGAAACCCACGGCCAAGCCGTTGCCGGCATCCACGATGACCTGGTAATTGACGGCCAGGTTACTCGAGGCCAGGGTGCTCGCGATGGAGTGCGCCATGTCGCTCAAGTAGCGCTCGTGCAGACGTGAAGCCTCCTCGTGGGCCTCCGCCAGCCCGGCCGCCAACACGTCCTCCAGTGATTGGGAGGGCTGGGGGCGGCAGATAAGGCCGGAACCCACTTGCACGCTGATGCGTTGCGCCAGCCCTGGAGAGAGCATGTCGCGAAACGTGGCCTGAACGACCTTGGCGTAGCGTTCCGCCACCTTCTGCGTGTCTGCCTTGTGCAGGATTCCCTTTTCACGAGGGCGCGAGAGCAGCACGGCGAAGCCTTCCTGCGCCAGCCCCAGATCTGCAGGAAGATCCACACTCCGCAGGGTGACGCCTACCAAGCTGCGGGCGGTCAGAGCGAGGCCGTCATATATCCCGACGATCTGATCCCAACTGAAATGCTCGACAGCCTCACTCGGGTAGTTGACGCGGACGAAGAGGACGCCGACAGCAGGCGCCTTCTCCAATTGCTGCCGAAGCTCCGCGAGCACGTCCAGCAGCGAAGGAAGCGCAGACCGGGCGTCATACACCACGGTGCGCAGACGCTGGGCGAAGGAGTCTGCCGCCCAGTGGGCACCAGACACGGCACCACCCAACTCCGGCAAAGCCGAGGGCTGCTCCGACGGGGACTGTTGTTGTTGACTCACTGGACCAACCGGTCCGAAAGGAACCAGGCGGACCGCTGTTATTCAGAACACGTGGTGCAGCAGGCTTCCTTGCCACCAGTGCATCCGCCCTGGGAGGACGCACCGCACTCTTCCGACGCGGAGCAGGGGGCGTTGGTGCGTGGGCTCACGCTGTGCCGATGGGCGTAGTCAGTGGTGTAGAAGCCGCTACCTTTGTAGTGAACAGCAACCGGGAACAGCAGTCGTTTGACTTTGCCACCACAGAGCTCACACTCCGAAACCGGCTCATCCGACATCTTCTGAAAGCGCTCGAACTGGTGGCTGCATTCCATACAACGATATTCATAGGTAGGCAAGTTTCCCACCTCCATGGCTGGTTACACATTACGGCAAGTATAGCGCGTGCCCATACCGATGGGAAGCGCCGACGCACCTGATTCTGGCACTCTCGATATGGGAGTGCCAATCAGCTGAAACCGTCTCTGGCCGTCTGACAGGCCGCATCTTCAAAAGCGCGCGGAGGGTCGCCGGCGCGATGCAGCAGGCCCGTCGTCTCCGCACGACGCCGCCGCACGTTCAGAAAGACGCCCATCAGGCCTCCGAAGAGCGTCCCGAGAAGGAAGCTCTTCACCCTGCTTGGACCGCCCACCACCGTCACCGCCTGCGAGGGACCAATTCCCCACGCCGTACTGTTATCAGTTCCCTTCGATAGGAACGATGGATGGCCTCCGCCTCACGAGCCGCCTCGTCGATAGCCTTTTCCAGGCGCCGGCCCATACGCTCAACCTCATGCTGAAGCCGGCGCACCTGCGCCTCCAACTCCAGCACGCGTTCCACCCCGGCAAGATTGAGCCCCAATTCGTTGGTGAGCTTCTGAATGTAGCGAAGACGCTCCACGTCCTCCAGCGAATACAGCCGAGTCTGTTTGACTGACCTCCTGGGACAGATGAGACCCCGCCTTTCGTACATGCGCAGAGTCTGCGGATGCATCTCGGCCAGTTCAGAGGCGACTGAGATCATGAAGAGCGGTCTGCTGCGCTCGTCCTGGTTCATGATCACCTCCTACGCAACCCAGCCGGGCAAGCCATCTCGGGGCGTACCCCTCTGCATTTCCCGGAGCCGGGAGTACAGTTCCCGTTCCTCATTGGTCAGCGACGAGGGCGTGACGACCCTGATGCGGGCCAGGAGATCACCACGGGACTTGCCGCCCAAACCGGGGACGCCCTTTCCTTTGACCCTCAGCAGAGTGGCATCCCTGACTCCCGCCGGTACCTTGAGCGCCACCCGTCCGTCGGGAGTGGGAATGGCGATGCTTGCCCCCAGTGCGGCCTCGACAAACGATACCGGGACTTCCACCAACAAATCAGAGCCGCGACGCTCATAGAGCGCGCTCGCTTCCACCCGCACCACCACGTAGAGGTCCCCGGGTGGCCCACCTTTCTGACCAGGCTCTCCCTTGCCCTTGAGCCTGATCTTGGTGCCGTCCTTCACTCCTGCCGGGATGGGTACCGTGAACTTCTTCACGGCCTGCTGCACGCCCTCCCCTCCGCAGTCCGCGCAGGGCGTCTGAATCACCGTTCCCTGACCGGCGCAGGCCAGGCAGGGCTGGGAAAGAGCAAAGAAGCCCTGGTTCTGAGCGGTCACGCCTCTACCGCCGCACTCTGGGCACACTACGGGGGAGGTGCCCGGAGCTGCGCCACTCCCCCCGCATGCTGCGCACTCAACCGCTTTGGGGACACTGATCCGGGTGGTCACACCCTTGAGCGAATCCTCGAAGGAGATGGTCACCCCTACGCTGAGATCCCGCCCCTTCTGCGCCTGCCTTCTTCGCGGACCGCCTCCACTGAAACGGCCGCCGAAGAGTCCGCTGAATAGGTCGGCAAAATCCCCGGTGAAGGCCTGACCGTCACGAAACGCCCGGGGGTCAAAACCGTATGCCCCTGCACCACTGGGTCCCTGCCGACCGAAAAAGGCCGACGGCCCAGCGTCATACTGCTTGCGCTTCTCCGGATTGGAAAGGACTTCGTAGGCGGTGGACACTTCCTTGAAACGCTCTTCGGCCCTGGGGTCATCCGGGTGCGCATCCGGATGGTACTTGCGCGCCAGCTTCCGGTACGCCTTCTTGATCTCGTCCTGCGTGGCGCCGCGGGCCACGCCCAGAACCTCGTAGTAGTCTCTCCCGCCGTCCGCCACGGTCCTACTCCTCCGTCTCGCCACCGGGGCCTGCGGAGACTGCCACGCGCGCTGGGCGGACTATCCTCTCGCCAAGCCTATAGCCCTTCTCCAAGACGGCGAACACCGTTCCCTCCGGCTCGGCTGCGGGCTGGGAGAGCATAGCGTCGTGGAAGGCCGGGTCGAAAGGTTGGCCCAACGGGTCGATCGGCTCCACACCGTGTTTCTTGAGGAGATCCAGGAACTGCCCCTGCGTCATACGCACGCCGGCCAGTACTTTGCCCTCCTCGTGATGCTCGGCTGCCGCCAGCGCACGCTCCAGATTGTCCAGCACAGGAAGGAACTCGGTCAGCAGCGCCTTCTTCGCATACTCGGACGCCTCCTGGGCTTCCTGGCGAGTCCGCCTGCGGTAGTTCTCGAACTCGGCCTTCAGCCGCTGGAGGCCGTCCAGGTACTCATCCCGCTGCGCCCGCACCTCTGCCAGGCCCTGTTCCTCCTGTCCACGAGCAGCTTCGGCCTCAGCGGCCGGCCCAGGCTCAGTCTGAGCGGTGCCCGCAGGCGTATCCGCAGACGGCGCGTTGCCCTGGGGGGCGGTTGAGGTTTCGTCCGAAGAACCGGAGGGCTCGGCCGCAGTCTGCGGCGCAGCCGGCCTCGTTCCCGCCGCGGAAGCGCCTCCGCCCGGCCCACCTTCTTCCGGGGTCCACAGCCGAGAGCTTGACCCACTGACCGGTATCCAAATCTTGTCGGCCATATCTGAACGTCTTCCTTCGATGTGAGCCGCACGGCGAACCGTGCGGGGTTACGGGAGGTCACGGAGGGGCGGGCTTGCTTTGCCACCCGCCCCTCCGTGACCACTTCACGTGAGCTTAGGCGACTGCCGACCCGGTCTCAGTGGCGGTACCTTCCACCGCCGGCGGTGTCGCCGCACCGGCGCCCATTTCCTGGGCGCTGACCTTGACCTCAATCTTCTTGGGCTTGGCCTCTTCCATCTTGGGAACGGTCACTTCCAGCACGCCGTTCTCGTAGTTGGCCCGAATCTGATCTGCCTGCACGTTCTGCGGCAACGCAATGGACCGGTTGAAAGAACCATACCTGCGCTCAATACGATAGTACTTGTCTTCCTGCACCTTCTCCTCGAACCGCCGCTCACCGCTGATGGTGAGGACGTTCTCGTCCATCTCGATCTTGATGTCCTCCGGCTTCATCCCCGGAAGCTCGGCCTTGAACTTGATGTCGGCATCGCTCTCCACGACGTCCATGGACGGCATCCACGACTGGCGCTCACCTGCTTCGCCAATCCCTCTGCCCAGCAGGCGGCTCACTTCGTTCTGAAGAGCAGTGAGCTCACGGAATGGATCCCAACGTACGATTGCCATGGCGCTCTTCCTCCTTCTCCCTCTCGAATCCTACCTGCCCGAAACTCCCCGCAGTTGTGCGCGGGTTCAGTCCTCGTCGATCACTTCATAATCTGCTTCCTGCACAACTTCCTCTTCCTGCGCGGCCTTGTGACTGTCGTCTCCCTGGCCGCCGCTCTGCCCGCCGGCCCCCTGCGCACCGCCATGTTGGGCCTGCGCCGACTGGTACGCGGCCTCGGACAGTTTGTAGGCAGCTTCCTGCAGGGCGTTGGTCTTGGCACGGATGTCGTTGATATCGTCCGTCTTCAGTGCGTCTTCCAGGTCTTTGGCAGCCTGCTCTATGCCAGCGCGAGTGGAGCCGTCCACCTTGTCGCCGAAGTCCTTCAGCGTCTTGCGGGTGGAGTAGACCAGGTTCTCACCCTGGTTGCGCGCCTCCACCACTTCCTTCTTGCGACGGTCATCATCCGCGTGAGTCTCGGCGTCGCGCACCATGCGTTTGATCTCGTCGTCACCCAGGCCGCTGGAGCTCTTGATGACAATCTTCTGCTCATTGCCCGTGGCCAAGTCCTTGGCCGACACATGGGTGATGCCGTTGGCGTCGATGTCAAAGGTGACCTCGATTTGCGGAATGCCGCGCGGCGCGGGCGGGATGCCGGTCAGCTGGAACTTGCCCAGGGTCTTGTTGTAGGCCGCCAAGTCACGCTCACCCTGGAGCACGTGAATCTCCACGCTGTTCTGCCCATCCTCGGCCGTGGAGAAGATCTCGCTCTTGCGGGTGGGGATGGTGGTGTTGCGGTCAATGAGCCGAGTGAAGACGCCACCCTTGGTCTCGATCCCCAGCGACAGCGGGGTCACGTCCAGCAGCAGAACATCCTTCACCTCGCCCGCCAGCACACCACCCTGGATGGCGGCACCCAAAGCCACGACCTCATCCGGATTGATGCCCTTGTGGGGCTCCTTGCCGGTCAGTTCGCGCACTCTGGCCTGCACGCTGGGCATGCGGGTCATGCCGCCCACCAGGATGACCTGGTCGATCTTGTCCAGGGTGAGGTTGGCGTCCTTGATGGCCTGCTTGGTGGGACCCACCACCCGCTCCAACAGTTCACGGGTCAATTCCTCAAGCTTGGCCCGCGTGAGCTGCATCTCCAGGTGCAGCGGGCCGCTGTCATCCATGCTGATGAAGGGCTGGTTGATGGTGGTCTCCATCATGCTGGACAATTCCACCTTGGCCTTCTCCGCTGCCTCGTAGAGGCGCTGCAGAGCCGAGCGATCGCGGGAAAGGTCAACAGCCTTCTCCCGCCGGAACTCTGCCACCATCCAATCCACGATGGCCTTGTCGAAGTTGTCACCACCCAGGTGGGTATCGCCGTTGGTGGCCTTGACCTCGAACACGCCCTCACCGATCTCCAGGATGGAGACGTCGAAGGTACCGCCGCCCAGGTCGAAGACCAGGATGGTCTGCTCGTGCTCTTTGTCCATGCCGTAGGCCAACGAGGCCGCGGTAGGTTCGTTGATGATGCGGCGCACGTTGAGCCCGGCGATGATCCCGGCATCCCTCGTGGCCTGCCGCTGCGCGTCGTCGAAGTAGGCCGGGATGGTGATGACGGCGTCGGTGACCTCCGTGCCAAGAAACGCCTCAGCGTCCCTTTTCAGTTTCTGCAGGATGCGGGAGGATATTTCCGGTGGGCTGTACTGCTGACCCTTGATGCCCACGCGTACGTCGCTGTTGGGACCCTCGACAACCTTGTAGGGGACGATCTTCATCTCCTCAGAGACGTCCCGGTACTTGCGTCCCATGAAACGCTTGATGGAGAAGACGGTGTTCTCCGGGTTGGTCACGGCCTGGCGCTTGGCCACGGTACCCACCAGTTGCTCGCCCGTCTTGGAGAAAGCGACTACGGACGGCGTGGTCCGCCCGCCCTCCGAGTTGGGGATGATGGTCGGCTCCCCACCCTCCAGAACCGCCATGGCGGAGTTGGTGGTGCCCAGGTCGATGCCTATGATTTTGCCCATGCTCTTTCCTCCAGAGCCGTGTACTCAGACCGGTGCGGTCCATTAGCCAATGCTGATTATAAAATCTAAGTCGCTATATGTCAAGTTATCTGCAGAGGCTGGAGAAGGCTGCTCCTGGAAGCCCCCGGGAACTCAGTCCGGTGAGATCGCGTCCCGTCAGGTAGAATTCAGCAGCTTCCCTCTAAGCGCCCACACATGACAACTGCGGAGATGCGAGGGTGAGTCGGTACCAGATATCGGAGCGCCGCAGGCGGAGAGCGGAGAAGCGGAGACCGCGCCGTCAGGCCCTGTGGGTAGCCCTGGCCCTGGCTCCTTTCGTCGCCGTGGCATTGCTGGCTGTTGCCTTCTCGTTGGGACTCGGCTTCCTCAACGCCTTCGGCCGGGACCTTCCTCGTCTGTCCGACCAGAGAACGGTGATTCTGGCGGAGACCTCGCGCATCTACGCGGCCGACGGCACCCTGCTCGCCTACCTGCACGGCGTGGAGAATCGGACGATAGTTGGCGGAGAAGGCATTCCCAAGGTCATGAAAGACGCCATAGTGGCAATCGAGGACCATCGCTTCTATCAGCACACCGGCGTCGACTACGAGTCAATGGTGAGAGCGCTTCTCCGCAACATCGAGTCCGGCAGGATAGTTGAAGGCTTCTCCAGCATCACCCAGCAGCTTGTGGGCAACCTCTACCTGGACCGTTCCGATGTCTCCATCGACCGCAAATTCCAGGAAATGGCCCTGGCCTGGCAGCTCGAGGAGCGGATGACCAAGGACGAGATCCTGGACCAGTACTTGAACACGGTGTACTTCGGCTCCAACGCTTACGGAATCGATGCCGCCTCCCGCACCTACTTCGACAAGTCCCCCTCGGAACTCACGCTGCCTGAAGCAGCGCTGCTCGCTGGGCTGGTGCAGGCCCCCAGCGATTACTCCCCGCGACAGTACCCACAACTGGCCGTTGCGCGAAGGGGGCACGTCCTGGACGACATGCTCGAGTACGGCATGATCAACGAGGCGCAGTACCGCGAGGCTCACGATGCCGAGTTGCAGCTGGCACCCGTCTCGCCTTTCACGCAAACGCAGGAACCCTATGTGGTGGCCTATGTGAGGCAGCAGTTGATCTCCATGTTCGGCGAAGACGCCGTATACAAGGGAGGGCTGGTCGTGGAGACCACCATCAATCCCGCGTACCAACGGCATGCGGAGCGGGCCATCTCCTCCATTCTGTACGATCCGGAGGATCCCTCGGCCGCCCTGGTGGCAGTAGAGCCGGACACCGGCTACATCAGGGCCATGGTCGGCGGTACAGACTACGACCGCAGCAAGTTCGACCTAGCGGCCCAAGGGAAGCGACAACCGGGCTCGGCCTTCAAGACCTTCGGCCTGGTGGCCGCCGTGGAGATGGGCATCAACCCCTATTCCACGCTGTACCCCTCGCAGCCGGTCTCGCTGGACTACCCGGGCGCCACGAAGCGGTGGGACGTCAAGACCTTCGGCAACTCCTACTACGGAGTGATCTCGCTGGCCGAGGCCACGCTGCACAGCGACAACACCGTCTACGCCCAACTGGCGCTTGACCTGGGAGCCGAGCGCATGGTGGACGTGGCCCACCGCATGGGCATAACCAGCTACATCAACCCGGACCCCGCAATCATTCTGGGTGCGTTGGAGATCGGCGTCTCGCCGCTGGAGATGGCCTCAGCGTACGGCACGCTGGCCGGCAACGGCTGGCACCGCCTCCCCACCGCCATCCTGCGTGTGAAGGACAACACCGGCGCCATAATCTGGGAAGCCTCCGCCAACCGCAAGGTACAGGCCATCTCCAGCGGCGTAGCACACGTGGTGAACAAGATCCTGGAGGCGAACGTAGAAAGCGGGACCGGCAGGGCCGCGAGGATCAGTGGGAGGCCGGTAGCCGGCAAGACTGGCACCGCGGAGGAATTCCACGACGCATGGTTCTGCGGCTACATCCCCCAACTCTCCTGCGCCGTCTGGGTAGGCCATCCGGATAAGCAGATTCCCATGACCAACGTTCACGGCCAAAGCGTCACCGGAGGGGGTCTCCCGGCGATGATTTGGCAGGAGTTCATGAGCCAGGCGTCCCAAGACTACGCTGTCGTGACATTTGACGATGCAGCCTATGAACCGGTGCAGTGGAACTGGGACTTCAAGAGTACGCACGCCGTGGCAACCACCACCACCTCCACCAGTACCACCACGTCCACGTCCTCCACCACGCTTCCTCCTTCCACCGAACCCACCACCCCCACCACCGAGACAACCTCCACACACCCGCCGACCACGGAGACCACCACCACGGTGGAGGGGTAACCCTCCGTCTCCCGCCGGCGGCGCCCCCGCCACAGTGCGGCAACCATCCGCCCCACGTCCGCGACCGCAGCGCTTGCCGGAAGGGCACGGGGTGTGGTAGTGCGTGCTTGCTTTTATGAGTCTCATCGTATAAGATTTTATGCGCGGCTGTACCGTATGTTAGTGCCAAGCCCCAAGGAGATGCTCCCCATGCAGATAGACAGGTTCACAGTGAAGGCGCAGGAGGCGCTGGCCGCCGCCCACCAGTCGGCCTCCGCCCGCGGCCACGCCCAGGTGGAAACCGAGCACCTGCTCGAGGCCCTGCTGGAGCAGGATGGCGGGCTGGCCACACCCATCCTGGAGAGGATCGGTGTCAACCCACAAATGGTGGCGTCCGAGCTGCGGAGCCGCCTCGCCCGGCTCGCCACAATAGGCGGAGCCAGTCAGCTGGGCCTCAGCGTGGAGCTGCGTGACGCCCTGGACGCAGCGCAGGCAGAAGCAGACCACATGAAGGACAGCTACGTTTCCACGGAGCACGTGCTCATGTCGCTGGCAACCGGTCGCGGATGGACGGCGGAGACGCTGCAGCGCCACGGCGTGACAAGGGATGCCATCTTCACCGTGCTCAAGGACCTGCGCGGGTCGCAGCGCGCGGAGGATGCCAATGCGGAAGACAAGTACCAGGCGCTCAAGAAGTACGGACGGGATCTCACGGAAGCCGCACAGCGCGGCAAGCTGGACCCGGTCATCGGCCGCGACGACGAGATACGCCGCGTCATCCAGGTCCTTTCCCGCCGTACCAAGAACAACCCGGTGCTCATCGGAGAACCCGGCGTGGGAAAGACGGCCATTGCGGAGGGACTGGCGCAACGCATAGTCACCGGTGATGTGCCCGAGGGCCTGAAGAGCAAGAAGGTCATCGCTCTCGACATGGGCGCCATGGTGGCAGGCGCGAAATACCGCGGCGAATTCGAGGAGCGGCTGAAGGCGGTGCTGAAGGAGATCGCCGGCTCGGAAGGGGAGATCATCACCTTCATAGACGAGCTTCACACTGTGGTTGGCGCCGGCGCCGCCGAGGGTGCCATGGATGCCTCCAACATGCTGAAGCCGCTGCTGGCCCGGGGCGAGCTGCGCGTGGTGGGTGCAACCACCCTCGACGAGTACCGCAAGCACGTGGAGAAGGACGCTGCACTGGAGCGGCGCTTCCAGCCGGTGCTGGTGGGAGAACCCACGGTACAGGACACCATTGCTATCCTTCGTGGCCTCAAGGAGCGCTACGAAGTCCACCACGGCGTCCGCATCCAGGACTCGGCCTTGGTGGCCGCAGCGCTGCTGTCCCATCGTTACATCGCCGACCGCTTCCTGCCGGACAAGGCCATCGACTTGGTGGACGAAGCGGCCTCGCGGTTGCGCATCGAAATCGATTCCATGCCCATCGAGATCGATGAGGTGGAGCGCCGCTCCAAGCAGTTGGAGATCGAGCTGCACGCCCTGGGCAAGGAGACGGATCCTGCCTCCATCGAGCGACGCAAGGCCATAGAGGCGGAGTTGGCCGAGCTCCGCGAGAAGGCGGCGGGCATGAAGGCCCACTGGCAATCGGAGAAGGATGCCATCACCCGCATTCGGGCGCTCAAAGAGCAGATTGAGGAAGCCAAAGCACATGCCGAGCGGGCGGAACGCGAGACCAACCTGCAACAGGCGGCCGAACTGCGCTACGGCACCATTCCCTCGCTGCACAAACAGCTGGAGGACGAGAACGCGAACCTGGCTCAACTGCAGAGCTCGCAGAAGATGCTGAAGGAAGAGGTGGAGGAAGAGGACATCGCCGAAGTGGTGGCCAAGTGGACAGGTATTCCCGTCAGCAAGCTCATGGAAGGCGAGGTGGAGAAGCTCATCAACATGGAGGACCGGCTGCATCGCCGCGTGGTGGGCCAAGACGAAGCACTTGAGGTGGTGTCGAATGCCCTGCGTCGAGCCCGCTCCGGGCTGCAGGATCCCAATCGCCCCATCGGCAGCTTCATCTTCCTGGGTCCCACCGGCGTGGGCAAGACAGAACTGGGTCGGGCACTGGCCGAGTTCATGTTCGACGACGAGAAGGCCGTGGTGCGCATCGACATGAGCGAGTTCATGGAGAAGCACTCCGTAGCCCGACTGATCGGGGCGCCGCCCGGCTATGTAGGCTACGAAGAAGGCGGCTACCTCACCGAGGCCGTGCGGCGCCGTCCCTACAGCGTGCTGCTGCTGGACGAAATCGAGAAGGCACACCCCGACGTCTTCAACGTGCTGCTGCAAATCTTGGACGAAGGCCGCCTCACTGACGGACAAGGGCGCACCGTCCACTTCAACAACACGGTGGTCATCATGACCTCCAACATCGGCAGCCAGTGGATCCTGGATCCCGACATGAACGAGGCGGAGATTGAGTCCCGCGTCATGGAAGCCATGCGTATGGCCTTCAAGCCGGAGTTCCTCAACCGGGTGGACGACATCGTGCTCTTCCACCGCCTCACCCTGGAGCATATCCGCAGCATCGTCGAGATACAGCTCCACCACCTGCGCTCACGGCTGGCGGATCGCGGTATCAGACTGGAACTGACGGACGCGGCCAAGGATTACGTGGCACACCAGGGCTACGATCCCGCCTACGGCGCCCGGCCTCTCAAACGGCTCATCCAGCGCGAGATCCAGGACAAGCTGGCGCTCTCTCTCCTCAAAGGGGAGTTCCGGGAAGGTGACACCGTGCTGGTGGACGCAAAGGACTTGGAGCTGGTGTTCCGCAAGACGGAATCTATGACGATCAGCGACTGAAGTAGATCACCAGAGTTACAGCGAGGGTGGGGCGGGCGGAGGGATCCTCAGGATCCCTCCGCCCGCCCGCATCGGGACCTCCTACGTAACTGCAGAGGAAGCGGCCGTCAGCCTGGCCAGGTCAGAAGGTTCGCCCAAGACGAGCAGCCTGTACCCCAGACCCAGGGTCTCGTCCGCGTCCGGTGGCCCCACCACACCGTCCGGCCGCTCCACGGCCAGCACCGACACTCCGTAGGCGCTGCGGAAAGCGAGAGTGCGCAGAGAACGG
>JAAYAL010000003.1 GCA_012719395.1 Gaiellales bacterium | reverse complement strand
CGGCCGACCGGTCTTTGAAGCCCACAAGGAGTTCCTCTTTGACTCCACCGAGCAGATGATGCGCAACGAGCTGCGCTCCATCCCGGACGGCACCTATGTGGGCGAGTCCTACGCCTACTATGACGGGAAGATCCCGAACTCGAAGTACAAGATCAAGGTGACTATCGACGTCAAGGATGGGACAGCGAAGTTCGACTACACCGGCACCGATCCTCAGACCGGCGGCTTCATGAACGGCACGTACACCAGCTCGGCCTCGGGCACGCTGCTCACCTTGCTGCAGATGCTCAACCCGGACATCCCGCACAATGCCGGCCTGGTACGGCCGGTGGATATCATCATCCCCGAAGGCACGCTGCTCAACGCCGCCTACCCTGCCGCCACCACCTACGGCAACCACCTCTGTCCCAACAATGCCGACGCCATCATGCGCGCGCTGGGGCCGGTCATCCCCGAGCGAGTCACCGCGGAATGGGGCGAGCTGCTTTGCTCGTTGACCACCGGCAATGACACCCGGACAGAGAAGGAAGGCGATGCTTTCGTCGACATCTGCTTCATGGGTCTCAAGGGTGGCTCCGGTGGCATCTACGGCACAGACGGGTACGATCACATCGGCATGATCGATGCTTCCGGCGGCGTCTTGGATCAAGACTACGAGATCTTCGAGCAGGCCACTCCTCACTTGGTCCTCAAGCACGAGTACCTCCTTGATTCGGCAGGTCCGGGTCGTTGGCGCGGCGGCGTGGGCGTGGAGACCATGTTCGAGTTCCACGGCAAGGGCATCAAGGTGGTCACCTTCGGTGATGGCGACGTGGAGCCTTCGCGTGGCTCGCAAGGCGGAATGGAAGGCGGGCTCAACTTCATCAAGCTGAAGTACCCGGACGGGCCCGAGTGGCGCACGCTGACCACGAAGGACTTGGTGCACAATGTGCCTGATGGCACCATCTATTGGCAGCACGCCAGCGGTGGCGGAGGCTGGGGTGATCCCAAGCAGCGGCCGGTGGAGAAAGTACTGCGGGACGTGCGCAATGAGGTTGTCTCCATTGAGGCCGCCCGTCGCGACTACGGTGTTGTCATCGATCCCGCAACGTGGACGGTGGATGAGGCGGAGACCGCCAAGCTGCGCGAATAGCCTGGCGGAGCGGATCAAGCCGGCTGGGCCCGCGCCGAGGGGCGCAGGCCCAGCCGCACAAGCAACCACAAGGGAGTAAGCCGTGGGTAAATCGTTCATGCCGACCTACAAGACGGACGAGGAACTGAAGGCCCTTCAGCTGGAAGGCCTGAAGTGGACGGTCAACCATGTCTGGAACGGCTCGGACTTCTATCGCGAGCGTTTGCAGGCGGCCGGGGTGAAGCCGGAAGATATCACGTCACTTGACGACATTCGCAGGCTTCCTTTCGTGACCGCATACGACCTTCGTGACCAGTACCCCTTCCCCCTGCGCACCGTGCCGTTCGAGAAACTGGTTCGTATCCACGCTTCGTCCGGCACCACCGGGAAGCGCAAGGTGATGTCGTACACGGCCAAGGACATCGCCGATTGGCGCCACATGTTCGCGCGGGTGTATGAGCTTGCCGGTCTCAACGAGTTGGACCGTGTACAGATCGCAGTGGGCTACGGACTGTGGACGGCCGGTGTAGGATTCCAGGCGGGCGTGGAGGAATTCGGCGCCATGGCCATTCCCATCGGCCCTGGGAACCTGGATCTGCAGGCAGAGTTCCTGGTTGACATGGAGACCACTGTGCTTTGCTGCACCGCCTCCATGGCTCTGCTCATGGCGGAGCAGGTGGAACAGCGCGGGATCCGGGACAAGGTGAAGATCCGCAAGGTCATCCTGGGCTCCGAGCGCCACAGTGAGGCAATGGATCAGCGCATCGGCGAGCTCCTTGGGATCGATCCCAAGGACATCTATGACATCCCGGGCATGACGGAGCTCTACGGTCCGGGTACCGGCCTGGACTGCCGTCAACACCAAGGTATCCACTACTGGGCGGACTACTTCATTCTCGAGATCCTGAACCCCGAAACCCTGGAGCCCGTGGCTGAAGGCGAGACGGGTGAGATGGTGGTCACCACTCTGCGCAAGGAAGGTGCCCCTCTGCTTCGGTACCGCACCCGTGACCTCACCCGCATCATTCCCGGCACGTGCGAATGCGGCTGCGTCCTGCCCCGGCATGACAAGCTGCTGGGCCGTTCGGATGACATGTTCATCTTCCGTGCCGTCAACATTTATCCCGGGCAGATCGAGCACGTTATCAACAACGTTCCCGGCGTGTCCAGCGAATACAACATCATCCTTGACCGACGTGACGGCAAGGACTTCATGACCATCTTGGTGGAGCGCGAGCCCGAGGCGGATGTCGCCAAGGACAAGGAAGTCGGGAAGCAGATCGAGAAGCGCGTGAAGGCCGAGATCATGTGCTCAGGGGACGTTGAAATCGTGGACTACGGTTCACTGCCGCGCTCCGAGCGCAAGAGCAAGCGCGTCTACGACAACCGCGGTCAATAGTCGGCTGCCAACGTCAAGACTGGAGAGAACCTAGCAATGGCTGCTGAACTTGCATATCTGCGCCCCACCACCCTCTCCGAGGCCGTCTCCTTCTTGGAGACGGTGGCGGGTGCGCAGCCGGTGGCGGGGGCCACCGACGTGTACGTGGGCATCCGCTCCGGCAAGCATGCCCCCGCCGCCTTGGTCTCGCTCAAGGCCATTCCCGCCTTGGGCCACCTCACTCCCGATTCCCCCACGGACGCCTACGAGGGCAAGGCTGAGGGCGGCACCGCCGACCTGGGCGTGCTCATCGGTGGGGTAGTGACCCACGGCGCCGTGGAGGACTCGGAATGGATGCGACGTCACTTCCCGGCCGTGCATCAGGCTTGCTCCGGTGTGGGCTCTCGCCAGGTGCGTAACGTGGCCACCCTGGGCGGCAACATCTGCAACGCCGCCCCCTGTGCGGACTCGGCCGTGGGCCTTCTGCTGTACGACGCCACCCTGATCCTGGCCGGCCCGGCCGGCGAGCGGGAGCTGCCCCTCTCCGACTTCTTCGTGGGCCCGGGCGAGACCCGTCTCCAGCCCGCCGAGATCCTGAAGGAGATCCGGGTGCCCGCCCCCGGCCCGCGCACCTTCGCCCACTACTGGAAGCACACCCGCCGCAAAGGTGTGGAGCTGCCGCTCTTGGGCGTGGGGGCCCGCCTGACCCTGGCCGCCGACGGCACAGTGGAAGTGGCCCGTATTTCGCTCGGCGTCTGCGCCCCCATGCCCACCCGCTCCCGCGAGGCGGAGCAGGTGTTGGAGGGCAAGAAGCTCACGGCGGAACTGGTGAAGGAGGCGGGGGAGGTAGCTGCCGCCCACGCCTTGGTGCGCGACACCTGGCGCGGCCGGGGCTGGTACCGGCGCGAGATGGTGCGCGTGCTGGTGCCCCGCGTGATCGGGCTCTCCGGGGCCCTCTCCTGACATCCCGACGTCCGACGTTAAAGAGGTGCAAGACAAGGTGAAGACCATAACCTTCAAGGTGAACGGGGCACCGGTGACGGTGGATGTCCGGGAGGACTGGAACCTGCTCAAGGTGCTCAATGAGAAGTTGGAGCTCACCGGGGCCAAGGAAGGCTGCGGCGCCGGGGAATGCGGCGCCTGCACCGTGATCGTGGACGGCGTGGCCGTGGCCAGCTGCCTCTACCCCGCCTGCGAGGCCGAGGGGCGCGAGGTGGAGACGGCGGAGGGCCTGGTGCTGGCCAACGGCGGCGAACTGACCGAGCTGCAGAAGGCCTTCGTGGCCTGCGGGGCGGTGCAGTGCGGCTTCTGCACTCCGGGCATGATCATGAGCGCCAAGGCGCTCCTCGATCACAACCCCGCCCCCACCGCGCAAGAGGTCAAGGTGGCTCTGGCCGGCAACATCTGCCGCTGCACCGGCTACCACCAGATCGTCGAGGCCGTGCTGGCCGCCGCCGAGGAGATGAGGAAATGACGCCTGCCAAAGAAGAACGCCTTCTCCCTGAGGTGGAGAAGCCGGTATGCGCCCCGGAGGAGCTCCTCGTGGTCGGCAAGCGCGTACCCAAGTCCGACGCCCTCTACAAGGTGCTGGGCAAGTCCCAGTACATCTACGATATGCAGTTGCCGAGCATGCTCTACGCCAAGATCCTGTGGAGCGAGCGCGCCCACGCCAAGATCGTCTCCATCGACACCTCCGAGGCCGAGGCGGTGCCCGGAGTGCGGGCCGTCGTCACCGGCTATAACACCCCGGAGATCCGCGTCGGCTTCATGAAGGACCAGCCGGTCTTGAAGCGCGACAAGGTGCGGAGCTTCCGCGACGAGGTGGCGGCGGTGGCGGCGGAGAGCTGGGAGGCGGCGGAGGAGGCCGTATCCAAGATCCGGGTGGTCTACGAGGACTTGCCCGCCGTCTTCTCCCCCGAGGAGGCCATGGCCGAGGGCGCCCCGCTCCTGCACGACAAGGACGCTCGGGGCAAGGACCTGAAGGACAACCGCATCCGCCTGCCCTGGAAGCTGGTGTGCGGCGACCTGGAGAAGGGCAAGGCCGAGGCGGTCCACACGGTGACCACCGCCTACGACTGCCCGGCCGTCACCCACTGCTGCATGGGCACCTCGGCCTGCATCGCCGTCTTCGACGCCGCGGACAACCTGACCATGTATGACATCACCCAGATCCCCTCCCTGGCCAAGGCCGACTTCCTGCAAGCCTTGAAGGCCATGGGCGTCAAGGGCCGGGTGCGGGTGGTCACCCCCACCATCGGCGGTGGCTTCGGGAGCAAGCTTGACACGTACGGCTACCAGTACATCGCCATGCTGCTCTCCCACCGCACCAAGCGGCCGGTGAAGATCGTCTTCACGCGCGAGGAGGAGTTCTTCGCCACCTCGCCCCGGCAGCAGGCCAGCTTCATTATCACCCAGGGCTGCGACAAGGAGGGCTACCTCACCTTCCGCGAGGTCAATGCCACCCTGGACAACGGCGCCTACATCTCCTGGGGGGCCACCACGCCTTCGGTGATGATGATGCCCATGTCGAGTCTCTACCGCGTCCCCAACGTGGAGTTCAAAGCCACCTGCATCTACACCAACAACACCTGGGCCCAGGCCATGCGCGGCTACGGCAACCCCCAGGCCACCTTCGCCATCGATTGCAATCTGGATGAGCTGGCGGAGAAGGCCGGTATCGATCCGGTGGAGATGCGCAGGCGCAACGCCAGCATCGCCGGCGAGGAAACACCGCAGGGGTTCCTGCCGCAGAGCTGCGGGCACGGGGAGTGCTTGGAGAAAGTAGTGGCGAGCCTCGACTACGCCAACCGTGTACACGGTCCGATAGAAGGCACCCCCCGCGTCCGGGGCATGGGCTTCGCCTCGTTGATCCACACCGGTGGTGGGGCCAAGATCTACAAGTCTGACGGCTGCGCCACCATCATCAAGGTGGACGACGAGGGCTGGGTGGACGTCTTCTCCGGCTCCCAGGATATCGGCCAGGGCCTGGACACCGTGCTCCGGCAGATCGTGGCCGAGGTCTTGGGCTTCAAGGCGGAGAAGGTCAACGTCAACGTGGGTGACACCGACGCCTGCGGCTGGGACGCCGGCTGCCATGCCTCCCGTTCCACCTTCGTGGCCGGCAACTCCGCCCGGGCCTGCGCCGAGATCGTGCACGCCCAGATGGTGGCCAACTTCGCCGCTCAACTCGGCATCCCCGAAGAGGAAGTGCAGATCAAGAACGGCGTGGTCACCGGGCTTTCCATCGAGGACCCGGAGAAGCGGGACACCAAGGTGGAGAAGATGCTGCGGAAGGCGCACATGGCTCCCACCGGCAACGCCATGTTCATGGCCTCCAACTTCTGGGAGCCCAAGAACAAGCTGCTGGCGGGGGACTTCCACGGGAATTTCTCCATGGCCTACACCTATGGGGTGCATGGGGTGGAGCTCGAGGTGGACACGGAGACCGGCCAGGTGGACATTGTCCGGTATGTCGCGGCACACGACATCGGCAGGGCCATCAATCCCATGCTGCTGGACGGCCAGGCCTACGGCGGCATCCTGCAGGGCATCGGTTACGCCCTCACCGAGGAGATGCTCTTCGACCACGGCAAGCTGCTCAACCCCAACTTCCGTGACTACAAGATCCTCACCTGCCTGGACATCGTGCCTATCGAGCCCATCATCGTGGAAACCAACGATCCCGAGGGTCCCTTCGGGGCCAAGGGTGTGGGCGAGCCCGGCTTGGT
>JAAYAL010000030.1 GCA_012719395.1 Gaiellales bacterium | reverse complement strand
TGCCAGACATCCCAGATAGTGATGACAAATCGACCGCAGCGCGGAGCGCACTCCGCGCAGGGTTTCATTTCCAGACGGCCGGCTGTTCGTTATATTGTTAGCAGTACTACGACGGAAAGACAAGGGGCAAGGCGTGGTACGACTGCGCCGGGTGTTCCGCTGGGGCCGCACGAGGGATTCTCCGGCGTCGCCCATTCGTGTATGCTGATGCTCAGTGAGGCCGCGCGGTAACCGTGCCGGCGGGAGGCGCAGACCGCCGAGTTTCCCAAGAGGACGGGCATCATGGTTGAGTCCGGGGCGGATGGCTGGCACTACCTGAGACGCGGGGCGCCTGCAGAGTCGCAGGCTGGTCCGCTGACATGGGACCAACTCCGCGGTCTGTCTGAGTCAGGTTCGCTCGCCGCCACCGACCTCGTCTGGCATCCCACCCTGCCGCGATGGCTTCCTGCATACCAGGTCCAAGGACTGCTGACAGGTGGCGAGCCGGCTCCGGGTGCGGCGCGGTCGGTCCTCTCGATGATCCTCAACCCAGGTGAGGCGATCAAGGGCGCGCTTCAAGGCGTCCCCTGGCCCGTCTGCCTGGCCGTCTCGGGTCTGGCCTTCACACTCTTCTTCTTACAGACCGGCCTCGACATGCACCGGGTAGGCACCGCGGGCACCGGCGCGGTCATCGGCTTCACTTTCCTGGGGTTGGGCGTCGGCACCATCGCGATCGGCCTGGTGGCGGCTCTGGCTTGGGTGCTGGCCCGTCCCATGGGTTGCACCCGCTCTCTCGAGTGGACGATCCGGGCCTTCTGTCTTGCCTATACGTCCACGTTGGTGTTCGCCATCGTCGGGCTCATCTTCAACCTTGTGGCGGGCTGGAACACGGCTGTGGCCTTTGGGATGACCGGGGCGCTGTGGGCGTTTCATCCTCTGGTCAGCATCCTCAAGGAGATGACCGGGCAGAAGCTGGCCATCTCTCTGATCCTTGCGACGGTGTGTGGGTCGATCATCATCAGTATCTGGGCAGCCATGAGCCTCTAGGCAGGGGAGCGAGACGTGCGCCAA
Organism: Gaiellales bacterium; assembly: GCA_012719395.1. Classification (GTDB taxonomy): domain Bacteria; phylum Actinomycetota; class Thermoleophilia; order RBG-16-64-13; family RBG-16-64-13; genus JAAYAL01. The sequence goes on along the minus strand of JAAYAL010000030.1, from coordinate 1,258 downwards.
GGGATCACTCAGAGGATACTGACCAGCCTGTTGGTGGTGGGCTGCTTCGCAGTCCTCGCCTGGCTGAGCGGGCGCCTCGTGGGCGACGGCGCCGGACAGGTGGCCCTCTACACCGTCATCGGGCTGGTGCTGACCTTGCTGGGTGTGGCCGCCATCACAGGGCTGAACCTGGCGGCCGACCCGCATGTGCTCAGGACGTGGGGGTATGGGGCGGTGTGGGACGCGGTGGTCCGCGGCTTTTTGGTGGTGATACCGTTCACCGTCATGGCTTTGCTGGCCGAGCTGGCCTACGAATGGCTGGCCGCACAGGCTTTCGTCCAGGCGTCCATCATGACCTCGGGGGCGGCCGCGGGGGCCGAGCTCATGCGCCAGGCAGGACGCAAGACCCGCTATCTGATCGTCTCCGTGATCGTGGCTTTCGTCTTTTCCGGCGTTTGGGCTGTATTCACCTATGCGTTTCAGAAGGTGGCGGGATGAACAGAGGGCTCTCCCGCCTGGCTTGGGTGATGGGGGTGGCCGCTCTGTGCCTGCTGACGTTCCCCTCGCATGCCTGCGCCGACAGGCTCCCCGCCGAAGGTGCCTTCAATCGCATGTCGATTGAGTACACGATCTCGGGTGTGAGCATCGATACCACGCAAGACATATATCCCAATGAACGCGTGATCACAGGCAGGATCACCGGCGGCCGTCTGGAGGTCTCCGGCTCCGTGGAGGCGGGTGCCGGTTGGCAGGCCAGAGTCACCGTATCTGTGAGCGCCGGAGCGAATACCGATTCTTACTCCGCGGAATCGCCTCCCAACGAACACGGTCTGATCTACGATCCGTGGGCCGAGTCTTTCTCCGCCGGCGTAGACGTGCCGGAAGGGGCTTCTGGGGTGGTCACCATCGTCGTGACCAACTCCATACCCGGGCTCTCGGTCTCTGGGTCTTTCGAGGGGAATGGGGGCTCTGCAGGGGTGACCACTACGTCCATCGGGAGCACGAGCGCCGGGAGCGTCGACGCAGAGGGCATCAACGCCGCCGGTCCCGACGCAGATACCAAGGTCCCCGGTCCCGCGAGATGGTGGGAGTGGCTGGCGGGCACTCTCGTGCCCGGACTCGCAGCCGGGGGACTCTCGCTCGCCGGCGGCCTGTTCGGCGGCGGGGGAGGCTCTTCTCCGCCTCAGCCCGGCCCTCCTGGGGGAGCGCCGTCGCCCCCGCGCGTCCTCCACGGCCAAGAAGCCCTCGAGTGGCTGAGGCGGAGGGGTCTCGTGACTCA
>JAAYAL010000029.1 GCA_012719395.1 Gaiellales bacterium | reverse complement strand
TGGTCCAAGAAGGACGAGAACCACCTGGCCCTCTTGATGTTGGCCGGTGGCCTCATCGCCTTCAAGAAGGCCCGAGTCGCAGCCCTGCAGGCAGCCCTGGTTGCGGCCTAGCGGGATAGGCCCTAAGATGCTGTCCAATTTGGCCCGGCCACTTCTCGCTTCGCCGCCGGAGCGCGCTGGGCGGCGCCATTCTGTGTCCTCGGTCACGCAAGCAGCGCTGCTATTCGCGCTCCCTGCGTTCGAGACTGGCGCGTACCCAGCACGCTCCGGCGGCCGAGGTTGTTGTCTTTCGGCACCCTCTTAGAGGAGCCACGGTTTGGAGCCGGACTAGATCGCCAGGGTTTCAGGTACCTCCGTCGGGGGAGCCGTCGTGCGTAAGGGCGACTTCGACTGGAAGTCATTGTGCACGTACCGGTAGATGACTGAACCAGACGAGGCCCACCACGGGGTCAATTCGTGGGATGCCTTCGGCAATCATGACAAGGGGGTGGCCTGCGTCTCGGAGCCGGCGCCACCTCGTCAGATGAGAGGAGCACACGCTCTCCCGCCTGAGAAGAGCGCCGATCGCCCCGGGACGGTCGACGAGACCGTCTTCAAGTTCCCTCATCTCTTGGGCGAGGATCGTCTCACGTCAGTTCGGCAGGCAGACGCTTTCACGTACCTTCTCAGCTTCAGGCAACGACGCTGTCGCAGGTACTTCTTTCCTGAGGCCATTCGGAGCCTTGTCTTTGCCACCCCTGCGGTACCAGCATGGCAGGGTCTCCTGGGACTGGGGAGGGGTCTACGTGGACCGGACGAGGAGCACACCCTAGATTGGAGGCAGCTGTGACCAGCAGGCACACCCGCAAGTCCATCTACCCGACAGCGGGGGTTCTCCTGCTCGCCCTCCTCCTCGCTCTGACCGTGCTCCTACCCGGTCTGGGATCAGAGTCCGAGGCATCGGCGGCACCGGCTCCCGGTGGCGCCCTCCTTCAGTTCACCTCGGCCGGCCATGTGTTCGCCTTCACCCCGGAGAGCGTCACCATCGCCTCGGCCAGCCACATGCTTTGCACCGAGTTCGTGGGCGCTAACGCTGTGAGCCCCCAGGCCGAGCAGACGGGGCAAGAACGAAGCGACGCTGTGCCTGGTGTTTCTACCGCGGTCCCCGGTGACAACCTGCCGGCCCAGCCCCTGGGTCGCGTCATCTACCACGACCTCTGGGACGGCATCGACCTCGCATACGAGGCCGCCCCCGGTTCCATCGCCAAGAGCACCTACTACTTGGATGACGGTGATCTCGCCTCCTGCATCCATCTCTCCTACAACCGTCCCTTGAGGCAACCGTCCCTTGAGGCCTACCTCCCAAGGCGCCCTCACCCTCACCTTCGACACCGGCACCCTGACCGAGGCCGCTCCCACCGCCTGGCAGGAGACCGCAAAAGGTCGCCGTCCGGTGGAGGTCTCCTGGGTGCTTCGGGGTGAGCAGCAGGCCGGCTTCACCCTCTCCGGCTACCTCCCCGACCTGCCGGTGGTCATCGACCCCACGCTGTCCTGGAACACCTTCCTGGGCGGAGGCAGCTACGACTACGGTCACGGCATCGCCGTCGATACGAGCGGCAACGTCTACGTGACCGGGTACAGCTACGCCACCTGGGGCACTACTCCGGTGCGGCCCTACGGCGGCGGCGGTGACGCCTTCGTGGCCAAGGTGGCCACCGCTCCCACCGTCACCGTGGATGAGGCCGCCACCCAGTCCGATCCCACCAACGTGGCCGCCATCCAGTTCACCGTCACCTTCGACGAGGACGTGACCGGACTTGCCATGAGCGACTTCGTCGCCACGAACGGCAGCGTCACCAGCCTCTCCGGCTCGGGCTCCATCTGCACCGTCACGGTCAGCGCCACCTCCGACGGCACCGTGAGCCTCAGCCTACCCGCCGATAGCGCCGAGGACGGAGCCGGCAACGGCAACACTGCCTCCACCTCCACCGACAACTCCGTCACCTACGACGCCACCGCTCCCACCGTCACCCTCACCTACGCCCCTGCCGGCTCCTACCGCTCTGGCGACGTGGTCACCATCACCGCCACCTTCTCCGAAGCGGTGGCCGACTCCCCGCTACCGCAGATATCCATCTCCGGAGCCGTGACTCTCGCTCCCACCGAGACGACCAGGGTGACCGACACCGTCTACGACTACATCTATGCCGTGGCCTTCGGAGGCGGCAAGGCCTACGTGGCCATAAGCGCCGCCACCGATCTGGCCGGCAACCCAATCGTCGGTACCCCCACCAGCGGGGGTTCCTTCTTCGTCGACTACCCCCAGCTCTACAACCCCGAGGAGGAGTCCTGGTGGGTGCGGGCGGAAGTCTGTGGGGGTAACGGCAGCGTGAGCCCGGCCGGACAGTTGGTGGGCTACGACTCCCCGGCCGACATCGAGATCACCCCCGACCCCGGCTACTATCTGGTGAGCATCCTGGACAACGGGGTACCCCGGGCCGTGAGCGACCCCTACCGGGTGGAACACGTGACCGAACGCCACCAGGTGGTCGTCACCTTCGCCCCCTACCAGGAGCCTCTGCCCACCGGCTTCCCCGACGTGCCTGCCACCCACCCCTACTACACCGCCATAGGCGATCTCGCCTCCCGCGGCGTCCTTGCGGGCCTCGCCGACGGCTCCTTCGGCCCCGAGGTCCCGCTCACCCGCCAGCAGTTCGCCAAGCTGATCACGCTCACCTTGGGACTGGAGCCGAGCGCAAGCGAGCTCTGCCCCTTCGGCGATGTGCAGACCGGGCTTGATGAGGGCGATCCCCTCTACCCCCAGGCCTATGTGGCCCTCTGCGCGAGGCTGGGCATAACCAAGGGCACCACCCTCACCACCTTCGACCCCTACGGCAACCTCAGCCGTCAACATCTCCTGAGCATGATCTCAAGGGCCGCGGCTCTCCCCGAGCCTCCGCCCAGCTACGTGCCTCCCTTCCTCTCGGCCCAGTTCTGGGCCTTCGAGCACCACCAGAACGCGAGGAAGGCGGCTTATGCCGGACTGCTCGAGGGCATCGAGGGACTGGACTTGAGCTACGACGTCCTCTCCTGGGCGCGTCGTGTGTACGTGCGCACCGTCTTGCGATCCAGACCCAGAGAGCGGGCGATCTCACGTGTGCCGTCGCCCACGCACCAAGAGCGAAGCGGAATCGTCTCCCAGGGCAGACCGGTGGTGGCACATGCATATGTCGCCTCGTCCGCCGGAAGCACTTTCAAGGCTTCCTGCAGCCGTGGAGCATTCAGGTCCGGCGATTTCCCGTCCCCCGGTCCGAACTTGCTGCAGGCTCCCGCGCGACCCGCCGCCCGCTCCCCCAGACCCATCAGATCACGAACAGCGCCACGGACAAGAAGTGGCAGACGGCTCCACCCACCACGAACAGGTGCCAGACGGCATGCATCCAGGGGATGCGCTTGAGCAGATAGAACAGAGACCCCAGCGTGTAGGCTAACCCGCCGGCGGCCAGAAGCCAGACTCCCCCCGCCCCCAACCGGGATACCAGGGGCCCGATAGCGAAGAGCACAAGCCAGCCCATCACCAAGTAGACGACCACTGAAACCCACGCCGGCCGGTGCGTCCAGAAGGCCTCAGCGACGATGCCGGCCACGGCACACCCCCACACGGCGAAGAACAGCCAGAAGTAGCCGACGCCGCGAAGGGTGACCAGCATGAAGGGGGTATAGGTCCCGGCGATGAGCAGGTAGATGCCCGCATGGTCGAGGACTCTGAAGACGTGCTTGGCCCGCGGTTGGGGCAAGCTGTGATACATGGTGGAAGCGAAGAACTCCAGGAGCAGGGAGATGGAGTAGATGAGGGCGGCCGCCAGTCTCCACCCATCACCGGACCCCGCTGCTTGGACGACGAGCAGCACCAGGGCAGCCACGCTCATGCCGGCACCGAGACCGTGGATCACACTGCTGGCTATCTCCTCGCCCAGCGAATAGCGGCGCCGGGGGCGGATATTCAGCGCTTCAGAGGCCAGACTCCCCTCCTCCTAGGAATGACGGGTTTCAAGAAGAGATGATACCGCCGGCGCCGGCCAGAAGCCTCTGCACCCCGACCAGGCTTTAATGCCATGTGATGGTGGTCGACAAAGCTGACTGGGAGCCGCATTCCAGGGCGAGACCAAGGCGAGGCGGGAAAGAGCGAGTCCCGAGTGACCTCATTACCTACCCTTCACCGACTCGACTCACCTTCAACTGCTGCTCCAGTACTCTTCGGAACAACCCTCGTTCCGTTTTCCGTGGTCAGCGTTCCCTCGGTGAGCCTCCGGTTCGGTGCGTCTGACCTCTCGGGACTCTACTTCCAGTGTATGTGCTTCGGCTCTCCTGTCAAGCCCCTACATCCGTTCTCACTGGCCGACCTCAACCATCTTCACCTCAGGTCTCTCCACACCTATTCGGGCGCCGCGTCGGGACGTATGCCCAAGATCCAGCCTTCCTCACGCACCACGGCCTGCAGATCATCCATGCCGAGGCTCGTAAGATCGAAGAGCTGGGCCAGGCCTTGCTCCTCATCCAGCCGGGCAAAGTGCTCCGCCAGCGCCCGCACCTGTCCGGCATCCTTGACGGGTTCAAGAGGGGACGGTGGCACGAGCGATGGGTAGATCTCAGAATGCAGCACGAAGCCTTGTCCCGCGGGAGGCCAGAAGGGAGCGCCTATCCCTCCCTCGAAGGGCCAGACCGAAGAGACCGATGCAACCGCCTCGTCATCACGAAGCCGGGCCAGCCAGGGAATACCCACCAAGGCCTGACTTCCCACCGCGCCCGCGCCCAGCAACTGCCAGGGCGACTTGAGGCCCGCCGCCACTCCCTCCACTCGCTCCACTCTTCGAAACTCGGGGATGGCGCTGGGCCAAGGCTTGGGCTTCTTGGCATGCAACAACGGTCGGGCCTCTTTGGGAGGGCATCCCCAGAATGGTGCCGGCCCGGTGGTCATGGCACCATTCAGCTCGGCCGCAACCTCGAAGCGATTGTTCTTGTTGTTGGGCTGATCCTCGACCAGGTCAAGCAGCTGGTCCCACATGAGTCGCCAAGGCTCGCCCTCCACGAAGCCAAGCTGCTTTGTGGTTCCCGCCGGGTAGCCGTAGGGAAAGTCAAAGCCCACGAGCACCCGCAGCCCTGATGTGACCAAATCAACAAGATGGCCGCGGATCTCCTGGAATGCCAGGTGGCGGGTGCGCACGTTGCGCAGCAGCTGACGGCGTCCGGGTTCGAAGAGGCAGTACCAGATGCTGTTCACCCCCTGGCTGGGGGAGCTGCTCGCGCTCCAGTCCATGAGAAGGTAAGCATCGAAAAGGCGCTCACCATCGATGCGCGCCGCACGAGGTGACCGGCGCTCCAAATGGGAGGTGAGAATAAGCTTGGGCTTGCCTTGGCCGAAGCGCACCAAGCAGGCATCCGCCTGCACCTCCTCCACCACGCCCAGCCCAAAGAGAGGATGCGAAACGAGCTCCCCGGGGATATATGAGCCGCTAGCCATGCCCGATCCTCCGCATGGGGAGGACGGCGTCACCCCAGCGCTCGGACGGCCGAGCACACACATGGCATCCCATCACCGACCTCGCTTCCTACCCGCGTGCTTTGTCATCCCCTCTTGTACCCCCGCGCTTTTTATTATAGCGGCAACCGTACTTTTTGGCCGCCACCCGCCATCCAGCGAAGGAGCGAGCCCGGCGCGATGTGCATCCCCCGTTGGCCGGCTGCCGTCTTTGGCAGAAGACCGGTCCAGCCACCTTCCTCCCCTCGCCACCTGCTCTTCGCCGCTTGCAGTATAGGCATACGGGAAGGATGGAACCGAACCCCGCCGGCAACACGGAGGCTCTGCGCCATCGTCACATCCTGGTGCAGCCTCGTGGCCTCGCCGCTTCTTCAGCCGGTCGAGGCCGCAAGGCGCGGAAGGACATCGCACGCCCTCTGTTGGGCGCGGATCAGTCGGCACTGGACGTCAGGGTCATCAACGACGGGAAAACACAAGCGCCCGCTCGTGGTCACGTGGAAGCCGGCACTGCAAAGCAGTCCGATGGTGCTGTTCTCGAGGCTCCCCTTGGGTACTCCGAGCTCCAGCATCGTGCAACTGCTCTCCGTAGGTGTGTGAGACCGGCATTCGAGCCGGAGCACTGCGGCACCGGCGTGGCGCCTCCAGCGCGGCTCCAGCGCGGCCGAGCAGGATACAACCGGTCTACGCCCACTCGAAATGACCCCACGGCTGGGGTCCGCAGTATGATCGGAGCGTAGCCTCCGTAATAGCAGTCACGGGAGCGGCGCCCCGGGAAAGGAGCGACATGGCAGCATCCCGCCCGCACAGCTTCGCAGACAAGGTGAATCCCGGGCACACCGCGGTGCTCGCCATTGACCTGCAAAGGGACTTCTTCGCGCCCGGAGGGGTCATTGAGCTCATGGGTGACGACCCCGCCCCGCTCCGCGCCATGCTGCCTCGTCTCAACGCGTTTCTCGCCGCTGCCCGGAAGCTCGCTCGTCTGACTGTGTTCACCAAGCAGGCCTATGCGCCTGAGCTACGCTCCCCCGTGGTGGAGGAACACCAGGCGCGCTGCGGCATGAAACGCCCCTATCACCGGGAGGACGAGGACTTCTACGGCGTGGAGCCCGCCCCCGGCGACATAATCCTGCCCAAGAACCGCTACTCCGCTTTCGTCGGCACACCGCTGGACATGATGCTCAGAGCCAACCGGGTCACGACCCTTGTCTTGACCGGCGTGGCGACCAACGTGTGCGTGGAGTCCACCGCGCGGCAGGCATACATGCTTGACTATTATGTTGTGGTGATCCGTGACCTCACCGGCGGCGTGAACGAGGAGGCGCACCAAGCCTCACTGCAGAACATCGATCGCTACTTCGGCCAGGTGGTCGATGCCGCGGAGTTGTTGGCGGCATGGCAGACGGACTGAGCCCGAGGGGCATGCATCAGGGGAGCCAGGGGAGCATGACAGACCTGAGTCTGCGGCTGGCCTTCGACTCCCAATTCGCCCCGCTCACTTTCCTTGAACACGGCCGGCCGGCAGGCCGCGCCATCGACATCGTGCGGCGTGCGTCGGCCAAGGCGGGCATTCGCATTGCCTTCTCACCCGTCTCCTCGGAGACGCAGGTGTGGCCCGCGGGAGGAGCCACACGAGGGCTGGACGGCTTCGTGTGCATGGCGGTGACGGACGCCCGGACGGCCGACTTCCGCTTCAGCGTCCCCTACCTCCCCGGCCGCGCAGCCCTTTTCTGGCGAGTAGACCGTGAACCCATCCAGGCCGACCGGCTCGACGGCCTGCTGGTGGCCACACCCCGGTCCGGCCCGCTCTTCTCGTTGCTCAGCAACCGGCCGCATGGACCCCGCGTGCTGCCCACCCACAGCTACCATGAGAGCCTGCTTCTGGTGTGGCAGGGCGCAGCGGACGCCGCCGCACTCAACGCCGAGGTGGGATGGCATCTGGCACAGGAGATACGCCGCGACGGGTTTGTCCCGATGTCGGCTCCGTTCCCAGAACTGCTGGGTCTTGCGGTGGCGCTCCTGCCTGAATCCGAGCGGGCCGAGGAAGTGCTGGCCCGCCTCGACCCGGCGCTGGCGGCGACTCTCAGTCCGCCAGCAGCACCCGGTCCGTGACGAAGGCCTTGCCGGCTACCTCGTGGAACTTCTGCACCAGGCCCGGAACGGTCAGTTCATGCTTCTCCTCCGGTCCCACGTCCAAGATGATCCGACCGGCATGCATCATGATGAGTCGGTTGCCGTGCTGGAGCGCAAGCTCCATGTTGTGGGTCACCATGAGAGTGGTCAACCCACGCTCGGTCACGATCATGTCGGTGAGACCCATGATGGTTGCCGCCACCTTGGGATCCAGGGCGGCGGTGTGCTCGTCGAGGAGGAGGAGGCTCGGCTTGGTGATGGTAGCCATGAGAAGGGACAGCGCCTGCCGTTGCCCGCCGGAGAGCTTCGACACCTGCGTCTTGGCACGATCCTCCAGGCCCATCTCCACCAGACACAGTTCCGCCCTGATGATCTGACGCCGCGAAGCATTGACCCCCAACGACAGCCCGCGCCGCCTCCCGCGGCGCAACGCCATGGAAAGGTTCTCCTCGATGGTCAAGGACGGCGCCGTGCCGGCGCGGGGATCCTGAAACACCCGCCCTATGTCACGGGCTCGCCGGTACTCCGGCACGTGCGTGATGTCCTCGCCACCCAGAAGCACCGTGCCTCTGTCAACCGGGAAGGTGCCGGCGATCACGTTCAGAAGCGTGGACTTGCCCGCGCCGTTGGAACCGATGATGCTGATGAAATCGCCCGGCTTCACACTCAGATTCACCCCGGACAGCGCCTGGATGGCAAATGCCGTCCTGGCGAAGAAGGTCTTGTGTATGTCGCGGCATTCAAGGCCCACGGCCGGCCCCCGCGACACAGCGACACAGCTGTCGTGACTGGGCAAGGTGGTGGCTTCAGCGCTCATGTCTTCAGCACCTTCCTCCTGATCGAAGGAGCGGCAAGAGCAACCATCACAAAGACGGCGGTCAGCAGCTTGAGGTCGGTCGGGCGGATCCATTCCACCCTGAGACCGAAGGCAATCAGCAACCGATAGACGATGGAACCGCCGATCACGCTGAAGAGGACCCAACTCACGCTGCGGGTGCCGAAGATGGCTTCACCCAGGATGACCCCGGCCAAGCCGGCCACCAGGACACCCACGCTCATGCCAATATCGGTGTAACCCTGCTGCTGCGCCACCAAGGCTCCGGTGAGCCCCACGAGCGCGTTGGACACGGCCAACCCTATCAGCCGTGTCAGATTGGTGTTGGCCCCCAGCGACCGGATCATCTGCTCGTTGTCTCCCAGCGCCCGCATTGACAAGCCCAGATCAGTGTGCAGAAGCCAGTCGATGATGTACTTCACCACCAGCGCGATAACAAGAAGGGCCACCACCAGCGGCCAGCGCCACATCTGAATCCCCACAATGTCGCCCAAGCGGTCGAAGAACGTCACCTCTCCCAAGAGCGGGACGTTGCTTCTGTTCATAACGCGCAGGTTGACCGTATAGAGCGCGGTGGCCGTGAGGATGCCGGAAATCAGTTTTGGTGCGTAGTTGGTGTCGGCGGCATCAGCACGCAGGACCATATGCAACACCGCCGTCACGACACCCGCCGCCGCCCCCGCCCCCGCCCCCGCCAGTGTGGCGAGGAAGGGAGAGGTGTCGCTGACGATGAGGACGGCCGCCACGGACGCACCCAGGGTCAAGCTACCATCAACGGTAAGATCAGGGAAATCCAGCACCCGAAAGGTGATATAGACCCCCAGCACCATGAAGCAGTAGAGGAAGCCCTGTTCCAGCGCTGATGCAACTGTGCCTAGCATTACCCCCTCCGGCCCCTTCTCTGCGAGTCCACGTTCCGCGTAAGAGCAGCGGGCCGAAACCGGCTACCGGTTTCGGCCCGCCACACCCCACGTTTGCCGCATGCTGGTGACAACGCTGCCCGGCTGTCCGCATCCGGGATTCCCCTATTCGAAGACCTTGACTGCCTTGTCCAGCAGAGCCTGCGGCACCGTCACGCCCATGTCGGCAGCGGCCTTGAGGTTGATCATGAGCTCGTAGTCCGTGGCGGTGTCAACAGGGATGTCCTTGATCGGCGTGCCCTTGAGGATCTTGCCCGCCATGATGCCGGCCTTGTTGCCCATGGACACGTTGTTCATCCCGTAGGCGGCCACGGCCCCGCGCTCCACACTGTCCACGTCGCACATCACCACCGGAATATCGTTGTCGGCCCCCACCTTGAGTACGGCCTCCAAGCCGGACACGATGGTGTTGTCGGTGGTGATGGAGATGACGTCGACCCTACCCACCAGGGACTGGGCGGCCGCCTGCACTTCCGCGGAGCTGGCCGCGGTTGCCTCCACGACTTCAAAGCCCATCTCCAACGCCTTCGGCTTCTCGGAGTTGACCACGAGGGCGATGGAGTTTGCCTCACCGGCGTTGTAGAGCAAGCCGATGGTCTTGGCCTCGGGCAGGAGCTCCTTGATGAGGTCCAGGTGGAAGCTGATGTCGTAGAAATCATGCACGCCGGTGATGTTGCCCTCCGGGGCCTTGAGATCCTTGAGCAGGCCCGCTCCGACAGGGTCGGTGACCAGGCAGAACACGATGGGCCGGTCGGGATTGGCTTTGGCCATGGCCTGGGTCATGGGCGTGGTGATGCTGATCACCAGGTCTTTGTTGTCGTTGGCGAACTTCTGCCCAATGCTGGTGCCGACGGCCATGTCACCCCCGGCATTCTGGAAGTCGATCTCGATATTCTTGCCGTCTTCGAACCCCTCCATCTTCAAGCCTTCGATGATAGCTTCGCGCGCCACGTCCAGCGTGGGGTGCGAGACAATCTGGGTGAGCCCGATCTGGTAGACGGTCCCCGCCGTGGTGGCGGTGGTGCTTGCCACCGTGGTCTCCGGCGCCGAGGTCGTGGCCGTGGCTTCCGTGGTTGTGGTCTCGCCGCCGCAACCCGCAACCATCAGCACGCCGATCAGGGCCGCAACTACCAGTAGGACTGTGACGAGACTGGATGCACGAGCTTCTCGTACCATTGCTTCCCCCTTTTTGTGAAGCTAGTTAACTCCCATTCAACACCTGGTGCGCGCAATGCGCAATCCATAGACGAGGGGGCCATGTGACACCCGAAGGTCGGCTCGGCCGGGACGTTGTAGTGGGGCGGTTTGTCGCTGGCCGGAAGGATGTTGCCTGAGTTTCCCGGAGATCGTCATGTGCGGGCGAGCAGCTCGCTTGTGCCGGCACGCCCTCCGTTGCCTCAGTTCACCGCCCGCCCCTGAATGTCGCCACAAGCTGCTCGAGCAGCGTACGGTGGAGTGCGTCGAAGTCCGCCTCCAGGGCGCGCAGCCGGGTATGGCGAAGCATGGCCAGCCCATGGACGAAGGCCCATAGTGCATAGCTCATCTCGTTCACACCGAAGCCCGGCCGGGACGGGAATTCCCCCGTCTCAATGCCCTTCTCCACGGCACTTTGCGGTATACGGAAGGTGGAGGTGCCGTTCACAAACTCCTCCCACGACGCGTAGTCGATGGGGAGGACGCTGAACAGCAGCGTGAACTGGGCCGGGTTCTCGTGGGCAAACTGGAGGTACCGCATACCCAGTTCCACCACCAGGTCGGAGGCGGAGCAACCGTCGGTGGGGAGTCCCACATATCCACCGAAGAACGCCGCCAGATCGACGCCCGTGCCCAGGGCCTCCAACAGCGTCTGCTTGTTCGGGAAGTAGTGGTAGATGGCCATGGCTTCCACGCCCAAATGCTCGCCCAAGGCACGCATAGTGAAACCGGCGAGGCCCCGCTCGTCGAGCAGCTCCACGGCCGCCGTGATGATGCGTTCGCGCGAGAGCGGAACCCGGGGAGCGAGCCCCTTGCGCACACGCCCGGGGCGCCCTGGTGTCTGCCGCTTGTCACCCGGTGTCTGCGGCATCACGGTCCTCCTTGCGACTCGATCATGGCCCGTCGGCACCCGGTTGACATTTTACCATGTAAGGCCCTATCCTGTTTACACTGTACGCTTACAATGTAAAGCACACCAGTTGCTCTTTGCGATTCCATACAGAAAGGATAGTGCCTTGGAGGCAGCAACCGATGCCCGGCATCGTGCAGCAGTGACGAGCGAAGATGCGACACGCCGGCAGGGAGACATCACCCCGCAGGCGGTCGTGAGCCGCTACGGGCGGCTGGTGTCGTCGCTGTGCCGGCGCATGACCCGGGACGAGGAGGCGGCGCGCGAAGCCGCCCAAGAGGTCTGGGTGGCGGTGCTCGGGGGCCTCGGCGGCTTCCGCGGCGACTCCAGCCTCTCCACCTGGATCTACTCCATCACGCGGCGGGTGGTCGTCCGGTACGCGCAGGCGCAGCGAACCTACAGCACGCGCTTCCTCAGCGACTTCTTCGAGAGGGAAGGCGAGCCGCAATCACCTGCCAAGAGCGACGTGGAGCACGAGGTGTGGGTGCGATCCATGTGTGATCAGTGCCTGTGCGGGATCGCCCAGTGCCTCGAGCCCGACGTGCGCCTTGGGTACCTGCTGCGCGACGTGGCCGAACTGGACTACGCCGAGGTCGCGCAGGTGCTGGAGGTGTCGCCTGAGGCCGCCCGCCAGATAGTGTCGCGGGCGCGTCGCAGGCTCAATCACTTCCTCAACGGGCATTGCTCGCTGGCCAACCCCTCCGGCCCTTGTCGCTGCCGTATGCACCGCCATGTTGCGGCCGTTGATCTGCCTGCCGAATACCGCCGCCTCCGCCGGACCGTAGGCCGGGTACGCGTGTTCAAGGAGTCCGAGCAGATCCTGCCGGCACGCAATTACTGGCACGAGTTGTCACAGACGTGCGCCTGAGCGCACCCGTTTCCATGAAGGCCCCAGACGCTGGGGCCGCTACCGACTGAAGGAGATCTCATGGACACAATAGAGACGGCAGCGGTTGCCGCGCACAGCGCGCCCATGCCGCCAGGCAGGATGCGACGAGCCGTACCACAGCGGCTCTCGGCAGCGCTGGCCGGTTTTGCGGCCATCACGTCACTGCTGAGCTTCACCTTCTTCGAGGTTTTCGAGCGGGACGCCCCCTCGGCCGTCGGGAACATGCGGGGGACGGCGCTGACCATGCTGATCGTGGCCGTGCCCCTCTTGGTGGCCGCCATGATCATGGCGGATCGGGGCTCACTACGGGCACGGGTCGTGTGGCTGGGAGCTCTGGCCTACCTCGCCTATAACAGCGTGCTCACGGTGTTCGCCGCCCACTTCAACTCCTTCTTCCTTATGTTCGTGGCCACGCTCTCTCTCTCGATCTGGTCGCTGCTGGCGCTGCTGCGCGACTTCGCGGCGGAGGAGGTGCGGGCGCGCGGCGCGCGCGTGCCCGTCCGTCTTGTGGCCGTCTACATGCTGGCCTGCACCATTCTCTTCGCCTTCGTGTGGCTGCGAGACATCGGCCCAGCCATGATGGCCAACTCCATACCGTCCAGTTTCGGAGCCACCGGGCTGTTGGTGGCGCCCACGCACGTGCTGGACTTCGCCTTCACCTTCCCGCTTCTCATCGCCGGAGCCAGAGGCATCTGGGCGCGCCGGGGCTGGGGCTTTGTCATCAGTGGTGGTCTCCTGATCATGCTCACCATCGAGACCTTGAGCATCGCCCTCGACCAGGTCTTCGGCCACTACCACGACCCGGCGCAGTCCCTGGGAGCGGTGCCGCTCATGGCCGTGCTCACACTGATCGGGTCGGCCATGTCCTTCCTGTTCCTGAGCCGGCTCGCCGTGCCGCGCACCGCCGCCGAGGTCGGACGCCGGCGGGAGGCGGCACGCCCGGTTCACTACCCTCCCGCGCCCAGGCCCAGGAGGCCGATGTGGTATTGAGGCGCAGTCAAGAGGAAGCAGGGCGCAGGCAGTCTCCCGTGGGTCAGGCGTGTGAGGCGAACGAAGAGGCGGCGGATGGCGCCGCCCAAGAGGTCTGGGTGGCCTATGTGAGATCGCCCGGTGTCCTGAGACCGAGGTGCGCCACCGGCACGCGATTGCCGGCACGAGTTGTCACAAACCTGCGCTTGAGCGCACCAGTCTCCATGAAGGCCACGAAAGTAGAAGCCACACCGACTGAAGGAGATCTCATGGACACACGTCAGCACCTCCGCCTCCTGCAGGTGACGTATGCCGCGCAACTCGCCGACACAGTGACGAGATACGGCCAAGCCGGCATCCTCGACCAGGTCACCGCGGCCAAGCGGGTGGAGCGCCGGGCTGGTGGCGCCACGCAGGCCGCCCAACTTGGGATCACCACTCCCGAGGCCGCCTTCACCACGTCCGCCGAGATCTTCGGCTGCGCGGACTGGACCGCCGGCGAGGCGCGTGGCGGCGGCGTCGAGGCGCACGCCACCCACTGCCTCCTCTGCGCCATGGTCAGGAAGCTCGACGGACCCAGCCCCTGCCGTCTCTTCTGCCTGGATCCCATCGAGGCCATGGTGGTGGGCCTGCAGCCCGACACCCAGCTGGAGGTGGAGGAGACCCTCTTCGACGGTGAGCAATGCCGCGTGCGAGTGAGAACACGACCATGAGCGCCGACCCCGTGGTGCAAGCCTGCGGGCTCACGCGGCGTTTCGGGGAGCGGACGGCCGTTGACAATGTGGATCTCACGGTGAGAAGCGGAGAGATCCTCGGTGTCCTGGGCCCGAACGGCGCAGGGAAGACCACCACCATCCGCATGCTGGCCGGCATCATCGCTCCCTCCGCCGGCCACGCCGTTGTGGCCGGCGTCCGCGCCGACCGGGACCCGGAGGCGCTGCACGAGCGGATCGGCCTGTTGACAGAGACTCCGGGTTTCTACGACCGGCTGAGCGCATTGGCCAACTTGCGCTTCTTCGCCTCCCTGTATTCGGGGAATCTCGAGGTGGAGAGGCAGGCTGCAAGGTACCTGCAGCTCATGGGACTTTGGCAGAGGCGGGACGACCGGGTGGGAACCTTCTCCAAAGGCATGAAGCAGCGCCTGGCGTTGGTGCGCGCCCTGGTCCACGAGCCCGACGTCCTCTTTCTGGACGAGCCCACCGCGGGCCTCGATCCTGAAGCCGCGCTGGAGGTGAGAGCGATCATCGCCGATCTCTCGCGCCAAGGACGGAGCATCCTCCTCTGCACACATCTTCTGGCCGAGGCCGAGGAACTCTGCCACCGGATATCAGTGCTGAGCACCCGATTGCTGGCGGCGGGCACGCCGGAGGAGTTGCGGCGGCGCCTGTTCCGGCGCCTAACCGTGGTGACGCTGGCGGACGACGGAGCCCTTCCCGGAAACGTGGCCGCCGCTCTCAACCTCCTGCCCTGGGTTCGTTCCGTCGTGGTGGAGGAGGGCGATCTCACCGTGGAGTTCAGGGATCCCGAGATCACCGCTTCCTGCTTGGTCCAGGCCGTTATCGATGCGGGCGGCCGCATCACCAGCGTGTCCGAGTAAAAGCACTCCCTGGAGGACGTCTACCTCAACCTGGTGCGACGGGGCTATGAGCCGGGAGGTGCATCATGAACCGACGCCGTCTGCGCGTGGTCATGGTCAAGGAGTGGCTGGTCCTTTCCCGAGACCTCAACAGCCTCTTCACGGTGACGATCCTGCCGGTGCTGGTGGTAGCACAGGCCATCGCCCTGGTCTGGCTGGTGGAGCGTTTCGCCGGCGACTCCCTGGCGGCATCCCCCCTCTTCCAGAGCGCTTTGGAGAAGCTTCGTTCCGGGCTGCCCCAGGCCGCTGCCCTGGGCCTGACCGACCAGATCCGCATACACCTGCTGTCGCAACTGAACTTCTACCTGTTGCTCATCCCCATTGTGGTGTCCATGAGCTTCTCCACCTTCAGCGTGGTGGACGAGAAGCTGTCGGGAAGCCTGGAGGCGCTTCTGGCCACCCCGGTCAGAACCTCCGAACTACTGCTGGGCAAGGCGATGGCCGGGTGGATGCCGGCCCTGCTGGTGACCTGGGTTTGCTCGGGGCTGACCTTGGCCGCCGTGGCACTGCTGGGGTGGGGGCACCTGGTGTCGTTGGTGGTGACCCCCACCTGGGTAGTCTGCTTCTTCCTGCTTGCGCCCGCAATCGCGTTGCTGGCCTTCCTCCTGGGGATCATCGGCTCCTCCCGCGCCCGCGATGCCAAGAGCGCCCAGAACTTGGCGCTCCTCATTGTGCTGCCGGTGCTGGGACTGATCGCCCTTCAGCTGACGGGAGTGGTGGCGCTCGGTCTATGGGGGACCCTTGCCGTAGCGGGCATCGTAGCGCTGGTTGACTGCCTGGTGCTGCGGGCGGCCGTGCGCTTGTTCCGGCGCGAGGCCATTGTTCTGAGCTGGAGATGAGGAGGAGATATGCGTACAGGCGTGGTGGCGGCGGTAGTGGTAGTGAGCGCCGTCTTGGTCGGCGCTGTTGCCGGCGTGGGCACGGGTTGCGGAAGGCCGGCGGCAGCCGGCCCGCTCATGAAGGAGGAACGCCCACTCGACACGTTCACCGAGGTGGAGGTGAGCGGAGCGGGCACACTCATCCTCACGCAGGGAGCAGCGGTCTCCCTCAGCATAGAGGCCCCGCAGGAGGTGCTCCGGGATCTGGACACGAAGGTGGAGGGAGGCGTACTGAAGATGGGACCGCGCTCAGACCGGCCCACTGTCCATCCCTGGCCGGGGAAGGAGGACATCACCTACCACCTGTCCGTCAGGGACCTGAGCAGAGTCGACCTACGGGGAGCCACCGACGTGCGCAGCAAGAACACGCTCACGCCGGCCCGGCTGGAGATCAGCGGCGCCGGGAGCCATGATGTCAACCTGCAGGTGGAGAGCGGAGCGCTGAGGCTGGACATGCAGGGCAGTGGCCGGGTCACGGTGGCCGGGACATCGGATACGCTGCATTTCGTGAGCAAAGGTTCAGCCCGTCTGCACGCCACCGGGCTGAGTTGCCGGGCCGCCAGCATCGACTGCAACGGATCCTCGCGGGTAGAGATCGGCGACAGCCAGGAGTTGGCGGTGCGCATCGCGGGGAACGCGGAGGTCTCCTATACCGGCGACCCGATGCTGAGCACGGCCATCTACGGCTCGGGCAAGGTCACACGGTCCACCCCCTGACACAGGGGCGTGATGGTCACTCGGATGAAGGGAGCGCATGTGCCGTCTATCACTCGTAAGCCCTGGTTCGGCCCCAGACGGTTGGGCTGGGGGTGGACACCCATCACCTGGCAGGGTTGGGTGGTCAGCCTCGTCCTCCTCGCCGCCATTCTGGCGGCGGCCTGGCTTCTCACCTCGGCTCTCCGCACCGCAGTCATCATCCTGCTCGTGGTGGCGCTCTTGCTGGTGAGCTACCTGACCAGTGGCCCGCCCGGCTCCACCTGGGGCCGGCGCTGATGATGGTTGACGGACCGACGCCATCACCTCAGCGTGGGCTCGGACGCCAGGCCGGCAGTCGAATCCAGCAAAGGCTCCTTTGGCTCACGCGGGCAACCGCAGCTCATGCAGCGCTTCATGTGGATACACAGGAGGCCGCCGCATCCGGGGCACGTCCACCGCGCTTTCTCCAGCGCCAGGAGTGCCTCCACTCCTCTGCTGCGAATACACTCAAGATTGTCCAGGAGGCTTATCCCATAGCGGGTCCGATAGGTGCCGTCCAACCCCTGCAGGCGCTCGCACGGGTACGAGGTGCACTCGTAGCAGTAGTGACCGGAGCGTTGCCTGCACTTCCTGATGGCACAGACCACGCAACGGCTGGGCTTGGCGAAGGCATCGGCGTTGCAGCCGGAACACCGGTCCTTCCCCGCCTGGTGGCTGAGACAGAGGGCACAGTTCACGCCACAGGGCGCAATCAACCCTCCGGACAGCGAGGGCGGGGGCGGCTTGGGCTGATCGACCATCGTCCCCCCTTGCGAAGCGCACTCGCATCTCCTCCCAAGGTTGCAGAAGACCGGCGGCCGATTCACCAGTGCCTGCAAGCCCAGCATACATCCGGTACGGCCACCGGAAAGCCGCTCGATCCCGGGAGGAGCGCCAGGCTCTCCACCACCGCCCCTCTCGGCCGACGCGCCGGCTTCAGTGCCTAATCATTCGTATGCCCCATCGGACAAACCTCCCAAACCAGCCGTGGCTTCATTCACCCCCCGAGAACCGGCAACCCCCGGCAGCGAAGCGCGCAACCACGGGATCGTGAGACACTCCAGAGCGTGACGGCCGCGAGGAAGGGACAGGACGGTGGACGGCGGGACCGCGAACGATCATGAGCACTACATGCAACTCGCCTTGCGAGAAGCCGTACTCGCCGGCAAGCGGGGCGACACCCCGGTGGGAGCGGTCCTGGTCCACAACGGCGTCGTGGTGGCGGCACACGGCAACGAGCGGGAGTTGCGCAAGGACCCCACTGCCCACGCCGAGATGCTTGTCATCCGAGAAGCGAGCGTCGCTCTGGGCGGCTGGCGCCTGCTGGGATCCACCCTCTACGTGACGCTGGAGCCCTGCGCCATGTGCGCCGGTGCGCTGGTGCTGGCCAGAGTGGCCCGGCTGGTCTTTGGAGCGCGCGACGCCAAAGCGGGAGCCGCGGGCTCAGTCATGGACCTGGTGCGGCATCCCGCGCTCAATCATCGCTTGGAGGTGACTGAGGGAGTGTTGGCAGGCGAGGCCGGACGCCTTCTGGTGGATTTCTTCGGACGCCGGCGATGACCTGGAATGTGAGGTAGCGGCGGCGCCCACACCGCAGGCGGTAGGACCAACCCCCTGAGAGCGCCCGGCACCCAACCTCTGCGGCGCTCTCGGCTCATCTGGGCTAAAATCCCCGGCGGAGAGGTGGCAGAGCGGCTTAATGCGGCGGTCTCGAAAACCGTTGTGCGTCGCAAGGCGCACCGGGGGTTCGAATCCCCCCCTCTCCGCTTGAGAAAGCCAATAAGTCAGTGCGGGAACCCGGTCCAAGTGGCCGGGTTCTCGCGTCTTTCGGGCGAGTTCGGTGGCAAGTCGGTGGCAAACACAGCAACAGCTGACGACGCCAGACGGACGGATTGACACTCCGTCCCTTGCTGAAGATCCCGTAGCACGGCGACAGCGCGTGGACGTGGGCGATTGGAATCGGGGTGGTGCCTCTGCCACCTGCAGCGCGCGTTGTCATATGTCACTATGGGCAAATGGCGTCGGGGACAAGTCCGGATCCCAGAAGAGCGAGTTGGCCCGCCAAGCGCATCCGCTTCTTGGTCGACAAAAGCGGCTCGAAGAGGGGATAGGAAGTGGCAGACACGTTCTTACCGGGACGGGAGTCTTCTCTCGCATACCGAGTGATGCTGCTCCAGTACAGGATCATGGGCGGCCTCGGCCTTGGGAACCCGAGGAAACATGTCGAGCACATGCCGATCGAACCTGGTGACACAGTGATCGACTGGGGGTGTGGACCGGGGCGTGTGACGATCCCGCTCGCGATGCGGGTCGGCGCTGCGGGTAAGGTGGTAGCCGTCGATATCGAGCCGCTTGCCCTGGAGAGCGTGCGCAAGAGGGCGGCAAGCGAAGGATTGGGCAACATTCAGACCATTCTCCTTGAGTCGTATGCCATACCGCTAGAACCCAACTCAGTAGATCTGGTCGTGCTGCTCGATACCTTTCACGGCGTGTCCGACCGGCCCAGTCTGCTGTCGGAGATCTACCGCATCCTCAGGGCAGACGGCTATCTATTCATGGACCCGGGCCACATGAACCGAGACGCTGCTCGTGGCATGGTCTTGGACTCACGGCTCTTCCAGCTGGAACAGTCCTGGGACAGAGACATGCTGTTCCGAAGAGCGAGCGCTGGTAGACGGCATTGCTGAAAGCCCCTGTTCGGGCGAGTTCGGTGGCAGAGGCAACGACACACAACTGAACGGAACGCCGAGACGAGGCCCCAGATGGACCTGGCCCTACCGCGCGAGACTCACCCGACTCCCTTGTGCATCGCGAGCCCCATCGAACCCAGCAGGAGGACCGTGGTCACCACTGTCACCAGCCAGAGCCCACGATTCGCCCGGAACATCGGGAGGCCCATCAGCAGGATCGCTCCGAAGAAGAGCAGGAGATAGGGGACCAGAATCCCGTAGCGTGCCGGGGCTCGAAACTCGATATGCAGAACGTCCTCAACGATGATCATGAGCACGATGAAGGCAAGATAGACGGCAGGGCCGATCCACTGCAGCACTCCGCTTTGAGCGCGGATGAAGACAACCATGGCGATCGCGCCAGGTATGGCGAGGGCGACCATCACATAGCCGAGTACATGGTTGATGGCCATGCCGCCGGTAAGGACCCTGGAGATGAACCCGGCCGACTGAAGGCAATTGACGGCGTTGACCACAGCCCAGACGGTGACGGCCGCCCACCAAGGACCTTGAGCTGTCGAAGTCTGCACGCTCTCACCCCGATAGGACTGCTGCAGCACTTTCGCGTCAGCACGTGGACACTTTGGAGTCTACACGATATGCAGTCCATGCCAGCAGCCTCGTCTTGGTCCAGCAAGCGGTACCGGGGGTTCGAATCCCCCCCTCTCCGTAGATTCCGCGCCAAAGAGCCAAATGGCTCCCAGTGGGTACGATCGGGGCGAACCTGAGGCGCCTCGGGAAGACTCCCCCACTCTTGACCTACCGTTGGCCGTCCCTTGACCTCGCCCGCTCACAATGAAGACAGGAAGTCCAACAGGTCCCTGCCGAAGCTCCGAATGGGGCTCGGGCATTCGAGAGGAGTGGGTCATGAAGGTCACGGTCACAGTGTTGATAGCGGTAGTCCTCGTATGTTTGATGGCCTGGGGAGCGGTCGCGTGTGGCTACAACCAGGACACGGCTGCTCAGCCGGTCTCTCATCCGACCACGACGGTCATGGAGCCGCAGACTGGGCCTACCTAGTCGCACCAGATCATCATCGAAAGTGGCGTGCCGGTTGTCAGTGAACGCGCCCCGTCCCATCAGATCCTCAAGTAGGAACGTTAGCCGGCGGTCTGCTCGGACCACACGCCTCGCGCCGGAGGCGACTCCGGCGCTCCACAGAGGGAAGCCCGCTCCTCGGAACGGGCTTCTCGCATGAGGGCAGGGGCGCTATGTGCGCGTCGCGCCCAGTTGATCTGTGCCGGCAGTGACAGTGTGCGCTCACAGGGATACACTAGAAGTGAAGTCCCTACGTAGCCAGGGAGCGCGGGCAAGACGTCGGTTTCGGCGCGCGGGCCCAGGCACGAGAGCGCAGTCGGGTTTCGGCCTTTGGCATGGGAGATGCCGGTGGACGGGTCTCCGGTGATACGGGTCCTGATGGTAGCTCGGCGAGATTCTCAGGATCCTCTCGGTGCGAGCCTGAAGCGGGCAGGCTATGCGGTCCTGCGGACCGACAGCGGAGTGACAGGGGCCAGATCTCTCGAGCGCTCTCGCGCAGACGTGGTCATCGTGAATGAGCGGGGATTTGACCGCAAAGAGGCTGACCTCGTTTACGCTGCGGCCGCGCGGCACGACACCCCGATACTCACCATATCCCCCCCGGCGATGGGCGCTCCGATCGTGTCTTCGGACTCGATCGTCCGGCGTGTGCGAACTCTGCTCGCCGAGTCGCGCGAAGGGCGAGAGGGAGCGTGCGCGGCTCACGAGGAGACCAAGAAACTGACGGTCGGCGCACTCGATGTCGACCTTGAGCAGCACATCGCTGCGATCGGTGGCTCTCCTCTTCAGTTGACCGCTCGAGAGTTCGAGCTCTTGTGCTGCCTCGCCCGGCAACCGGGTCGGGTCTGGAGCCGTCAACAACTCATCGATCTGGTCTGGGGATACGACTACGTCGATCCACATGTGGTCACCGTCCACATAGCCAATCTCCGGAAGAAGCTGGATAAGGCGGCGGGGCGCGAGGGAACGGCTGGCGCTCCGAGCCTGGAGGTCATGAGAAGCGTGGGCTATCGGCTTGTCTGTCCGGACAATCCTCCTCCCGGTCCGGCGGCGGTTGCCCCCGGTGATCTCGCAGTCGACGGCCCGGCGGCACTCTACAGAAGCCGTGACTCCGGCCGTCTCCCCTTCGTCGGGCGGCAGCGGGAATTGGAGATCCTTCGCGGGATGGTCGACACGGCGCTGGCCGGAGTGAACCGGAGCGCGGCCATCGTCGGAGACCCCGGCATCGGCAAGACCCGTTTGGCCGAGGAGGTGGCCGCCTACGCGCGCGAAGCCGGTGCACGCGTGTACTGGGGTAGATGCCGGGATGCCTCCGTCAAGCCTGCCTACGAGCCGTGGGCGGAGATACTGCAGCAATGGAGCCGGGAGGACCATAGGGCCGGGTTCGACCAGGTCTTCGCACCGTCTCCGGGCGGCGAACCGTCTGGAGCAGCGCCGAGTGGCTTATGAGTCCAGCCGTCTTTTTGCGGAGAAGGTCTGTGAGAAGCGGTCAGGGGGGCCGGCGCTGAGAGTTCGTTTCGTCAGGCGCTGACAGGCGGCTAACGCAGGCTACTTCGGATGGGCCACAAGCGCTGGGCTAGAATGAGCCGAGGCGTGATTCTGCCATCGCAATTCTTGCCGCGCACCCGGTTTTCTTGGACACCTGAAGGGGTTAGTCTGTGACCCCGGAAGGGTGGAGAGATGAACGAACAGGAGACGAAGAGGGTGAGGAGCGACGAGAGGGCAACCTCCCCGGAGGGAGC
>JAAYAL010000028.1 GCA_012719395.1 Gaiellales bacterium | reverse complement strand
GGCGTTCCGCAGGGCGCCGATGTGCGGAAGTCCTGCCCTTGGGCGCTGGTCGTGGGCAGGCTGACGCCCTGCGGGCGGCGTGCGGGCTGGTGTGTGAGCAGATCCTTCAGGCCGGAAGCGGCGGCGGTGAACTGGAAGACCCATCTCGCCTTGGCCCGGCCCCGGTGCCTGAGTTTGGCAAGGAGCCCCACCGTCTTCATCCAGCCGAAGGCCTCCTCCACCAACTTGCGCTTCTTCTGGCTCACGGCGTAGCCCTCCCAGGTGGTGGTGCGCCCATCGATGGCCGAGTACCTATCTTTGCGGGCCACATGGGGAGTGACGGTCATGGCCCGCAGATCCTTCACGAAGTCCTTGGTGTCGTAGTTCTTGTCGGCGGCCACGGTGAGTCGGCCCTTCCCGTCTCCTCGCTCTCTCTTCATGAGGTCAAGGCCCATGTCCCGCTCGGCGCTGCCCGTGGCCGGGGAGAGATCGGCCTGCACGATAAGGCCGTGGCCGTTCTCGGTGAGCAGGTGACCGGCGTAGGCCAAGCGGGCCGCCTCCCCCAGGCGACCCTCCAGCAGGCTCGCCACCCAGTCCTGCACGTCCTCGGCCAGGTGGGTGCGGAGGGAGACGGTGAGGTCGAGGCGGTGGCTGGTGTGGATGGCGGTCGCGTCACGGAAGACGTGGGCGATCTTGGCCGGGCAGTGGACCACCCAGGGCTCAGGCATGCGGGCGATGGCCTCGTTCCACAGCGCGAGGCCGGCCTCCTCCCCCACGTGGATCTCCTGCCCCTCGCCGATCAGGCCCACCATGAGCGCCCAGCTTTTGCGGGCGCCGATGCGGAGGAAGTCCTCGGGCTCGGAGGTGGGGTGGCCGCGCTTCTCCTGGACCTGGGTGGCGTCCCAGGCGCGCTGGGCTTCGTCGTAGACCCAGATGTGCTCCTGCGGCACCTGCGACCGACCGCCGCCGTGGTGCTTGAGGAAACCATGCACGTCCTGCACGAAGGCGCGGCTCTGGAGCGCGTACTGCAGCACCTGCACCAGCGGACCGTTGCCGGAGAGGAAGACGGCCTGCTGGCGAGTGACGGCATCGGCCGCAAAGTGGGTTTGATAGACGAACTGAAGACCGACCAGCGTCTTGCCCGAGCCCGGGACGCCTGTGACGAGTGCCAGATGCAGGCCGCCACTCGCGCGGGCCTCCTCGGCGATGGCGGTGAGGTAGGCAAGCGTCTGCGGGATACCGGCGCTCTGGGCGCGGCGGATGTGCGGGAGCGGCTCGTGGTCGAAGATGCGCCGGGCAGCCGTGACGAGCGAGGGCAGCGGGGAGTAGTCGGCGTCGAGCCAGGCAGCGGCGTCGATGGGCTCGGCCGGCGAGCGGCGTTCGAGTTCGATGAGCACCCGGGCGAGGTCGGGGGCCGGTGATGGTGACGGGATCGCGACCGCGGGCGGATCGGGAGCCGGCGGCAGCGGCAACGCCGGGGCCGGTGAGTGCGGGGGCACCAGGAACGGCGGGAGCACCCAACTCCGCAGCGGACGTGGCGCTCCGCCCCTCCTCCCCCACGACCCTCGCCGGCCCGTTCGACCGCGTCAGCACCAGCACCGGATCGATCAACTTGTCGTGGGAAGCGGCGTGGTACTCGCTGAGGTCGCGGGCGTAGGCGGCCACTTGGTCGATGTGCGCCTGCTGGGAGGCGGCGGCATCCTTGAACTCGAGCACCATGACCTGCGAGCCGGTGAGGATAACGACGTCCGGGCGGCGTCCTCGTTCGCGGGGAAGCTCGTACTCGAAGATGATCTCCCAATGCCGGGCGCGCGGCACCCGGGCAGCCCCGGCGGCGAGGCTCTCGCGGAGCACGGCGATCTCATGGCGCCACGCGGACACCTGGCCGGCGTCGGGACCCATGTTCATGCAGCGGTGGTGATGGGCGGTGAAGAAAGCGAGGAGGTCGGATTCCCCGGCGCCTCCACGGCCCGGCTCTGTGGCCTCGAGAAAGGCTGGGACCGCTGCGTGCCAGGCGCAGGCGTCGGAGGCGAAGGCGGACGTCACTGTCCGCGGCCCTTGATCGTCATCCGGCGCAGCGTCCCCCCTGGGTCGATCTCCGGCTGCTTCCTCCGTGGGCTATGTTACTACCCAAGAGGCTTGGAGTGCCGACGCGAACGCCATCCGGTCAATGCATTGGCGGCTACAGTTCGCACCCGTTCGCCCCAAGATCAATCTCGCCCGATGGAAGACCTGACTGATTGTGCAAAATAGTTCAAGTACACTTGCACTAATGCGGACGTGCAGTCAGAATCCTGGCATGATCGCCACCGACGCCGAACTCTATGCCGTACTCCGCCAGTTCAATCCATGGTGGTCGGGCAGCCGCTTTCCTGAGCTCCCCGCCTGGCGGCGAGCCGCATTCGCCGAGATTGCGGCATGGGCCAAGAACCCGCCGGGAGGCCGCGCGCTTCTCCTATCCGGTGCCCGCCAGGTCGGCAAGACCACCCTCTTCCTGCAGGCCATCGACGATCTCTTGTCTCGAGGCACACCTGCTCAGAACATCCTCTACGCGACGTTCGATCATCCCCTACTCAAGCTCGTGGGACTGGAGACGGTGCTGCGCCTTTGGGCAGAGCACGAGCCACCTGCCGAAGGCATTCAGTACCTGTTCCTCGACGAGATACAGGTGGTGAAGGACTGGCAGACCTGGTTGAAGATCCAGGTCGACTTCACCAAACACCGGCGAATAGCCGTTACCGGATCCGCCGCTCCTCTGTTGCGCGAGGGGCAGAAATCCGGAGTCGGTAGATGGCATACCATCCGGCTGGCTACCCTCTCCTTCTATGAGTACCTGAACATTCGCAAGGCGGAGACACCCGAACCGGCCGAGATAGGCTCACTGGCAAGGCTGTTTGACTGGTCTCCCAGGCAATTCGTGAAAGCCGCAGAAGATGCGAGACCGCTTGTCCCGCTCTTCAACGAGTACCTGCTCCGGGGAGGCTTCCCTCAGGTGGCACTCGCCGACAGCATCGTCACCGGCCAGCGGCTTCTACGAGAGGACATCGTGGACAAGGTTCTCAAGCGTGACATGACGGCGCTGTTCGGTGTCCGCCGGGTTATCGAACTCGAACAGGTCTTCCTGTACCTGTGCCTTCACAATGCCAGCATCCTCGACATAGGCGCGATCTGCAAAGAACTGCAGCTCAAACGACCCACGGTAGCCAGTTTCATCGATTTGCTGGAAGCCACCCACCTCATATACCGGCTGATGCCTTTCGGGTACGGGAAGGAGGTGCTGCGGGGAAGAGCCAAGGTCTATCTGGCGGACCCGGCAATCGGCCCCAGTGTCCTTCTCAAGGGTAGATCATTGCTGGAAGATGACACCGCGCTCGGCGGGGCCGTGGAGACCGCCTTCTTCAAGCACGTCTTCACCCGCTACCATCGGACGAGCATCGGCTTCTCCTACTGGCGGGATCGCTCGGGCCACGAGGTGGACATCATTGCCGATGCCGGCAGCCGCTTGGTTCCCTTTGAAGTGAGGTACCGTGCAGCCGACACCGGCGCCCGCTCGTTGAAAGGCCTGACCGAGTTCTGCGACGCACGCAAGGTTCAGCGCGGCTACGTCATCACCAAGGATATCGGCGATTTCGGCATCCTGGGCCTGCCTTCGTCCACAGGCACCGTGTCAGCCCTCAAGATCCCAGCACCGCTCGCCTGCTACTGGCTGGGCAGAACTGAGATCGATCAGGCCACAGCAGAGTAGTCTTCGAATTCCTTCTCACGAGCGGCGCCGCCGGCCAGGTTGAGCCCCACCACGCCGGCGATGATGAGCACGATGGAGAGGATGCGCACGATGGAAGCCGGATCGCCCAGGAAGAGGATGCAGACCAGCGCCGGATCGAGGACCGGGTGCGCTCCGAGCTCGATCTCCTGGGCCTCACCGTCACCTGCCACCCCCTGGCCCTCTACGAACCGGCGCTTACCCGCTTGGGCGTCACCCCCAGCTGGCAGCTCCCCCAGTTGGGAGACGAAGTACCGGTGCTGGTGGCCGGCGTCTACAAGCGGGCCCAGAACCCCTGGATGCGCTCGGGGCATCGCACCATGTTCCTCACCCTGGAGGACGCCTACGGCCTCTTCGAATGCGTGCTCTTCGAGAGCCGCCTCCCCGCCTGCGCCCCGGTGGTGGCCCGCGCCACCTACTTCCTGGTGCGCGGCCGCCTGCAGAACAACAGAAAGCGGGGACTGGCCATCGTGGTGGAGGACATCTGGGACCTGGAGGAAGTGCTGGCCGAGGAGGCGGAGCGGGAAGGGGCAGTGAAGATCAACCAGGCGGCACGCGAGCGACGCGAGGAAGAGGTCTACGCGGACGGGTTTGTGTCAGGGCGCAAGCGGCCGCCGGGCGCCGGGACGGCGGCGATTCCGAAGAAGGTGGGGTGAGACGAATTCCTCCTCACGGAGGAACAGCAGACGCTGAGCGCTGGGCTCCTTCTCTGCGATCTTCCGCTCGCCGAAGATTTGGAGGGAGACGCCTGCTCAACTGATGTCGCAGTTTCGCGGTCATCTCGTGCAGTCAGCACAGGCCCGTCACGCATCAACCAACCGACGCCACTGGCTCAGCGCGCCTCAAGACGGTCAAGAATCCCCTGGAAACCATTCCCATTGCTCAAGCCATTGCAGGCCTACTTCGCTACTCAGGACATCTCCGTAAGAGGTGAAGGTGAGCAGCAATCCACGTTCCTTCCATTCAACGCGGGAGTACGATACTGACCCTCGACTCAGCAGCTCCGTCCCCTGCCACCTCCAACCCTCGATCGCGCGCACTCGTATCCGACTGGCGCTCGAGGGACGAGTACTGACTATGTACGTCGTCTGGCGCAAGGCAGCGACTATCGCGCCACCCCGGTCATGAGTGACAGTGAGGTGCGCGCCACGCTCGTTCACCGGATAGGTGTAGAAAGTCTGAACGGTCGCCCAGGTCGAGTCCAAAGAGCCCTCCTGCACACTCCTTGTGGGCAGAAGAAGACCGATAGCCATGTCCGCAAGCTGACCATTGAGCTCACTTGCGGTTTGTTCATCAATCCCGCCCGAGGTGGCCCAAGCGACCTCTTCGCCAAATGAGATGGCGGTTCCAGGGTTTGTCGGACCACCGCAACCGATTGCTCCAAGGATCAGCAGCGCGCAGGACACAGCGGAAAGGAGAGCTCGGAGTTGATCGCCGAGGGGCATGGACAAGTCCGAGATTCGCTGACAGTAGCCGTACAATCACGGATAGTAGTTCCACAGTGTTGTCGGAGGATGCAAACGCGTAACCTCGCGGTCATCGATTGTGTACCGAGCTGCCGTATTGATACATCGGAGGTCCGTATTGGTCACAGCTGGACCGTAGGAACTCGTCGCCCTTATGAATGCCTCCGCGAATCCGACGCCAGCCCGGCGATACTGGGAGTACATGTTGTGACTCCCCACGAAGTCAGTAGTGCCTACGTTCACCTCATCCAACTCTGTCCAGTAGATAGCATAAGAGATCATAGAAGCATTCGGAAGCGAGAACTCACCCAGAAACGTCTCTATCCCGCTGTCCAAGTCTATTATCCAGGCACCCCAGCGCCAAGAACTGCCTGACTGCCCCAGACGCCACACCCTTACTGTGTACCAGTGGTCGTTCTGGAACTCGTACTGGGTGCCCAGAGGAGAACTCCCGAACTTCTTGCCTCTTTTGGACGCGTCAGGGTAATTGAGCCCATAGTACCCTCCCCAGGAACCGTGCCAATGGTTGGGTAGTCCTGGGTCTCCGTTGCCCATTGCGATCCCAGCATGGAAAGTGAATAGATCCTGGCTCGGATTGCTTCCGAAACTCAGCTGGAGCGCGCAGTACCAAACGTACCCGCTCATTGCGCGTGCGCCGAAAGCCCAAGTGTCTATATCACCTTGTTGCTCCGGGTAGATGTACAAATCAACGTCCGCGTTGTACAGGGAGTACTCTGTCACATCTCGCAGCATTACGCGGTCTGCTTGGTTCTGCCCCCACGCCTCGATGACCCCTCCTCCGGGGTTGATGAGGTCAAGCACTTCGCCGCTGTCGGTTTCAACAACTTCAATTCTCGCATCGTCCTGACCCGGAACGACGAAGTAGCAGGCTGCGGTACGTTGCATCGGGTGTGCCGACGGTAACTGGCCTTCACTAGCGAGTGTCGTGGTCGTGATTGGCGCTCTTGAATCCTTCTGCGCGCTTAATATCAGTTGTGCTCGCTCCTCCTCGGAGAGAAAGGGGCGAGTGGTCGTCGTTGCTGCTTCCGGGGAAACGGGATTGGCAGCGGCGATCCTGATGCAGATGAACGGCACCGCAAGGCATGCTGCGGTGACAACGATTACCAGGAAAGATCGAAGTGAGTTCCTTTCCTCGCTCAAAGCTGCCCTCCCCCATGTCCTCCGTGGCTATAGCCCTTGCTTCTCGACCGAATTGGTCAGAACAGGCTGTTGCGAACTGGATGGCCTGCTTGCTCGGGCTCCTTTGGAGCATAAGCCGGGCCCCAGACGCCGTCAAACTGGTACGGCTCATCTACTGCTCCCCCGCGCCCGCGGCGGCGTGGCTCCCGGCACCTGCCTCTGCCCGGAAGGGGCGCTTGAGCCGGGCGCCGGGCGGGCCGTGCGCGTGGGCTTCTCGCAGCTCAAGCAGATGTCGGAGCGGGCGCTC
>JAAYAL010000027.1 GCA_012719395.1 Gaiellales bacterium | reverse complement strand
TGCGAGGACTACCCCCGCGGCGCCCAGAGCACCATGCGCGGCTTGGTGATCTCCTTGGCCAGGTCTTCTATGCGCCCGTATGTCATGCAGGCCGCCATGCAATGTTGCACGCAGGCGGGCTGCTGGCCCTTGCGGGTGCGGGCCGCGCAGAGTACGCAGAGCTCCGTCGGGAACGGTATGTAGGCCAGGTAAGACTTGTCGTTGGGGAGATTCTCCACGATCTCCTGAACGCGGATGCCACCCATGCCGGCCGGCCAGTGGTGCTCCTGCTGGCAGGCCACCTGGCAGGCATAGCAGCCCGTGCAGTACTCGTAATCGATGAGCAGGCCGTTCTCGGGGGCCTTGGCTTTGCGCTTGGCGGCCATGTCAGGCCTCCTTTTCCGTGCGCGGCGAGGCTCCGCGGCTTGCCGCCGGGGCGTGGCCCGGGGCAGGGCCATGGCCCGTGGAGCCGGCCCGAATGGTGCCGCCGATCACGCCGCCCTCAGGCAGCGCGTACGCGCCGGGCGGCGCGTTGTGAGCCCGATAGACCTTGCAGAGCGTGCACTTGGCATGCGTCCCGAGGCCATCCTTGCCCTGGTAGCCCATGGGCAACAGCTGGTTGGTGCTCGAATCCCAGACGCCGCGCAGCGACGGTTCGGCACCCTCCTGCTCCGGATACCACCAGCCGTGAGTGGCCGACGCCAGCCAGCGCGGCACGATGGGGGTGAGCTTGGCCTTCAGCCGGGCTTTGCCGAACATGTTCTCTATCCACACCCATTCGCCGTTGCCGATGCCGAGAGCGGCCCCAGTCTCGGGATGCAGCTCCACCACCGGATCGGGATCGGCCTCGCGCAGCCAGGGGATGTTGCGATGCTCGGAGTTGAAGTACACAGGCGACCGCCGCCCCGTGGTGAGGATAAGCGGGTACTGCTCATACAACTCCGGGCTCGCCACCGGGCTGAACGGTGGCTCCTCATGATGCGGCAGCGGCTCGAACCCCCAACGCTCGCGCAGCACCGAATACAGCTCCATCTTGCCGGAGGGCGTCTTGAAACCGGGCTTGCCGTCGGGGCGCAGCAGGCCGCGCTCGTGACGGTGGTAGGGTGCGCTGGGATTGCCGTCGGGCGGGAGTTCCCAGCCCTTCTTGGCCAGTTCGTCGAACGTCATGCCCGAGGGGCTCACGATCTCGTCCAGCAGTTCGTGCAGGTTGTTCCACTTGATGTCGGGGTTGAAGCGCCGCGCCAGCTCGAAGTTGATCTCGTTGTCGGGCCTGCAGCCCTCCACCTCCATGGCCTTCACGATGCTCTCCAGCGGCGTCCACCAGCTGCGGATGCCGTCCTTCTCCAAGAAGGTGGCCGCCGGCAGCACGATGTCGGCCAGCTCGGCCGTCGGGGTCATGAATGTATCGACCACGCACACGAAGTCGAGCTTCTTGAGCGCCTTCACCCAGCGCTTCGAGTCGTACCCGATGCCGCCCACCAGATTGCAGGCCTGCACCCACATGCCCTTGATGGGATAGGGCTTGCCGGTGAAGATCTGCTCCAGCGTCACGTCGGTCTGCGCCCGCCAGATGAACTCCGAGAGGACGCCGTAGCGGTCCTTGGCGACGCGGGTGGCGTCGACCTCTGGGCTGGGGAGCTGTATGGGCCCCCGCGAGCCGGGCAGTGCGTAGGCGACGGCGCCAAAGGCGGAGCGTGCCACAACGTTGCCGC
>JAAYAL010000002.1 GCA_012719395.1 Gaiellales bacterium | reverse complement strand
AGGTGGCAAAGCGCTCCACCAGCCTGATCGCCCGATCCGTCGCCCCCAGCAGCAGACCGCCAGCGTCCGACGTGATGGCTCCACCATCAAAGGCCGCCTGAACCGGGCGCCTGTCGACAGGTGCAAAGCCAAACAGATCTGCGCTACACTGTGTCTGCATCGGGGACCTCCTCTGTTGATCGATAACTCTTTGTTTCAAAACCATTATCGCTCAAACAGGGCCCCGATGCACCTTCCTTGTGTGAGATATCCGGTCTACATCAAATAGATAGAGCAGATTCAATCGGGTAGGCGGGTTCCTCACGGTTCCCGCCTCCCACACCACCGGGCATACGTTCTACGTACCACGGCGGTTTCCTGAAGTTTGTAACGCAAGGTGATGGTCGGCCAGGGGGATCAGGCCCTGGGCGTGGAACCAGGCGATGGTCATGGCCTCTTTGGCTTGGCAGCTTTGGGCTTTGCGCCAGCAGCCCTTGCCGCTGAGGGCGAGACGCCAGGCTCGCCATTCCGGTACCCCAAGACTTCGCAGGAAGTCCGCCTGCGCTCGGGGACGCTTGCACTGCTTGAGGCGGAAACAGCGCAACTTGCGCCGGATCCAGGCCTCGAGGCGGCGCAGCTGGGTCTGGCAGCGGGCGTGACGGAAGTAGGTGACCCATCCTGACAGGTAGGCGTTGAGCTCCGCGATCACCCGCGCCAGGGGGACGCCCCGGTTGCGCCGGGTGATCTGGCGAACCCTCTGCTTCAGGCGGGCCGCGCTTTGCGGGGCGACCCCCAAGGTGCCATCCGTCAGGAGCCGATAGCCGAGGAACTTGCGCGCCCCGACCGGGGCCACGGCGCTCTTGTCCCGATTGACCTGGAGATGCAACCTGCAGCGGAGGAATTTGGCAACCGAGGCCATCACCCGCTCGCCGGCCGCCTGAGAGCGAACGTAGATGTTCACGTCGTCGGCGTAGCGACAGAAACGGTGGCCGCGGGCCTCCAGCATCTTGTCCAGGTCGTCCAGCAACACGTTGGCGAGCAGCGGCGAGAGAGGACCGCCCTGAGGCGTGCCCTCCTGTCGCCGGACACAGACACCCTCTGCCATCATCCCCGCTTCCAGAAATCGGCGGATGATCCGCAGGAGGCGCTTGTCGCCGATGCGCCGTGCCAGGCGGGCCATCAGGATGTCGTGGTTGACCCGGTCAAAGAATTTCTCCAGGTCCAGGTCGACCACGATCCCGTAGCCTTGCGACACGTACTTCCCCGCCTGGGCCAGGGCATCGTGCGCGCTCCGGCCCGGGCGGAAACCGAAACTGGAGGTCGAGAAGTTCGGCTCCAGGATCGGCTGCAGGACTTGCAGAATGGCCTGCTGAACCAGACGGTCGACCACCGTTGGGATGCCCAACTGGCGCATCCCGCCGCTCGGCTTCGGGATCTCCACCCGCTTGACCGGCTGTGGTCGGTAGTCGCCCCGCATCAGCTGGGCCACCAGCACATCCTTGTTGTCGGCGATCCAGGAGCGCAGGTCGGAGACGGTCATGCCGTCCACCCCCGGCGCCCCCTTGTTCGCCTTCACCCGCTTGTAAGCCTGGTTCAGGTTGGCCGAGGAGGCCACCCGCTCCATCAGGTCTTGCGTCAAGGCTCGTTGCTGCGCCAGCGCCGCGAGTGCTTGTGACTCCTCGCCTGCCGCAGGTTCGGTTCCGCCGTCACCGCTGGCATCGGGGCGCAGGGCCTTCAGCAGCGCCTCGTCGAAGAGGTCGCCTTGATAAGCCCTGCCTTGCTGTCGCTCCACACTCATCGAGTTGGCTCAGACTGCTCCTTGCTTCAGGATTCGGCCCTTCAGCCACCCACGCCAGGGCGTCGGTGACCTACTATGGCCTCTGCTGACTTCTCCGCTCCCGTCGCTGCCCGTCGCCGGACACCTGCTCGGGACCGCCCCGAGAGAAGCGGAGACCTCCCTGGGTAAGACGCTGATCCTTCCTCCGGTCGCGGCCGGATTTACCAATGCGGTGTCCGAACGACTATCGGGCCTCACCATCCGCGGCTGGCTTACCCCACCGCACCGGCCTTCTATCCGGTTCCTGTTCGTCCGCTCCGGAGTTTGCCGCCGGCTTCCTCCCCACCCCGCCTCACGGCGACGCAGTTGCCCTTGGCTAGCGATTCCGGTCGTCACGGCTCGCAGAGGACTTCCACCTCCAACATCAGCGCCATGCCAGGCGCACCGCAAGGAAGCGGCCTTGGAAGCAAGGCCGCTCCGCTTGCATGGGCGTCCGATTTCAGTTCGTGAACTTCTTCTTCCTGGATCACCAGAATCCGGATGACGGACCGCAAACCTTGGGCTATAGGTCGAAGTCCACGCGTTCAGCTTCAGAATGCGTTGGGAGACGGCCCAAGCCCGTGGAGGATCGCCCGGCCTTTCAGCCCGCCTAGAAGGCTGAACCTGGCAAAAGCAGCTCGCGTGGGATCTGAAACTCGAAGATTTCAGATCCCACTTTTTGTGTCAGCAGAGCGCATCAACTCCGGCCACTTCGTGAACTCTATGTGATGCGGGAATCTGCTCTATCTATTTGATCTATTTGCCCGGCGACCAGTCGGGCGGCGCCAGT
>JAAYAL010000026.1 GCA_012719395.1 Gaiellales bacterium | reverse complement strand
CTGAGGTTCTGCGAATGAGCGTGCCCCTGGCTGCCGAAGCCTATGATGGCTACGGTCTTCCCCTCAAGGAGACCAAGATCGGCGTCTTTGTCGTACAGCATGTTGTCTAGCTACCTCCTGTCCTGGTACCTCTACGCTCTAAGTGGGCCGCTTGCCGCGGCTCATCGCCATGCGCCCGGTGCGCATCAACTCCACCACTCCGAAGGGCTTCATGAGTTCCATGAACGCGCTCACCTTGTCACGCGTACCGGTCATCTCGATGATGATCACCTCCGGGCTCACGTCCACGATCTTCGCCCGGAAGATCTCCACGATCTGCATGATCTCCGAGCGCGACTGCGCATCAGCCTTGACCTTGAGGAGCAGGAGCTCGCGCTCCACGCTTCCCGCGGGGTCCAGGTCGGTGATCTTGAGAACGTTGATCAGCTTGTGAAGCTGCTTGCTGACCTGCTCCACCGGATGATCCTGCTCGTCCACCGTGATGGTCATGCGGGAGACCACTGGGTTCTCGGTCTCGGCCACCACCAGGCTGTCGATGTTGAAACCTCTGCGGGCGAACAGCCCCGCGACCCGGGTGAGGACTCCGGGTTTGTTCTCCACAAGGACTGACAGCGTGTGTTTCATGGTTCACGCTCCATCATATCGTGCACCGTACCCCCCGCCGGGATCATGGGAAAGACGTTCGCCTCCCGCTTCACACGGATGTCGATGACGGCGGGACGGTCGCTGGCGAAGGCGATCCGCAGCACCTCCTCCAACTCTTCGGGATGGGCGGCCCTATAGCCTTCTGCGCCGTACGCCTCGGCCAGCTTCACGAAGTCGGGCTGGCACTCCACACAGGTGTGACTGTAACGTTTGTTCCAGAAGAGCTCCTGCCACTGCCTCACCATCCCAAGATACTGGTTGTTGAGGATGCAGACCTTGACCGGCAGACCGTACTGGACGGCGGTGGCCAACTCCTGGATCGTCATCTGGAACGATCCGTCGCCGGCGATATCGACCACAAGCGCATCCGGGCAGGCCACCTGCGCCCCTATGGCGGCCGGGAAGCCGAAGCCCATCGTGCCCAACCCACCCGAGCTGATGAACCGCCGCGGATGCCGGGAGAGGTAGTGGAGTGCAGCCCACATCTGGTTCTGGCCCACCTCAGTGCAGACCACGGCCTCACCGCGGGTGACCTCCCAGATCTTACGCACGGCGGCTTCCGGTATGATCTCCCCGTTCTCCGAGTCCTTGACCAGGAGCGCGTGATCCCGCTTCCAGGCCTCCACCTGCTCCATCCAGGGCAGATGGCGCCCCGGAGACAGGTCCAGCTTCTTGACCTCCGCCAGCAGGTCGGTGAGGACCTTCTTGGCGTCGCCCACGATCGGCACGTCGACGGTCACGTTCTTGGAGATCTCGGCCGGATCGAGGTCCACATGGATGAACTTGGCCTCAGGCGCGAACGCAGCGAGATTGCCGGTCACCCGATCGTCGAAGCGCACGCCGACCGCGACGATGAGGTCGGCCCTGCTCATGGCGTAGTTGGCGTACTGGGTGCCGTGCATGCCCAGCATGCCCATGGATAGGTCGTGGTCCTCAGGGAAGGCGCCCTTGCCGGTCAGGGTCGTGGTGACGGGGATATGGCCGTACAGCGCCAACTCCCGCAACTCGTCGGAGGCCCCGGCCGTGATGACGCCGCCGCCCGCGTAGATCACGGGTCGTTCGGCCTTGACGATCAGTCGCGCCGCCTCCTTGACCTGTTTGGGATGCCCCTTCACCGTAGGCTTGTAGCCGGGGAGCTCCATGGCCGGGAGGACCTCCGGATCGAACTCCATCTCCTCTTTGGTGACGTCCACCGGGATGTCGATAACCACGGGGCCGGGACGCCCGGTGCCAGCGATGTAGAAGGCCTCTCGTATGATGCGAGGCAGTTTCTTCGCGTCTTTGACCAGATAGCTGTGCTTGACGATGGGCAGGGTGATGCCGGTGACGTCGGCCTCCTGAAACGAATCCAAGCCGATGAGATGACGGCTCACCTGGCCGGTGATGGCCACCAGGGGCACGCTGTCCATGTAGGCGTTGGCTATGGGGGTGACCAGGTTGGTCGCGCCGGGGCCGGAAGTGGCCAGGCACACTCCCACTTTGCCCGAGGCCCGCGCATAGCCGTCGGCCGCATGGCCGGCGCCCTGTTCGTGCCGCACTAGGATGTGTTTGATGTCGGAATCATAGATGGCGTCGTAGAGGGGTAGAAGGACTCCCCCGGGAAAACCGAATATGGTGTCGACCCCTTCGCGCTTCAGCGCCTCCAGGATCACGTTGGATGCTCTCATGGTGTGCTCCGCTGTTCTTTCACGTGCGCCTACAGAGACTGCGGGCCGCCGGGCCAAGGGCCCTTACCGGCCGGCCGCGTTCCGGGACGCCGATGAGGGAGGTGATGAAGCTCAGGAGACGGATGTGCCGCCGCCCAACACCGCTCCGGTATCGGCCCCGGTCACGGAAGCTACGTAGCGGCGCAGCACGCCCGAATACTCTCGAGCCGGGCGCTGCCACGCCGTTCTCCTCCGTGCG
>JAAYAL010000001.1 GCA_012719395.1 Gaiellales bacterium | reverse complement strand
GTCCAAGAAGGACGAGAACCACCTGGCCCTCTTGATGTTGGCCGGTGGCCTCATCGCCTTCAAGAAGGCCCGAGTCGCAGCCCTGCAGGCAGCCCTGGTTGCGGCCTAGCGGGATAGGCCCTTAGGCACCGCACCATCCTGCGCCTGCTGTTGCCCAAGCAGGCTTCGTCTCCTCTCCGCCGCCCACAAGCCGCGCCAGATAAGTTCCTGCCGCACGCTGCGCACGAGTTCGTTGAGCACGGAGTGGAGGTGGTAGAGGAACAGCAGATCGCGATAGCTGGCACGAAGCGTTTCCTGGTCTTTCAGCTCGCACAGTCGGCTCTTGGATACCGGGCTCCCCTCATAGAAGAGGCGGGGCAGCCGGATCAAGGGATAGGCATCGTCAGGCTGTTCCAGCAACCAGCGCCCGTAGGTGGCCAGGTCCCCGAACTCATGTGCCTCCCGCATCCACAGGATCACGAGTTCTTTGGGGCTGAGGTGCTCTTCCAGCGTGTCCATGCGATCCATCAGTTTCATGGCAGAAGCTCCTTCACGTCGTCGTCCAGGGGATCCAAGTCCAGGTCAAAGTCGTAGGCGGGGGAGGGCTCTCGATCCAACACCGCCGACTCTAGCGCCGCCAGGCGTTCCTCCATCTCTCCCAGTTGCAGGGCCTTCAAGGCGGTCTGGGCCAGGTAGGCCAGCGTCCTGGCTCTCGCGATGCTGTTGTCGAGCGAGAGGGTGTCCAGCACCGCCACCTCCAAGAGCCGACGGATGTCCCCGACGGTGCTGAGACCCCCGAAGTCGTAGGCCCCGGCCACCGCCACTTCCCGGCGCCGCCTGAGTCCGCCCAGCTTGCGTGCTTCGGCTACCTCAGCTTTATGCTCGGGGGAATGGAACAGGCAGAACTCCGAGTCCTTCAAGGGCGCCGCCCGGCAGAAGCTGCCGTCGGGCAGTCGCTGTTGGCAATGCCGTTTCATCTCCTTCGGCCACCTCTGCTTGTCGGGGGGCCAGGTGGTCTCACGGTTCCACCTTCCGGGCCTTCTCTCCGGTGAAGCTCTCCCAGCGGGCGAGCACCACGGTGCCATAGTGCGCATCGATCTCGGCCCCGTAGCAGACCCGGCCCGTGCGTTCACAGGCGATCAAGGTGGAGCCGGATCCGAGAAACAGGTCGAGCACCACGTCTCCCACCCGGCTGGAGTTCTCGATGGCCCGTTCCACCAAGGCCAGGGGCTTCGTGGTGGGGTGGAGTTCCGATGCCGACGGCCGTGGGATCTCCCACACGTCCCCCTGGCTGCGATCGCCACACCAGTGGCGTGTGGCCTCCCGGGGCCAGCCGTACCAGATAGGTTCATAGGCCCGATGGTAGTCGGCCCGCCCCAGCACGAACCGGTCCTTGCGTCAGATGATGGTGTCCGACCAGTGGGCGCCGGCTTCTTCGAGCACCCGAGACACCGTGGGCCACTCTTTCGTCGACATGCAGATATATAGAGAGCCCGTCACGAAGCTGACCAGGTTGCCCGCCCAGCCCCGGCAGAACGCCTCCCAGGCTTCGGGGGCGAGGGAATCGTTGGCCAGGCGCCGTTTCTTCTGCCCATCCTGCTGTCCGCCGTGTTCACCCAGGCTCACGTTGTACGGCGGATCGGTGAAACACATGGATGCGGTCTGGCCGGCCATCAGCCGTTCAATGTCCTCCCGCCTGGTGGCATCCCCGCAGAGCAGTCGGTGCTCGCCCAGGGCCCAGATCTCGCCGGGCTTCACCCTCGGTTCCCGCCTCGCCTCTTCGAGTGCCGCCTCCAGGTCGAAGCTCTCGGGCCGGTCGCGTTTCTCGCGGGCATCGAGTGACTTGAGGAGCTGGGTCAGTTCCTTGTCGTCGAAGCCGGTGAGGGTCAAGTCCACGTCCGGCGTCTCCGCCAGATCGGAGAGGAGCCGGGCCAGGAGTTCCTGGTCGAAGTCCCCGCTGATCTTGTTGAGGCCCACGTTGAGCAACCGGGCCTTCTCCAGGGTGAGGTCCAGGTAGATGACCGGCACGGTCTTAAGGCCCAGCTTGCGTGCCGCCAGCAGCCTCTGGTGGCCACCGATGACCGTTCCGTCCTCTCTCCTTGCCAAGATGGGGTCCACCAAACCGAACTCGCTGATGCTGCGGGTCAGGGCCTCCAGTTCGGCAGCCGTGATGTGTCTCGGGTTGGCGGGGTCAGGACGCAGGGCGTTGATGGATACCTGCTCGATGGCCAGAGTCGTGGTTTCGGCCTTCATGAACACCTCCAGATGGGAGAGGGATGGGCAGCACCATGCGTTGCTTTGCGGGGCCAGCTGAGTGATGAATGGTCCTGCCACAACGGAAGAAGGGGAGGCAGGCATGCCGCGAACGCTTCGCATCAGGGTCGCCGAGAACCCGGGACAGATCACCTCGCTTCGCTACGCCAATACCTGGAGCGCCCGCCTGGGCGGAAAGCTGATCGGCTCGGGCTACTGCCTGAACCGCATGGAAGCCGAGGAGCAGGCCCTGGACTTGGTCACGCCCGACGAGGTGGACGAGGTCGAGATCGTCGAAGCCCTGATCAAAGACTGAGAGGGAGACGCCATGACCGCCGCTGATCTCATCGAGCTTCTCGAAGGCGTGGACCCTGACACTGAGGTGCGGATTGCCGAGCAGCCCTCCTGGCCCTTTGAATACGACATCTCTGGGGTGGTGGAGGCAAAGCTGGGGGCCGACCGCGAGGAGAACGCCAACCTGGAACGCGCCCAGGAGATCTTGGATGCTGACGACGCCACCCCCGAGGAGCGGGCCCAGGCGTACCGCATCATCGACACCGCCTCCACCAGCGTCTTGTACATCGTGGAAGGCACCCAGCTGGCCTACCTGCCGAGCATGGCCTCCCGGGCCATCGGCTGGAGGTAGCCGCAGGACCTGCACCTCGTTGCCCTCGATCCCGGCGCCACCATCCCCGGTTAGTGCGCATCTCTGCGGCTCCGGGCTTTTGGCCTTTGGGACGTGACGGTCCTTGCCGGTGGCAAGTCGCCCAGGGTCCTCGACGCCGCTGCGGCAGGCGGGGCGGCTGAGGGCCGTCACGCCACCATCTCCCTGAGGTCCTCCAGTTGGGCGCGCTCGTCCGCCTCGCGCTCCATGACCGCCTCGTAGGCGGACACGTCCCAAAAGCGATCAAAGGCCAGGCGGTAGAGGGCGTGCAGGTCACGGGCGTCGAGCGCGTCCAGTTCCACCTGCACCAGACGGCCGTGCCGGGCCATGAACCCGGCGGCGCGGGCGTCGCTGCGTTTGCCGGGCTGAGGGGGGAGGTGGTATTCCTCGACCTGTGCGGCGGTGAGGGCCACCCTGACCACCTCATCAAAGCAACCGGCTCGTTTGAGGAAGTCTCGTTCTATGTCTTCGCCCGAGGGGTCGTAGTCGCCACCGTAGATGAGGACGGCCGGGCGGTGCTGCCCTTGCGCGTGCTTGCGTACTTCGTCCACGTAGGTTTGCGAGGAGTAACCAGCCAGCGCCAACACGGGGACGCCGTAGGCTCCGAACCACGAGGTGAGCTGTTCGACCAGTCCGTTCTTCTCCACGTCGAGGTAGAGGGAGCAAGGTTGGTGCTCGGTGCGGTCGCGCCGATACTGACGGCTGACGGCGCAGAGGATCTCGGCCGGACTCTGCCAGCAGGCGGGGCGATAGATGGCCCGGCCCCTGTCGGACAAGTCCGGGAAGCGGCCTTCTCGCCGGGCCTTGGCCGTGGTGGAGGACAGCGTCTTGTACGCCGTCAGCGCGTTGGGGAGCCGTTGCGTGGACGCCAGGCGGTAGAAGAGCTGGCGCAGGGTGACGGGCGTGTCGTAGCTCTCCACGATGGCGGCGGCCTGCGTCACGATGCGCGACCAGTCCAGGCTCATGCGGCCACCTGCTTTCTCGCCTTCTTGTCCTCGGCCGGCCTCATCCTCGGCAGGTAGCGGCAGTCTCCGGCCAGGCTGCAGCGCCATACCAGCACGGCCGGCGGCGTGTCGGCGTCTTTGGGCTCCAAGCGGCTGAAGCCACAGCTGGGACAGTTGGGCTTGTTCACGCGGAAACCCCTTGTTAGTGGTGAAGGTGGCACGGTGGCAGAAGGTGGTAGCCACACGCCTTGGCAGTGATTGCCACCTTGGCAGCATGGCGAGCGACGAAGGTGGCAAGGTGGCAGCCCCCCTATAGGGGCTGACACCTGCCAGCATCGCGAAGCTAGGACTCATGGCCGGCCTCGGCCCAATAGACCCGCGTGTTGCCTCGTCCCGGCCGTGTGGCGCTGTGAGCCTCCCCGGCCTCGGCCAGCTTGCGAAGGTGGATAGTCACGCTGCTGGGTGACGTGTCCAGCGCTGCAGCGATTTCCTGCCTGGTCATGGCCGCGTCTCTGTCCGTGGGCAGGACGTCCAGATACTCCTGCAGCTTGGCGGCCAGCACCATCTCCTTGACGGTGCCAGCGGTGAAGTATTCGCGGCCTTCGCGGACGATGCGCGTGCGCTCGTCGAAGCCGTTGTCCAGCCGGCTCATGCCCTCCAGCGTGCGCGTGGTATCGGCTCCGCTTCCATCCCGCCACAGACCGAGCACGATGTCCGCCTTGCCCACGATGGCGTTCGAGCCCCGGAACATGTCCACCAGGGCGGACGCTTCCTTCTTGGCGTGCAGGCTAGCGAGTACTGCCAACCCCCCGTGTTGTGCCAGACCCTGTAGCGGGTCCAGAGCCTGCAGCCATTCGGTATCGCTGAAGCTGTTTTCCAGGTGGCAGAGGTCGTTGACGGTATCCACGATCACGAGGTCAATCTGGTGTTCTTTGCAGTAGCCGGCGGCCTGCTCGATTACCTCCGCCCAAGTGAACCCCAGCATCTGCCGAGGGAACATCAGGTGAAGCTGGGGGCAATCAAGCAGTCCGTATTCGTCCAGTTTGCGGCGGATGGTGGTCTTGTTCTGCTCGGTCACGTAGAGCACGCGTGCCGGGCGGACCTTGAGACCCATGAAGGGGCGGTCATGCATGATGGCGTGCACGGCGCCGAACAGAAACGTCGTCTTGCCGCACTTGGGCTTGCCGCCGAATATGGCGAAAATGCCCTTCGCCAACAGCTTCTCCACCACCCAGTCTATGGTGGGGCTTACGTAGTCGCGCAGATCTGGGGCGGTGAAGAACAACTGAATGGGCCCGTCTTCCTCGGACACACGTCCGAAGTGCCGCCTTCCACTTCCGCGACCACGCCGGACGGTCGCTCGCTTGCGGGCGTGTAGACCTCCTTGGTCAACCTGATCGCGCCGTCGATGGTGGGATCGCGGTAACTTGCGCGCTCCCATTTCTCCCGGTAGAGGTTGCTCTGACGGAAGAGGCGGTCGATGCGTTCGGGGTCGCGGCCGGTCCAAAAGGCGAGATGGCAGCAGAGGGCGGCGTCCGCGTCGGAGTGACTGGTGTAGCCATCGGTGTAGCCCATCCACAGCGCGGAGACATTGCGGCCGTTCTTGGCGCTGAACATCCGCTCAAGAATCCATTGGTCGCTGGCATCAATCGGCGTAGGTGGCAGGCGTGGCGCGTCCGGTTTGTCTTCTCCGAGGAGACGCCCCATCACCGCATCAACCTCCGCCTGGCGAGGGGCTATCCTGTGCAGCCGGCCGTCCAGTGGCACTCCCGTCATGGCGAAGTAGCGTGACTGCGAGTAGATCTCGAAGTCACCCTTGCGCCGGCCCTTGCCCTCTTTCAGCGCGGACTTGACGATGACGTGGGCACCCCGGCCGGATACGCTCTTCTCCGTGTAGGAATCGAGTTTCCGGATGGCCCATTCCGTCTCGGGGGTAAGGGCGTCGAGGTCAACGCCGGTATAGGGGTCATCGGGGCTGAACACGAATCCGATTCCGTCGGCCTCCGCCACTGCGGCCAGAGCCTGCTCGAATGTCCCCCAGGTAGCGGGGTCTGTGCTTGATGCCTCAACGCGTGGGCGGGCGGCCTGGTACGGAACCTTGGTCCATTTGCCCTTGCGCCACTCGTATCGCCACACCACCCACTGTGCCAGCGCCTGCAGTTCCGCCGGGATACTCTCGTATGATGTCTCGATGGAAGTCGGTTTATCCACAGCGGCCACGCTCACCGCGCCCCCGGCGTCGCGGCCGCCAGCAGCGCCGCGCGGATCGCTTCGCGCAGGCCGAGGGCGGGGCGCAGAAGGCCGGAGGCGACACTCGCGAGGCGCCCTTGGAAGCGGGATGGGCGCTTCACTCCGCCCGATCCTCCTCCGCGCCCAGCATCTGCAGCAGCTTCGGCACCGGGATCAACCATCGCGCCCCCAGTCGCAAGCTCGGCACCTCGCCGGCGCGCACCGCCTTGCGGGCGCTGCCCAGGCTGATACCGACCAGCTGGGAGAACTCCAAGACGGTGATGGTGGCGCGTTCTCCGTTCTGGAGCCGGCTCAGCGTGAGAGGTTGTTCTGGCGTCCGACCCAAGCCCTCCGCCTATCCTGGTCTACCATAGTGTCGAGTGGTCAGCAGTTGTGCTCACTTCAATAGTAGCAGCGAGTCCGGCTGATGGTCAACAAAACAGTCAACTAGTAGTGGAGCCAGTTGACAGCGCGACGGGAAATGGGTAAGCTAGGAGGCATGACGGATCAGCATGAGCCGACTTACGTCCCGATCACCGGCAACCAGGTTGTCGCCTACAACCTGCGCATGGCGCGGCTGCGGCGCGGCTGGACCCAGGAGGAAGCGGCGGAGCGGCTGGAGCCGTACTTGGGCGTGCGCTGGTCGAAAGCCAGTTACTCCGCTGCCGAGCGGTCCATCGAACGTCAGGATCGTATTCGCAACTTCACGGCCGATGAACTGTTGGCCTTCTCACTGGCCTTCGAGCTTCCCGTGGCCTGGTTTCTTCTTCCGCCTGAACCGGATGTCGGGGGCCGGATGCCGCTCATTGCCTATCCTGGGGCAGAGGAGGGAAGAGGCCATCATCCTGGGGTGCTCATCGAACTCGTGTTCGGAACCCCCGAAGGACAGGCGCAGCTCGAGCAACGATTGGCGGAGATTCTGAGGCGGCTTCCGCTTGCGGAGCAAGGTCGGTACATGGAGCTAGTGAGCCACGTCGCCGGACTGGCTGGTCTCTCCGCTGTGCGCAACACGCTGGGGGACTTGAGTGTCTGGATCGAGAACCTACAGGATCTGACTGCACTCCTCGAACAAGCGCAGGCGCAGACCACGGAAACCATGCACGAGGCCATCGACAGATTTGTGAGCGCCTACTCCCATCCGGAGTCGGAAGAGTCCGACGACGATGCAGGGTCACGTTAGGAAGCGCGCCACCTGGGAGTACATCCTCGAACTCGGCGATTGGCCGGCACAGCGTTGTCTCTCCTGTGGACGCCGAGTGTGGGTGGAGCGGCGCCGGAAGAAGGTCTGTCCCGCCTGCGGCGGGGAACTCAAAGAGACCATCGAACGCCGGCAACGCTCCCAGTGCG
Organism: Gaiellales bacterium; assembly: GCA_012719395.1. Lineage (GTDB taxonomy): Bacteria > Actinomycetota > Thermoleophilia > RBG-16-64-13 > RBG-16-64-13 > JAAYAL01. Next base: position 2,717 of record JAAYAL010000001.1, on the reverse strand, counting down.
GTTTCCGTACCAAGAAGGAAGCCCAAGAGGCGCTCACCACCACCCTTGGCGAACAGCAGCATGGGCTGGGGGTCATAGCTGAGAAGCTGACGCTGGCCGAGTACCTGAAGGAGGAGTGGCTCCCGGCCATCGCCTCGACCATCCGGCCCACCACGCTGGCCTCCTACACCACGCACGTCGAGCGGCACATCATCCCGCGCTTGGGCAAGACCCAGCTGAAGAAGCTAAACGGGGCCGCGATCAACGCCTTCTACGCCGTGCTCGGTGAGGACGGCAAGCTGCGCGGGGAGACGACGGGCCTGGCCCCGAGTTCGGTGAGGAGGATCCACGCCACGCTGCACCGGGCCCTGCGGGATGCCGTGCGCTGGGGCTACCTGGTCCGCAACCCGGTGGACGCCGCCGACCCGCCTAAGGGAGGAGCGGGACGTGCCGAGGTGAGCACCTGGAACGCCGCGCAGCTTAAGCAGTTCCTGAACGCCACCAAGGGCACACGCCTGTACCCGCTGTGGCTGACCATGGCGCTCACTGGCATGCGGAGGGGGGAGGCGCTCGGCTTACGCTGGGAAGACGTCGATCTTGGCGCCGGCCGTCTCTCCATCCACCGCTCGCTGGTGCCCCTGGACGGCAAGATCATCGTGAGTGAGCCCAAGACCCGTCGCGGCAATCGGCTGGTCTCGCTGGACGCGACCACCGTGGCCGAGCTGAAACGGCTGCGGAAGGCGCAGCGTGAGGAGCGGCTGGTCTGGGGCCCGGGCTGGGTGGACACCGGCTTGGTCTTCACGCGTGAGAACGGCGACTCGCTGCACCCGGAACGCATCACCCGGGCGTTTGCCCGGGCGGTCGTGAAGGCCGGCCTACCCGCCATCCGCCTGCACGACCTCCGCCACACCCACGCCACCCTGGCTCTCGCCGCCGGCATCCACCCCAAGGTTGTCTCGGAGCGGCTGGGTCACGCCACCGTGTCCCTCACCCTCGATACGTACAGCCATGCCGTACCGGCGCTCTCAGAAGAGGCGGCGGGGATCATTGCGGCGCTGGTGGTGTAGGATGGCCGCCGCGCTCGCAGCGCGGTTTCATGTGAGTGATCGGAGCATGCTGACACACCGCCTGAGCGGTATCCTGGAAAGAAACGAAGCTCCAGGTCGCTCCCTCCTCTCCGTCGGCGGTCCGCGTTTCGAATATTGCGTTTATGGCGACACCTGTGTATGCTCAAGTAAGAAATGAGTTGCATGATTCGGAGAACGGAAATGAGAAGCACCGGTCCTGCCTATTTAGAAGATCAGCCCGTAGCGGCAGATGCGCAAGAGACTGCTGCCGTAGCTAATCTAGAGCAGTATCTGGCCGAGAAGCACGGCATTCCCGCACTTGTCGGCCCCACCGGCGAGAGCTTCCCGCTGCCCAAGTCGGTCTACCGGGTCTTGAAGACCGTCTTGAAGGAGATGGCGAGGGGAAACGCTGTAGCTGTCGTGCCAGTCCATCACGAACTGACCACCCAAGAAGCTGCAGATTTGCTCAAGGTTTCGCGCCCATTCCTGATTGGCCTCCTCGAGCGGGGAGAGATCGCCTATCGAAAGAACGGAACGCATCGTCGCATCCGCTTTGCGGACCTCATGACATACCGCAAGCGAAGGGATGAGGCGCGTTCGGCCACTCTTGCTGAGCTGGCTGCGGAGAGCGCCAGACTCGGCCTCTAGGTCGGCTGGTCCGGGGGGGCTTTCGACCTTTGCCGTTTGTCGCGCTCCTTGATGCGGACGTTCTATACCCTGCCCGGTTGAGGGATGTACTGCTGTCTGTTGCCGAAGCCGGGCTCTACCGGGTCATCTGGACCGAGCGGATTCTGGATGAGATGGTGAGAAACGTCCTGGATGACCGCCCCGATTTGGCGCCGAACCAGCTGCACCACACAGTGTCGTGCATGATGAGCGCGTTCCCCGAGGCCATGGTGACCGGCTACGAGTCACTGGAGAACGTTATGACCAATCACGAGAAGGACCGCCATGTGCTCGCGGCCTGCGTTCGCGGCCGTGCGGATGTTCTAGTGACGTGCAACGCCAGGTACTTCCCGCCGGAATGCTGTTCCCTGTATGACATAGACGTGCAGGATCCTGATGAGTTTCTCGTGCATGCCTACGACCTGCGTCCCGAAGCCTTCATGGCCGCGATCGAAAGGATGCTCCAGCGGAACCAGAGTCCGCCGAGAAACATTCCCGGATTTCTCGAATCATCACGAACCTTCACTCCTCAGCTGGTAGGGAAGATCCGGGCCGACCTCTGACGCGATGCGTACCGTGCTGTGCGGTCCGCCTTTGAAAGCCTGAAGAAGTTGGTCCCGTGCCAACGGCATGCCAACGAGGCTGATGATCGGGCCTGCCTGCGGTTGCTCGATGGACTCACCGGCGTCACGCCGCAGCTTGGCCGCCGAATGCCGGAAGATGTGCACCCCGGCCGGAGGGAGACCGGCCTTCTTGAAGTACGTCTGCAGCGTGGCGTAGAAGGTGGCGGAGCGAAGCGCACCTCCGGCCGTAGACGGCCACAACGGGGCGTCTTGGGATAGTTCGTCAAGTTCCTGCCCAAAGGCCCGCTGTGCGGCTCGCTCTTGAGGCCGAAGCCCGCGAGCAGGCCGAAGCCAAGGCCGCCGATGCCCGCCAACGCATTGCGGAGCGGGAAGCCAAGGAGAAGGATCGGGGCCGAAAGTTCGGAGGCCGGCCCCCCACCGT
>JAAYAL010000025.1 GCA_012719395.1 Gaiellales bacterium | reverse complement strand
TGTCCATGCCTCGAGGGTCACGCGGTCCTCATCGGCAACAACCAGGGCAGGGGTCATCTCGGCCATAACCCACTATGGCATCTTCCTGGCCTACTGTCAAACTACTTATGACGCAGGACACTAGAAGGAGCCGGGGCGCCTGCAAGGCACCCCGGCTTACCACACTCGAAGGCAAAACCCGCGATGGTTACGCCGCCTTCTCCGGCGCTTTCGGCGTCTTGCCCTTGAGAAACTCGCTGATGGATTGCGCGGCGCATTTGCCATCACCCATGGCCAGGATGACGGTGGCGCCGCCCCGGACAATGTCGCCACCGGCGAAGACGCCGGGTATGGAGGTGGACTGGTTCTCGTCCGCCAGGATGTTGCCCCACTTGTCCAACTTGAGGTCCGGCTCGGCTGCAGTCAGCAGCGGGTTGGCGGTGGTGCCCAGCGCCACCACTGCCACGTCGCAGGCCAGCTCGAACTCGCTGCCCTCCACGGCCACGGGACGGCGCCGGCCGGACGCGTCAGGCTCGCCCAATTCCATCTTCTGCAGCTTGACGGCGCGCACCCAGCCCTTCTCATCGCCCAGGATCTCCAGCGGAGCCACCAGCAAGTGGAACTCAATCCCTTCTTCCTCGGCGTGTTTGACCTCTTCCTTGCGGGCAGGCATCTCATCCTTGCCCCGGCGATAGGCGATGATGGCGGCGTCGGCACCCAGCCGCTTGGCCGTGCGCACCGAGTCCATGGCCACGTTGCCGCCGCCAAAGACCACCACGCGCTTCCCACGGGCGATGGGCGTGCCGCAGGGGTCATCCATCCAGGCACCCATGAGATTGGCGCGGGTGAGGTACTCGTTGGCCGAGTAGACGCCCTTCAGGTTCTCGCCGGGAACGTGCAGAAACATGGGCAGACCGGCGCCGTTGGCCACAAAGACAGCGTCGTACTCCTCGCGGATCTCGCTCAGGGTGAGGGTGCGGCCCACGATGACATCGGTCTCGATCTCCACGCCCAGCTCGCGCAGGTTCTGCACTTCCTGGTCCACGATGCGCTTGGGCAGACGGAACTCAGGGATGCCGTAGCGGAGCACGCCGCCCGTGTCGTGCAGGGCCTCGAACACGCGCACCTTGTGCCCGGCGCGGGCCAACTCACCCGCCGCCGTCAGGCCGCCGGGCCCGGAACCGATCACGGCCACCCGGAAGCCCGTCTGGGCCGCGGGTGCCTTGTCCGGCGCCAGGTTCTGGGCCGCCCAGTCGGCTACGAAGCGCTCCAACCAGCCGATGGCCACGGACTGGCCCTTCTTGCCCCGCAGGCACTGTCCCTCGCACTGGTACTCCTGGGGGCAGACGCGGCCGGTGGTGGCAGGTAGGGCGTTGTCCACGCGCAAGATCTGCGCCGCGCCGGCCACATCGCCGTCGGCCAGCTTGGCCAGAAACTCGGGGATGTGCACGTTAACCGGGCAGCCGTCCACGCAGGGGCGCTTCTTGCAGGCCAGGCAGCGCTGCGCCTCGCGCACCGCCCATTCCAGCGGCAGACCCAAGTTGACTTCCTTGAAGTTGCGCGACCGCTCCAGAGCGTCCTGCTCCGGCATCTTGGTGCGCTCGATCGCCATCTTCTCCTTGACGGAAATCTCAGCCATCCTCAGCAGTTCCTTTCCCTAGGCAAGGGCCGCGTCGAGGCGGCAGCCGTGCTCGTCGAGTTCCTGATACGCGTTCTGGCGGGCGGCCAGTTCGGCATAATCAACATCGTGCCCGTCGAATTCGGGGCCGTCCACGCAGGCGAACTGCACCTTGCCGCCCACCGTCACGCGGCAGCCGCCGCACATGCCGGTGCCGTCAATCATGATGGGGTTGAGTGACACGATGGTCTTCACCCCGTAGGGCCGAGTCATGTCCGACACGGCGCGCATCATGGGCACGGGGCCCACGGCATAGACCGCATCCGGCTTGGTGGCCGGATCATCCAGGAGCCTCTTCAGCGGGCCGGTGACGAAGCCCTTTTCGCCCAGAGAGCCATCTTCCGTGGTGGCGATGGTCTGCTTGGAGAAGGCCGAGAGCTCATCGAAAAGGATGACGTATTTCTCGCTGCGGCCGCCGATGATGGTGGTCAGCTCGTTGCCGGCCTGCGCCAGCCCCTTGGCCAGGGGGAAGAGCACGGCCGTGCCGGCGCCGCCGCCTACGCACACCACCTTGCCCCACACCTCGATATCGGTGGGCTTGCCCAGCGGCCCGGCGATGTTCTGGATGAACTCACCCGGTTGCGTGGCCACGATCTCCTTGGTGCTGTAGCCCACCGCCTGGATGATCAGAGTGATGGTCCCCGCCTCCGGGTCATCGTCGGCGATGGTGAGCGGGATGCGCTCCGCGCCCGGCTTCAGCCTCACGATGGCGAACTGCCCCGGCTTCCGCGCCTTGGCAATGCGCGGCGCCTCGATGACCATGCGGTGCAGCTGCGGCGCTATCTCCTCGTTGCTAATGACCTTGAACATTCACCACATCCCTTCCTGATCCACACTCACGCGTGCAGTTGTCCAACGTGGCGCCGGCCCCACCCCGGCCAGAATGCACCGAGAGGGGGTCTCCTGCGAGCACTTGCCGTCCGAACTGGCGAACGCCGCGACCGGGCGCCGCCCGAGACGGCGCAAGTCTACCAAATAGGCTCGCTCCAGGATATGCCGCTTGATTGACCGGGCAATCAGAATGTGCCGCTGCGCCCGCCTTGCGCCGGGCCGTCATCCGGCGCCGTGGCCGGCCCCGACGGGGAGACGCCCTCCTCCTGTGAGCCGGCACGCTCCGCCACGGCCTCGGCCAATAGGCACTCGGCCGCGTCCGTCACTGCCGTGCCGATCTCGTCGGGCTGTGCGGGTCTCCCCCACACCTCCCATTGCGGGATGGCCCCGCCGCGGGCGTTGTGCGTGGGCGCCAGCTCAAACCAGCGCGTCACCACAAACATGGCCCCCTTATGCTCCACCATGCAACCGACGTCCCACTCCGGCGCCTGGAATATCGCCCGGCGCGACACGAAGAGCAGGCGCTCCCTCCGCCGGCGCCCCCAACCACTCACGCCTTGTCAACCCCCCCGGTGGATGCCTCGCGCGCGGTGGCCACCAGAACCACCGCAGCCATGGCACCCATGAGGATGAAGGTCACGTGCTTGTCGATGCCTTGGAGTGTGAGCAGCGGCTGGTTCATGTCCTCATGATGCCAGAAAATCCCCAGGGACAGAGGGGGCAGGCTGCCCTCGTCCGGAAGACGGGAATGAGGGCCTCAATAAGGCTGGGGGCGGGGGCGCCCCGGCGCCCCCGCCCCCAGCGGGAAAGGTGTGCGAGAAGCCGACCCTACTTCTGCAGCGGCTTGGGCATGACCTCTTCCAGCACGTCCAGCTCCATCCGCCGGCCCTCGGCCACCGCCTGCCGGTACTTCAGGAAGTCGATGGTGTCCTTGCCGGTGAGCTTGCGCGTGCTGAAGGCGTAGAAGCCCAGGAAGGCATCCAGCATCATGTTCTGACCCAACCACTGGCGCATGAGGACCTTGGCCTGATCCCAGAAATAGCGCTTCTTCATGCGCATGGAGTCGACGGACATCTGCACGTTGCCCTCGAACAGGTTGGCGATCTGCCAGACGATCCTGTTGACCTCAGCATCCAGCTGCGAGAAGTCGTACTCGCAGGAAGCCATGATCTCGCGGGCGGCCTTGGCCTCTGCGCCGGTCTTCATCTCGCCGTAGACGATTTCGCCGTCTTTGACGTAGGTATCCGTGATGACCAGCGGGTTGCGAATGAACTCACCGTCCTTCTTGAGAACGGGGATGGCCTTGGTGATGAGGTTCTTGGCCCGCATCTTGTAGGCCGACCACATCTCGCACATGAAGCCGCTCCACATGGCGTCCTCAATGGAGAGGAAGCTGGGGAGAAAGTCCGTGGCGCCGCCCACAGCGGCGGAGCCGTGGCGCGGGCCGGCCTGGCCGTAGATGGCCGTATCTGCCGATACCGCCAGGTCGGCGGCCATGCCGATCTCCTGCCCACCGGCCACACGCATGCCGTTGACACGGCAGATGACAGGCTTCTTGCAGTTGAGGATGGAGTCCACCATGCCGTTGAACAGGTCCATGTAGTCCTGGTATTCCTTGGGCCTGCGCGAGTAGTACTCGGAGTACTCCACGGTGTTGCCACCGCTGCAGAAGGCGGCGTTACCGGTTCCCGTGAAGACGACCGCCACCACGTCGCGGGCGGTGGAAGCGTTCCAGAAGCCGGCGATGACGCCCTTCACCATCTCGGTGGTGTAGGAGTTGTACTGCGCGGGGTTGTTGAGACGGATCCACGCCGTGTACAGACCGGGGACCACGTTGCCCTGGGGATCGACCAGCGGCTTCTTCTCATACACGGTGCACGGCGCTTCCGTGCCCCAGTACTCCTCGCCTTTGAACAGGCGGTGGTCCTTGATCTCGTTGTCTCGGGGCAACCAATCCAGGCTCATGTCACTCCTTTGTTTGACGCGTCGTGTCCAGGATGTCCCGGCGATTCGCCGGCATTATAGCCCGGGGGGCTCGGTTCTCAAAACCGAGCCCCCCGAACGACCGAAGGCGCTATGAACAGGCGGTGCTAGATGTACTGCCCGCCGTCCACCTTGATCACTTCGCCCGTGATGTGGCGGCCCAACTCGGAGGCCAGGAAGGCGACAGTCCACGCGATGTCATCCGGGACACCCGCCCGCTTGACGGCAGACTCGTCCACCGCGGCCTGTTTGAACTCGGCCGGCATGCTCTCACCCATCTCGGTGAGGATGAAGCCCGGGGCTACGCTGTTGCAGGTGACACCGTACTTGCCCAGCTCCTTGGCGGCAGCCTTGGTCAGGCCAATGGCACCGGCCTTGGCGGCGGAGTAGTTGGTCTGCCCGAACTTGCCGCGGATGCCGTTGATAGAGGTCACGCTGATGAAGCGGCCGTACTTCTGTTCCTTGAAGTAGGGAGCGCAGGCGCGCAGGTAGTTCCAGGTACCCTTCAGGTCAACGCCGATGACGCGATCGAACTGCTCTTCCGTCATCTTCCAGATCACGCCGTCCCAGTTCATGCCGGCATTGCAGACCAGAATGTGAACACCACCCAGCTCCTCCACCACCTTGGCCACCATCTTCTCTGCATCAGCCAGGCTGGACACGTCCGCCTGCACAGCGATGGCCTTGCGGCCCATGCCCTGCAGTTCCGCCACGAGGGCGGCCGCTTCGTCGACGCTCTTGCGGTAGTTGAGGGCGATATCCGCGCCCTGCAGCGCCAGCGTGCGCACCATCTCGGCCCCGATGCCCCGGGTCCCACCGGTGACAATGGCCACTTTGCCGCTCAGATCGATAACTGCCTTGCCCATCCTGCAACCTCCCTCGCCCTCACCAATGCTGGCTCTCGTGGCCGATGATCCCGACCACCACTGCGCGCCCGGTCGCCCGCCGGTATGCGCTTCACTGCCCTGCGCAACCGGCTTGGCGGCGGGGAGCAATGGTGCAATCATCAGCCTCGTCGCTTCCGCGTTACTGTAGCGCAGTGTCTCGCAGTCAGGCGGCGCGGCAGGTTGGCAGCACCTCCATCCGCGAACACGACGCCTTCCGACCCATGCATGAGCCAATGCCCGGCGCCATAGAGGTAACCAGAGCGGTTGAACCCAGGATTCGCAAAGGGTGACCCACCGGCGCACCAGGCGGTCGTCGGCCTGACTGGCGCATCCATGCTATCACAATTCCCAGCAGCGCCGGCACGCCCCACCCGGTCGTGACCGGCGGGCAGAGGCGCACCCGGCCGTGAGCATCTGGCCACCTCCGGCGCTGGGCTCAGCGGACGGCGGCGCCACGGGGCGTGGTGGCGAGTTGCGGCGTGGGACCTTGGGGCTGCTGGGCACCATCCTGGCAGTTTTCCTCCTGGCTGCCCTCCCCGAAGCCGTCCGGCTCTCTGACGGCGGACTGGAGTTACACGCCAGCGCCTTCTGGCATACCGCAGCCGACTACATTTCCGGCCTCCGGGACGGCTCCAGCCTGCAGTACGAGCGCGGTGCTTTCAACCAGACCGACCATTTCCTCCCCGCGGCGGGGCGCGCCCTGGCAACCTCGCTCCCCTACGCCGGACTGGCCTGCGCCATCGCACTCACCCTTTCCCTGGGCCTGGGACTGGCCTTGGGCGGCACCAAGCGAGAGCATCTGCACGACCTGGTGAGCGGCGTGGGCTCCATCCCCGACTTCATCCTGGTGCTGGTCCTGCAGATTGCCGCGGTGGCCGTCTACCAAGCCACCGGGTGGCGGATCGCCCGCGTGGCCACCATTTCCAGCGAGCAACAGGCCCTACTGCTTCCGCTCATCGTCCTCTCGGTCATCCCCACCGCCTTTCTGCTCAAGGGCACCGCAGGCGTCGTGCGCACCACGCTGGGTCAGGAGTTCATCCGCACGGCGCTGGCGCAGGGGTTGAGTCGCGGGCAACTGCTGCGCCGCCATGTGCTGCCCCATGCGCTCCTGCACGTTGAAGCCGGTTCCTCGCGGCTGGCCGCCCTCATCGTGGGCAACCTCTTCATCGTGGAGTACCTCTTCAACATTCCCGGGCTGGGTCGCCTTGCCTTCACCTACGTCTTCTGGCACTCCTACCAGCCCAACGTGGCCATCAACACCATGTTCCTGATGATGGTGGTCTTTGCAGCACTGTGGATGGGGACGTGGGTGGTCGTAGCCCTCCTGCGCTGGGCGACCCGGCGCTGACGATGGGCCATCCACGGCAGAAGAGCGCATCCGGCGCGCGCGGGCGCCTCAACTGGAAGCTGTGGGCCGGCCTGCTGTTCACCGGCCTGCTGCTGGTGGCGGCACTGGCCGGGCCCGCCCTGGCTCCCTACGGGGAGGACAACGCGGAACGGCTGGCGGTGGTGCAGACGGCCCAGGGCCCGGTGACGCTCTACGCGCCGCAACCGCCCTCGTTGCGCCACTGGCTGGGAACCGATCGCTGGGGATACGATCTTCTCTCCTTGCTCCTCTACGGAGCCCGCTTCACCGTCATCGGCGCGCTTGCCGTGGGTCTGGCCCGGGTCCTGGTGGGGAGTGCGGTAGGCGTGGGTCTGGGGTTGCGCGCCTCCCGCCGTCAGGCCCCCGCCCGCGCGGGCCTGCTGAGTGCCATACCCGCCTTCTTCGTGGTGTACCTGGCGATGGCCCGCATCAACGTGGGCTCAGTGGTGCCGCCCTGGCAGTTGGCACTGATCCAAGCCGCCCTCATGACCCTGGTGGGCATCCCCAGCGTGGCAGTGCTGGTGCGGGAGAAGACCTATCAACTACGCTCACGGCCCTTTGTGGACGCGGCGGGTGCGCTGGGAGCCGGCCGGGTCTGGATAGGCAGCAGGCACGTCCTGCCCCTACTGCGCGAAGACATCACGCTCATGGTCCTCCACGAGACCCTGCTGGCGCTCAATCTCCTGGGGCAGCTGGGCATTTTCCAGCTGTTCTTCGGCGGCACCGAGTTCTCCATGGACCCCCCCATGTACTACTCCATCACCCACGAGTGGGCGGGGCTCATAGGGCAGGCTCGCGCCTCCATCCAGGTCAACCAGTGGACGCTGCTGGCCCCCATGGCGGCGTTCATCTTCGCCGTGACGGGCCTGTTCCTTCTACTGCGCGGTTTGGAGGACCATCTCCAGGCGCGGCAACCCACCGAACGCTTCCGCTGAGCGGACCCCAGGCTAGCGGGCGCGCACTTTGGCTTCGAACGCGTCCAGGTTGATGACCACCCGCTCGTGCGTGCCGCGCCCCACCACACCGCTGACATCCTCCGCCGACACCTCGAACAGCAGACGGCGTCCCTCAACCCGGACCAGCTTGGCCGTGGCACGCACCGACATGCCCACCGGAGTGGGCGCCAGGTGCGACACATCTATGTGGCTGCCCACGGTGCCTTGGCCGGCAGCCAGGTGCTCCGCGACGGCCCGCACAGCCGCCTTCTCCATGAGCACAGCCATGGCCGGAGTGGCAAGACTACGCACCGGGCCGGTACCCTGAGCCATCGCGGTGATGCCATCCACCACCACCGTGCTGACAGACGCGTGGAGACCTGGTTCAAGAGCCATGCCGCATCCTAGCTCTTATCCCGCCGGTCTACCACCTGCCCCTGAGCAGCGATGTCCTCGGGCAGGCTGGCAGGCTCCACGAGCATGACTGTAGCACGGACACCCAGTTCCTCCTGCAGGCGTCCCTCCAGGCGGCGGCGGAAGTCAAGAAGGCTGCGCATGCTGTCCGGGAAGAACTCCGCCTTGACGGCCACGCGCACCTCCATCTGGTCCAGAGACGCCTTCTCATCCAGGATTATCTGGAACTGGGGGTGGGTGCCCTCCACCTCTTCCAGCACGCGCTCGATCTGCGCGGGGAAGATATTGACGCCCCGGACTTTGAGCATGCCGTCGGTGCGCCCCGTGACTCGCGAGTGCCTCACCAGAGTGCGGCCGCAGGCGCAGGCCTTGGCGCTGAGCCGCGCCAGATCTCCGGTGCGATACCTGACCACTGGGACCGCTTCCTTGGTGAGAGAGGTGAACACCAACTCCCCCTCCTCCCCCACGGGGAGCACCTCGCCGCTGCCCGGGTCCACCACCTCTACCAGGAAATGGTCCTCATTGACGTGCAGACCCTGCTTCATGGGACACTCGAAGGACAAGCCCGGGCCCAGCACCTCCGAAACGCCGTAGTTGTCGACCGCGCTGAGGCCCAGCCGGCCCTCCACACGGCCCCTCGTGCCCTCGCCCCAGCGCTCGGCCCCCAGCAGGGCCGTGCGCAGCGTGAGTTGGGAGAGATCGAAGCCCAACTCGTCGGCCGTGTCCACCAAGTGCAGGGCATAGGAGGGAGACGCCACCAGCACGCTGACCGAGTAGTCGCGCATGATGAGAAGCTGCCGCTTGCTGGCCCCGGTGGAGGCGGGGATGACGGTGGCTCCCAGCCGCTCCAGGCCGGCGTGCAGGCCGAAAGCGCCGGTGGGCAACCCGTAGCCCAGAGTGATCTGGGCCACGTCGTGGGAGCGCGCGCCACCGGCCGTGGCCACCCGGGCGCACAGCTCCGCCCAGGTATTGAGGTCTCCCCGGGTGAAGCCCATGACCGTGGGGCTGGCCGCGCTGCCCGAGGAGGTGTGCACCCGAACCACACGTTCCAGGGGGACGGCGAACATGCCGTAGGGGTACGCGGCGCGGAAATCGTCCTTGTGGGTGAAGGGGATTCTGGACACCCCTTCCAGCGAGCGCAGGTCCGGCGGCGCAAACCCGGCCGCCTCCCAGCGCGTGCGATAGAAGGGAACATTGGCGTAGGCCCAGCGCAGCGTCATCTGCAACCGTTTCCACTGCAGCTCGCGCAACTGGTCGCGGCCCATGGTCTCGTACTCCGGATTCCAAATCTGATTCATGCCGAGCCTCCGCCCTGTCCGGCCGGCCGGGTACCCCGCCCGTGACGACCGCCGCCCTGTCCGAAGTAGATGGATTGCACGTCCGGGCTGGCCAGCAGCACCTCGGCCCGATCCTCCAGCACGATCCGGCCGCGCTCCATCACCAACCCGCGGTGGGCCAGGTTGAGCGCGGTGCGCGCGTCCTGCTCCACCAGCAGCAGCGTCAGTCCCTGCTGGTTCAACTCCCGCAGCACGCGGAAGATGTCACGCACGATGAGTGGCGCCAATCCCATGGAGGGCTCATCCAGCAACAGGAGGCGCGGCTCGGCCATGAGCGCCCGGCCCAGGGCCAGCATCTGCTGCTCGCCCCCGGAGAGCGTGGCCGCGGCCTGCCGGCGGCGCTCCGCCAGGCGCGGGAACAGGGCGTAGACCTGGTCCAGGCGCGCGGCAGCGCCCGCCGGCCCCGAGCCCACCCGAGCCCTGCCGTCGCCACCAGCGTGTCTCCCGCGCCTTCCGCGCCGCGAGTAGCCGCCCAACTCCAGGTTCTCTTCCACCGTCAAGGGGCCGAAGAGCTGTCGCCCCTCGGGAATCTGCACCACGCCACGGCGCACAATGCCTTCCACCCCCGTGGTGTCCAATCGCTCCCCCTCCAGCTCGATGCAGCCTCCCCGCAGAGGGACAACGCCGGAAACGGCCTGCAGAAGCGTGCTCTTCCCCGAGCCGTTGACACCGATGATGCTGACGATCTCCCCCGCCTGCACTCCCAGGTCCAGGCCGTGCAACACCTCGATGGACCCATACCCGGCCCGCACGCCCTTCAGGCTCAGCAGAGCGCTCATTCCAGCTCCTCGCCCAGATAGGCGCGGATGACCTCTTCGTCGGCCTGGATCATGAGCGGCGGCCCCTCGGCGATCTTGCGTCCGTAGTCCAGCACCACCACCTCATCAGAGATATCCATGACAAAGCCCATGTCGTGCTCCACCAGCAGGATGGTGACGCCTTCGTCGCGGATACGGCGCACTGAGGTCGCCAGGCGTTCCGTCTCCTCGTCGTTGAGACCGGCCGCCGGCTCGTCCAGAAGCAGGATGCGTGGCTCTGTGGCCAGCGCTCGGGCCATCTCCAGCAGGTGCCGCTCACCCAGGGGAAGGCTGGAGGCCGGCTGATCCGCCCGATCCACCAGGTCCACCCGCCACAGAGCGTCCATGGCTGCCTGCCGACTCTCCGCCTCCTCCCGACGGTGGCGTGGCAGACGCAGGAAGGCCGAGAGCAGCCCGGCCGAGGTGCGGGCATGCCGACCGACCATCACGTTCTCCAGCACGCTCATGTCGTCGAAGAGGCGGCTGTGCTGGAAGGTGCGCCCCACCCCCTCGTGGCACATGCGATGGGCCGGCCACGCGGTGACGTCCCGTCCTTCCAGCAGGACACGGCCGGCGGTGGGCCGCAGCGCGCCGGTGATGCAGTTGAAGAGCGTAGTCTTCCCCGCCCCATTGGGACCTATCAGCGCCTTGATCTGTTGTTCGTGGAGATGGAAGCCCACGTCCTGCAGCGCATCGAGACCGCCAAAGCGCATGGAGACCCCTTCCAGGGTCAGCAGTGCCATCAGAGACGCTCCCGTCCGCGCAGGAGTAGTTGCAGACGCGCCAGCGGGCCGCTCTTGACCGGCAGCAGAACCACGATAACGATGATGAGCAGCCCGAACACCAGGTTGACGGCGTCCTCATTGAAGCGCTTGATGATCTCGGGCAGGATGGTGATGAGCAATGTCCCCCACACGGCACCCCACACGCTGCGAAAGCCGCCGATCACCACGCTGCACACCAGGATGACGGAGACGTTGAGAGTGAAGGAATCCGGACTCACGAACTGCACATAGTGGGCGTCAAAGCTCCCGGCGATACTGGCGGCCACCGCCGAGAGCATGAACACCTGCAGCTTGCGCCACGACGTGTCCACCCCCAGTGATTGCGCCGCCACTTCCGAGCGCCGCAGGGCCTGCAGGGCACGCCCCAGCCGAGAGTTGGTGAGATTGAGTGCCAACAGGAAGAAGATGAGCGCCACGACCCACACCAGCAGATGGTACAAACGAGGATCGCTGAAATTGAGAGGTCCCAGGCTGAGCGGCGGGATGCCGGTGATGCCGTCTGTGCCGTTGGTGAGACCCTTGAGCTGGATGAGAAGGATATGGATAATCTCGCCGAAGCCCATGGTGGCCATGGCCAGGTAGTGGCCTTTGAGTTTGAGGGTGGGGATGCCGATCAGCCCGGCGATGGCGGCGGCCAACACGGCCGACATCACCAGCGCCAGCCAGGGGTTGACGTCCGCCCGCGTGACCAGGATGGCCGACCCGTAGGCGCCCAGGCCCACGAAGGCGGCGTGGCCCAGGGAGATCTGGCCCGCCAGGCCCAGTAGGAGCCACAGGCCCACCACTACCATGAAACGGGTGGCCATGAAGGCGAAGATGCTCAGGATATAGGTGTCACGGGTGAAAGCCGGCACCAGCAGCACAGCAACGGCTAACACGGCAAAACTCCAGTTGCGCGGCACGAAACGCGACACGCGGGACGAAGTGCCGCCGCTCATTCCTGCTCCACCGCCTTCCCACCGAAGATGCCCTGCGGTCGCAGGAACAGCACCAACAGCAGGATGACAAAAGCGATGGCGTCCTTGTAGCCGGAGGACACCAGCCCCACACCCAGGCCCTCCAGTATGCCCAAGGCCACGCCTCCCACCACCGCCCCCACAGGATTGCCCAGCCCCCCGAGCGCGGCGGCGGCGAAGCCTTTGAGCCCCAACAGCGCCCCTGAGGAGTAGGTCATGAAGCTGATAGGCGTGATCATCACACCCGCCGCCGCTGAGATAGCGCCGCTCACGGCGAAGCTGAGCAATACCACGTTGGAGTAGGAGACGCCCATGAGGCGGGCGGCCAACGGATTGACGGCGCAGGCCCGAACGGCCTTCCCCGTGAGCGTGCGCCGGTAGAAGAGCTGCAGCGCCAGCACGATGAGCAACGTGCTGCCCACCACCCACAACGTCTGCGGGTTGAGGCTGGCACCAAAGATACGGATGGGCGTGTCTCCGGAGAAGGCCGGCAGGGGCAGCGCCTCCCGCCCGAAGATCATCATGGCTGCCGTGCGCAGTGCCAGCGAGGCCCCCACGGTGGCGATGACCTGCGCCAGCACGCCGCGGGAAAGGAGAGGTCGGATGGCCAGTTGCTGGAACAGCACGGTGACGATCAACACAATGGTGAGCGAACCCAGAAAAGCCACCGGCAGGGGCAACCCGGCCTGATACAGGCCCACGGCGCTCAACCCGCCCAGCATCACCAGCTCGCCCTGGGCAAAGTTGATGAGCCCGGTGGCGTTGTAGATGAGGGTGAAGCCCAGAGCCGTCAGCGCATAGATGCTGCCGCTGGTGAGGCCGCTGAAGATGTACTGCAGTAGCTGCTCAAAGGTCATGGTTGAGAGCCCCGGAGAGATGGGGCGGCGGCCCCCCCACGAGCCGCCGCCTTCCCCCCAACCTTCTTATTGGGCCAGCGCCCACTTGCCGCCTTCGACCCTGACCATGATCAGATCGTCCACCTTCAGACCATCGTGGTCAGTGGCGGTGTAGGTGAAGATGCCGTCGGCGCCGGTAAAATCCGTCAGGCCGTTGAGCGCAGCCTGCAGGGCGGCCGGCTCCGTGCTTTTGGCCTGCTCAATGGCCGCCACCAGCACGGCGATGCCGTCCCAGCCGTGCGAGGAGAAGTGATTGGGCGCCTGGCCGAACTCCGCCGTGTAGTCGGTGATGAGCTTCTCAATGAGAGCCTTCTGCTCCGGATCAGTGATGGACTCCGGGAAGAGGATCTTGGTGGTGGGGAAGGTCACGCCCTCGGCCGCCTCCCCCGCCAGTTCGATGAACTTGGCGTTGGCGATGCCGTGGCTACCCACGTAGGGGATGTCCCAGGCCAGTTGCTTCAGGTTCTTGGCGGCAACGGCAGGGCCGGGATTTGTGCCCCACACTATGAGCGCTTCGGGATTGGAGCCCTTGAGCTTGGTCAGTTGGGCGGTGAGGTCGGTCTCGTCCGTCTTGTAGGACTCCTTGGCCACCACCTCAATCCCGTACCGGTCCTTCACCTTCTCAATCTGCGCCAGACCCGAGGAGCCGAAGGCGTTCTCGTCGTACAGCACGGCGATCTTGGTCACCCGCAGCCCCTCCGCCACGTGGGACACGGCACGCTCCACGGCAAGGTCGTCCTTGGGAGCCACGCGCCAGATCCAGTCGCTGGGCGGCTCGCTGGTAATGTTGTTGGAGGCCGCCATGGCGATCTGCGGGATGCCGGCCTGCGCGGTGATGGCCTTCATGGCCAGCGTGGAGGCCGAGCCGCTGGCGCCGATGACGGCCACGGCCTTCTCCTGCTGCAACAAGCGCTGAGTGGCAGTCACCGCTTCTTTGGCATTGCTCTGGTCGTCGAGAACCACAACATCCAAGGGACGCCCCAGCACGCCGCCGGCGGCATTGATCTGCTTCTCAAACAACTCCAGCGCCATGCGTTCCGGCTCGCCCAGAGGCGCGTTGGGGCCGGTGGTAGAGACCACGGCGCCTATGACGATGGGGTCTCCCGTGAGCTGGCCGCCCTGGGAATCCGCAGCCGCGGTGCCTGCGGGCGCAGTGGTAGCGTCGGTGCCGGCGGAGGCTTCGGAGGAACCGGTGGTGGTGCCGCCACAGCCGGAAAAGAGTACGACCACAACCAAACAAGCGGCAACGGCCGCGACAAGGATCTTATGCATCTGTGCTCTCCTGGAACTGTTAAGGCCGGTTGGAGCCGGCTCACGCTAACGGACAGATGGCCCTTTCAGCTCAGGCAATATCGGCATCTACCAAGCATGAAAGCCCCTTTTCCGTAAGCGTGCGTTCCAGGTTGGGGACGTCGTCGGCCATGAAGATGACAGACTCCCGAGCGCCCCAATAGAGGTAGTCAATACTACAGCCGGCACCGGCCACCACGGCTGCCAACGTGGCCAGCGCACCGGGCTGGTCAGGCAGCGACACACAGATTACCGCGTTCTCCGTGACGGTGAAACCTTCACCGCGCAGCGCGCCGCCGGCGCTCTCCGGCTTGTCCACCACCAGTCTCACGATGCCGTAGTCACCGGTGTCAGCCAGGCAGAAGCCGAAGATGTTGATCTTCCTTGCGGCGAGCACACCGGCAATCTGGGCGATACGCCCTGCTTTGTTCTCCACAAAGAGCGAAAGCTGCCGAACACTCACCGGGCCGCTGCCTTTGACGTTACCTCCACCAACATGGCGCGCCAGCATAACAGCTTTGGCCCGCGCGTGCCACGCCCGTCCTTCATTCCGCGTGGGGAACGCTCACCTTCCATCCGGGGGGAGCCCCACGCCCAGGACGGTCCAATCGGCTTCGGTATCGATATCAGAGGCTTCACCGCCCACTGCCGGCACCCGGCGTAACCTGGTCTCGTAACGGCTCAGCAGTCCTCGGCCACCCCCGTCGCTACCCGCCAAGCACGCCAGCTGCGGAGCCAATGAGCGATGGATGACGAGTGGCGGCCCCCACGTACCCGTCGCCGTCGGCGCGCCTTTGCCCGACTCCCCCTCGCCAGGCGGGCTGCCGGTGCCCAGCACGGCCCCGGCCGCAGTGGGGTGGGCACGGAAGGCGGCCAGCAAACGCTCCAGCGTGGCCGTGGTCACCAAGGGCTGATCCGCCAGCATCACCACCAGGTCTCGTGGCCCGGCCGCCAGCGCCCCCCGACGCAACGACGAGCCCATACCCTCCTCCGGACAGGGATTCCGCACCACCAGTATGCGGGGGAACCCTCCGGCCGCCCCGGCTCGGTCCAGCTCAGCCTTCACCCTCTCGGCCTCGTGCCCGATCACCACGATCACGGGGCCGGAGGCCTGCAATGAGCCCGCAGTTTCCACCGCGCGGGTCACCAAGGTGCGGCCCTCCCACGACAGGAGCACCTTGGGACGCCCGCCCATGCGTGAGGCGCGGCCGGCGGCCAGGATCACCACGGCGGGCGCGGCGTCGCGCGCCCGCAGGCACTGCAGCAGCGGCACCGGCCGCGCCCCCACCGCGCCCAGCCAGGATTCCACCGGCGCCTCTCGAGCCGCCTCCACCAACGCCGGGTCCGGCGGGATGAGATCCGCCTTGTTGAACAGCAGCAGGAAGCGCGCCCAAGAGGGCACCGCGTCCTGATAGCCCAGCACCAGTGCCTCGGGGAGTCGCTCCGGCGGCACCGGCGCCCCCAGAGGCAGGTCCAGCAACTCCGCCAGCAACTCCGCCCGATGCACCTGGTCGGGCTCCAGGTAGGCACGCTGGGCCTCCAACCCGCACATGGCCACCACCACCGAGGTGCAGGGCGGCACCACCGGCTCGTACTCCGCCGGCGCCTTGAGCGGCAGGCGGGCGGCGCCATCCGCCTCTACCACCACGGCCGCCACCTCCGCGCGGTCCCGCAGTGCGGCGATCCATTCCAGGGGGAGGCCGTCAAGCTTACCGTTGGCCAGGACGCTGCGCCCCACCACCGGGCTGAGCCGGGCGCCCGCAGAGAGGGTCGGCGGCGGCGCGGCGGAGCAGGAGGCGCCATCCGCGGTGGCCGCCGTTGCGTTCGTGACAGGCGGCAGATGCCCAGAGCCGGGGACCGGAGCCAACCCCCCGGCCTCCTGCAACCGATCCAAGCCGGCCATCACGGCCTCCAACGTCTCCCCGGTGATCAGTGGCCGCCCACCGGGGCGGGGCGGCATCATCTTGGTGGTGGTGGTGAGGAGCACCAGCCCACCGCGCCGCTCGTACTCGCGCGCCAGGCTCTCCAGCAGCGTGCTCTTGCCGCCGGCGCCCACCACGCTGATGACCTCCGCAGGTCCCAGCTCCCATAGATCCGGCAGCACGTCACTCCTCTCTCGCCGGGCCGTCGGCCACACCCCTGAGGTGCAAGGGCGGCCGGGCGGCATGCGGCATCAGAATGGGACATCGCGCAGTGATTGTAGCCGGTGCCGCCTCAGATGGGCTGCGCCGGCCCCTCAGGCGCACCCGCCGAACCGGTGCCGGCGGGGGATCCCGGCGACGGGGCCAATGCCCGCAGATCCAGCACGCAGGCGGCGCCGGCGCAGGTGCCTCCGGCCAACTCCACCTCCAGGGTGGCATGCCCTATCTCGAAGCGCTCGCGCAGCAGGTCCTTGACACCGGTCAGAAACTCGCCCAACTCGGAGACCTTGGCGTCGTCGATCTCCACGTGGGCGGAGAGCGCGAAGTCCTCCGAGGCGATGGCCCACACGTGCAGGTCATGGATGCCGCGTACGCCGGGCACCCGGCGCAAGGCCTCATCGATCTGCACCAGGCTGAGACTCTCCGGCGTCCCCTCCATGAGCACGTTCACCGAGCTGCGCAGGATCTTCCATGACTGCCACGCCATCCACAGCGACAGCAGGATGGAGAGGGCCGAGTCCACCCAGTACCAGCGGAAGAGGTAGACGAACACGCCGCCCACCACCACGCTGAGCGAGGTGACGGCGTCCGCCACCAGGTGCAGGAAGGCGCTCCGCACATTGAGGTTGCGCTGAAAACCACGCAGCAGCAGCGCAGCCGCGGCGTTGACCAGCAGACCACCGGCCGCCGCCAGCATGATGAGAAGCCCGTTGACCGGCTCCGGGTCCAGCAGACGGCGCACGGCTTCCACCGCCACAAAGGTCGACACACCCAGCAGGGCCGCCGAGTTGATGAGGGCCACCAGGATCTCGACCCTCTTGTAGGCGAAGGTGCGACGCGGCGTGGCCGGACGCCGCGCGGCGCGGGCCGCCCCCCAGCTCAGGCCCAGAGCAAAGCAGTCGCCGGCGTTGTGTGCGGCGTCCGACAGCAGGCCCAGGCTGTTGGCGCTGAGTCCCGCCACCACCTGGATCACGGGGATGACGGCGTTCAGCGCCAGGCTGAGGAGCAGGCGCGGCTCCGGGTCCGCGGGCAGGCGGGCGTGCTCGTGGGCATGCTCGCGGGCCCGGCTCGCGCCCCCGGCTTGGGCCTCCGCCTGATGGTCGCCCGCCGCAGGGGGATGCTGGTGTCCCTGCGCCATTACGCGCCCGCCTTACTGTATCCGCACGCTGCCGGAGCCCATGCTCTCCACGATGACCGTCACCCGGTCGGCGGCCCCGGCGAAGCCCGGCGTCTCCCACAGGCCCTCGTCGCCATCGCCGCGGCGGATCTCGCTCATGCCCGAGGGCAGTCTGACCGAGCCGGAGCCGGAGTCCCGCACTTCCACCTGCAGCGCCGCGCCGTCGGGCACGTCCAGGCGGAATCCGCCGCTTCCGCCGCTGCAGCGCACGGTGGCCATGCTGTCCGGGCCCAGCGTCATGCGGAAGCCGCCCGAACCCATGTTGACCTCAGCCTCGAACGCAGTCCCCTCCGCTATCTCTACCTCCGTGCTACCCGAGCCGCCACCGAACTGCAGGGGAAGCACGGTCCCGCCCTGTCCTCCGAGTAGGAGCTTCATAGAACCTGAGCCACCATCGCAGGTGAGGGCGGTCAGCTGCACCCGGCGGAGATCCGCCTCCACCGACCCGGAGCCGCGGTCCATGCGCAGAGCCAGGGGCACGCCCCTGCCCAGCCGCACGTCCCAGCGCAGGTCACCCCCCAGTGACCAGTCGAACCATCCACCGGAGCGATCGAGTGACAGCCCCACCCTCCTCTCCGAGCCACCGCTCACTTCGTAGGTGGGCTCGCCACGGTCGGTGATGGTGGCATCGAACAGAACGGCTGCATCCTCCGCGGCCGTGAGGTAGGAGGGCGCCGCGGAGAGGTCGAGTCTCACCTCAGCCGACGCAGCATTGCCGACCGCTTCGGTGTAACGATGGGTGCTGATGCTCTCGTCGCCGATGCCCCATCCCCAGTTCGCCGCCCCGACGTAGAGGACCACGGCCACCGCCACCGCCAGCAGGCCCAGCACGCCGCCCACCCAAAGGGCGCGGTGCCCTATCAGGAGGTCCAGCCCTATGAACACCAGCACCAGCGGCCAGAAGCGCAGCAGCGCCGCAACACTCAAACCTGAGATCACGCCGAGATTGGCCAGCAGCCACACCACCCCCACTCCGATGAGGACCACCGGCCAGAACAGCGAGCGATAGCGATAGCCCCCACCTTCGGCCATGGTCACCCCTCTCTGGGGGACGCCCCGGGCAGGGGCTCCACCGCTGCCTCGCCCTCCACCGGCGGCTCCACCACCTCGGCCACCTGGGCCGGCTCCACCACCTGGGCCGGTTCGGCCGGCGCCGGTTGCGGTGGTGACTGCGGGGCCTGGGGCACACCGGGAGGGATGATGGGCTCAGCCGGCAGCGCGAGAGAGGGCGTGGCCGGGGGCCACGGTCGATCGGAGGCGGGGGAACCGCCCGGCTGTTGACCCGCCGGCGCGGCCTGCGGCCCGCCCGATGCCCGCCGGAACATGGGCCGCAGAATGATCCAGGCTCCCAGCAGGATCAGCAGGATGGGCCACACGATCCGCAGGGACAGGTTGCCGCTCACCCCTACCAGGCCCTCGAAGAAGAATCCGAACAGCAGGAAGAGCACCAGCCCCACCTTCATCACCACGCCTCCGGCATCCTTGAGCCCCGGCTGCGCGGCGTGCGCCCCGAAGATGTACAACCCCACCCCCACCGAGAACGGGGCGATTAGCGCCCAGGCGTAGGCCCAGGTCTGCCAGGCATCAAACAGGTTCTGGAACAGCAGCACCACACCGGTCATGGTCAGCACAGAGCCGGGGATGGCGAATGCCCCCCACGAGGCCTCACGGAGGAAGAGAGGCGCGAAGAACAGGAGACCCACCACGATAATAAAGAGCGGCCACCACGTGCCCACGACATTGTTTCCCAGAAGCGATGCAACGAGGAACACAATCCCCAGCGCCACCAAGAGCACGCCCATGATGAGCGTCCCCTTGCTCGAGCCCTGCCGGTTATCCACTAACCCTCCCTCCCTCTGGCCACTGCTACTATGAGTATATGTCCCCGGAGGAGATCATCGACACGCTGCGCGCACACGCCGACCCTCTACTGGCCGGGGCCCTCGAGCGCCTGGGCGCGCCCCCGGGCTCTGCCCTGGGAGTTGACCTCCCTTTCCTGGAGGACTTGGCCCGCGACCTGCGCCCGAACCACACTCTGGCCGTGGCCCTGTGGGAGAGAGGCCTGCGCGAGACGCGCCTGCTGGCGATTGCCCTGGCCGACCCGCGGGCGCTGAGCGAAGAGCAAGCGCAGGAATGGGTGGACCAGGCCGATACCACGGAACTGGCCGATTACCTGGCCACGAGGCTCTTGGAGAAGACCCCGGTGGGACGCCGGCTTGCCCCCTCCTGGAGCCTGTCGTCTCAGGATATGGTGCGGCGAGTGGGGTTCCTGCTCATGACGCGCCTTTCCATCGACGATGCCGGTCACCCCGATGCCCGCTTCCCGGGGTATTTCGCGCCGCCCGGCAACGAGGCACCCGGCCGCTGCAGCCCGCTGCGGGCAGCCATGCGCTTCCTGGGCCGGCGCAACCGGCGCACGGCCTGGAAAGCGGTGGAGCTGGCACGACATGCTCAGCTTCAGTTCACCTCACAAAGAGATCAACAGGACTGAAACTGTCCCCGTCGAACAGGCCTTCATCGCTCATCTTCAGGCTGGGGATGACCAGGAGGGACATGAAAGACAGCGTCATGAAGGGCGAGGTGAGTGTGGAGCCCAGGTCTTTGGCCGCGCGCTCCACGGCGTCGTAGGCCTCGGCCACCTCCCAGCCGTCCTGAGTGCTCATCAGCCCTGCTACCGGCAATGGCAGCTCATACACCCCCTCCGGCGTCGCCACCGCCAAACCTCCCTGGTTCTCTCTCACCCGATTGATCGCCAGCGCCAGCGCTTCGTCCGAAGCCCCCACGGCCACGATGTTGTGCGAGTCGTGCGCCACTGAAGAGGCCATAGCCCCTGTCGCCAGGCCGAAGTTGCGAATGAACCCCACGGCCGGCGGTGCCGGGCGGTAGCGATTGACCACGGCGATCTTGAGCAGATCGCGGCTGGGGTCCGCAACGGCCAGGTCGGCGCTGATGGTGGGCGTCAGTTGCAGCCGGGGCGTGACCAGCTGGCCGTCCAGCGCCTCCATGACGTTGATCTTCCCCGGCCGTGCCCCCACCGCGAACGACTCCTCCCTCACCGGCGCCGCCGCGAACATGTTGGGCTCCTCGCCCGGCTCCGCCTGCCACAGCGCGGCACCGTCCACCGCCACCAGTTCCCCCCGCACATAGGTCTCCACGGCGTCGAAGTCCTCCAGGTCGGCCACCACCACCATATCGGCCGGGTCGCCCAGCTGGAGCAATCCCACTTCCAGCCCGTAGTGGCGCACCGGGTTGACCGTGGCACAGCGCAGCAGGTTCGTCAGCCCCAGCCCGGCCGCCACCCCACGGCGCAGGAGGCTGTTGATGTGGCCGCGCACCAGGTCGGTGGGGTGCAGATCATCGCTGCACAGCATGCAGCGCTCCGGGAACTCGTCGATGAGGCCGGCCAGGAGATCGAACTCCCGTGCCGCCGAGCCTTCGCGGATGAGCACCTTCATGCCCCGCTCGATCTTCTCCCGGGCCTCCTCGTAGTCCAGGCTCTCGTGGTCGGTGCTGATGCCGGCATCGATGTAGCGCTGCAGGTCATCACCACGCAGTCCCGGTGCGTGCCCGTCCACCGGCTTGCCGTACCGGCGGGCGGAGGCCAGCTTGGCCATCACCCCGGCATCACCGGCCAGGACGCCGGGGAAGTTCATCATCTCGCTGAGGTAGCGGATGTCCGGGCGGGCCAGCAGCGCGTCCACCTCCCCCGGCCCCAGCTCGGCTCCCGCCGTCTCGAAGGGAGTGGCCGGGACGCAGGAGGGAGCGCCGAAGGCAAAGGTGAAGGGAGCGGCGGCGCCGTTGCGGATCATGTACTCCACACCGGGCAGGCCCAAGGCGTTGGCGATCTCGTGCGGGTCGGAGACAGTGGCCACCGTGCCGTGGCGAACGGCCATGCGCGCGAACTGCGAGGGCGTCAGCATGGAGCTCTCCACATGCACGTGCGCATCCACCAGGCCGGGCAGGATGAAGCGTCGCGGGCCCGGTCCGGGCACCGCATCGTTTCGCTCGATGCGCGCGATGCGCCCCCCGCTGACCGTGATGGCGCCGGCGTAGACCTCGCCCGTCACCGGGTCCACAATGGTCCCAGCGACACACCTCTCCGCCCCCGGCTTCATTTCGCCACCCGAATGACATCGGCCAGGTCGCAGGCTTGCTTGTAGAGCCCCGATTTCACCACGATGGTATCCCCCAGTTCCAGATAGCGGTCGGCAGAACGGTCGTAGGTGGGCCAGAAGTCGCTCCCCGGCTTGTTCGGGTTGCCCGTGGCGGCGAACCGGGTCCACATACCTATCATCTCCTCCGAGAGGCTGTGATCAACCGGGTTCTGCACACCGAAGGTGTCGGCTTTGCCGAACACGTAGGGTATCTCCAGGCCGTGAAAGGCACCCTGCGGCACGCCCGGCAGTCTGATGGCCTCGGTGGGAACCCGCGTGAACTGGTAGAGGTAAGCGGGGGACTTGATGCCGGGATAGTTCATGCAGATGGCGGCGAAACGGGCCGTGGCGGCGAAGCCCATCTCCGTCACCATGCGGCTCAGCGCCTTCGACACCTCCTCCTTGGTGTCTGCCGGGTACAGCGCCAGCACCGCCGAGGCGCTCTCCACCAGCAAGTCCCGCACATATTCGCGATACTGGTCCGGCGTCAGCTGACCCACGGCGGAGAGGAACAGCTCTCCCTCATCGGCGTTGGAGCCTATGAGCAAGGGCACGTCCATCTGCTTGGTGGCGGCGAGCACCCGCGTGGCCGTGTCGGGCAGCACATGACCGTCCACCACCGGGCCGAAGCTCAGACCCAGGGACAGCGGGTTTTGCGCGGCACCAGTCCCGGCCAGGAGCTGGTCAGAGGTGAGGGCCCTCATGCCCTCCATCACTGACGCTCCGCTCAGCCCCAGCCTCTCCACGAATTCGCGGCCGGCCCGCTCCGCGTCACCCAGCGTGGTGCCCGTGATGGAGCCCAGGCCTCCCTCCCACAGGACACCGCTCTGCGCGATGGCGCGCTGGAAGAGCCCCTGGGCCAGCGGTGAAGCCATGAGATGGAGCACGCTGATGGCCCCGGCCGACTCCCCAAAGACGGTGACGCGGGTGGCATCGCCCCCGAAAACGCCTATGTTCTCCTTGACCCAGGTGAGCGCCGCCATCTGATCCAGCAGCCCATAGTTGCCCGAGATGCCCCGGGGTGATTCGGCGCTCAGGGCAGGGTGGGCCAGGAAGCCGAAGGGACCCAGGCGGTAGTTGATGCCCACCACCACCACTCCGCCCCGGCGGGCCAGCGTCTCGCCGGAGTACAGTGGCATGGAGGCGGATCCGCCGGTGAAGGAGCCACCGTGAATCCACACCATGACCGGAAGCCTGTCCTTGGGCGACTCCGCCGGCGTCCACACGTTCAGGTAAAGGCAGTCCTCGCTGGTGTGGCCCACGCTCAGCAGGCCGATCTGCATAAGGCCGGTGCGTTGGGGACAGGAAGGGCCGTACTCATCGCAGACCCGGACCTGCTTCCAGGGGATGACGGCTTGGGGAGGTTTCCAGCGCAGATCACCCACCGGCGGCGCGGCGTAGGGAACGCCCAGGTAACTCCACACCCCGGAGGACTCCCTGCCGCGAATGACACCGCCCTCCACCACCGGCTGCTCCAGGGTAGCCGCCGTCTCCCCGCACCCCGCCGGCGGGAGCACGACCAGGAGCAGCAAGATCAGGGCGGCGCCCAAAATGGCCCACCTGCGCCAAGAGAGACGCCGGCGGGGCCGGCGGAAGCCATCCTCGCGGGCGGCGCACGGCGCACGGGGTGCCGGCGGGCCGCTCACTGCGTCTCTCCTGGTATCACTCATACGCAATTCGTAGCATGGAATCCGGTCAGGTGCCGCGTCCTCCGGCCGGCCCCCTCGGGGAGCCACGGCCCGCAGTGCGGCTCCGGCAGCAGGCGGGCAGAGCCGGCGCCGGCCACCCCTCCCGCGCGGCATTCACGTCCTCCAGGACCCGCGCCGCATGCCCGGCGGCCTTCACCTTCTCGTAGGCCAGCACCACGATGCCGTCCCTGCCCACGACCACCGTGTCGCGCTGAGTGCTGCCGGTGCCGTCCGCGTTCTTCATGACGCCGTAGAGCGGGCCGATCTTGCGCTCCTTGTCACCGATCATGGGGAAACGGAAACCGTGCTTGGCGGCGAACCCCGCCTGGGTCTTGGCGGCATCGACCGAGATGCCCACCACCTCCAGGCCCAGCTCGTGGAAATCGTCCAGCAGGTGGTTGAACTCCACCCCTTCCAGCGTTCAACCGGGGGTGTTGGCTTTGGGGAAGAAGTACACCACCACCGGCCCTCTCTCCAATAACGCGCCCAGGCTCACCTCCCCCTGCGTCCCCTCCGCCACAAACAGAGGTGCCTTCTCACCCACCGCGATCATGGCCTTCCTCCTTGCCTATCCGACCATCCAGGCCCCTCGGCAAAAGCACGCTACGGGCCGCCCGGCGCCAGCCTCTAGCGGCCGCGGCCCTCCCTCACGACGGCTGAAACCCGATCTTGAACTCCGGCTGTGCCTCCGCCTGCAGGCTGCCGAAGGAGCGCTCGTAGCGCTCCAGCGCGTTCTGCAGCCCCGTCACCATGCGCTTGAGGTGCTCGGGAGAGGTGATGACCCGCGCCACCACCTGCCCGCTACCGCCCACCACACAGGCGAAATCCAGCACGAACTCCTGCTTGCTGTGCTGCACCAGCATGGCGTTGGCGTACGCACCGGGGGCGATAGCCTCCGGCAGGCGCATCTTGACCTCTCGCGGTTGGGCCTGCTTGTCGACGGCCACGTTGTCCCTCCTTGCTCGCCGGCCACTGCCCTGCAGCGGCCGGTCACCCGCTCCCTGTTCGCCGCGCCACCCACTCCTGCGGCGATTCCACCAGCGGACCGCTACCCGGCAGCCGACCGCCGAGCCTTCATCAGCGCCGCGAACTCCGCGAACAGGTACCGCGAGTCGTGCGGCCCGGGCCCCGCCTCCGGGTGATACTGCACGCTGAACGCGGGCGCGCCATCCAGTCTGAGACCCTCCACCGTCCCGTCATTGAGATTCAGGTGGGTGACGCGGGCGGGCCCGAAGGCTGTCTCCACCGTGAGCACCGACGGCGCAAGGCCCGACACATCCGCCCCCGCCTCCACGGCTTCCCTCACCGCGGCAGGAGCCTCCACCGCGAACCCGTGGTTCTGGCTGGTGATCTCGATGAAGCCCCCGGCGTAGTTCTTTACCGGGTGATTGATACCGCGATGCCCGAACTTCAGCTTGTAGGTGGAGAGCCCCACCGCCAGCGAGAGCAACTGATGTCCCAGGCAGATACCGAACACCGGCACCCGACCCAACAGGTGACGCACGTTGTCGACGGCATAGGTGAGCGGCGCCGGGTCGCCGGGCCCGTTGGAGAGGAAGACGCCCTCCGGCCGGTAGGCCAGCACCTCCTCGGGCGGGCAGGCGGCCGGCACCACCAGAACCAGGCAGCCCGCCGCCGTCAGCCGACGCAGGATGGAACGCTTGAGGCCGAAATCGTACGCCACCACCCTGTACGGCCGCCCATCGGCCGCGTGAGGCGCCCCGCTCCCGGCGAAGACCTCCGGCCCCCGGCCACCGGGGTGCTCTCCCGCGAGGGGCCCTCCCTCCCACACCAGATACGGCTCGTCACAGGTGACGTGCTGCACCAGGTCCTGACCGGACAGCACCGGGAAGTCCTTCATCTCCGCCAACAGCCGGTTCACGCCCACATCGTGTCCCGCCGCCACGCAGGCGGTCATGGCCCCCTGCTCGCGAATGACCCGAGTGAGGGCGCGGGTGTCCACGCCCCCCACTCCCACCACGCCCCGCTCCGCCAGCCAATCCACCCAAGCCCCGGGGCAGGTCCGGTTGTAGTTGGTGTTTTTGACCTCACGCACCACCACGGCTCGGGAGCGGACGTCGGCAGATTCCAGGTTGTGATCCGAGACCCCGTAGTTGCCCAACATGGGGTAGGTGAAAATGACCATCTGGCCGTGGTAGGAGGGATCGGTCACGATCTCCTGGTACCCGGTCATGCCGGTGTTGAAGACGATCTCGCCGAAGACCGCGCCTTCGGCCCCGAACCCGAAGCCGGTGAGGACCCGGCCGTTCTCCAGGACCACGTAACCCGGGGTGCTCCCCCTATACACGGTGGTATCTCCGGGCGCCGTCCACCACGGTCAACCGCACCCGCCCTTGAACCTCGGCGCCCAGGAAGGCGGAGTTGCGACACTTTCCGCGCAGATCCTCCTTGCCCACCCGCCAGCGCTCCTCCACGTCCACGGCGCAGAACCGGGCGGGCTCACCCACCGCCAGCCGGGGCGGCTGCAGGCCCAACACCCGGCAGGGCGCCGCCGACATGGCGTCCACCACCCGCCGGAGCGGTACCGCCCCCGTGACCACCAAGCCGCCGTACACCGCGGCGAAGGCCGTCTCCAGGCCCACGGTACCGGAGGGCGCCTCCTCAAAAGGCACCTCCTTCTCATGGGGCGCATGGGGCGCGTGGTCGGTGGCGATGCAGTCGATGGTCCCCTCGGCCAGGGCGGCCACCAGCACCTCCCTATCTCCGGCGGAACGCAGAGGTGGGTTGATCTTCAGGCTGGAGTCGAAGGAACGTACCGCCTCGTCCGTCAGCAGCAGATGATGCGGGGTGACCTCGGCGCTGACGGGGAGACCCTCGGCCTTGGCGGACCGCAGCAGGCGCACGCTCTCCGCCGCCGAGAGGTGCTGGAAGTGGACCAGGGGTGTTGGCGCCGACTCCGCGCCGGCGGCGGCGGGCCCGCCGCCCGCCGCCGCCCGGGCACCGGAGACGCCCGCCACGGCCGCCGCTTCAGCGGCGGCGTAACGGATGACCTCCAGGTCGCGGGCCAGCGGGCCCGACTCCGAACTGGAGGGGATGCCGTGCAGCCCCAGCCGCGCACTCCACTTGCCTTCATGCATGCTGCCGCCCGCGGCCAAAGCCGCATCCTCCAGATGCAGCAACACCGGCCTCCCCGTGCCCCGCAGGTAGCGCAGTGCGTACAGCAGCAGGTTGGCGTTGGTGAGGGGCCGCCCGTCGTCGGAGAAGGCCACCACACCGGCTTCGGCCAGCTCCCGCAATTCGGCCAGGGTCTCACCGGCCAATCCCCGGCTGACGGCCCCCACCTGCCCCACGCAGACGTCGGCGCGGGCCGCCGCCTCGCCCAGCACCCAGGAAGCCAACGGGCCCACATCCACCACCGGCCTGGTGTTGGCCATGCCCACCACCGTCACGAAGCCGCCGGCGGCGGCGGCACGGGCGGCGGAGGCAACGTCCTCCTTGTACTCCTGCCCCGGGGTGCGCAGATGGGCATGCATATCCACGAAACCGGGGAATACCCAGCAACCGCGCAGGTCCTCCAGCACCTCGGCCCCGGCCGGCGCCTTGACGGACGTCCCCACATCCACGATGCGCCCCTTGGCCACCAGCAGGTCCGCCACCGTGTCCAGTTCGGAACCGGGGTCGAAGAGGTGAACGGAGGGAAGGAGCAGGGTCTCGGGGGGAAGAGCCCGGCAGGCCAGGCGCGGCACACAGGCAGCGACAGACGGCATCATGTGATCCTTTCGGCCCGAGGGGACACGTCTAGGCTGCTTCATCTTCGAGCTGCGGCGCCAGGGCTTGATAGAGGATGGCCATGCGCAGGGCCAAGCCCGACTCCACCTGATGCAGGATGAGGGACTGCTCGGCGTCGGCCAGATCGCCGCTCATCTCCACGCCGCGGTTGATGGGCCCCGGGTGCATGACCCGCTGCCCTGCGCGCAGCCTGTAGGGGTCCAGGCCCCAGACCCGGCTGTACTCGCGCAGGCTGGGCACGGCGGGCAGACGCCCCTGCACGCGCTCCAACTGCATGCGCAGGAGGTAGATGACATCCACCTCCTCCAGCGCGGCTACGTCAAAGTAGGTGGGCACACCCCACTGCTCTATCCCGGGCGGCATCAGCGTGGGCGGCCCCACCAGCCGCACCTCGATCCCCATCTTGCGGAAGCCGAACACGTTGGAGCGGGCCACCCGGCTGTTGAGCACATCCCCCACGATGGCCACCTTGAGCCCGTGCAGTGCTCCATACACGCGGCGCAGGCTGTACAGGTCCAGGAGGCACTGGGTGGGATGCTCACCGGTACCGTCGCCGGCGTTGATGACCGAGGCGCGCGTGAAGTGGGTGGCCAGCCGCGCGGCGCCCACCTGGGCGTGGCGGATGACGATGATGTCCGGCCGGTAGCTCTCCAGGGTAAGGACGGTGTCCTTCAGGCTCTCGCCCTTGGCCACCGCCGACGACGACCCCTTGATATTGATGACGTCCGCCGACAACCGCTTCCCCGCCAGTTCGAAGGAGGCCTGCGTGCGCGTGCTGGGCTCGAAGAACATGTTGACCTGCGTGCGGCCGCGCAGCGTGGGGACTTTCTTGATGGGGCGGGCGGAGACTTCGAGGAAACCGTCACTCAGCTGGAACAGACCCTCGATATCGGACACGGAGAGATCATCGATAGAGACGAGATGCATCGGGCGGCTCCCTTCCGGCCTCGCTGGGCACGCTTAAAGGTCGACCTCACCTGCCGCACCGATTCTACTCCTGACGGGAACGAAAGCGAAGGTGGGCACCAGAGGCCCTTACGACGCCACGGGCGCCTCCGCCTCCGCCTCCTCCGGCCGCCACCCCCCCTGCTCCACGGGAGCTCCGTCCCGTTGGCCGTCAGCACCCACCGGGAAGGCCCCGGCCTCCTCCAAGGCGAAGGGCCGGTAGGTGGGAACAAGCTCGCCCAACGCCGCCACCAACGTATCGCGACCCGCATGGTGGCACGCCAGGCTGATCAACCCGTCGAGCTTCTGGCCGAAGCCGGTTCCCGGGGTCACCCCCGCCGTCTCGCTCGCGAGGGCACCAGGACGAACCAGGAAGACCATGGGGTGGGAGGTGGGCGCACTGTGCTCCAGGGTGCCCACCAATACCTCGTGCAGCTTCTCGCCCGGCCGGAGGCCCGTGAACGCTATCTGGATGTCGGCAGCCACTCCGTGGCCGGCGAACCGGATCATCTTCTCGGCCAACTCCAGAATCCTGACGGGCTCACCCATCTCCAGCACGAACACCGCCCCCTGCTCGTCCACGTGCGTGGACATGGAGGCAGCCTGCAGCACCAGCTGCACAGCCTCGGCGATGGACATGAAATAGCGGGTCATGTCGCGGTGGGTGACGGTCAGCGGGCCGCCCTCCTTGATCTGCCGGCGAAAGATGGGCAGCAGGCTCCCCCGGCTCCCCAGCACGTTGCCGAACCTCACGGAGCAGAAGCAGGTCTGGAGGTTCTGGGCGCCCACGTGCCGCACCACCAGTTCCGCTACCCGCTTGCTCACCCCCATGACGCTCACGGGGTCGGCCGCCTTGTCGGTGGAGATGTTGACAAAACGCTCCACCCCGGCGCCGGCCGCGGCCTTCGCCACCACCATGGTGCCCATCACGTTGTTCAAGACGGCCTCGTCCGGCGAGTGCTCCATCAGAGGCACGTGCTTGAAGGCCGCCGCGTGAAAGACCACGTGAGGACGATGCTCCTCCATGATGCGACGCATCTTCCGGGACTGCTGGATATGCGTGGCCACCAGCGAATACCGGGAGAATGCCCGGCCGCGCAGCTCCTCGTGCAGAGCGTAGAGGGCCGACTCGTCACGATCCACCAGCACCAGCTTCTCGGGAGCGAAGGAGGCTATTTGCCGGCACAGCTCCGACCCTATGGAGCCCCCGGCCCCCGTCACCAGCACCCGCCTGCCCTTGATGTAGCTGGCGATGGCAGCCAGATCGGTCTGCACGGGAGGACGGCCCAGGACATCCTCAATATCGAGCTCGCGGATATCGGTCAAGCTCACCTTGCCCCCGAAAAGCTCGGACACTGAGGGAAGCGTTCTGATGGCTGCACCCGTGTTCTTGAGCTCGCTGTAGATGCGTTCCATCTCCCTGGTGCCGGCGGAAGGGATGGCTATCACGAACTCCTCCACCTCGTGCTCCGCGGCCACGCGGACCGCGTCATCTATGGTCCCCAGCACCGGATAGTTGTGGATGCGCATGTGCTGCATCTGGGGGTCATCATCGAGCAGCCCCACGATCCTCACGTCCAGGGAAGGGGTGCCGTCCACCTGCCGCACTAGCATCTCCGCCGCCGAACCCGCGCCCACCAACACCATCCGCCTGCCGGAACGAACCGCCCTTAGGCTCTGCATCTGGAAGACACGACTGTAGAAGCGCACCGCGATCATGGCCACGCCGGCCGTGGCTCCTCCCAGCAGCACCACGGAGAGCGGCATGAGGAACGCGCCGGTGAAGAGCCAGCCCAGGTCCACCAGCAGCAGGACAAGGACAGAGGCGATTGTGGCCCCCGCTATCCAACTGGCCTGCGGCAGGCCCACGTAGCGATTGACGATGGAGTACACGTGATAGCCGGCGTTGAACCCCACATGGACCACCACGGCGATGACCAGGAAGTGCAGGACCCTGGGGGAGCCGAGCACAAAGTCGTCCGGCACCGCCCTCTGGAAACGGAATCCCAAGATCACATCGTAGGCCAGAACGATGATGATGACGTCCAGCAGGACGGCCAGCAGGCGGCGGCGCGTCATACGGCCGAGCACGTGCCTAACGCCGGTCAAGCCAGTCTCCCCCCACTCGTGGAACCAACCGGTAGCCATCCTAGCAACAGTGGGCCGAGATGGGAATGCGCGTTATGCATCGCCGCGCATCACCCTGCCCCGGACAAAAACCTACCCGGTGGCCTACGCCATGACTTCTTCCACGATATCCGCCATTCCTGTCATGTGGCTTACGGTGAGAGTCGGATGGACTTCGAACATCAGCGAGTTCTCACCAAGCTCTTGCGCCACCGGCTCCGGAAACGAAAGGAAGCGCCGCCTGAGCGTGGCAGTGGTGAGGCGGCCGTGCCCCACCATCCGTGTCACCCACGCGGTCGGCGATGAAGGCGTGGTAGGCGTAGGCGGCAAAGAGAGCCAGTTGACTCCCCGGGCTGGGAGGCACCCAGCGCACGATGAGACGCACCGGTACACCCCGCCTGCCGAAGGCGGTGCAGGGGATCTCGGCCACGGCCGCCCCGGGCAAGGGGCAGGGGATGGGCCACCAGGCTTCCTCCACATGGACGCCAATGGAGCCTTGGTCAGCATGACCGTCGAGCATACGAAGGAAAAGGCCAAGATCTCCGAGCCGACCTTCCTGCACATGGACAAGGTGGTTGCCTGATGTGTTTCAGCATAGCAAGGCCACCCGCGCTCGAGGTACCGGCCTCCCGGGCCTATTCCTCGGCCTCGTAGCCGTAGTCGTAGCCGTACTTGTAGCCTCCGTAGCCCCGCTTGCGGTAGTAGCCGGGGCCCCGTTTCGTCCCTCCGGCCACGGTGCCGATGACGCGCACGCCGGCGCGGTCCAGCAGGCTGCGCATCTCGCGCACTTCATCGCGGGTGGTGGAGTTCAGGCGAGCGGCCAGAATGACGCCATCCACGTGTTTAGACAGCACCAGGGCATCTGACACCAGGAGCACCGGTGGAGTGTCAATGAGCACGCAATCGGCGGTCTCCGCCAGCTCCTTGACCACCTTGGCCATGCGGGCGGAAGAAAGCAGTTCGGCCGGGTTGGGGGGCAACGGACCGGAGGCCATCACGTAGAGGTTGCGATGCATGGGTCGCGAACCCATCTCTGCCTGCCGGTTCTGGCCGCCCGCGGGCAGGTAGTCCGTGGCCTTGACCAACTGCAGGACCTCGGTGGGCTGTTTCATCCCGGCCAACACGTCGGACAAGCCCTCCCGCGCGCCGAGGCCCAGGTACGTGTCCACCATGGGCCGGCGCAGGTCGGCTTCCACCACGATCACCCGTTTGCCAGAGAGGGCCAGGCTGAGGGCCAGGTTGATGGTGGTGACTGTCTTCCCTTCGCGGGACAGCGCGCTGGTGATGAGCCACACGGGGCGCTGATTCTCCACGCTGAAGTACTGCAGGCTGGAGCGCAAGGTGCGAAACGGCTCCAGCAGGGAACGGTGGGTGGCGAAGCCCACCGGCGCGGCGGAGCGCCCGCGGTCTTTGCCCAGGCGCCGGCGCCTGTCCACGTCGGGGATGGCCGCCAGCACCGGGACACCCAACTCGTTCTCCAGCGTCCTCTCGTCCTTGACCCTTTTGTCGAGGTAGTCAATGAGGAAGGCCAGCCCGGCTCCCACAACGAGGCCAACCAACAATCCCAGAAGGATGTTGCGGGTGGTGCGCGGCGTGAAGGGGCTTTGTGGCACCGCGGCCTGGCTCAGCACGCTGAAACCGCCCGTCTGCATGGACTCCAGGATGCGCAGCGTCTCATACTTCTCCTGCAGCATCAGAGCGTAGGAGCCCTGCAGCTCACTGGGCTTGAGAGCGTCCAGTTGCTCCTTCACCACGTCACGCGCCGCCGCCACGGTCTTGCGCGCCGCGTTCTGGCGGTAGATGACGAACTGATCGGCGAAAGCGTTGGCCACCCCTGCCGCCTGGCCGGGATCGGCGCTCACCGCCTCGATGGTGATGAGATCGCGGTCTTTGTCGGCGCGGGCGCTGACCATGTCTGAGAGCGCCTCGGCGGATTCTGTAGAGCCAAGCTGGGTCTTGACTCCTTCGGCTATGGATACGTCCTGCCCCACGGCGGCAGCCGCCGTCTCCAGCGTACGCAGGCGGTTCGACTCGCCCGTGAGTTGCGTCCCCAACAGCGCCGTGTCCAGATTGGTCTTCTCGTACACCAGACTGGCGGAGGCGCTGTAGAGAGGTGTGACGCTCTGCGAGTACGCGAACGCCGCAAGGGCTCCGATGATCACGGCCGCCACGATGATCCAGGCCCGCTCTCTGACCACCCGGAGGTAGTCCTCCAGCCCCAGGGGCTCCTGCAACTCAGGTTCCACGTTGGCCATCCTTGCCTTCCAGTTGGTCACAGTGGGCGCGGCCAAGATGCGCAGCCGGCCATGACAGGACCGGCCTGAGCCGGGCCGAAATCTTGCTCAGTGTACTACACGCTCTTCAAAAGACCTTCATGACCGCGGCCGGCGAGCGATGAGCGCACCCACCACATCGAACGCATCGATGCCGACAATGGTATCGGTGGCGGCCGGGTTCTTCTCCCCCGTGCAAGAGATGGTCACTGTATGCACCCCGGGTTCGAGCGTGCCTGAGCCCCACACCTTCTGCTGTCGACCCATGCCGGCGCCGGCATCATAGAGGTCGATGGTGCCGAGGTTCTGCCCGTCGAGCGTGACTTCGGCCATACCGTAGACCGGGCTCCTTCTGGCGATCCACGCCAGGTAGGTACCCTCAAAGGTGACGGTCACCGAGGCCAGGGGATCGGCGGCCTGGAAGAGGCTGGTCCCTGACGCGGCATCGTCGGTGATAGTAGACCAGTCGCCGCTGTAGGCCAGGCGGGGATCAGACTCCTCGTAGCGAGCGAGCGTCGCCGCCGTAACCCCCGCGGTGGTGGTCCGGAGCTCGAAGGTGGTGCTGGTGGTGGGCGGAACCGTGGTCGTGGTCGTGGTCGCGGGGATGACGCTGGTGGTGGAGCCGATGGTGGAGCCGGCGACGCTCGTCTCACTCCCGCCCGAGGTCTGGTTGAGGAGCAAGGCCAACCCTGCCACCAAGGCGATAACGGCAACCACCCCCAGCGCCGTGCAAAGGAGCATCTTCCGACCCCGGAACCTGTCCCGCAGCGTGCCATGGTGGGACTCGGCACGGGCAGCCGGCTCGGGCGGCGGCGGCGAAGCGGCGGCGGTCTCCTCCGTGGTAGCGGCGGCGTCCTCCGTGGCGGCCGTGGCGTCCACGCCCGTGACCGCGGCAGGCTCGCGGGCGGCGGCAGCTGTGCGAGCCTCGACGGTGGCAGCCTCGCCCGTGGTGACGGTCCCCTCGCCCGTGATGACGGTCCCGGCCTGCACCGCCTCCAGGAAGCGCAGGGCAGAGGGGAAACGATCCCCCGGGTCTTTGGCCAGGGCAACCCGCAGCGCCGGTGCGACGTGCTCCGGCAGGGCGGCCCGCACCGTACCGGGCATCTCCAGGGGTGGGGCGTGCAGGATGCGCTGCTTCACGGCGTCCTCGGACAGGTCCTCGGAAGCCCCGAAGGGGTGGCTGCCGGTGAGCATCTCGTAGACCACCACCGCCAGAGCGAAGACATCGCTCTGTTCGTCTGCCGCGGCGCCCGCAATCTGCTCGGGAGCCGCATACTCGACAGCGAGAGCGCTCGGGACCGGACCGCCGGGAACCGCAGTCGCATCCACGTCCGCGGGAGTGATGCCGAACTGAGCCCTGATCCCCCGAGGCTCTGAAAAAAGAACGATACCCTCCGGCGTTATGCAGGCGTACGTCAGCCCGCGCCAGTGGGCGAACTCGAGAGACCTGAGGAGTTGCTCCAGAATGCTGAGAGCAGTCGAAGCGTCGACCGGACCTCGGCTGATGAGCTCACGCAGGGTCTCGGACACACATACCTCCTGACAGACGTCCGCCCCAGGATACCGGGTGACCGCGCACAGGGCCAGAGAGGGGACCCGCGCCTACGTGGAAGGCCGGCCGCGCCCCCCCGGACGCCATGCCGCACGACACGTGCTATGGCTTCTCCAGCACCACCTCGTCCACCTGGTCGGTCTCGGTGAGGTGCACGATGACCTTCTCCGACCGCGCCGTGGGCACGTTCTTGCCTACGAAATCGGGACGGATGGGCAGTTCTCGGTGACCGCGATCCACCAGCACCGCCAGCCTGACCACGGCGGGACGGCCGTAGTCGAACAGCGCCTCAATGGCGGCACGGATGGTGCGACCGGTCTGCAGCACATCGTCCACCAGCACGATGAGGCGGTTGTTCACATCGAAGGGCAGGCGGCTGGAGCGCACCACCGGCTGCTCGTAGGCCAGGGTGGGCGGGCGGGTATCGATGTCATCACGATAGAAGGTGATATCGATGGACCCGGTGGTGGGCCGGTGGCCGTAGAACTCGGCGAAGAGATCCGCCAGCCGCTCGGCCAGCTCCACCCCACGGCGGTGGATGCCCACGAAGGCAAGCTCCTTGCCTTCCGCCTGCTCCGCGATCTCATGGGCTATGCGGGCCAAGGTCCGCCGCAGGCGCTCTTCATCCATGAGCACCACGGTAGGGGACCCGGACTCCGTAGTGTCAACCATATCTGCCGCCATCTCCCTCCCCCAGTGGCCCGGGCTGCAAAGGAAGCGAGATTGTAGCTAACCCGCTGCTTCGCGGCAAACCAGCGCTGCGGCCTCCGCGTCCAGGATCCAGGTGACCTTCGCGGCCCGGGCCGCCACCCGTGCCGCCGGCAGGTCGGAATCCGCGGCGAACACGGAGGCAACGGCCGCCGCTCTGTCTCCCGTCATCAGGTACAGCAGCCGTCGCGCCGCGCCCAGGGTGGACACGGTCATAGTCAGCCACCGCACGCCGCCTGCGATGCGCAAGGTCGCCGGAGACTCCGAAGATGACCATGGTGAACGACGGCGGCAGGGCCCGCATGCGACGTCCGCCGCGCAACGGATTGTCCGGGAATTCCCGACCCGCCGCAGTGGGAGATCCGCTGATCATGCTTCCCCTATCGGAGGCGCCACCGGCCTCCTGATGCTGAGAGCCCGGCTCAGCCGCCCTCGCGCGCAATGGCGTACTTGGCCGCAACGGCATCGGCCAGCGCCGTGAAGGAATCGGCGAAGGCCTTCACGCCCTCCACCTCCAGCTGCGCGGTGACCGCCGCCATGTTGATGCCCGCTTCCTCCAAACCGGCCAGCCTCTCCCTGGCCTTCTCCACGTCTGAGGACAGCGTGGAGGCGATCAGGCCGTGATCTCGGAACGCGTCCAACAGCACCTGGGGCATGGTGTTGACGGTCTGGGGCCCGATGAGCTCCTCCGCGTAGACCACATCCCGGTAGGAGGGGTCCTTGGTGCTGGTGCTGGCCCACAGCGGGCGCTGCACGCGGGCCCCGCGGGCCTCCAGCGCTTCCCAGCGGGGCCCGCTGAAGGCCGAGAGGAAGTACTGGTAGGCCAGCTTGGCGTTGGCCACCGCTGCCTTGCCGCGCAGCCGCTTGAACTGGGTGAGCGCCGGCGCATCCCCTTTGGCGGCGGCCGCCGCCAGAGCATCCAGCTTTGCATCAACGAGTGTATCCACCCGGCTCACGAAGAAGCTCGCCACGCTTGCCACGGCCGAGAGCGGCGGGAGTTGCTCACCCGCGTCCAGCCCTGCAGCCAGCGCCTCCAGCCCGGAGATGTAGGCTTCCACCACCTGCCGGTAGCGTTCCAGCGAAAAGATGAGCGTCACGTTGATACATGCCCCTTGGGCAACCAGGCGCCGGAAGGCCTCCACTCCCTCCGTGGTGGCCGGCACCTTGACCATCACGTTGGGCCTATCCACCAGATAGGCCAGCCGATGCGCCTCAGCCACCGTGCCCTCCGCCTGGTGGGCCAGAGCCGGATCCACCTCGAGGCTGACGTATCCGTCCTTACCGTGCGTACGCTCCCAGGCCGGCCGGAGGATATCGGCCGCCATCTGGATGTCCTGGGCCATGAGGATGTCCAGCGTCTGCCTGGGATCCACGTCCTGCTGGGCCAGGTCAAAGATGGAGTCGTCATACTCCGTGGTCTCGGCGATGGCCTTCATGAAGATGGTGGGGTTGGACGTCACGCCGGTGACCGCATCACGCGACATCATCTCCGCCAGTCCGCCATCCACCAGGAGACTGCGCCGGATGTTGTCATACCAGATGCTCTGGCCGGCGGTGGCCAGTCTCTGCAACGGATTGTCGCCGAAGGCGTCTCCCATGATTCCCTCCCGCCTACACTGCGGCCGCCAGGGCGGCCCGCACCTCGTCCGCCACGCTCTGCGGCGTGATACCCAACTCCTTCATGACCCGTGGCCCCGGGGCCGACGCCCCGAACCGGTCTATACCCACCATGCGGCCGCGATCCCCCGTCCAGCGTTCCCAGCCGAAGGTGGCCGCCGCCTCCACCGCCACCCGCACCGGCAGGTGGTCCGGCAGCACCTCTTTGCGATAGGCCTCCGGCTGCGCGGCGAACAGTTCCCAGCTGGGGAACGACACCACGCGGCACATGACGCCGGTCACCGCCAACAGATCCCGAGCGGCCAGCGCCACCTCCACCTCCGAACCGGAGGCCATGATGACGGCCTCCGCGTTGCCGTGGTGCACCTCCGAGATGATATAGGCGCCGCGGGACAGAAGGTCGGCCGAAGCCATGTGCGTGCGGTCTATCACCGGCAGGTTCTGCCGGGACAGGATGAGCGCTGTGGGCCCCTCCACCTCTTCCAACGCCACCTTCCAGGCCACGACCGTCTCGTTGGCATCCGCCGGGCGGATCACGGTGAGGCCGGGCATGGCCCGCAGCGCGGCCAGATGCTCGATGGGCTGGTGCGTGGGGCCGTCCTCGCCCACGGCCACGCTGTCATGAGTGAAGACGTAGACCACCTGGGCACCTGACAGGGCCGCAACACGGATGGAGCCACGCATGTAGTCAGAGAAGACCAGGAACGTGCCGCCATAGGGGCGCACGCCCCCGTGCAGGGCCAAGCCGTTGAGGACGGCGCCCATGCCGTGCTCGCGCACGCCGAAGTGGAGGTTGCGGCCGCCGCGGAAGCGCTTGTCGAAGGGGCCCTTGTCCTTGAGGGCCGTGTTGTTGGAGGGCGCCAGGTCCGCGGAGCCGCCCAGCAGGTTGGGAACGGCGCCCGCGATGGCGTTCAGCACCTTGCCCGAGGCCGAACGGGTGGCAATGGGCCCCTCCTCCGGCGTGAAGACGGGAAGCGCCTCCTGCCAACCCGCCGGCGGCTTTGGTGCCCAGTAGGCGTCCCACTGAGCGGCCGGTTCCGGCTCGGCTTGGCGGTAGGCCTCCATGCGCTCCCGCCAGGCGGCGTGGGCGGCCCGGCCCCGGCCGGCCGCCTCAGCATAGCGGGCGCGGACTTCCGGCGGGACCCGGAAGGATTCGTCGGGCGGCCAACCGATGGCCTCCTTGGTCAAGCGAACCTCGTCCGCCCCCAAAGGCGAGCCATGTGAGTCCGCCGAATCCTCCTTGTTGGGGCTGCAGCAGGCGATGTGCGTGCGCACCATGATGAGGCTGGGCCTGTCCGCCACCAGCTTGGCCCGGGCAATAGCGGCATCCACCAAGCTCAGGTCGTTGCCGTCCGTCACCTGCATGACGTGCCAGCCGTAGGAGGCAAAGCGGTGGCCCACATCCTCGGTGAAGGCCAGCTGCGTGGGGCCCTCTATGGTGATGTGATTGTCGTCGTAGAGGTAGATGAGCCGGCCCAGGCCCAGATGGCCGGCCAGGGAAGCCGCCTCCGCGGCCACGCCCTCCATGAGATCCCCGTCCGAGACGATGCCGAAGGTGTAGTGGCCCACCACGGAGTGCCCGGGGCGATTGAAGAGGTGAGCCAGGAAGGCCTCGGCGATAGCCATGCCCACCCCGTTGGCGAACCCCTGTCCCAGAGGTCCGGTGGTCACTTCCACCCCCGGAGTGACGCCCCGCTCAGGATGGCCGGGGGTGCGGCTGCCCCACTGGCGGAACTGCTCGAGCTCATCCAGCCCCAGGTCATAGCCCGCCAGGTGAAGGAGGGCGTAGAGGAGCATGGAGCCGTGTCCGGCGGAAAGCACGAAGCGATCACGATTGGGCCACTGCGGGTCATCCGGATCGAAGATGAGATGGCGACTCCACAGTGCGTGCGCCATGGCGGCGGCGCCCATGGGCATGCCAGGGTGCCCGGAGTTGGCCTTCTGCACGGCGTCCATGGCCAGCGTGCGGATGGTGTTGACGGCCAGCTGGTCCAGATCGTCGAAGCAGGCGGCTGCTTCCGGCGCAGCCTCGGTCATGGAGCCCACCTCCTGTCGGGGTACCGAATCCTCGCCGCAGGCCCTCGGCCGGGCCGCTGGGCGTCCGGCGTGGGACGCCGGACGCCCCGCAGTCTAGCACGTAAGGCAGTGCGCTTCCGGAGTATTCTGAAGGGGCGGGCAGGCCGATGAGGAGGTCACCATGGTGCTCACCGTTCCCGACGCAGCAGCCTACGAAGCGGAGGTCAAGGCCCTCGGCCGTCAGATCCTGGCCGCAGTCTCCGAGCAGCGGCCGGCGCCGCTGCAGCCGGATTGGTGGCAATCGCAGGCACTGGACCTGGCGGGGCGGGACCCAGATTTCCAACGCCGGCTTCTGCGCTTTGTGGAGGTCTTCCCCGCGCTGCGCACCGTGGACCAGATTTCTTCCCACCTGCAGGAGTACTTCGAGAACCCCTCCGGCGAGCTGCCCCTGGCCCTGCGGCTGGGTATCAAAGCCGCCTGGCCCGGCCAGATCACCACCGGGCTGGTGGCCCGCACCCTGGAGCGGAACCTGCAGCTGGTCACGCAGAGCTTCGTCCCCGTACAGGATGCCGCCGCCTCCCTGCCCTTAGCCCGCCGCCTCCACAAAGAGGGTGCCGCCTTCCTGCTCAACCTCCTGGCGGAGTCCACCCCCACCCAGGAGGCCGGCAACGCCCTGACGGAGGCCAACCTGCAGGCCATCGCGTTACTGGCCAAGGAGGCGGTTTCCTGGGCACCACAGCCGGCGGAGGCGCGCTCGCTTGCGGCCCCACCCCCGGGCACGCTGTCAATCAAGCCCTCCGCCCTCACCCCGCACTACGACGCCATCGACTTCGCATACGCGGAAGACGAGCTGGTGTCGGCCCTGCGACCCCTGTTCCGGGCGGCCCGGGACGCCGGTGTCGGCCTCACTATCGACATGGAGCGCTTCTCCACGCGCGACCTCACCCTGGCCGCCTTCAGCCGGTTGGTGATGGACGACGAGCTGGCCACCTACCCCTTCTTCGGCGTCACCATACAGGCCTACCTGGTGGACGCGCAGGAGGATGCCGAAGAGCTCATCGAACTGGCCTCCCGGCGCGGCACGCCATTCACCGTACGGTTGGTCAAGGGCGCCTACTGGGAGCAGGAGGCGGCGGCGGCGCGCCGTCAGGGCTGGCCCCTCCCCGTGCTCCAGCACAAAGCGGACACCGACGTGCAGTTCGAGCGTTTGGCGCGGCGCCTGGTGGAGCACGCTGACGTGTTGCGCCCGGCGGTGGCCACTCACAACGCTCGGAGCGCCGCGGCCGCGGCCGCGGCCGCCCGCGCCGCCAGAGTGGCGGCGGCGACGCAATTCCAGGTGCTGCACGGCGCAGGTGAGCCCATGCGCCGGGCGCTGAGCCGGCTCGGTTTTTCCACAGGCGAGTACGTGCCGGTGGGCGGGCTGGATGCCGCCATGCCCTACCTGTCCCGCCGCATCGTGGAGAGCACCTCGTCCGAGTCCTTCTCACGGAAGCTGGCCGTGGCCAAGGCCGGTCCTGAGGAGACGCTGGCGGCGCCCCTGCCCACGCCCGACCTGCGGCAACTCCCCCTGGAGCGAATCGCAGTCTACGCCACCGACAGCCACGCACCAGGCCCGTTCCGCAACGAAGCCCTCCTGGACTTCGCTCGGGAGATAAACCGTGTGGAGATGGGACAGGCGCTGGGCACAACGCAGGCCATGTTGGGAGAGCACCGTCCGTTGCTCATCGGGGGTCGGGAGGTGGACACCGGGCGGGTGATCGCCTCCCTCAACCCCGCCCACCCCTCTCAAACGCTGGGAACGGCGGCCTCCGCCGCCACGGGCGAGGCAGAACGGGCGGTACAGGCCGCCCGGCATGCTGCCGCGGACTGGCGACGCACCCCGGTGCAGTCCCGCGTTGAGGTGCTGTTCCGCGCGGCGGATCTCATGCGCCGAGAACGCTGCCCCTTGGCCGCGCTGCTGGTACTGGAGGTGGGCAAGCCTTGGCGCGAGGCGGATGCCGACGTGGCGGAGGCCATCGACTTCCTGGAGTACTACGGGCGCGACATGCTTCGCCTCGCTGCCCCGCAGACCATGGGCGACGTCCCCGGGGAGACCAATCTCTACTTCTACGAGCCGCGCGGGGTGGCGGCGGTCATCGCCCCCTGGAACTTCCCGCTGGCCATCCTCTGCGGCATGACCGCCGCCGCCCTCGTCACCGGCAACACCGTCATCATGAAGCCTGCCAGCCCGGCCCCCCTCATCGCCTGGGAGCTGACGCGCATCCTGCGGGAGGCCGGCCTGCCGCCCGCGGTGCTCTCCTACCTGCCCGGACCGGGCGCCGAGATCGGCCCCTATCTGGCCACCCACCCCGAGGTGGACCTGGTGGCCTTCACGGGCAGCAGGGACGTGGGGCTGTCCTTGGTGCGCGACGCCGCGGAGGTCCGTCCCGGCCAGGCCAACGTGCGCCGGATCATCGCGGAGATGGGCGGCAAGAACGCTATCGTGGTGGACGAAGACGCCGACCTGTCCCAGGCAGTGGCCGGCATCTTGGCTTCAGCTTTTGGCTACAGCGGCCAGAAGTGCTCCGCGTGCAGCCGGGTGATAGCGGTGCGCGGCGTCCACGACGAATTGGTGGAGCGTTTGGTGGCGGCGGCCGCCGAGCTCCGCGTGGGTGACCCGGTGGAACCGGGCACGGCCCTGGGCCCGCTCGTCGGTCAGGAAGCGGCGGTGAAGGCCGGCGGGTACATACGGCAGGCCACGCAGGACGGCGCGCCCGCCTTCAGCGGCCGCACC
Organism: Gaiellales bacterium; assembly: GCA_012719395.1. Lineage (GTDB taxonomy): Bacteria > Actinomycetota > Thermoleophilia > RBG-16-64-13 > RBG-16-64-13 > JAAYAL01. The sequence goes on along the minus strand of JAAYAL010000025.1, from coordinate 100,415 downwards.
CCCGACTCCGATGGCTACTACGTGGCGCCCCACATTTTCACCGGGGTTGACCGGCACAGCCCGCTGGCGCAGGAGGAGATCTTCGGGCCGGTGCTGGCCGTGATGGCGGCCCGCGATCTGAAGGAGGCCCTGTCCATGGCCCTCGACGTCCCCTACGGGCTCACAGGAGGCGTGTATTCACGCCTGCCCAGCCACCTCGCGCTGGCGGAGCGCGAATTCCGGGTGGGCAACCTCTATCTCAACCGTCCCATCACCGGAGCGCTGGTGGGCCGGCAACCTTTCGGTGGGGCGCGCATGAGCGGCGTGGGCTCGAAGACGGGGGGCCCGGGCTACCTGCTGCAGTTCATGGAGCCGCGCACGGTGACGCGGACGGGGTAACGGCGGCCCTCAGCCCCTGTTCACGCTCTCGGGTCCTCGCCGGCACGCGCCACCGGTCCGTGCGCCCGCCGCCGCGCCACTACTCCGCGCCCGGCACCGACCTTCCGGCAGCAGCACGCAGGGCGGCCAGCACCGCGGCCAGGTCTGCGGGCAGAGCCGATGTGAAGTCCAGCCGGCTCCCATCCACCGGATGCCGCAACCGCAGTCGATGGCTGTGGAGGAACTGCCGGGTCAGGCCCAGCACCGCACCAGGCGAGTAGGTGGGATCGCCGGCCACCGGGTGCCCGATGGCCTGGAAGTGCACGCGGATCTGGTGCGTGCGTCCCGTCTCCAGCCTGGCCTCCAGCAACGTGAAGGCGGTGAAGCGCTCACACACGGCGAAATGAGTGACCGCGCTGCGCGCCCCCCGGCCCTCGACGGCCATGGCCGTCCTTCGCCGCTCGTCCCGGCCCACCGACGCCTCGATGGTCCCGCTCTCGTTCCGGATGTCGCCCCGCACCAGTGCCAGGTACCTGCGCTCCACCTCGCGCTCGCGGATCATGCACGACAGGCGCCGTTGCACGTCGGCCTCCTTGGCCACCAGCATGAGACCGCTGGTATCGCGATCCAAGCGGTGCACGATGCCCGGACGGAACACCTCTCCACCCGCCAGGCCATGCCCCAACAGGGCGTTCACCAGCGTCCCCTCCGCGTGCCCCGGCGCCGGGTGCACCACCAACCCGGCCGGCTTGTCCACCACCAGCAGGTAGGCGTCCTCGTAGACAATGGGCACGGTGATATCGGGGGCCGCCCTGAGAGCTTCGCCGGCGGGCGGCCCCAGAACCGACAGGTCCACGCTCACCCTCTGTCCCTCTGCCACACGCCAGCTCTTGGGACGGACCACGCCGTCCACCAGCATCGCCCCTTGCTGGATGAGCAGGGAGGCCCGGACCCGACTCCCCACCTCCTCGAGCTCGCCCATCACCGCGTCGAGACGCCGTCCTGCAGACTCCGGTCCCAGCACGATCTCCCAGAGGCCCGTCTCAGGCCCGCTTCTCATCGCTGGAGTGGGCTGCAGGATCGCGTGCCCCCGGCTCCTTCTCCCTTTGCCGCGCCTCTTCCGCCTTCTGGGCATCCTGCATGCTCCGCACCAGGCCCAAGATGAGCAGCCCGGTGCCGATCACGATGCAGATGTCGGCCACGTTGAAGTTCGGCCAGACGGGGAACCTCAGGAAATCCGTGACGTAGCCCTGCCGCAGACGATCCAGGGCGTTGCCCAAGGTGCCGGCCAGGAGGAATCCTCCGGCGCAGCCCCCCAGCACCGGCCGCCGTTCCATGCGGATGAAGACCAACATGACCAGGACCGCCACCAGCGTCGCCAGCAGCACAGTGCCGATACGCCCCCGCAGCAGGCCGAAGGCAACCCCGGTGTTGGCGGTGCGCTGCAGTGACAACAGGGGCAGAAAGGAGCGCAACTCACCGAGAGGCAGCGTCTGCTCCGCTATCCTCTTGGTGAAGTAGTCCGCCGCCAGGGCCACGGCGGCGATCCCGGCGCCCAATCCCCAGCGTAGTAGCGCATCCCGTCTCATACTCGGATCAGCGAGAGCGTTCCTCCCGACGCTTGCAGGTCATACACAAGACCGCATAGGGCGCCGCTTCCAAGCGATCTTCGCCTATGGGCCCGCCACATTTGTCGCAGACGCCGTAGCTGCCATCATCGAGCTTGAGCAGAGCTCGGTCGATCCGGCGCAGCACCTCGCGCAGATTGCCCTCCAAGGTGAGGTCCATCTCGCGATCCAAGGCAGCGGCCGCGTTCTCGGCAAGATGCTGACCATAAGGGGACTCCCCGGACGTTTCCTCCACCGAGCTGCTCAGCTCCTTCTCGAAGACCAGCAGTTCCCGCTCGAGCTTCACCCGCTCGTCCAGAAGCCCCTTGCGTATCGTCTCGTGATCCATCAGCCACCTCGCCCTTTCGCGGACGCTCTTTCCTGGACGCGAGCCAGGCGCTCCCGCACTTCCGCGCCCTCCAAACCGCGCACGGCCACCACTTTGTCGCGGGTGCTCTCACCCGCAATGATACTGATTTGCGATTCCGCCACAGCAAGCCAGGCCGCGAGCGCTCGAACGAGACGGGCGTTGGCCCGGCCGCCCTCCGGTGGCGCGTTGACGTGGATCTTGAGGCGGTCCCCGTACTCCCCGGCTATCCGCGTCTGCTTGGCGCCGGGAACCACTCTGAGCGCCAATCTGGCACTGCTACCGGCAGACGGCTCTCCTACCAATCAAAATCCCTGTCGTCCTTCTTTTCTTCCTCCCCGTCGGTCCGCGACGCGTTCTTGGGACCGAAGAGGAACCGGCGCACCGGCGACTCCCGCTTGGGCTTCTTGGCATCGGCCAGGCTCTCCACACCGGAATCGGGATCCTCGGGCAGCTCGAAATCGAAGTCGGCGAAATCGTCAAAGGCGGAGACGTCCTGCTCCGTGCCACCGCGCGCCGCCGCCGAGGCAACGGCCGCCGAGGCCAGCCAAGAGGCCGGTTCTTCCTCCTCGTCCCGCACCGACGACGTGGGCGCCTCCTGCACCGCAAGCCTGTCCACGGTCGGCGGCTCGCTCCTCACTTCCGTCTCGGCGACGGTGGGCACGACGGAGGCCGTTGCGGCAACCGGCGGGGCCTCCACGCGGTCGGTCTCTACGCCCGCCGAGGACTGGGCATCCACGGCCGCAGGCTCAGGCTGGAGCTCCGGCGCTCTGGGCGCAGGCTCGGCAGGTGCGAACTCGGCAGGTGCGGGCTCGGCAGGTGCGGGCTCGGCAGGTGCGGGCTCGGCGGCTGCCACAGGCTCCGCCACCATCTCGGTCACGGGCAGCTCGGGAGTGACGTCATCCTCGCTCGCTTGCACCTGTGAGGCGATCAGGACCGTTGCCTCGGGCGGCACGACGTGGCCCGTGGCCGGCTGCTCAGCCGTGCCGTTGGCCGTCTCGCGGAAGCGCCGACGATCCTCCGCGGCCTCCTCTGCCATCAGCAGATTCAGGTGGGCCTCCAGCAGGGATCGGAATTTGAAGCGGAAGTCGTCTTCCGCCTGCCGCAACTGCGCCACCGACTGCTGCACCTTCTGCTTCTCGGCGTACGACTCGGCGATGATGTTGCGCGCCTGCAACTCGGCGTCACGCAGGATGAGCTCGCCTTCCTTCCGGGCGTTGGCCCGCGTCTCGTCAGCCTGTTGTTGAGCGGAGATCAGCGTCCTCTGCAACGTCTCCTTCAGGCTCTCGTACTGCGCCACCTGTCCCTTCAGTCGGTGAATCTCATCTTGAAGCTCCAAGTTCTCTTTGAAGAGCACCTCGAAACCGTCGGCCACCTCGTCCAGGAAGAGATCCACCTCCTCTTCCGAGTAGCCCCTCATGGCACGCCGAAACTCTTTGTGGCGGATGTCTATAGGGGTGACCTTCATATGTTCCTCCCTGAAGGGATCATGCTTGCTCAGGCACACAACGCGGGCTGCTACCGGCGCGACCTTTCGTCGGCTGCCTCCACCGCCCGCAACATGGCCCCCCGCACAGCGCAGTCTTCCAGCACCGCCAACCCGGCAATGGTGGTGCCGCCGGGGGACGTCACGCGATCCGCCAACTCACGGCTGGTGAGCTCCTCTTCCACCATGAGCGCAGCCGTTCCCAGTACCGTCTGGCGGACCATGCTCCGCGCGGTGGCCCGGGGCATCCCCACCCGGACGCCACCATCTTCCAGCCCCTGCATGACGAGGGCCAAGAAGGCCGGCGCGCTCCCGGCCAGGGCGGTCACCGCGTTGAACTGGCTCTCCGGCAGCACCTCGACATAGCCCAGCAATGCCAGCATCCGCTCCAGCCCGGCCAAACGCTCACCCCGCGCCGCCGACTCGCCCGCCAAGGATATGACGCCCTGACCCACCGACACCGCCTGGTTGGGCATGACACGGAAGAGGGCGGCGCCCGTGCCCATGGCCTCCCGCATGTCCTCCATCCTCACCCCGGCGGCAATGGACACCACGGTCTTGTCCGGTGTCAATTCCGAGGCCATGCCGGCCAACACGGCCGCGACATCATGAGGCTTCACCGCCACGATGACGACATCCACGTCCCGGGCCACGGCGGCCGGCGAAGATGTGGCCGCCACCACCCCCGGGCACGCAAGCTCGAAGGCCCCCAACCGCGCTTGGTCCGCTTCACACACCGTCACCGGCAAGACGAAAGGCAACGCGTCCGCGCCCCGGCGCAGCCAGCCGCGCAGCATGGCCGACCCCATGCTGCCCAGCCCGACCAGACCCAGCCTCCATCCGCCGGCACCATCGGCCATGCGCCCGCCTACCCCCTGAGCAACTCAGAACTGGTTGAAGAAGCCCTTTTCCAGAAGACGTTGCTTCTCCTCCGCCGACACTTCCACGTTCCGCGGCGTCAGGAGAAACACTTTGTCCGCCACGCGCTCGATGCCGCCCTCCAGCGCATAGGTGAGGCCGGAGGAGAAGTCGATGAGCCGCTTGGAGAGCTCGGTGTCACTCCGCTGCAGGTTGAGGATGACAGGCACGTCTGACTTGAACTTGTCGGCGATCAACTGCGCATCATTGAAGTTCTTGGGCTCCACCAGGTGAACGCGAACGTTGGGGCGCTCGTTGGGAGTGGGCAGCGGACGGACCACGCTCGTGCGCTGAGTGCGGAAGTTGTCCTCCTCGCCGAAAATCTCGTCGAAGTCCGAGCCCCGACGGCGTGAGGACCGCGAGCTCTTCTCCGAGCTGGAGCGGTCTACTCTGCGCACGGTGGCTCTGTCGGCGGGCTGTTCCCGGCCCTCCTGCTGCGTGAGCGTCTGCTCCTCGTAGTCCTCCTCGTCGTCCGCCATACCGAAGTACACCATGGTTTTGTGCCAGATACTTCCCATACCTATCCTAACCTCCTTCACCACTGGAAAAGAGGACGCTCCCCAACCGCACCAGGGTGGCTCCCTCCTCCACGGCCACTTCGAAATCGTTGGTCATGCCCATGGAGAGATGCGAGAGCTGATATCGGCCGGCAAAGCGGGGCGCCAGGTTGTCGCGCAACTCCCGCAGTCCCCGAAACACCGGACGGGTTTCCTCCGCAACGTCTGCCAGTGGTGCCATGGTCATGAGACCCCGAAAACGCACCCTCTCGTACACCAGCGCTTCTTCGAGGAAAGCAGCCGCTTCGGCCGGCACAATACCATACTTACTTTCCTCACCACTCACATTCACCTGCAGCAGGACATCGATGCCGCCTTCGCCGGATCTCTCGTTCAGCGCCTTCACCAACCGCAGCGAGTCCACCGAGTGGATCAGGCTCACGCAAGGCACGACCTCCCCCACTTTGCGGTGCTGCACGTGCCCGATGAAATGAAACTCGAAATCATTGCGGAACCGGCCCCACTTCTCCTGCAACTCTTTGGCCCTGTTCTCTCCCACCATCCTGATGCCCGCGTCCCGCACCACTCCCATGCTCTCCGGGAGGACGTACTTGGTGGCGGCCACCACGCCCACCTGGTGCAGCCGGCCGCCGCGCGCCTGAGCCGCCTTGATCCGCCGATGCACCTCAACGAGATTGCTCCTCACTTTTTCGAGAGAGAGTGTCACCTCTCCTGCCCCGCGCCTCCCTGGGCCTCGTGGCCCTCCACCCAGGCAAAGGCAGTGTGGCGCCCGGTACGCGGGCCTTCCCCCCGATGCGAGTAGAACAGATCGGGATGGCACAGGGTGCACAGCCGGGGATTCACCACCGCGCCCCGCTCCAGGCCTGCCTCCCCCAGAGCGGCCTCCGCCCCCGCCCACAGGTCCAAGTGAAGCCGTCCCCCCGACTCCACCACCATCTCCGTTCCCAGCCGCCGGCCCATCTCCTCGGCCACATCCGCACCTACCTCGTAACAGCAGGGGCCGATAGCCGGCCCGAAGACGGCCAACGAGGGTCGGTCCTCACCCATGGCCGCCACGCCTTTCTGCAGGATGCCATCCCGCAGGCCGCGCCACCCGGCGTGGATGAGCGCCAGGGTCTGCTTTCCCACCAGCACCACCGTGAGGCAGTCGCCGCTGATCATGAGCACCAAGTGCCGGCGGTCCCGCTCCGTCCGGACGATGAGCCCGTCGCACGGCGGGTGCCCTCCCCGTCGCCGGCATTCGTCGGTTTCCAGGATCTCCAGGCCATGCACCTGCCGGGGCAGCACCACGTGCTCGGCGGGAAAGCCAAGGCTCCCGCCCAACACTCTCAGGTTCTGGTCCACATGTACCGGGTCATCTCCCACCCAGTAGCTCAGGTTGAGCTCCGCGTAGTCTTCCCCGCTGACTCCGCCCCAGCGTGTGCTGAAGCCCAATCGGAAGGGGACAGGCACATGTGCCTCCAGCCACGGCACGCCCTCGCTCTGGCGGGCGGAGAACCACGTCCTCAGGTCCGGAGGCAGAGTCGCCTGCAAGCGGGGAACCACCTCCCGCCGGTTGTCGGGCACCGTGTGCGCTACCGCTTGTCGCGGAGGAATGATGGGATCTCCAAAACGTCGTCCTTCACGTCGAACTTCTGCCGCTCCAGCAGCGGGGACTCAACCTCGTCCGCTGCCTCAGTCTCCGGCTTGCCCGGCGCAGACTTGGCCGACGAGGAGTCGGCACGCCGGCGCAGGTCGGCATCGAACCCGGTGGCAATCACCGTCACCCGCATCTGGTCGCTCATGGCTTCGTCGATCACGGCGCCGAAGATGACATTGGCATCCGGATCAGCGGCACTGGAGACCACTTCCGCCGCCTCATTCACTTCAAACAGGCCCATGTCCGCGCCGCCGGTGATGTTGAGCAGGATACCGGTGGCCCCGTCGATGGAGGACTCCAGCAAGGGCGAGGAGATAGCAGCCTTGGCCGCCTCGCCGCCACGATTCTCCCCGGAGGCCGTTCCGATACCCATGAGCGCCGACCCGGCGTTGCGCATGATGGTGCGCACGTCCGCGAAGTCCAAGTTGATGAGACCGGGGACGGTTATGAGGTCCGTGATGCCCTGCACGCCCTGACGGAGGACGTCATCCGCCACCTTGAACGCCTCCACGATGGAGGTACGACGCTCCACCACCTGCAGCAGGCGATCGTTGGGGATGATGATAAGCGTGTCCACCTTCTTGGCCAGGTTGACAATGCCCTGCTCCGCCTGGCTCATGCGTTTCTTGCCTTCAAATGAGAAGGGCTTCGTCACCACGCCCACGGTGAGCGCGCCAAGCTCGCGCGCGATCTCAGCGATGACCGGGGCGGCCCCGGTGCCGGTCCCACCGCCCTTGCCGGCAGTGACGAACACCATGTCCGCGCCCTTCAGGGACTCACGCAGCTCATCCCGGCTCTCCTCCGCCGCCTGGCGCCCAACCTCAGGGTTGGCCCCGGCGCCCAATCCCCGCGTGATCTTGGCGCCGATGTGGATCTTCACGTCCGCGTCGCACATCAGCAGCGCCTGAGCATCCGTGTTCACAGCGATGAACTCGACACCGCGCAGCCCGGCGTCCACCATGCGATTCACAGCGTTGGTCCCGCCGCCTCCCACGCCCACCACCTTGATGACAGCTATGTAGCTGGAACCGGTGTCGATCATCTATGCGCCTCCGCTTCCCACGGGCCCCAATGGCATCGCCTGTAGCCCAACATTAAGGCTCAACTTTATGGTTAACATTTTGAATCTGGTTCTCTACCATAGCGTTACTACCATAGCATGATGCCGTCGTGGCATCCATCTCTAAGGAACGTCCGCTCCCTTCGCTTTCGCGACCGCCCGCTCCGGCGTCTGCACATCCACATACTCCAACGACTTCCCCTGGTCCAGATAGGCATCGATCACCTGTGACGCCACCTGCAGCTTGGTCTGCCATCTCTGCCGGTCGCCCAACCGCACCTCGCCGCCCCCGACCAGGACCAGAGTGGCCAGACCGGTGGCCGAGACAGACAGCCGGGCCACCGGATGATCCGACGCCCAGTACTTGTCGGCACGGACGAGAGAGAGGATCGGCAGACACGCCACCACGTACTCGGGCAGGCGAGCCCCTCTCAGCACTTCCACGTTTGCCGCCAGGAGCAAGGAGGGCGTTGCCACTTCCTCCGGCACGTCGCCGGCCACCTCCTGCAAGACCCGCCCGTCGTCTGCCACCAGCCACGCCGTGCCGTTTTCCAGCTTCGCCACCGCGAACTGGCGGTACTCCTCGATCTCAAGCACGAGCCCATCCGGGTAGCGCTTGTGAACGTAGACCTCACGTACATACGGGATTGAGCGCAATTTCCCTTCTATGGCCCCCACGTCCAACCGCAACAGGTTGACGCCGCGCGCGCCGGCCGCGGCTTCCTCCATCTCCGCCGGCAGCACGTGCTCCAAGACAGGCACGCTTATCTGCCGCACGCTCAGCGAGGAGGAACGGCTGAGCCACCAGACACCGGCAGCGGACAGCAGGATGAGAGCCAGGACGGCAAACAGCAGCAGGCGCACGCGTCCGTTGTGGCGGATGACTTCTTTCCTCCGCCGGCGAAGGCGTTCATCCACGGAAGAGGCTATGCGCCTGTCTCCCACGGCAGTCTCGCGCCCAGGACGCGCACCTCGGGTTCCAGGAGCACCTCGTGTTTCCGGTAGACCGCCTCACGCATGAGCGACATGAGATAGAGCACATCTGCCGCGCGTGCGTCACCGCAGTTCACGATGAAGTTGGCATGCACGGTGGATACCTCAGCACCCCCGTGGCGCGCGCCTTTCATCCCCGCCTGGTCAAGCAGACGGCCCGCCGATTCGCCGGGCGGGTTACGAAAGGTGCTGCCGAAAGTGCGGGCGCCACGTGGCTGCCCTTGGCGGCGCTGCTGCAGATAGCGCCGATGCAATGCACGGATGTTGGCTTCCGGTGTCTGCTGCAGACGAAGTCGCACCGCAGTCACCACGGCGCCTGGCGGCAGGCCGCAATGGCGGTAGCCCCACTCCAGAGCGTCGGCCGCCAGCCAGTGCACGCCGTCTCCGCGGGCCACCTGCACCGCCTCCACCACCCGCGCCAGCTCTCCGCCGTGCGCTCCCGCGTTCATGGCCACGCCGCCGCCCAGCGTGCCGGGGATGCCGCAGCAGAACTCCAGACCACCGAGCCCCCAGCCGGCCAGGAGCGAGCAGAGCCGGGGAAGGTGCAGGCCGGCGCCGGCCACCACGGACAGCGCGGACGGTCCGGTGTCCGTGGGCGCGTGGGTGGACGCGGCCCCACCCACCCTCGACGGGTGAGGCACCGGCTCGTCGATGAAGTGAAAGCCATCGCCCAGCTTGAGGATCACTCCCCGGTAACCGGCGTCACCCACCACTAGGTTGGATCCGGCCCCCACCGCGGTGTGAGGAACGCCCTCGACACGGAGCAGGGACAGTGCCTCGCTCAGCCCCGCCGCATCCTCCAGGGAGAGCAGGAGCGCGGCGGCGCCGCCCACCCCTATGGTGGTGAAGGGCGCCATGGGTGCGCTCCGCCATACCCGAGCCCCGGCGATGGAGCGAAGTCGAGCAGGGATTCCCTGCGGCAACGGCATGACCTGCCCCCTAAGAGAGGGAGAGAAAGTGCTCGCCGGCCCGGTAGACATCACCGCAGCCCATGGTGAGGACCAGGTCCCCGGGGCGGGCGTGCGCCTCCAGGTACTCCGGCACCGAGTTCAAGCGCGGAAGGTAGACCACCGGCGCACGAGGATTGAGGCGCAGCATGGAGTCAACAATGAGCTTGCCCGTTACACCCGGCTGTGGATCCTCGCGGGCACCCAGGATATCTGTGACCAGAGTCACGTCCGCTTCCAGCAGAGCCTCTGCCAGCTCGTTCTGCAGGAAGAGGGTACGCGAGTAGAGATAGGGCTGAAATACGGCGATCACGCGCTTCCATTCCCCCAGGCGGGCCGTGCGCAACGTCACTTTGAGTTCCGTGGGGTGATGACCGTAGTCGTCCACCACGCTCACACCGTTGCGCTCACCCTTCCACTGGAAGCGGCGCGCAGCGCCGCCGAAACCGCGTAGGGTATCCGCCACGCGCGCAGGAGAGACACCCTGCTCGCACAGGAGCGCGAAGCAACCCACGGCGTTCAGGATGTGGTGCTGGCCGGGGATGGCCAGCTCCGCCCGCGCCAGACGGTGCCCGCGGCGCCATACCTCAAAACGGCTGCCTTCATGGTGCAGGCTGATCTCGCGCGCCTGGTAGTCGTTGCCGGCCTCCAAGCCATAGGAGAGCGTGCGGCACTTGGCTTCCGCGGCCAGGCGACTCACCCGCCGGTCGTCGCCCCAGTGGACCAGTTGCCCGTTGACCGGCAGATGCCCGATGAAGGTGCGAAAGGTCTCCACGATGTCGTTGAGGTGGAGGTAGTGGCTGTGATGGTCGAATTCGATGTTGGTGAGGATGGCCGCTTCAGGGCGGTAGTAGACCAGGGAGCCATCCGACTCGTCCGCCTCACACACCAGGAACTCCCCACGGCCCAAGCGGGCATTGGAGCCCACGTCGTTCAGCTCGCCCCCCACCACGAAGGAGGGATCCAGCCCGGCATCGATGAGCACGCGGCTGACCATGGACGTGGTGGTGGTCTTACCGTGGGTCCCGCACACGGCAATCCCTCTCCGGCCCTGCATGAGCCAGGCCAGTACTTGTGAGCGCTTGACCACCGGGATGCTGCGGCGCAGTGCTTCGATCAGCTCCGGATTGCGCGCCGGGATGGCCGAGGAGACCACCACCACATCCGGGTCGCCCAGGTTCTCAGCGGCATGGCGCAGGGCCACGTGGATGCCGGACTTGGCCAGCAACTTGGTGTAGCGCGAGGCCTTGAGATCCGACCCGGCAATCTCGAAGCCGAGTTGGTGGAGAACCAAGGCAATGCCACTCATGCCCTGCCCACCCAGACCAATGAAGTGGAAGCGGCGGAAAGTGGAGAAATCAATGGGATCGGGTTGGGCCAGGACGTCTGTCATTGCTATGCCTCCGCCGGCGCCGCCGCAGGCGGCCCGGCTAGTTGGACTATTTCGCGCACGATTCTCTCGGTAGCGTCGGGGCGGGCCAGAGAAAGGGCGGCCCTGCGCATGGCCTCACGGCGCGCCGGCTCCAGCAGCTTCTCTACCTCACCGCTCAGGCGCGCACCGGTCAACTCGCCATCCGGGACCACGGCCGCTGCGCCCGCCCGCTCCAAGGCACGCGCGTTCTTCATCTGGTGATCCGCCGTGGCGTAGGGGTAGGGTACCAGCAGAGAGGGTAGGCCGCGAGCCAGCAACTCGGCCACCGAACCACCCGCCCGCCCCACCACCACGTCGGCGGCGGCCAGGGCCAAGTGGAAATCATCCAGGTAGGCGAAGGCCTGGTAGTTGGGCCGGGCGGCCGGGGCCGCCACCGCATCGTCTTCCCCCGTTCCCTGGATCACCTCAGCCCGCATAGCGGTCGCCACCTTGGCGTGCTCCCGCTGCCCGGTGACATGCAGCAGTTGGAACGGAAGCTCCTGCTCGGCGTAGGCCTCAACCACGGCCGCGTTCAGCGTGTGGGCCCCCAAGCTCCCCCCGAAAACCAGCACCACAGGCACATCCGGGTCCAGACCGAAGCGGGTCAGGCCTTGGGTGCGCGTAGCGGACAGCAGTTGAGGGCGAAGCGGCCTGCCCGTGTACACGAACCTACCGCCCTCGCGGCCGGGAATGGGGAAGGAGAGGCACACGCGCTTGACTAAGCGACTCAGTATGCGGTTGGTCCAGCCCAGGTGCGCATCCATCTCCACCGCCACCGCCGGTCTACCCAGCAGCGCCGCCTCAGCCACCACCGGCCCCGAAGCGTAGGCACCCACACCCACCACGCAGGCGGGGCGCCGCCGCCGCAGGAGTCTCCAGGCGTCAATGCCGGCCAGCGGGATGGAAGCCACCGTGCGCAGCGTGGACAGGCCCAGATGGCGTTGGAACCCGCGAATGCGGATGAGGTGGAACGGGTACGCCGAGCGAGTGACCAACTGCGCCTCCATCCCGTAGCCCGCGCCGCAGAACTCAACGGTGTAGCCCCGAGAGGAGAGAACGTCAGCTATGGCCAAGGCGGGAACCACGTGCCCGGCCGTCCCACCTCCGGCTATCAAGATAAGCGACATTCGACGATTCTCCTTCTACGGGCTTGGGGCGAATTCGTTGAGTGACGGCCACCGGGCCATAGCGGGCTACAGAGAGCACCACGCCCACCGCGGCCAGAACCACCACCAGGTTGGTCCGCCCAAAACTGATGAGCGGCAGAGGGACCCCGGTCAGCGGAAGAACCCCCATCACCCCTCCCAGGTTGATGAGGGCCTGGCCACCGATCAGAAGGGCCACTCCGCCGGCCAGGTAGCGTCCGAAGGCATCGTCACAGCGACCGGCCAACCGGAGCATGCATCCTACCAGGAGCACAAAGGTGAGAATGAGCAGCGCCACTCCCACGAAGCCGAACTCCTCCCCCACTATGCTGAAGATCATATCGGTGTGGGCCTCGGGCAGGTAGCTGAACTTTTGCACGCTGCGACCGGGCCCGACACCCCACCACCCACCGCTGGACATGGCCAGGAAGGACTGAATGATCTGCCAACCGCTGTCCGTGGGATCGGCGAAGGGGTCCAGGAAGGCAAGGAACCGCACCCGTCGGTAGTCAGAAAGCAGGATGGCCGCACCCACTGCCGACACCGCCAACAGAGCCAGCGTGCCCCACTCCCGCAGGCGCATGCCGGCCAACCACCACAGACCGAAGACCACCACCCCGATCATCAGCGTGCTGCCCAGGTCGGGTTGCATGAGGATGAGTATGGCCGCAACGGCGGCCACCGGCGCCAAGGGCCAGAAGAGCACCCCGAAGCGCCCCTGCTCCGCCCGCCGGGTGGACAGTAGGTGCGCGGCCAGCCCCAACATGGCCAGCTTGGCCACCTCCGAGGGCTGCAGGGGCAGAGGACCGAGATCGATCCAGCGCGTGGCGTGGTTGGCCTCCCGTCCAATACCGGGGATCTCCACCGCCACCAGCAGCGCGAAGGCCAGCAGGCTGATCCAGATGATGGGCCGGCGCCAGCGCCGATAGTCGAGCCGGGAGATGAGGAGCATGACTGCGATGCCCACACCCCCGGCCAACGCCTGGTCCTTGAGGCGATCCAGCGCCTCCAGGTTCTCCCCGAAGAATCCCTGCGCCGTGGACACCGAGTAGATCATGACCAGCCCGAAGCCCAACAACAACATGGTGGCGAACCACAGGCAGTGAAACGCCAAGGGCAGCCTTTCGCGCGAGCCCAGCACCATGCTGCCGTCCTGAACCTCTGTGAACCAATCGGCTTCCCAGCCGTCGAAGTCAGAGGTCGAGGCATGGGTACCGGGCAGCGGCGGGACCTCAGACGCAGACCGGCTTCGCCTTTCCGGGCCGGCCGGCCCACGACGCGTTTTCTCCGCCGGGCCGCTCATCCCGCCCGCTTCGCCTGCTGAGCAACCAGCCTCATGAAGTGGTCGCCTCTCTCTTCAAAGCTCCGGTACTGATCGAAGCTGGCACAGGCCGGGGCAAGCAGCACCACCTCCCCGCGCTGCGCGCGCGCTGCGGCCACGGCCACGGCGCGCTCCAGGTCTCCCATGTCCAGTAAGACCGGAAGCCTCGGCACCCCGCTCTTCTCCACTTCTGCGAACGCGGCCCGGATCAGCGGGGCCGCCTCACCGATCAGATACACGGACACACAGCCACCGGCGCACGCCCGAGCCAGAGGCTCATAGTCCGAGGCCTTGTCGCGCCCTCCCAAGATGAGGTGCACCCCACGTGGGTATGCACCCAAAGCCTTGAGCGCGGCCTCCACGTTGGTGGCCTTGCTGTCGTTGACATACTCCACCCCACGGACGTTTCCTGCCTTCTGCAGGCGATGCTCCACTCCCGCGAAGGTCCGCAGAGCCTCTTCCACAGCCTCCAGCGACAGCCCGCGCAGAAGCGCCGCGGACGCGGCGGCCAGGCAATTCTCCATATTGTGCGGGCCACGCAGTTGCAGTCGGCCCACGCTCAGCGACGGCCTCCCCAGCACGTGAAGGCGATCATCCTCCAGCCACGACTCTGCCCCTTGGGGGCCGGCAGTGGAGAAGTACATCACCCGGGGTGGATCCGTCCGCGCCGCCAACGCCTGACCGAATTCCCGGACCCACCCGTCCGCCGCGTTCAACACCGCCACGTCCGCAGGCCCCTGCTTCTGGAACATCCGGCCTTTGATCTCCAGGTAGTGCTCCATGGTCCCATGCCGGTCCAGGTGGTCCTGCGTCAGGTTGAGCAGAATCCCCACCTCCGGACGAAAGGCATGCACATCCTCCAGCTGAAAGCTGGAAAGCTCCGTAACAAGCTCGGCTTCAGCTTCAGCCTCATCTATGACGCTGGACAGCGCCACCCCAATGTTCCCCACCACGCGCATTGGGCGGCCCGCCGTGGCGAACATGTGACCCAGGAGGGCGGTGGTAGTTGTCTTCCCGTTGGTTCCCGTGATGGCGCAAAACGGGTTCGGCACCAATCGGAACGCCAGTTCCACCTCGCTGTACAGAGTCAGGCCCCTCCGACGCACCGCCTGCACAATGGCGGCAGTCTCCGGAATGCCCGGGCTCTTGACCACAAGATCAACTCCGTCAAGTTGAGTCTCGCCCTGGGGACCCAAGACCACCTCGATCTGCCATCCCCGCAGCGAAGCAAGATCCTGCACCTCGGCTTCAGCTTTGGAATCGCTGAGCACAACCGAGAGACCGCGGCGGGACAGAGCACGAGCCGCCGCTGAGCCGGAGCGGCCGGCGCCCAACACCAGTACCCGTTTCACGCCCGCGGGCAGGGCTCGCTCGCCCACGCCTACCACGGGAAGGGGCCTCTGGTGTAGGTCAGGTAGTAGAGCGTGAACCCGGCGGCCGCCAGAATGGCAGTGACGATCCAGAAGCGCACGATGATCTTGGTCTCCGACCAATCCTTCAGTTCGAAGTGGTGATGGATGGGAGACATGAGAAACACGCGGCGGTGGAACACCCTCACGGCAATGACCTGAATGATGAGGCTCAGCCCCTCGATAACGAAGATGCCACCGATAAGCGGCAGATAGAGCTCTGTGCCCGTCATGATGGCCATCCCCCCCAGCGCCGCACCCAGGGCGAGGGAGCCTGTGTCGCCCATGAAGACTTCCGCGGGGAAGGAGTTGTACCAGAGGAAGCCGACGCAGGCCCCCATGAGGCTGGCGGAGAGAATGGCGAGATCCTTGGCCCCCTGCAACCAGGCGATACCGGTGAAGGCGAGCAGCGCCACTGCCACGGTACCCGCTGCCAGCCCGTCCAAGCCGTCGGTCAGGTTGACGGTGTTCGAGGTCCCGGCGGTCACGACGTACGCCAGGACTATGTACGACCAGCCGAAGTTGAACAACCGATCCGTGAGCGGCACGGAGACGTACGTGTCAACACCGGCAAAGCGGAAGGCAAACCACCCAATGGCCACCATGAGGAGGAACTGCATGGCCAGCTTGGCCTTGCCACTGATCCCCAGCGATCTGCGCTTGATGACCTTGCTGGCATCGTCCAAGAAACCGACCAGGCCTGACCCCAGCATGAGGGACATGACCAGCAGACCGGCCAGCGTGTGCGTACCCAGGACCAAGTACGCCACCACGGCAGAGGCCAGGATAAGAAGACCACCCATGGTAGGCGTGCCGGCCTTGCCAATGTGACGCTCAGGTCCCTCCTCGCGAATGCGTTGCCCGATGCCCCGATTGCGCACCAACGCGATGAAGCGCGGCCCCGCCACCACGGAGAGGACAATGGCCAGGATGCCGGCAGCGAGTATCCGCCCCATAGCTCTTCCCTACCCGACCGGAGTGCCGGAGATGAGGTACTGAACCAGACGGTCCAGTCCCACCCGGCGAGAGGCCTTGACCAACACCACGTCACCAGGCTGCAGCCGCTCCATCAACAGAGCCGCCCCTTGCCGCACGGCATCCAACCCGCACCAGTCGGCGGTGACCTCGCCGGAGGCCTCCGCCAGAAACGCCCGTGCCATGGGCTCGGCGTAGCTCCCCACGGCCAACAGCGTGCCTATCCCCAGGCGCGCGGCTTCCCGACCAACCTCCGCGTGGTAGGCGGCCGCGTCGGGGCCAAGCTCCAACATGTCCCCCAGTACCGCCACCGGCCGGCCACCTGTCTCCTCCGCCCTCTCCATCAGGTGCGACAAAGCCGCAACCGTGGCTTGAGGGTTAGCATTATAGCTGTCGTCCAGGATTATCCTGCCACCTGCCTCATACTCATCACCGCGACCGGGAGTGAAGTCAACGCCGGCCACCCCATTCAGGCACACCTCCAGGTCAAGCCCGGCCGCATAGCAGGCCGCAGCAGCGGCCACGGTATTCTGCATTTTGTAGCGGGCGGTGAAGGGTGTCACCACCTCCGCTTCCCCCTCCGGCCACGACACCTGCAGCAGACAGCGGGTGGCCTCACGCAGCGCCGCTCTCCCCACCACGTCCGGTGGCGGATTCCTCTCCTGTGGGTCCAAGCCGAAGCTCACCGCTTTGGCTGCGGAACGCTCCAGCCAAGAACGGAGGAGATCCTCCCCGGCCGGGACCACACACACACCCGACCCCTCCAGGGCCAGCAATAACTCAGCCTTAGCCTCAGCTATAGCTTCCATGCTCCCCAGCAGCTCCAGGTGAACGGGGGCTACGTTGGTGACAACGCCCACTTGGGGCCGCGCCATCCGCGTGAGGTACTGGATCTGGCCGAGACCGCGCATGCCCATCTCCACCACCACCAATTCCGTGGAGCGATCGATCTGCAACAGCGTGAGCGGAACGCCGACCTCGTTGTTGAGGTTGAACTCCGTGGCCAACACCACGCGCTCCATGCCGGCCATGGACCGGATAAGGTCCTTGGTCCCGGTCTTGCCCATGCTGCCCGTGACGGCGATGACAATCGCGGAGGATTTCTGCCTGACCGCTCGGGCTAGATCGCCCAACGCCACCAGAGTGTCCGGCACGACGTAGAGTCGGTCCCTCTCGGGTGCGGATACAACAGACTGCACCTGCTCAGCACCGGCGCCGGCCTGCACCACGGCACCTGAGGCCCCAACCGCGAATGCCGCTTCCACATAGTGATGACCGTTGAAACGCTCCCCGATCAGCGCCACGAAGAGATCACCGGGGCGGAGGGTCCGCGTGTCCGCGGAGACACCGGTGACATCCTGCCGCAGCGGGGGCAGGTGAAGCGCATATCCCGCCTCGTCCGCGGAGAGAGGAATCACGTGGCCCGCCAGCCTTGCTCACGCAGCAACTCACAGGCCACGGTGAAGTCGTCGAAGGCGATCTTCCGGCCGTTGATCTCCTGCCCGCTCTCGTGGCCCTTCCCCAAGATGAGCACTATGTCCCCCGGCGCCGCCTGGCGCAGCGCGGTACGCATGGCCTGACGCCGGTCGGCATCCACGAGGGCCTTCTCCGGCTGCTCAAGACCCGCCAAGACCTCAGCAATGATGGCCGTCGGCTGCTCGGTGCGCGGGTTGTCCGAGGTGACCACCGCCACATCCGCCCCTTCCTCCAGCGCCCTTCCCATGCGAGGTCTCTTGGTCCGATCGCGATCACCGCCACACCCCAGAAGGGCTATGACCCGACCCGGGCACACGTCACGCGCCGTGGACAGCACGTTCTCCACTGAGTCCGGCGTGTGCGCGTAGTCCACCAGCACGGTGAAGGGCTGCCCGGCATCCACCTGCTGCATGCGGCCCGGCACACCGGGGAAATCAGCCACAGCCTCCACCATCAGATCAAGATCCAGCCCGAGCGCAAGCCCCAGTCCCAAGGCCGTGAGCACATTGGAGGCGTTGAACCGCCCCAAGAGTGGAATGTGCAGCTCCCTCGACACCGATGCGTGCACCCTGTCTGCCGCCCGCCCGGCCACCCGCAGGAGGCCTTCAATGCCGGCCGGCGTCACCTTCAGGCCCTGCAGCTCCAGATCCGCCGGCTCCACGGCTCCGGCGCGACCATCCGCCACGCGGAAGGTGAGCAGCCGATGGGGAGCAACCTGCCGGGCGATGCGCCTCCCTACCGGGTCATCCATGTTGATGACCGCCGGCGGCTCGCGGTCGGCGAAGACGGGATCGAGAAAGAGACGGGCCTTGGCCCGATAGTAGGCGTCCAGATTGCCGTGGAAATCCAGGTGATCCTGCGTCAAGTTGGTGAAAGCCACGGCCGCGAACACCAGATCGTCCGCCCGACTCAACTCCAACGCGTGCGAGGACACTTCCATCACGGCCGCGCGATCCCCCGCTGCCACCATGCCGGCCAGGTCCCTCTGCAGGTCCAGGGCTTCCGGCGTGGTTCTGTCCACATCCCGCCGGCTCACGCCGCCCACGCGTCTCTCCACCGTGCCAATGAGACCGGTGCGCAACCCGCTTGCCTCCAACAGCCACGCGGCAAGGTAGGCGCTAGTGGTCTTGCCGTTTGTCCCAGTGATACCCGCCAGCAGAAGGCCACGGCTGGGCCGACTGAAGAAGCGGGCTGCAATGGGGCCCATGGCCCGTCGCGTATCTGCCGCCAGCACCTGAGGGACTTCCAGCGGGAGGCGATGCTGCACGACCAGTGCCACGGCGCCTCTCTCCACAGCATCCCCGGCGAAATCGTGACCATCACGCTTGAGCCCAGGCACACAGAAGAACAGCGCGCCGGGTTCTACCTGAGCGCTGTTGTAGGAGAGGGAGCTGATCGCCGTGGTGGGCTCTCCGCTGAGGGAGACGCCGGCCAGATCCTGTACGAGCTCCGAGAGTCTCACAGATGGCAATTCTATCATGGAGATGCCGGCCCGCTCACGCAACGCAGTCCCTAGTCCGCGCTATCGGGGACTATGCCCAGGTGCTTGACGGTGAAGTCCGCGATCCGAGCGAACACGGGCGCCGCCACCTCCGAGCCGAAGTAGGCTTCCTGGGGCTCGTCCACGATGGCCAGCACCACGATTTCCGGGTCGTCAGCCGGGATCATACCCACAAACGAGGCCACATACTTGTCTTGTGAGTAGACCGCGCTGTTCTCCTCCACCTTCTGCGCCGTACCCGTCTTCCCGGCCACCGTGTACCCGGCCAGCTTGGCCGACGTCCCCGTGCCTTCCTCCACCACCTTGCGCAGCATGTCACGCAGTTGCCGCGCCACCGTCTGGCTCATCACTTCCACCCCCATCCCCGGACGCGCCTCCTGGCTGAGGTGAGGCTGCATGAGAATCCCGTCGTTGGCGATGGCCGCGTAGGCGGCGATCATCTGTATGGCCGTCACCGATATGCCCTGACCGATGGGCACGCTGGCCGCCGTACCCCAGTTCCACTGTTCCAACGGCAGCATGGTTCCCGCCACCTCCCCGGGCAAGTCAATGCCGGTTCGGCAGGTGAAGCCGAACTTCTGGATCATGTCCACCAGCTTCTCCCGCCCCAGGTCCAGCGCGATGGTCACTGTCCCCACGTTGGAGGATTGGGCAAGGATATCGGTGGTGGTCATCACCCGCTGGTACGGCACGTCCTCGTGCGCCTCACGGATGACGACGTCCTTGACCGGCAGTTCGGCCGGGAGGGTGAATGAGGAGTCCGGCGTCACCAGCCCGTTCTCCAGAGCCGCCGCCATAAGCACCACTTTGAAAGTGGAGCCCGGCTCGTATTGATCCGTCACCAGGACGTTCCGCTGGGCATCCTGCGGAGCGTTGGCGTACTCGTTGGTGTCGAAGGAGGGAGTGGTGGCGAGAGCCAGGATGCCACCGTCGTCGGGATCCATGACAATGGCGGAAGCCCGCTTGGCCCCTTCCGACTCCACAACCTCCGCCAGTATCTGCTCCACAGCGTATTGGATGTCTTTGTCCAGGGTCAGCGTCAGAGCGTCGGCCTGCCGAGGAGCCTCTTCTGACAGCACCTCCAGACCACGGCCCTTTTCATCAACCAGTACCCGCCGCGAACCCTCTGTTCCCTGCAGGCGCTCCTCGTAGGTCAGCTCCAGGCCGGCCAGCCCCTTGTTCTCCGTCCCCACGAAACCGAGCAACTGCGGGGCCAGCGGTCCCTGCGGGTATACCCGCTTCTCTTCGGTGATCTGGTATACACCGGGCAGGCTCAGAGCGGCCACCTTCTCGCCCACCTCCGCGGCGACCTTGCGACCCACGAAACAGAAGTGCTCATCGCTGGAGAACAGCTCCAGCAACTCGGCCTGGTTGACACCCGTCAGCGGGGCGACGGCTGCTGCCGCCGCCGCCGGGTCCTCCAGTTGAGTGGGATCCGCGCAGATGCTGGGCACACTTACCGAAAGCGCCAACTCCGCGCCCTCCCTATCCAGAATGGATGCGCGCTTCACGGAGACGGTTTGCACCTCAATGTGCTGCTCTTCCGCCCGCTCCGTGTATTCGGCCGCAAGCACCACCTGGAGGTAGAAGGCACGGGCCAGCAATCCCGTCACGCACAAGAGCAGGAGTACGGCCGTTATGAGCAGCCGCCGGTTTCTCACCGGCTACCGGGCGTCCGCAGCCCTGGTGCCTTCGCCGCTCGCCTCGCTGTCCCCAGGCACCCAGGCCACACCGGAGCCTCCATCAGCCGTCGCGGCGTGCGAACCGCTGCCACCGTCGGCGTCGCCGTCGTCCGCCGCCAGGTAGCTCACCGACTGCGCGGACAACAGGCCCATCTTCTCCACCTGCTGTTGGAGCACAGGTGCGGAGCTGAGGCGGGCCATCTGCGCTTCCAGGTCTCTCATCTCCGCTCTCAGTCCCTGGGCCTGCGCGCCCAGTTCCACAACTTGGGCCCGCAAGTGCAGCCCGGCCATATTGATGGCCACCGGCGCCACGGCACAGGCCAATATGAGCACGACCAACGCAAGGGCAACCGGCACCAACCTGCGGCGCCTCCGACGTCGGGCCACAACCTTGAGCTGAGGGCGAGGTCTTGGCTCTCGTTCTGCAGATCGCTGCGCGGAAGCTTCACGGTTCCTCGTCGGAGACGTGCTGCTTCGTCGGGAGACCCGTGGGAAAGGCGCATTGTCCCTGTCCCAATCGAAAGATCTGGCCGGGGAGGCGCTCATTCCATCACCTTCCGCGCCACCCTGAGTTTCGCAGAACTTGATCTGGGATTGAGCCTTATCTCTCTGGCCTTGGGCACGACCGGTCGAGTGGTCACCGCCTCCAACGTAGGCGTCTTGCCGCACACGCACACCGGGAAAGACGGTGGGCAAGTGCAGGGATGCTCTCCGCGATGCATGAACCGCTTCACGATTCGGTCTTCCAGAGAATGGAAGCTGATCACGGCCAGCACTCCACCGGGAGCAAGGAGTGACAGGGCGGCGGGCAACGCCCGCCGCAGGCTGTCCAGTTCGTCGTTGACCGCGATGCGCAGGGCCTGAAACACGCGCCTGGCCGGATTGCGGGCACCGAAACGGGCCGGGGCGGGAATGGACTGCTTCACGGCGTCCACCAGCTGCGAGGTGCGCCTGAAGGGCACCTGGGCCCGAACACGCACGATGCGATCCGCGATGACACGCGCGTAACGCTCCTCGCCATATTCGCGAAAGATCTGCACCAGGTCCTGCGCGCTCCATTCGTTGAGGATGTCTGCCGCCGAAAGCGGCAGAGACGGGTCCATGCGCATATCCAAAGGCGCGTCGTAGCCGTAGGAGAAGCCCCGCTCCTCCGTGTCCACCTGCATGCTGCTCAGGCCCAGGTCCATGTAGACGTGCGTGGCCGCGAATCCGGCCTCCCCCAAGAGGACCAAGGTGTCCGCGAAGTTGCCGGGACAGAAGCAGCTGTGGCAGGCCAGATACGGCTCCAGCTCACCGTAGTAGTGCTGGGCGATGGGGTCCCTGTCACAACACACCAGCCAGGCGCCGTTGCCCAGCAGTTTGGCAACGGCGGCGGCGTGACCGCCGGCCCCGAACGTGCAGTCCACCACGTGGCTGTCCGGCGTCAGGCCGAGGAGATCCACGAGTTCCTGCGTAAGAACTGGGATGTGTGCCATGGCCATCTCCGCCTCGAATAGCAGCGCCGCCGAGCTAGGACTCATCGCCGGGCTCCTTGGGCAACGACCTCTGGGCTTTGAGCCAATTGCGACGTTCCTGCTCGCGGGCGAACATGTCGGGGTTCCAGATCTCCAGCCGATCCTTGTGGCCCACGATCTTGACCGAGCCGCAGAGGTCCAAGCCCTCGGACACCGAGGATTGGACCAGCACCCTTCCCTGCCGGTCCGGAACCACGCGGGACATGTACATGTAGATCTCGCGGATGGACCAA
The DNA here is from genome assembly GCA_012719395.1 of Gaiellales bacterium. Taxonomy (GTDB): domain Bacteria; phylum Actinomycetota; class Thermoleophilia; order RBG-16-64-13; family RBG-16-64-13; genus JAAYAL01. The sequence continues at coordinate 77,856 of JAAYAL010000025.1, read as the reverse complement.
TCGACCTCAGGGTCGTCGAAATCGTCTTTGACCTCGATGAACCGGCTTTCGACCGCCTCCCAGTCTTCCTCGCTGAAGACGCTCACGCAATTGGGTTGCACGGGGAGGCGCACCAACACCGCCCCTTGCGCGTAGTGAGCACGGAAGTCCGCGGGCAAGGTGACCCGGCTTTTGTCGTCCATGGAGTGATCGTAGGTCCCGTACAGCCTCATGGACCCACCTTACACCACTACACCCCACTGCGCAACAACGATCCCCCTCTAGGCCCCACGCAGTGCCACATGCAGGCCTTCAGATAACCGGTTCACGCCACAAATGGGAAAAGTCGCCTGCAAAGCGGGGTTCGCACTCATCGCAATGTACCATGCATCATCGCCAAGCGCAATGAGTATTGCACCCTCGGAACCGCAGGGACGCCGCTCACACCCGAACGCGGCGCCCCCGGGCCCAACCATCCCGGAGGCCCGACACGCCCGTCTTCTTTTCCGCCTACAGCCTCCGCAGGGGAGCGTATTCCAGCAACAGGTTCTTCTGCTCGCCCAGTTGCGCGAAAAACACTCTGACCACGCCGCCCGGTTCCACGTTGAGCACCACGCCCTCGCCGAATTTCGCGTGCAGGACCTTGTCTCCCACGCGGAAGACCTGACCGTCCGTTCCCGCCTCCCCCGCTCCCTGCACCGGTACCGGCGAGGACGGGCCACTGTGTTGCCGTGGACGAGCAGCCCACGCCGAGGGAGTGCCGGCAGCAAGACGACGCCCCTGCAGGCTACGGGTGGGAAGGCCCCGGCCACCATCGCAGTACCGCAACAGCGCGGACGGTATCTCCTCCAGGAAGCGGCTGGGAAGGTTACTGCTCGCTGCACCGTAGAGCGAGCGGCTGGCAGCGTAGGAGAGATAGAGAAGATCCATGGCCCGGGTGAACCCCACGTAGCAGAGCCGGCGTTCCTCTTCCACGTTCTGCCCGTCGAGGGAACGGGAATGAGGCAACATGCCTTCCTCCATGCCCACGATGAACACTACGCGGTACTCCAAGCCCTTGGCGTTGTGGAGCGTCATCAACGTCAGTTGGGGCTCACCCTCGCGGATGGAATCAGCATCGGCGTACAGGCTTATCTCCTGCAGGAACTCGATGAGGCTCCCGTCCGGGTTGTTGCGATCATATTCGCGAGCCACGCCCACGAACTCCTGCAGGTTCTCCAGGCGTCCCTCCGCTTCCAGCGTCTTCTCGTTGCGAAGCGCCTCCAGCAGGCCGCTCTCCTCCAGTACCTTCTCCACCTGGGCGCCCACCAGCTCTCGAGCTCCCTTCCCCTCGCGCGAAGCCGACTGCTCCGGCACCTCACGGCCCAACATCGCCCTCGTCTCCCACGTGGCGAAGCAGGAGGACAGGTTCTGGAATGCACGGCAGGCTGCCGGTGTCAGGCCCGAGATGTCATCGCTGAGGGCCAGTGTCTGTCGCAGGCTGGCCCCCTCTTGGAAAGCATGTTGCTGCAGCCGGGCCTCGGCCACGGCGCCCACTCCACGCCGCGGCGTGTTGAGGATGCGCAGCAGGGAGATGTCATCGCGGGGATTGACGGTCGCACGCAGGTAGGCCAGGAGATCCTTGATCTCCGCCCGCTCGTAGAACTTCGTCCCCCCCACCACCTGATAGGGCACGCCGTACCGCACCAGCATGTCCTCCAGCACCCGGGACTGAGCGTTGACCCGGTAGAAGACGGCCATGTCTGCCAGATTGTAGCCGCGACCCATCAGGCCTTCTATCTCGTCCGCTACCCGGCGGGCCTCCTCGTGCTCGTCGCGGCATTCCAGCAGTGCCACCTTCTCCCCCGCACCGCGATCGCTCCACAGCCGTTTGGCCTTACGGCCCCGGTTCTGCGCCACCACGGCGTTGGCCGCATCCAAGATTGTGGTGGTAGACCTATAGTTCTGCTCCAACTTGACCACACTGGCGTTGGGGAAGTCCCGCTCAAACTCCAGTATGTTGCGGATGTCCGCCCCCCGCCAGGAGTACACGGATTGATCATCGTCACCCACCACCGTCACCTGTTGGTGCTCTTCCGCCAGCATCCGCACCAGGACGTACTGCGCGTGGTTGGTGTCCTGATACTCGTCCACCAGGACGTGGCGAAAGGCGTGGCGATAGTGCTGCAGACGATCGGGGAACAGCGTGAAGAGGTCCACGGTGCGCATGATGAGGTCATCGAAGTCCATGGCATTGGCCTCATACAACCTCTTCTGGTAGAGACGATAGGCGGCAGCCGCCACCTCGGTCAGAGTCCGCGCCGAGGATGTGGCCCGTCCCTTGCCATCGCGGTCCGCACCGTACTCCTCCACCCCCACCAACCTGTTCTTGGCATCGCTGATGCGAGCATGGATGCCCTGTGGTGGGAAGCGGCGGGGATCGAAATTGAGCTCCTCCAGGCAATGCTTGACCAACCGCACCTGGTCCTGCTGGTCGTAGATGCTGAAACCGGGACGATACCCCAGTCGCTCCGCGTCCCCCCGCAGTATGCGCGCGCAGACAGAATGGAAGGTGGAGACCCACATGGCGCGGCCCACACCACCCACCAGCCCCGTCACCCGCTCCCTCATCTCGCCTGCCGCTTTGTTGGTGAAGGTGATGGCCAAGATCTCATGCGGCTTCAACTGGCCAGAGTACACCAGATAGGCAATGCGGTACGTCAACACCCGGGTCTTGCCGGAACCGGCTCCGGCCAGCACCAGCAAGGGGCCTTCCTCGTGAAGCACGGCCCTTATTTGGGCTCCGTTCAGTCCGGCGCGAAGATCTGTGAGGCTGGTGAGGCGAGAGACAGGCACCAGACTATGTTAGCTCACTCCGCCCGACGGTTCGTAGGGAAGTACCTCGTTCAGGCTGCCGCTACGCAGACCCTGCAGATCCAGGGCCACATAGGCGAAACCCAGCGCTTTCATCTCGCGCACCACAATCGTGCGAAGGTCGAGATCTGCCAGCGCCGGTAGTCCCGCGGCGGGGACCTCGATGCGGGCGAGGGTACCGTGGTCCCTCACCCTCACCTCGCGGAAGCCCAAGCTTCTCACCAGCCGCTCGGCGGCGGCGATGCGGGCCAGCCTCTCCGGGCTCACGCGCTCTCCGTAGGGGAGACGCGACGCCAGGCAGGGCGACGAGGGCGCATCCGCGTGGCTGAGGCCCCGCGACCTGCACAGGGCCCGCACCTGCGCCTTGGTGACACCGGCTTCGGCCAGTGGCGAGCGCACGCCTGCTTCGCGCGCGGCCCGCAGGCCGGGGCGGTAATCCTGCAGATCGTCGGCATTGCTTCCATCCGCCACATTCTGGAAACCCACCTCTCCAGCCACCGCCCACAGTTGCCGGCACAGCGCCGTCCGGCACACGTAACAGCGGTCCGGGGGGTTAACCAGGAACCCCTCCTCCTGCAGCACGCCGATCACTACCTGTCGGTGGTCAACGCCCGCCGCCGCCGCCGACTGCGCCGCCACCTCGCGCTCCCCGGCCGGGAAGACGGCATCAACCGCCGTGACGGCCAGCACGCGACCGGCTCCCAGCTCATCAACGGCCAGATCGAGAAGCAGGCGCGAATCGACGCCGCCGGAGAGTGCCACCACCACCGAGCCCATCTCGCGCAGCAGAGCGCGCACGCGCCGCTCCGCCGCCGGCGCCTCCCCCGCCGTCACGCCGTCACCGTGCAGGCCGTGCAGGCCGGGTCACGCTCCACCGCCATACGGGTGAGACTGCCCTCCCAGAGGTCAAGGATCAGAAGACCTCGATTGTGTGCCGGGCAGTCCAGGAGGATCTTGTAGGCCTCGGTCACCTGCAGCGAGGCCACCACCGTCACCACCGTGTTGATCACCGCACGCTCCGCCCGTTCGCCCTCGGTGGCCCGACCCGGTTCAACCGCCTCAGGGAAGAGGCACCGCAGGCAGGGACCACCCTGCGGGAAGACGGTCATGATCATCCCTGTTGCACCCAGAACGCCACCATAGATCCACGGCACACCACGGGCCAGGCTCACCCGGTTGATGGCGAACCGGGTGGCGAAGTTGTCCGTGCCATCAAGGATGAGTCCAAGCCCTCGGCGAAGGCGTCGCCCATCGCCTCCTGGAACAACCCAGGCACCACTTCCACGTTGACCTCACTGTTCATGGCAGCCAACCGGGCCGCCGCGATCTCCGCCTTGGATTGTCCGGAACCAGTGCCCTTCTCTGCGTACAGTACCTGACGATGGAGATTGTGCAGCGACACCTGATCCGCGTCGATCAGGCGCACGAAACCTACTCCGGCGCGTACCAGGTGGGTGGCGGCCACGCCGCCCAAACCCCCGCAACCAACTACACCCACGCGGCTCTTGGCCAATCGCCGCTGGCCGGCCTCTCCCCAGCCCGAGAGCAGCATCTGTCGCTCATAGCGCGCCAGGAACTCGGAAGACGTGACATCTTTCACGGACTCGTCCCCTGGGCGAGACCTAGCCGCCGCTCTCGGTGAGGGCAGAGGCAATCAGGTCCTTGCCCACCACCACCACTATGCGCCCGGCCGGCAGGCTCTCCTGCTCCACCACGCCTCCCACCCCCAACCGGTCCCGGACACGGCCGGCCTGTCCCAGGGCGTCGGAGGCGGCCAGGATCTGGGTGACAACCACATCCGGGAACTGCTCCGCGTTCCGGGCCGGCAGCAGCGTGAGGCCCAGCGGCTTCAGGAAGGATCCTACGGCTTCGGCTGCTCCCACCTCTCCCGAACCGTTCTGCACCTCCACCGACACCCCTGCATCCGAGGCCGGCAACCCCAGCAGTGCCGCCAACCCGGTGGGCTCGGGCTCGGGCTCGTAGTAAGCCTCTGCCCCTTCGCCCCACTGGGATCCGGGAACCACCGCCTGCACCTTGGGCGGGCCGGGCATCGCCTTGAGCGCCGCTCGTGCGGCTTCGGCGCCGTCACCCTCAAGCGTGAGGTCGGCCAAGGCACCCGCCCCCGCCGCAGTGCCGGCGGCCGCCGCCACGGCTACGGCCGCCTGTAGCACAGCCTCCGCGCCTTCCACACCTTCCAGGGAGGCAGGCAGGCCGGCACCTTGACCTACCTGTGCCGCGGCGGCCCGCAGGCCGGCCCAGGAAACCTCAGCCATCTTCCCCGCCTTTCCCCCCAGCAGAGCCGCCACGCTTTGGACCGCCAGTCCCCCCTCCTGCTCCGCCACTTCGTTCAACCGCACGAATCCCTGCGGCCCCGGCACGATGGTGGCGGCAGGCAGAGCCAGCAACACGCCGCCTCCGGCCTCTTCAACCACCAGGAAGGCTCCCGCTTTGTCCTCTTCCCTCACCACTATCAGCGTGCCGATCTCCGACGAGGGCGCGCCGCCGACCGCCGCGGTAGACGTGCTCCCGGCAGAAGGCGCAGAATCACGGTGGCGACTCAGAGCCTGCACCAAGAGCACGGCCCCCGCCACCATCACGGCGACCGCCACCATCACGGCAGCGACGTTGCGCACCCGCCGACGGCGCCGTGCGCGCAACACAGCGGCACGTGCCGTACGGGAACCACTGCGTCCCCGGGCTCCGGCAGGAGTCCGGCTCACGCCCCCGCCCCGACGCCGCCGCCACTGCAGTGCCCTTCCGCGGAAGAGGTTTTCCTGTACAGGCAAAACTTATCGATCAACTCCGCCACTCCGTCCGGGACCAGGAAGCGGATGCTGCCTCCCGCCGCCACCTTCTTGCGGATCATGGTGGAGGACACTGCCAACGCCGGTATCTCTATGGTCATCACGCTGTCTCGCCCACTCAGACCGGCCAGAACCTGAGACAGTTGTCCCAGATCGTACCCGGGCCTGGTGACGGCGACGACAGTACAGAGGCCCAGCAGCCGTTCGGGTTCCTTCCAGGTGAGTATCTCCAAGACCGCGTCCGCCCCGGTGATGAAGAACAGCTCCGTCCCGGGCAGCAGGGCGCGCAGGTCGGTCATCGTGTCGACGGTGTAATCCATGCGCACATTGTCCATCTCGTAGCGGGAGACCCAGAAGTGCGGATGCCCCGCGGTGGCCGCGTGCAGCATGAGGTAGCGCAGCTCCGGTGGGGTAAGACGGCGTTGCTTGTGCGGCGGCGTACCCGTGGGCATGAAGACGATCTCGTCCAGAGCCAACTGATGCAGTGACTCCTCGGCAGCCACCATGTGCCCCACATGCACCGGGTCGAACGTCCCGCCCATGACGCCCAACCGCATCTGTGGCCTGCCCCCCAGGAGGTCGAGCGCATCCATGGCGACCGCGCTTCTAGCGCGTGTGCCCACTTCCCGTGATCACGTATTTCACCGTGGTCAGCTCACGGAGCGAGAGCGGGCCCCGGGCGTGCAGCTTCTGCGTGGACACGCCGATCTCGCCGCCCAACCCCAGTGCCGCACCCTCGGTGAAGCGCGTGGAGGCGTTCACGTAGACGGTAGCCGCGTCCACCTCATCCACGAAACGCGTGCTGGCCTCCAAGTCCCGGGTAACGATGGCCTCCGAGTGGCCCGTGCCGTACCGGCCGATGTGCTCCACCGCCTCCGCCAAGCTCTTCACGACTTTCACGGCCATCTCCATAGCCTGGAATTCCGAGGCCCAATGACCATCCGTGGCTTCCTCCAGTTGGTGGCCCAGTTCTCCCAGAATGGTCCGCGTCAACTCACAGGCGTATACCTTGACCTTGCGATCCTGCAACTCCTTGATGATGCGCGGCAGGAAGGCCTCCGCCACCGCTTCGTGAACCAGCAGCGTCTCAGCGGCGTTGGGGACCCCCGGGCGCGCCACCTTGGAGTTGATGGCGATGGCCAGCGCCTGATTGAGCTCTGCCGCGCGGTCCACGTAGACGTGGCAGTTGCCGCCGGCGGCGGTGATGACCGGGATATGCGTGTTCTCCACCACGAAGCGAGCCAGCTCGCCGCCCCGCGGCACAACCAGATCCACGGCATCCTCCTGCGTGAGGAGCTCGGCCAGATCCGCCCGGTCCTTGGAGGCCAGAAACTGGACCGAGGCGCGCGGCAGCCCCGCTTCCAGCACAGCGCCGGTCAGAACCTCCGTGAGGATGCGGTTGCTGGCAAAGGAGTCCACCCCACCACACAGGATCACCGCGTTCCCCGTCTTGACACACAGGGCGGCCGCGTCCACGGTGACGGAGGGGCGGGCTTCATAGGCCACAGTGATCACGCCGAACGGCACTCGCCGCTTCTCAATGCGCAGGCCGTCCGTGGTGATCCAGCCCCGGACGACTTCGCCCACCGGGTCCGGCATGGAGGCCAGTGTGCGCAGTTCCCGGGTCACAACTTCCAGCCGATGCTCATCCAGGAGGAGGGTGTCTATCTGCACGGCGGACAATGGCTTCTTTCGACCCGCTGCCACGTCCTGCACGTTCTCCTGCAGCACCTCCACCATACGGCGCTCCAGCGCGTCTGCCATCAAGAGCAGAGCCTGGTTCTTCTCCGTCGACGTGGCCGCCGCCAGCCGCCGAGAGGCCAGCTTCGCGTCCACCGCGAGTTTGCGTACGTCCACGCGCCCCTCCCTCCCGGATGGCCCGGGAACAATACTACTCCACCAGAACCAGGCAGTCCCTGTGAATGGCGTCGGGAGCCGCCTGCGGCAGCACCGCGGCCACATCCGTGCTGCGCAAGCCCTTCACTTGGTTCAGTTCACTGGAGGAGTAGTCGCACAACCCGCGCGCCAGTTCCTTCCCGCTCTCGTCAACCACGCTTACGGCATCCCCGGCCTGGAAATCCCCGTCCACCGCCACCACCCCCACCGGCAACAAAGAACTGTCGCAGAGGATGGCGCGAGCGGCACCGGCATCCACCTGTATCCTGCCACTCACCGGCTTGCCATACAGAAGCCAGAGCTTGAAGGCGCCCAGGTTGAGGTCGCGGGGCAGGAACCGCGTCCCCACGTCTTCGCCACCCACGCAGGCGGTGATCACCCCCGGGCGTGACCCCCGGGCGATGGTCGCCTTGACGCCCCCGCTGGTGGCCACCTTGGCCGCCCGCACCTTGCTGGCCATCCCTCCCCGACCCAGCACGTTGCGGGAGTCGGTGGAGATGTCCTCGAGCTCCGCGAAGTCCCTGACCTCCTTGATGAGCCGAGCCTTGGGATCCTCGGCGGGGTTGGCCGTATAAAGGCCCTCGGTGTCGGTGAGCAGGACAAGGAGATCGGCTTTGATGAGAAGAGCAACCTGTGCGGCAAGCATGTCGTTGTCACCGAAACACAGCTCATCGGTGGAAGTGGTGTCATTCTCGTTCACGATGGGTACCACCCGCCACTCCAACAGCTTGTTAAGCGTGTTGCGGGCGTTGAGGTAGCTGTGACGCGAGGCGAAGTCCGGTGCGGTCAGCAGGACTTGGGCCGTGACCACTTCCTCGTGCCCGAACAGCTCGCTGTAAGCGTGGAACAGGCGTCCCTGACCCACGGCGGCCGCTGCCTGCAGCTCATCTATCTCAGCAGGCCGAGTGCTGAGCCCAAGCGGTCCAATGCCCGAAGACACGGCCCCGCTCGATACCAGCACCACGTGATGGCCGCGGCGATGCAGATCGCAGATCTCCGCCACCCTGCCCGCCATGGGGCCAAGCCGGAACTTGCCGCGCTCGTCCGTGAGCGTGCTGGATCCCATCTTGACCACAACCGTGAACCTCGACTGCCTGCCCGCCACCGCCGCTTCTCCTACGTCACTCGAAATCAAAGCTGTATCCCGCGATCCGCACCTCATCCCCGGGGACCGCTCCCGCCTGCCTCAGCGCTTCGTCAATCCCCAGCCGGGTGAGCCGCATATCAAGGTAGCGCACGGCCTCCTCGTTGGCCAGATCTGTGCGCCGGACCAGGCTCGCCACCGCCTCGCCCTCCACGACGAACACCCCTTCCTCCAGACGGACTGAGAAAGGGGCGTGCCGCCCGCGCGGCCGATAGACCACGTGGCGGCCACCGGCCGAAAGCTCCACTTGAGGATCACGCCCGCCCGCGTGCTCCTCCACGCCCACAGCGTCAACGCCGGCCTGGCCGGTCGCCCCCGCGGGAGGCTGGGGCAGTGCAGACAGCACTTCGCCCATACGGCGTACCAGCGAGGCGACACCCCTGCCGGTAGCCGCCGAGACGGTCATTACCAGGTCTGCCAGCGGCGGCTGCTCCTCCCTCAGTTCCCAACTGAAGGCCGGGTGCCCGGCCCGGCGCAGACGCCCCAATTCCTCAAGCAACTCCGCCCGCCGCTCGTCTGCCACCTCTTCCGTCACGGCATCGCATTTGTTGAGCGCCACCAGTTGCGGCTTGCGACCAAACTCCGGCGTGTGCGCATCCAATTCACCCAGGATGACGCGGAAGTTGTCGAGCGCCGCGTCCCCGTAGTAGCCGGTCACGTCCACCACGTGAAGCAGCAGGCTGCACCGTTCCAGGTGGGCCAAGAACTGGTGCCCCAAGCCCACGCCTTCGCTGGCGCCCTCCAGGAGACCGGGGATGTCTGCCACCGTGTAGAGCAGTCCCTCTTCGGGACGCTCCACCACACCCAGCATGGGCTCCAGCGTGGTGAAGGGGTAGTCGGCCACTTTGGGCTTGGCGTTGGAGATGCGCCGCAGCAGCATGGACTTGCCCGCGTTGGGTAGGCCGGCCAGACCCACGTCGGCCATGAGCCGCAGGTTGAGCACCAGCCACTGGCTCTCCCCCTCCTCCCCGTACTCGGCAAAGCGGGGAACCTGGCGCGTGGCCGAGACGAAGGTGGAATTGCCGTTGCCGCCACGGCCGCCCCTGGCCACCAGCATCCGCTGCCCCGGCTCAGTCATATCCGCGAGTACCTGTTCCTCCAAGCTGAGCACCTGGGTACCTAAGGGCACGGAGATGAGCACGTCCTCCCCTCGGGCGCCCTGGCGATTGGCGCCTTCCCCATGCCGGCCGTTACCGGCGCGGTAGTGGATCTGGGCGGTGAACCGATGCAGATCTCGCAATCCAGGATCCGCCACCATCCAGATGCTGCCACCATCCCCGCCGCTGCCGCCGTCCGGGCCACCCCTGGGCACGTGCTTCTCCCGCCGGAAGGAGACGCACCCATTCCCTCCCCGCCCGGCGGTGACATTGATCTTGGCGCGATCGTAGAACATCAGCGACCTACAGACATGGTAAAGCCCCGCAACCGGAGCCCATCCGGCGGCGGGGCCCCAAGACCTGCCGGCTACTCCGCGACGATACTGATGCGGCGCCCTTTTCTGCCCGTAGAGTACACCACGAGCCCATCGATCTTCGCAAACAGCGTGTCATCCGAGCCGATGCCCACGTTCAGACCGGGACGGAACCGGGTGCCGCGCTGCCGCACCAAGATGGAGCCGGCGGTCACAACCTGCCCACCGAACGCCTTGCATCCCAGGCGCTGCGCGTTGGAATCCCGCCCGTTCCGTGAGCTCCCGCCACCTTTCTTGTGTGCCATAGCCGCTCTCCCTCTAGCCTATCTTTTCAACCGCAAGGCGGGTGAGCGCGCTACGGAACCCGTTCTTACGCCGATAGCCCCGCTTGGGCTTGTACTTGAACACGACGAGCCGGGGTCCCCGCAGGTGTTCAACGACCGTGGCCGTCACCTTGGTGTCTCCCGCCTCCAGCCGAAGACCGTCATCTGCTTTGACCAGCACCGGTTTGAGCTCTACCGTGGAGCCCTCGGCGGCATCAAAGCGGTCAACCACCAGCTGACAACCCTCCTCAGCGCGATACTGCTTCCCGCCGATGTCGACGATGGCAAACATTCCCGAATCTCCTCGCTTATGGCCATACACGCGGCATTGCTCCGCGCATTCTGACGTGTGCCGCGGACGAGGAAGTATAGCAACCCTCACGTCAGTCCGCCACCAAGCGCGTTGCCTCACCCAAAAAGCACCTGCAATCGATTCGTTGCCTCAGCTGAGCAGGTACTCGGTTCCCCTCGGAGCTTTCTCTCGCTTTCCATCCACCCACTCCGCATATTTGCAGGAGACCGATCACGAGACACGGGAGAGGGGCATGGCGAGACTGCTCTAGATCGAGGGTCTGAGGGAATCCTCAGCGGCTCACGGCCTCCCACCTCTCGCTCGACAAGGCGCATCCCACATCGTAGGCCGGTGCCGTCTCACGCACGCCGGGCGTACGCGCAATTGCGTGACACTCGATCGATCACCACGGAGACCTTCCTCCCCACCAGCTCACCCGCGCCAAACACAACTATCGCGTAGCCGCCCAACCTCGCCACGCCGTCCCGGCTCTCGTAGGTGTTGCGTTCAGAGATGGTGACATCCAGCTGCTGTCCCTGCGTCACAGGCAGAGCAGCGCGAGTGATGACCTCCCGGCTGCCCTCCGCCGCGATGCTGAGCTCCTCCCGCCCCAGGTAGTCAACCCCCTCAAACACGAAGAGCCTCTGCGTCTCCTCTCCCAGCCGCTGCGCCCTACGCCCGCCGTCCGCCACGAACAGCCCGGCCACCTCCGGATGTACCTCCACCAAGAATGCCTCGGTCTGGTTCTCAGCGGCCATCAGACGCAGCTTCCGCTCCACCTCTATGGCAATGCTCTCCGCCGACAGGAGCCTGCCCTCCCCCCCGCAACCAGGGCACACCCGGGTCATGATGCCGCGGATGCCGTCCGTCACGTTCTGTCGGGTCATCTCCACCAGCCCCAGCGGTGACAGTTCCACCACGTAGGTCTTGGTGCGGTCCCTGGCCAGCTCGCTCTCCAGCGTGTTGACAACCTGCTCGCGGTTCTCCCGGCGATTCATGTCTATGAAGTCGATGACGATGATCCCGCCGATATCCCGGATGCGCAGTTGGCGCACCACCTCGCGGCAGGCCTCCAGGTTGGTCTGGACGATGGTGTCCTCCAGATGACGCCGGCCCACGTAGCGCCCGCTGTTGACGTCGATGACCGTCAAGGCCTCGGTGTGATCGATGATGAGGTAGCCGCCGGAAGGCAGGTCAGCACGACGACCCAACGAGCGCTTGATCTCCGCCTCGATCCCATAGGTCTCGAACAAGGGCCGGCTCCCCTGGTAGAGCTGCACGCGCTCGATCATCTCCGGCGTTGTGGTCTGTAGGAAGTTGACGATACGCTTCTGCAATCCCTCGTCGTCCACCAGCACCTGGCCGATCTCTTCCGTGAACTCGTCGCGGACGACCTTGATGGCCAAGTCGGCCTCGGAGTAGAGGATATTGGACACGTTGAGCTCCAGGCGTTTCTGCACAGTGGCCCACAGTTTCTCCAGGAAACGCAGGTCCCGAGTGACCGCCTTCTCCGACACGCCCTCAGCAGCGGTACGGATGATCACACCACCCTTCTCCGGCTTCACTTCCTGGCAGATCTTGCGCAGACGCTGCCGTTCCTCGTCGGGCAGCTTGCGCGACACTCCGTACATGGTGGCCCCGGGGACGAATACCAGATAGCGTCCGGCGATGCTAAGCTCGGTGGTCAGTCTGGCGCCTTTGACGCCCATGGCATCCTTGACCACTTGCACCACAATCTCCTGGCCGGTCTTCAGGAGCTGCGTGATCTTCTTCCCCTTCGCCTCCGGATCGTCCGGACGAACGACCTCATCCACGTAGAGAAAGCCGTTCTTCTCCAGGCCAATGTCCACAAAGGCCGCGTCCATCCCCGGCAGGACGTTGACCACGCGACCTTTGTAGATGTTGCCCACCAACGATCGCCGGTCGCTACGCTCCACGTACAGTTCGGTCAGCTTGCCTTGCTCCAGGATGGCGGCGCGCGCCTCGCCGGCGTCGGCGGTGATGAGCAATTGTTTCATAGGGAGAACCTTTCGCTAAACCTTGTGCCCGCTCAGCAGGATCCGCACGCGCACGGCACGAGCCACCTCCAGGTCAATGCCGGACAACCGGGCCAGAGCCCTCACCACCTCTTCAGGGCGCGCGGTCCCGGCCGGCGAGACCCGAGATCGAAACTCCATGACAACAGCGCCCTCGCGGGCGGAAATCTTCACAGTGTCGACATACTGCCGCACGTCAACCGGCTGCACGCGACCCGGGCGACGCCGCTCTACCTCGACAGAGCTCAGCTCAGTATATCGCCGCGATGCGTCTTCCAGTTCGCGCAGCCGTGCACCATCCGACGCAGCCTCCGCCACAGCGACCTGCACTTCGTAGTCAACAGCCGCCACCTGACCGGCCGCCGCCTCCCGCCGCCGCCAGGGTCGCAACCACAAGACCCGAAAGCCTGCCGGCAATGCCTCCTGCAGTCGCGCGGTGCATTCAGCCGGAGCCGGCTCTGCCAGCGTGAACTGACACAGCTCCTCCCGCCCCTCCACACCCACCGGCCGAGGCAGGAGCACGGTCAGCAACGGCTTGGGTCTCATCCCCGCCGAGAGCGCCAGCCGCCCTCCGGCCCGCCGTACTGCACGGCGCAGGAGCTCCATGGTGTCAAGATGAGCGAAGAAGCGTGCGCGTCCCTCCACGGCAAAGGCCAGCAGGAAGGAAGCCGGAACCGCCTTCACTGCAGGCATGAGCGACGAGGTTGGCACGGCCGGCGCAACCGTCGCATCTCCTGCCGGCGTCACCGCCGCGGCCTTCGCCGGCGCCGCCGCGGCCAGATCAGTGGCCGTTCCCGCCTCACAGACGCCGCAGTCCCCACACAGCCCTTCCCGGCAGTCTTCGGTGACGGTACCCGCCAGGGCGGCCACCCTTTCCTGCCACAGGAAGCCCTTGGTGGGCACACCCCCCTCAATAACATCCCAGGGTAGCTCCGTGTCCGGCGCGTATGAGGTGGTGGCCCCTACCTCAGCCGTGAGCCCCGCGGCTCGGAAAGCCTGATCCCAGGCCTCCGGGCGATACTGGTCTGTCCAGTTGTCAAAACGGGCCCCCTGCCGCCACGCCCTCTCGATCACCTCCGCCGTTTCGCTCCCACCGCGGGCCAGGGTCGCTTCCAGATAGCTGCCGTCGACGCTGTGCAACGCCGGCCTGATGCGCAACCGGGCCAGGCCGCGACGAAGGATCTCCTGCCGGCGCTCCAGGTCCTCCCGTGAGGCCATGGGTTCCCACTGGAAGGGCGTGAAAGGCTTGGGTATGAAATTGGTGGCACTCACCCGTAACGAAAGTCGGTTGCTGCGAGAGCCCAGCGCTTCCCTCCCGATCCGGCGCAGCCGCTGGCACAGGTGCACGATGGCCTCCACGTCCTCGTCCGTCTCCGTAGGCAACCCGATCATGAAGTAGAGCTTGAGCGTGGTGTAGCCAAGCGCGAAGGCCTCCGTGGCCGCACCCTCGATATCTTCCTGGGTGACGTTCTTGTTGATGACGTCCCGCAGGCGCTGACTTCCGGCCTCCGGTGCCAAGGTGAGCGACGTACCTCGAGGCGACAGTACCCGCCCCAAGCGAACGGCAGCGGAGTCAACCCGGAGCGAAGGCAGAGACACATGCGCCTCAGGGCAGCGCGCACTCAGGTCAGCCAAGACCCGGTCCAACTGCGTGTAATCGGTGGTGGAGAGGGAGGCGAGCGCCACCTCCTGGTGCCCGGTAGCCATCAGTTCGGCCGCCGCCAGGTCTACCACACATTCTGCCGAGCGCTCGCGGACCGGCCGGTACCACATGCCTGCCTGGCAGAAGCGGCAGCCGCGCGTGCAGCCGCGCATGACCTCCACCCAGGCCCGGTCATGCACCCCAGCCGTCAGGGGAACCAGACCGGCAGCCGGATAAGGCGCACCCTCCAGCCGGGGAAGCACCCGCCGCTGCACTCGACTGCTGACGCCCGGCACGTACACGCCATCGATGCGCGCCAGCGCCGCCTTCAGTTCCTCTCGAGACCGTCCCTCGCGCCACTCCGCGGAGACCTGCGTCAGCATCTGGGGGAACGCCTCCTCCCCCTCCCCCACCAGCACCGCATCCAGGAAGGGTGCCATGGGCAGAAAGTTGGCCGTGGCCGGGCCACCGGCAATCACCAGCGGCAGCCCTGTCCGCTCGCGGGCGCGAAGAGGAATGCCCGACAGGTCCAGCAGCTCCAAGACGTTGGTGAAGTTCAGCTCATGCTGCAGAGAGATGCCCAGCACATGGGCCGATGACACGGGCGACCAGGTCTCCAGAGTCAGCAGTGGAACCTGCGAACGCCGCATTTCGGCGATGGCCTCCACCCAGGGCAGATATGCGCGCTCCACACCGACCTCGGGCATAGCACGGGCAACGTGGTAGAGGATCTGGATGGCCTGATTGGAGATACCGATCTCATACGATTCGGGAAAGGCTAGGACAACGCGCAACTCGCCGGCCCCCCCACTAAAACCGGGACCAGAGCCGACCTCTCCGCCGATCAGCCGGGCGGCATTCTGAACCCGACTGAGAACCCGCTCGAATCGCGCGGTCGCGTCACCGCTCACCTTCTGAATCGCTGTGCCAGATCAGCCACACGCGAGGTAGCGAGAGGAGCCCCTGCCTGGAAGTAGCGAACCGCCGCCTCTCCCAGGCCCAGCGTGCTGCCATAGGCCACGCTTCCCCTCACGGCCCAGCCGACACCCGGCAGCCAGCCCACTGCCCGGCGGCTCAGCGCGCGCAACCCGAAGCCCACGCCCAGCACAGACACCAGCTCCAGCGCGCGATCCTTCCCTATCTCCTGATCGTGAACCGCGGCCAGCGACAGAACCAGACGCATCTGCTCAAGGCCAACGGTAGCCAGGTCAAGCCCGGGCACGTTGGACAGCGCCCCCAGGCCCGCAGTCCGCCGCGCGCTCTGGCGGATGAGACGGCGCGAGACCGCCGGGCGTAGTCCGGGGAAGCGACGCGCGAGTGGAGCGGCCCGCTTGGCCGCGGCCCACGCCACGGCCTCCAGCAGCTTCTCCACGCCGGGAGCCGCGGCGCTGCCGTCCCAGGCCACGCGTGCCACGTTGTCCCGATACCAGGTGATGCCCTTCTCCGGCCATGCGCCCACCACCACGGCCACCACCCCACCGGCGGGCCACTGCAGAGTGCCAAGGTTCCGTTTGAAATCGGCCTCTTCCTCCCCCGGGAGCACGGCCAGCACCAGCTGGTCCGCGGCCGGCCGCAGAAGCGCAACCTCCTCAGCCGTGGCCGGGCTGCGCGCCGGCCACTCGTGGCCCTCCGCCACCAACGCCGCCAGAGTGTCCAGCCACCGCGCCGCGCCGGCGATCAGCAGATCGGCCGGCACGGCGGCTGCCGTGGTGGAAGCCTTCAATGTCTCAAGCACCCTCTGCGGATCAACCGGTAGCTTCACCATGCTCCCCTTACCGCCGGCAACGTCTGTCTATACACCCGGTGGAATGCGCTTGTTGAACTGGGCGGCCAGAGAACGGACCTGGATGCTCTCCAGCAGCCCGATAGCCATCCAGAATACCACCAGCGAGGCGCTACCATAGCTCAGAAGCGGCAGCGGAATGCCGGTTACAGGCATGATGCCGATGGTCATACCCACGTTGACAAAGACCTGGAACACGATAGCCCCGGCCACCCCGGCCCCAATGAGCGTCCCGTACATGCTCTTGGAGCGACCGGCGATCCGCAGCACGCGCCAGATGAGCAGGAGGTACAGCGCCAAGAGTAGGATGGCGCCCACAAAGCCCAGTTCCTCCCCTATCACAGCGAAGATGAAGTCCGTGTGGTGCTCCGGCAGGAAGTTCAGGTGAGTCTGGGTTCCCTGCATGTAACCCTTGCCCGTATACATGCCACTGGCCACGGCGATACGGCTCTGCATGAGCTGGTAGCCTTCGCCGGTCAGATCGCGTTCCGGGTTCAGGAAGACCAGGAGCCGCTGGACCTGGTATTCCTTGAGCAGGTTGATGCCCAGCGCCGGCAGGCCCCTGAGCACGAGAACCATCATCGCCACCCCCGCGCCGGCCAGCGCCGCCAGGTGTCCCCAGCGGATCCCCCACGCCAGAAGCGTGGCCACGAGGATGGCGACCAACACCAGCGATGTCCCCAAGTCCGGCTCCAGGTACACCAAGAGGGTGGGGACGGCCACGTACCCCACGGCCAGCAACACGTAACGGAAACGACCGCGCAGCTCCAAGCCCTCTGCCAGGAAAGCGCTGAGGGTGACGATGAGCAGCAGTTTCGCCAGCTCGGCCGATTGCAGGTCGAAGAAGGGGAGTGCGATCCAGCGGTGCGCATCGTTACGGCCCGAGCCGATGAACAGCGTCACCACCAGCAGCAGGACCATGAAACCGTAGATGTACTTCTGCCACCCCAGCAGTCTCTCAAAATCCAGGAGGCTGAGACCGATCCCCGCCACCAGCCCCAATCCCAGGCCCACAAGCTGGTTGCGCACGTACACCAGCGCATCTCCGGCACTGGAGTCCCCGTGCGTGGCGGAATAGATCATGGCCATCCCGTAGCCGGTGAGGACGAGCGCCGTGAGGAACAGCAGCCAATCGAAGGAGCGGAAGAACACCCCGGGGCTCAGGCTGGTCCGACGGAAGGCTGTGGCGCGCTCCAGCACCATCAGTCGGTGGCCTCGATGGCGCCCACACCGGTGGACTCCGTCTGGAAATACACTTCCATGACCCGGCGCACCACCGGCGCCGCCACGGAGGAGCCGTGCCCACCCTGTTCCACCAGCGCCACCACCACGATCTCGGGGGCATCCGCGGGCGCGTAACCCACAAACCAGGCATAGTCGGCTTCAGGCAGCTTTTCCGCCGTCCCCGTCTTGCCGGCCACCTGGATGGGAAACCCCGCGAAAGCGCTGTATGCCGTGCCCAGTGTTTCCCCGGTGACCAGCCGCAAGCCCTCGTAGAGCGGGTCATAGGTGGGGTCATCCAGCTCCAGATCCCGCACCACCTCGCTGGTGAACTCGTGTATGACCGTGCCCTCCCCATCCGTCACCGACTTGGCCAAGCGGGGTGTCATCACCTTGCCGCCGTTGGCGATAGCCGAGTAGGCCACTGCCAGCTGCAGAGGCGTGACCAGCAGGTTCCCCTGCCCGATGGAGAGATTGACGTCATCTCCCGGCATCCACAGCTTGTCCTCCTCCGTGGCCCCGCGGGCCGCTTTCCAGACATCATCAGGGACCAGCCCCAGACTCTCGCCCGGAAGATCAATGCCCGTGGCCTGACCAAACCCGAAACGGCGGGCGGTGGCCTGGATCTGCATGCCGGTGGTCTGCTCGTTGAAGAGCAGCCCCAGATTGTAGAAGTAGATGTCGCACGACTCCATGATGGCCTCCACCAGGTTCACGTCACCATGGCCATCGGGATTCCAGCAACGCAGCACCTGTCCACTGAAGCTGAAGGTGCCCGGGCAGTTGAAGACCGTGTCGCGATCCACCAGGCCAAGCTGCAGGGCCGCAGTGGTGATGAAGGCCTTGAACGTGGAGGCCGGCGGGTACAGACCCATGGTGGCGCGGTTGGTGAGCGGTTGGTGCGCGTCCTCCGCGCTGAGAGCGGTGTTCTCTTTGGCGGACAGGCCATTGACGAAGATGGTGGGATCGTAATCCGGGTACGAGGTCAAGGCCAAAATCTCACCCGAGCGCGGATCAAGGGCGATCACGGCGCCGCCCGCCGCCTCCTTGAAACCCGCCGCGTGGGCACGGTCGATGCCCTCCTCCTTGATGGCCCGCTCCGCCACCTCCTGGATGGTGCTGTCTATGGTGAGAACCACATTGTGCCCGGCCGTTGGCCTCACGGTATCCAGCAAGCGCTTGGCGCGCCCCTGGTAGTCCACCTCGACCGTGCGGCTCCCGTTGATTCCGCGCAGGTAGGAATCGTACGTGTATTCGAGCCCTTCCTTGCCCACGATGGAACCGGCCGGCAGCGAGCGGAAGCGCTCTTGGTTCATGCCCTCTTCCGATATCTCGCCCACGTAGCCCAGTATGTGCGCCGCAAAGGCAGGCCGGCCATAGTTGCGCAGATAGCTCTTCTCCACCCGGATTCCGGGGAATTCCAGGCTGTGCTCCTCCAGGTAGGCGACCGTGGGTGTCTCCGGCACGTCTTCCGCCAGAACGGTGACACGATAGGGATCCCTCTTGGCTTCGCCAATCTTCTTGGCCAGGTCTTCCGCCGGCATCCCCAGGAGAGAGGCCAGCCGAGGGATCACGTTCGCCTCGTTGCGAAGCTCCATGGGCAGCACACCAACGCTGAGGCCGGCGCGGTTACCCACCAGCACCTTGCCGTTGCAGTCATAGATGAGACCGCGAGGTGCCTCCAGTTCCACGGTACGCGTACGGTTGTCGTCCGCCAGCGAGACGTACTGGTCTCCGGACAGCACCTGAAGGAACCACAGGCGGAAGACCAGGACACTGAACATGAGAAGGACGCCAAGCAGAATCATGCCCAAGCGAAGCCCCGTGGAGGGGTCGTCACTGGGGGCGCGCAGCTTCTTGGCCGGTTCCAGGTACATGGCGCGTCAACGCACTGCGTGCACGGCATCCAGCCGCCGGATGAGCCGCAGGCGCACCAGCCCCAGATAGAGCGGCGCCGCCACCAGGCCGTTGACCAGCGCCGAGGGGAGCACCTGCACCCACAGCATGCCGAAGAAGGAGGCACCGCCGCCCGTGAGCAGCTGGAAGACGGCATAGGCGAACTGCGACCCCAGCGTAGCCGCAGCCGCCGCCGCCACTACCGCCCACGCGCTGAGGGGCGGAAGCCATTCCGCATAACGACCTATGGCATACCCCGTGACGAGGTAGATAAGGGCGTGCAGCCCGATAGGATCGAGAAAGACCATGTCCGCCAGCAACCCCGCCACAAAACCGAGAACACCACCAATCAGCGAGCCGCGCGTCAAACCCACCAGCACGGTGAGAATGACGAATAGGTCCGCCGTGACGCCCAGCAAGGTGAATCGCGAGGTGAGGATGGCCTGCAGCGCAACGGCCAGCACCAGAAGCCCCACCAGACGGGCGATGCCCGCCGCTATCCTGCGCCCGTCAGTCACGTCCGCTTCCGCTCCCCGATTGGATACCGGTGGGCAAGAAGCCTTCCCCCAGACCGGTTTCCGCCGGCGGATTGGTGATGACCATGACTTCCGTCAGCCCATAGAGATTCAACTGCGGCTGCACCTCTATCTGTTTGTAGATATTGACGTCTTCTTCACCGATCCCCGTCACCACGCCCACCGGGATACCCCGCGGATAGATGCCGCCCATACCGGAGGTGACAACGACAACCCCCTCCTCCACCAACTGGTCCCGCTCCACGTAGTCCATGATGAGAGTCCGGCTGAGACTCCCCTGCAGAATGCCCTCTGCCGTCCCTCCCTGAACCTTGGCCGCCACGCTGGACTGGGAGTCCAGTATCAGCTGCACCTGCGCCGAATGCGCGGTGACCGCCACCACCTTTCCCACCAACCCCTTCCCGGCAGGGGAATTGCCCACCGGTCCCATGGCACCCACCACCGGCTGGTTGACGGCCAAGCCGTCGGCCGTGCCGCGGTCTATCTGTAGCCATTCCTCCCACTGCGTGGGAGAGCGGCCGATCACTCTGGCCACCACAAAGGTGGAGCCTTCCGGGAAGATGCCGGATTCCCGGAAGTCAAGGAGCTCCTTGAGGTCACGGTTCTGCTCAGCGCCCTCCTCCAGCTCGATCACCCGCCCCCGGAGTTCTTCGACCTCGGCCGTCAGCTTCTCGTTCTCCTCGTAGGCGGACCACAAACCGGTGACGTAGCGCCATCCATCCTGGAACGGCTCCACGGCGCGTGTGGCGAGGGATTGAAGGGGCGACATAGCGCCCAAGCCATCCGTTTGCATGGAATGCAGGAAGCCACCCGCCGATTCACGCAAGAAGAGCGTGACGAGCAGCAGGGACGCCATCACCAGTACGGTGAAGACAAGCCGTCTACGGCCTGCTCCCTTCTGTCCCGACATAAGAACAGCCCTCCGCTACTGGTAGTAGCGGCGCCTCCTGGTCTTCTGCGAGCTACGATGAAGGGTATCGAACTCCTCGAGCGAACGCCCCGAGCCCACCGCGACACACGTCAGCGGTGACTCAGCGAGGTGTACGGGCATCTGAGTCTCTTGGCGAATTCTCTCCGGGAACCCCTGCAAGAGCGCGCCTCCTCCCGCCATCATGATGCCACGGTCCATGATGTCCGAGGCCAACTCCGGCGGCGTCTTGTCAAGTGTGGCCTTGATGGCGTCCACAATGGACGCCACCGGCTCGGCAATAGCTTCGCGTACTTCCTCAGACGAGATCACCACGGTCTTGGGTAGCCCGGTCACCAGGTCCCGGCCGCGAATCTCCGCCTGTTCTTCTTCCGCCAGGGGGAAGGCCGAGCCGATCTCCAGCTTCAGTTCTTCCGCCGTCTGCTGGCCGATCATGAGTTTGTACTCTTTCTTGACGTAGGCGATGATGGAATCATCCAACTCATCTCCGCCAATGCGGACGGATTGCGCCGTCACGATCCCGCCCAGGGCGATCACCGCCACCTCGCTGGTCCCACCGCCTATGTCCACGATCATGCTGCCGGTGGGCTCGCTCACGGGAAGCCCCGCCCCAATGGCGGCAGCCATGGGCTCTTCGATGAGGTAAGCCGCACGCGCTCCGGCGGAAATGGTGGCCTCTTCCACCGCGCGGCGCTCCACGCCCGTCACCCCCGAAGGTACACAAATGACCACGCGCGGGTGAGCCCAGCGATTCTGGTGCACTTTCTGTATGAAGTGACGGAGCATCTGCTCCGTGACGTCAAAGTCTGCGATAACTCCGTCCTTCAGGGGACGGATGGCGGTGATGTGGCCGGGTGTGCGACCAAGCATGAGCTTGGCCTCCGCACCCACCGCATGCACGTCTCCACTGCGGGCGTCGATGGCGACCACCGACGGTTCAGAGAGAACGATGCCCCTGCCACGAACGTAGACAAGGGTATTGGCCGTACCGAGATCCACGGCCATATCCCGTCCCCCGAAACCGGTGAGCCAGCCTAGAAACGCGATGACGATTCTCCCCGATGTCCGCTTTCACCCGGCCGTCCGGGTCCAACACTGCGGCGATTATACCGGGTGTGCACGAGAGGTGCCCACGGAGGGGATCCAACGCCGTCCCAGAAGGTCGAAACCCAACCGGGCGCACAGCATCACCATCAGCGACAAGGGCAACCCCACCACGTTGGCATATTCCCCCTCGATGCGTTCCACGAAGAGCCCGGCCGCGCCCTGTATGCCGTATGCTCCGGCCTTGTCCGCCCACTCCCCGCCGTCCAGGTAGGCATCCAACTGGACGGGGCGAAGCGCGCGAAACCACACCTCGGTCTCCGCGCTGCCCACTACGCACCTGCGCTCCCCGCTCACGTCTTCCCGCATCAGGGCCACCCCGGTGATCACCAGGTGTGAGCGACCGGAGAGAAGAGCCAGCATGCGGCGCGCCTCCGCCCTATCTCCCGGCTTGCCCAACACACCTCCGTCCACCACCACGATGGTATCCGCTCCCAATATGAAGTGCGGTCGGGGGGCGGCGGAGGGCACGGCCGCGCCTTCCGCCTTGACCCGCGCGTTGCCCTCCGCCGCCAGCAAGGGCTCTTGGTAGTCCAGAGACTCCTGGCCCGTGGAGGGAACCACCTGGAAGGGGATACCGGCGCCGGCCAAGAGCTCGCGGCGGCGCGGCGACTGCGACGCCAGCCAGAGCCGGAAATCTGCAGGGAAGCTCGTCAGCCTCTAGCCGACCAGTTCGTGGGGCTGGAAGTAGAGCCCGATCTCACGCTCGGCGCTCTCCACGGCGTCAGACCCGTGCACGATGTTCTCACCCATGTCCAGCGCGTAGTCTCCGCGGATGGTGCCGGGGGCGGCGTTCAGCGGATTGGTGGCGCCGTTCATGTCCCGCACCACCTGCACGGCCGACGGCCCCTCCACCACCATGGCCACGATGGGAGCCGAAGTGATGAAAGAAACCAACTCCGCGAAGAAGGCCTTGCCCACGTGCTCCGCGTAGTGCGCTTCCGCCAGCTCCCGGCCGACCTGCAGCAGCTTGAGCCCGCGGATGGTCAGCCCACGGTGCTCGTAACGGGCGATGATCTCTCCGACCAAGCCACGAGCCACACCGTTGGGTTTGACCAGCACCAGCGTACGTTCCAGAGCCACGACTCTTCCTCCTCAGTTGACTTCCAGCAACTCGGCGGTTTCCTCCACCCCCCGGTGGGACGCGATCACGTCGCGGCCGCAATACGGGCAGAGCTTCCACCAGTACTCGAGGGGGCGTCCACAGCTCGCACACGTGTCCCGCAGCGGCCGGCGGCACTTGGGGCAGGCCACGAATTCCTCCCTCACCGGCTCGCGGCAGTTGGGGCAGATGCGCACCGAGCGCAATTCCTGCTCCATGGCCAGTATCTCCAGCTCCCGCTCCTTGGCATCCATCAGGTACTCTGCCGGTCGCAGAATGAGGTAGACCAACGAGCCGATGAACGGGAAGACCAGCGACGTCAGAACCGCCACCACTACCACCAGCTTGTCTTCGATTCGTTGGCGCGCGTCCTTGAAGGTCCAGAAGACAAGGGCCAGCCACAGGATCCCCAAGGCAACCAGGACCACCCGACCCGCCACCCCCCACAGCGGCGACCCGAGGATCTGCCGTACGGTCTCAAACGTGTTCTCCACGCCCAATCCCTCTCTCACGCGTGAACCGGCCGGCGAGGAACGCATCTGCGCCCGAACCGACGCCGAAGGATACCACTCGACCCCCAGACGCGATCGTGTTTCTCACCGAGACAGGTTGCGTTTGACGTCCGCTATGAGATACAGCGAACCGGTGACCAATACCACCTGGTTCGACGAAGCCAATTTGTAGGCGCTGCGTAGCGCCGAACAGGGGTCCCTGTCCACAAAGACCTCCGGCCCCCTCTCACCGTTGGGTGCCAAGACCCCATCTGACAGCTGCGTCAACTCCTCCGCCGAGCACGACCGGTCATTGCTGTTTTCGGTGAAGAACAGAATATCGCAGTGGGGGCCTATCTGGGCCAGCATGGCCTCGGCATCTTTGTCCCGCAGAATAGAAACCACCGAGATGAAGCGGCGCCGCGGCAGCAAGACGTCCAAGGCCCGTAGCAGTTCACCCATGCCCTGCGGGTTGTGCGCCCCGTCCAGGATGCAGAGCGGTTTCTGGCTCATGACTTCCATCCGGCCCGGGACCCTGACTTCCGCCAGCGCCCGGCGCAACCGGTCCGCCTCCAGGGGCCCGTTCATGAACAGCTCCGCCGCACCAATGGCCACACCCGCGTTCTCCCGTTGATACAGTCCCAAGACCCCCAGCGAGAGATCACTGTAGGAGCCCTTGAAAGAGAAGACGTCAAAGGGGCTTTGATGGCTGTCCGCCAGGAGAGAAACGTCCTCGTCCTGGAAGCGGATCTCCGCCTGCAGGTCACGGCAGATATCCCGCAACTGTGCCTTGAGCTGGGGAGCGAGGGGACCCGCCATCACCTTGCCACCCGGGCGCACCACCGCCGCCTTCTCCGCCAGAATGGCATCCAGCGACTGCCCAAGATAGTCGGTGTGATCAAGACCCACCGAGGTGAGCACCTGCACGTCGGATTGGATGACGCTGGTGGCGTCCAACCTGCCCCCCAGCCCTGCCTCGATGACGGCGGCATCGCATCCCTGCCGGCGGAACCACTCAAAGGCCAGCGCGGTGAGGAACTCGAACTGGGTGACACGATGACCCTCCGGCAACCGCTTCTCCGCTTCCTCCACGGCCGGTCGCAGTTCCTCCACCAGCGTCCAGAAATCCGGCTCCAGGATGGCCAGGCCGTCCACCATCTGCCGCTCCGCCGGGGACACCAGGTGCGGCGAGATGTATGCTCCCACGCGCAGGCCGTGCGCCCTCAGGATACCCGCGATAAAACGAGTGGTGGAAGTCTTGCCGTTTGTCCCCACCACGTGCACGGTCCGGTACGCCAGCTGGGGCGAACCCAGCACCTCCATCAGCGCCTGCATCCGTTCCAGCCCGAACCTCATGCCCAGCCGGTCCAGGCCGTCCAGGTACTCCCTCGCCGCCTCGTCGCCCAAACCTGAACCTCCGGCTTTCTCGCCTGCCCTGCGGCCGCCGCGCTACGCGGGCGGCAGCTCTTCGCCCACCCGCTCGCGGTAGCGGCGGGAGATGTCAGCCAGGGCCGCCTCCGCTTGAGCCAGCCTGTTGCGCTCTTCCTCCACCACTTCGGCCGGAGCCCGAGCCACAAAGGACTCCTTGCCGAGCTTGGCCTGCGACCGCGCCCATTCCTGGCGCGCCTTGGCCGCCCGGCTCAGCAACCGGCTCTTCTCCTTCTCCACGTCCACCAAGTCGGTGAGATCAAGCAGCGCCGTCACCCCGGCTCCCGGGACCTCGATGGAGGCGTGCCGCCCCGCCGGTACGTCCGCTTCATCCCCCACCACATCAACACACTCACAGCCGCAGAGTTGCCGGAAGGATTCCGATTGCTGAGCAATGGCCGCCGCCGCCTCCGGCCGCGGCGCCACCAGCCATACCCGGCCCACCGTGGCCCGAGGGATCTCCAGTTCCTCGCGCGTGGAGCGCAAGCCTGTCACCACGGTAGCGAACACGTCCATGGCCTTCTCCGCCGCGGAGTCTGACCAGGCCGGCTCCGGCCGCGGGAAGGGCGCCTCAAAGAGCATGGCGGGACGCATGGCCGGCGAAGCCGCCTCCTGTGCGGCCCGACCATCCGCCTCCACTTGCATGCCCGGTAGATGGCGGTAGATCTCCTCCGTGACGAAGGGCATCAGTGGATGCAGCAGCCCCAGCAGATGCTCCAAGACGAACAGCAGGTTGCCCGCCACACGATCCCGTGCCGTGGCGTCCTGGCCGTAGAGGCGGGCCTTGGCCATCTCCACGTACCAGTCACAGAACTCGTTCCAAACGAAGCGATAGATGACCCGAGCCGCCTCCGCGAAATCGTATGACTCGTAGAGACGGATCAGGTCGGCGGTGACGGCGGAAAGGCGGCTGAGAATCCAGCGGTCTGCCGCCGTCTCCGGGTCGGCCGCCGCCCGGGCCCCCTCCGGCACGCCCTGCAGCACGAAGCGGCTGGCGTTCCAGATCTTGTTGGCGAAGTTGCGGCCCATCTCAATGCGCTCATTGCTGAAACGCACGTCCTGCACCGAGCTCATGTACACCAGGCCGAACCGCGTGGCATCCGCCCCGTACTCGTCGATCAGCTCCAGCGGGTCCACCCCCGTACCCAGACTCTTGCTCATGCGCCGGCCGTCCGCGGCCATGATGGTGGGATGGATGATGACGTCCTTGAAGGGAACGTCGCCCGGGAACTCCAGGCCGGTCATGATCATGCGGGCCACCCACAGATAGATGATGTCCCGCGCCGTGGACAGCACCGAGGTAGGGTAGTACTTCGACAGCTCCGGTGTCTGCTCCGGCCAACCCAAGGTGGCGAAAGGCCAGAGGGCGGAGCTGAACCAGGTGTCCAGCACGTCTTCCTCGCGACGCAGTTCCCCGCCACAGCCGGGGCAGCCCTGCGGCTCCACCGTGGACACCACCATCTCACCGCAGGCATCGCAGTACCACACCGGCAGGCGGTGACCCCACCACAGCTGGCGGCTGATGCACCACGGACGGATTCCTCTCATCCAATCCAGGTAGACACCGCCCCAGCGCTCCGGGGCAAACCGAACACGGCCGTCTTCCACCGCCGCAATGGCCGGCTTGACCAGCCGCTCCATGTTCATGAACCACTGCAGGGAGAGCAGCGGCTCGATGACCGTGCCGCAGCGATAGCAATGCCCCACCTTGTGCGTGTAGTCCTCGTCCTTGACGAAGAGCCCTTCCTTCTCCAGCAAGGAGATGGAGACGTCGCGGGCTTGGCCCATATCCATGCCAGCCAACTCCCCCGCCTCGGCGATCATGCGGCCGTCGGGCGTGATGACGGAGATGGACTCCAGTTTGTGGCGCAGGCCTATCTCGAAATCGTCGGGGTCGTGCGCCGGCGTGATCTTGAGCGCGCCGGTCCCGAACTCAATGTCCACATGCTCATCGGCGATGATGGGCACCCAGCGATCAGTGAGCGGCACGCGTGCCCTCTTGCCCACGTACTTGCCGTAGCGAGGGTCGCGGGGGTTGACGGCCACCGCCGTGTCCCCCAGGATGGTCTCCGGGCGGGTGGTGGCCACGGTGAGGAAGTCGTCCTCCCCCTCCACCGGGTAACGCACGTAGTAGAGCTTGTCCTGACGCTCGAAATGCTCCACCTCCAGGTCAGAGATGGCGGAGCCGCAGCGTGTGCACCAGTTGACCAGGTAGACATCGCGGTAGATGTCCCCTTTGTTGTACAGATCCACGAAGACCCGAGCCACTGCCTTCTGGTACGCCTCGTCCATGGTGAAGCGCTCGCGCTCATAGTCACAGCTGCAGCCAAGGCGCTTCAGCTGGTGGATGATGGTGGAACCGTAGGCGCGACGCCACTCCCACACGCGCTCCTCAAAAGCCGCCCGACCGATGTCTTCCTTGCGCTTCCCCACCTCGGCCGCCAGCGCCACCTCCACCTTGTTCTGGGTGGCAATGCCGGCATGGTCTGTCCCCACCAACCACAGCGTATTGCGCCCCAGCTTGTGGTTATACCGTGTGAGGATGTCCTGGATGGTGGAGTTGAGCGCGTGCCCCATGTGCAATGAGCCGGTTACGTTGGGCGGCGGGATGACTATGGAATAGGGCTCACCCGGAGCGTCAATCCGCGCGCGGAAGGCGGAAGCCTCCAACCATTGCGTCATCAGCCGCTGCTCCACCTCTGCCGGCAAGTAGCGAGCGGCCATGCTTACTACCGCCACTGCTCTTCCTCCTTCTCTTCCAGCAGCAGCACATGAGGCAGGACCTCACGGAAGTTGCTGACGTAGACAAATTCCAGGCCCCTCTTCAGCTCCGCGGGAAGCTCCTGAACCTGGGGGCGCACATCCACAGGCAGAATGACCTTCTCAACGCCCTCACGTAGCGCCGCCAACAGTTTCTCCTTCAGACCGCCAACCGGCAAGACCTGGCCGGTGAGCGTGATCTCGCCGGAAAGGGCTACGCGGGGAGCCACGGCATGGTAGGTGAGCGCCGAGAGCAGCGCCACCGCCACGGCAATGCCGGCCGAAGGGCCCTCCTTGGGCACGGCGCCCTCCGGGATGTGGACACGGATCTCAAGGCTGGAGAGTATCTCGTAGTCGCTGGGACCGTGCTCCGCGCACTCCTCCGCCTCTGCCTCCTCCGGCACACCGGCAACGGATGCGGTTACCCCGGTTCCCCCCCGCCCGCTGCTATCACTATCCATCAGGGCAGTGTTGTCCGCCAGGTAGGCCCGACCCGGAGACATGGCCCACAGCGCAGAGAGCAACTCATCGCGCACGATAGCGGTCTTCAAGTACCCCCAGGCGGCGGTCACGCTCTCCTGCATGATCTCGCCCAGTTGCCCGGTCACGTGGAAGTCGCCCTTGCCCGGCCCCACCACTGACTCGATACGCAGCACGTCACCTCCGGCCCCGGTGTAGGCCAGCCCGATGACCACTCCCACCCATGGCACCTGCTCCAACCGAGCCTTGGTGAAAATGGGAGCGCCCAGGTACTGCTCCAAGGCCCGAGGCGTCAGCCTACGAGGCAGAGGCTTGCCCTCCACCTGCTGCCGTGCCAGCTTGCGGTAGACCTTCTCCACCAAGCGGGAGAGCTCCCGCACGCCGGCCTCACGCGTGTAGCAGCGGATAATGGCGGCGAGCGACGCCGGCGTCAACACATCACCCACTTCCGCCAACCCTGCCTCGCCGACGATCTTGGGAATGAGGTACCGGCGGGCGATCTCCTCCTTCTCCCGCTCCGTGTACCCGGGAAGACGCAGTACCTCCAAGCGATCATAGAGCGTTTCCGGAATATCCTCCTCGTAGTTGGCCGTGGCCAGAAAGAGGACCTTGGAGATGTCGTAGTCCAGTTCCAGATAGGTATCGCGGAAGGACTGGTTCTGCACCGGATCCAGCACTTCCATCAGCGCCGCCGCCGGGTCACCACGCCAGTCTGCGGTCATCTTGTCAATCTCGTCCAAGACGATCACCGGATCGTCCACCCCGGCCCGCTTGATAGCATCGATGATGCGCCCGGGCATGGAGCCCACGTAGGTTCGCCGGTGGCCGCGGATCTCGGCCTCGTCCCTCACGCCGCCCAGGCTGATGCGCTGCAGAGGCCGACCCAAGCCCTTGGCAATGGCCAAGGCCACCGAGGTCTTGCCCACCCCGGGCGGCCCGACGAAACACAGTGTAGTGTTGGGAGGGGCGCCACCCCGCAACCGAGTCACGGCCAGATACTCCACCACCCTGTCCTTCACGTCCTTGAGGCCGTAGTGCGTCTCCTCCAGCACCCGGGCCACCACGGCCACGTCCGGCTCGCCGGCACCGCTCAGCGTCCCCCACGGCAGCCCCAGCGCGTGATCCAGATAGCTCTTGGCCGCCGCCAGCTCCGCCGAGTAGGGCTGCAGATCCCCCAAGCGCCGGATCTCCTTCTCCAGGAACCCAGACGCCGACCCCGGGATGCTCTTCTCCTTGAGCGACTTGAGGTAGGAGGACTGCTCCCCCGGCTCATCCTCCTCATCTTCCAGTTCCTCGCGCAAGACGCGCATGCGCTCCCGCAGGAAGGCCTGGCGCTGATGACGATGGAGGTTCTCGTGCACCCGGGAGGATATGTCCTGTTCGATGTCCAGGAACTCGTTTTCCTGCATGAGGCACTCCAGCACCCGCAGGAGACGGGCCTGGGTGTCCTCTCCTTCCAGCAAGTCCTGCTTCCGGTCCACGCTGATGGCCATATGCGCCGCTACGGTGTTGGCCAGGTCATCCGGGTCGGTCACGGCGTCGATAGCCGTCTCCGCTTCCTCCGGGAGCTCGGGGGAGTTCATCACGTAGACCGCAAACTCCCGCCCCACCGCGTCCATCAAGGCGCGTAGGTGCGTGCGATGGCGAGGCCGCTTGGGACGAAGCACGCGGAAGACCACAGCAGGATAGGGATGCTGTTGGTCAAAGCTTTCGATTGCCACACGGCTGAGGCCTTCCACCAGGGCCTTGACGGAGCCATCCGGCATTCGCAGGAACTGCACCACTTTGGCCAACGTAGCAACACGCAGCACATCATCCGCCCCCGGTTCCTCTGCCGCACCCGGCTTGTGCAACCCCACCACCGCCAGCCCCCCCAGCTGGTAGGCCTGCTCCAAGGAGCGTATCGACGTCTCCCTCCCGGCGAAGAGAGGAGCCACCATCTTGGGGAAGAGGACCAGATCGCGAGTGGTTACCAGGGGCAGCGGGCGCTGCGCAACAGCCACGTCTTCTCCCGGCTAGGCGGATTCTTGAGCCAGGTCCAGCTCTTCCCCGTCGGTGCTGGCCGTCACCAAGGTGGGCTCGAGGCCACGCTCGATGACTTCGCGCGTCACCACACACTTCATGACATCACGCCGACTGGGCAGGTCGAACATGGTGGAGAGCAAGGCTCCCTCAATGATGGAGCGAAGACCACGGGCTCCCGTTCCCAGCTTGAGCGTCCTCTCCGCGATGGCCTCCAAGGCCTCCCGTTGGAAGACGAGCTCCACGCCGTCAAAGGAGAAGAACTTGTGATACTGGCGGACCAACGAGTTCTTGGGCTCCGTCAGGATGGTCATGAAATCCGGCCGCGTCAGTTGGTGGACGTGGGAGATGACGGGAAGCCGGCCTATGAACTCGGGGATCAGCCCGAACTCCAGCAGATCCTCCGGCAGAACCTGGGCGAAGAGCTCGCCAAGGTCACGCTCCTCACGGCTTTCGATGTCCGCGCCGAAGCCCACACCCTTCTTGCCTATCCTGCGCTCGACGATCTTCTCCAAGCCGGCGAACGCGCCACCACAGATGAAGAGGATGTTGGTGGTGTCAATGGTGAGGAACTCCTGGTGCGGGTGCTTGCGACCCCCCTGTGGCGGCACGCTGGCTGTGGTCCCCTCCAGAATCTTGAGCAGCGCCTGCTGCACGCCCTCGCCCGAGACATCACGCGTGATGGAGGGGTTGTCGCTCTTGCGGGCGATCTTGTCCACCTCGTCCACATAGATGATGCCCGTCTCCGCCTTCTTGACGTCATAGTCCGCGGCCTGGATGAGCTTGAGCAGGATGTTCTCCACGTCCTCGCCCACGTACCCGGCCTCGGTGAGCGCCGTGGCGTCCGCGATGGCGAAGGGGACGTTGAGACAGCGGGCCAGAGTCTGCGCCAGCAGGGTCTTGCCGCAGCCGGTGGGGCCGATGAGCAGGATATTCGACTTCTGCAACTCCACTTCCGGATCCGCCGAGGCGGCCATCTGCACGCGCTTGTAGTGATTGTAGACAGCCACGGCCAGGGTACGTTTGGCCTCCTCCTGACCTACCACGTAGTCCTCCAGCACCTGGTAGATCTCACGAGGCTTGGGCAGGGAATCGAGCTCCAGCGGAGCGGGCGAGACCATCTCCTCGTCAATGATCTCGTTACAAAGGTCGATGCACTCGTCACAAATGTAGACGCCGGGACCTGCGATCAGCTTCTTGACCTGACGCTGGCTCTTCCCGCAGAAGCTGCACAGAAGCTGCTCTGAGCCACCCGTTGTCTTGGGCACCGCCGCCTCCCCGCCTCAGTCTCTCCGCCGTGCCGCCATCAGCGGTGCTCGAGAATCTTGTCGATGATCCCATACTCCAGCGCTTCCTCCGCGGAGAGGAAGTAGTCGCGCTCCGTGTCCTTCTCCACCTTCTCCAACGGCTGGTTTGTGTGCTTGGCCAGGATCTCGTCCAGGCGATGACGTAGGCTGAGCGCCTCGCGGGCATGGATCTCGATATCGCTGGCCGGGCCCTGGAAGCCACCTGACAGCTGATGGATCAGCACCTTGGAGTTGGGTAGGCAGTAGCGCTTGCCGGCGCTGCCGGCCGCAAGCAGCAGGGCCCCCATGGACATGGCCACCCCCAGGCAGATGGTGGACACCTGTGGCTTGATGAACTGGATGGTGTCGTAGATAGCAAGACCGGAGTAAACGCTGCCCCCGGGGCTGTTGATGTAGATGTTGATGTCCTTGTCCGGGTCCTCCGACTCAAGGTGCAACAACTGAGCAATAGTGAGGTTGGCTACCTGATCATTCACAGGAGTGCCCAGGAATATGATGCGCTCGCTCAACAGACGCGAGTAGATGTCGAACGCCCGTTCCCCGCGGCTGGTTTGCTCGACGACCATGGGGATCAGTGGACTCAAGATGCCTCCTCCAGTGCGCTGTGCGTGGGAATCCCCTACGCTTCCCCCGACTCCGGCGCTGCCGTCCCTTCGGCGGCGGTGGCAGACTCCGCCGTCTCTTCTCCCATTTCGCCCGGCGTCTCCGCATCCGCTGTCTCAGTTGAAGCCTCAGAGCGGTCAACGGCCAAGGCGTTGCTCTCGATCAAACCGGCCGCCTTGTCGCGCAGCAGGTTCTGCCTGATCGATTCAATTCTACCAGACTGCTCCAAGCGTTCCCGCAGGTCAGCCGGATCCGACTTGCCCGCTTCGGCCAGCGGCTTCACAATCTCGTCGACCTCCTGCTCGGAGACCTCCAGCTGCTCCTTCTCCACAATGGCATCGAGCACCAGACCGGTTTTTACCATGTTCTCCGCTTCCGGCCTCATCTGGAGCATCATGCTCCCCAGGTGCTCCTTGCTGGCCTCCATGAACGCCTTCAGGTCTATCCCGCGCGCCTCCAGGGAACGCAGGTAGTCCTGCATCATGCTCTCAGACTGCCGGACGACCATGACCTCCGGTATCTCCACCGTGGCGTTGTCCACCGCCTTCTGCACGGCTGCCGCGCGGAACCTGGACTTTGCCGCCGACTCCTTGGCCCCCTGCAGCTTGCGGCGGATGTCAAGCCGCAGCTCCAGCAACGACGCGAATTCACTCACGTCCTTCGCGAACTCATCGTTCAACGGCGGCAGTATCTTCTCCTTTATCTCCTTCAACTTCACCGTGAACTCCGCCGTCTTGCCTGCCAGCTTCTCTTCCGGCCAATCCTCAGCGTACGGCACGGAAACAACCTTCTCCGCACCCGCCTCCATGCCCTCGATGCCCTGCTCCAGCTCGGCCAGGACACGCCCGCTGCCCAACTCCAAGACATAGTCCTCCGCCGCGGCGGCTTCTACCGGCTCTCCCTCCAGAGAGCCCGCGAAATCAACAGTCACGTAGTCGCCCTGTACGGCGGGGCGACCGGAGACAGGCCGCAGGTTGGCGAATTCCTCGCGCAGCCTGTTGACCTGGAAGTCCACGTCACCATCCTTGACCTCAGCGTCCTCCCGGGGTGCCTCCACGCCTTTGTACTGACCGAGCTCCGGGATGGGCACGAGCTGCAGGAGCACGGAGAACACGAAGGGGGAACCTTGCTCAGGTACCCCATCGTGGTGCGGTGGCTCCACCACATCGATAGCCTGCAACCCGCTCTCGTCAATGGCCTTCTGACCCCACTCATCCATGTGGTCGTCCAGCACCTGCTGCGTGATGCCTTCCATGCCCAGACGCTGTATGAGCACAGGACGGGGAACCCTACCCTTGCGGAAACCGGGGAGGCGGACTTCTCGGGCCAGCCCGGCCAGCGTGGCGTCGAAGGCCTTTCCAACCTCTTCAGTCGAAACCTCGACCTCAACCCGGGCCTTCCTGCCCTCCTGCTCGGTGACCGTTGTCTTCACATCATTCCTTTCCTACATCAGGTGCATCCGCGGGTAGCGTGACGAGAGGAGTGCGGGTGAGAGGACTCGAACCTCCACGTCAAAGACACATGCTCCTAAGGCATGCGCGTCTGCCATTCCGCCACACCCGCACGTTGGCTCGAGTTGCATGGTGGCCGCGTCAACGGCCGGGGCACTGCTGTGGGGGCGGCCCGGACCCTCCCGGGTTCGGGCCGCCCCCACACAAGGGGTGAAGGAGGGGATTTGAACCCCCGACCGCTGGGGCCACAACCCAGTGCTCTGCCAGCTGAGCTACCTTCACCGCGAAACGAACCTCTCCACGCCGACTGTGGCTTCTCCGGCGCATCCAACCGCCTAAAGCATAGCGCGCCTGGCTGGATTCGAACCAGCGGCCCACGGATTAGAAGTCCGTTGCTCTATCCAGCTGAGCTACAGGCGCACGCACGACCTGCGCCATCTGGAGCGGGCCGATAGAGCGGGCGACGGGAATCGAACCCGCGACAAACGGCTTGGAAGGCCGACGCTCTGCCAACTGAGCTACGCCCGCCTGCTACACACTCCCGCCCCGGCTTCAAGGTCGGGACGAGAGGATTTGAACCTCCGACCCTCTGCTCCCAAAGCAGATGCGCTACCAGGCTGCGCCACGTCCCGACGCCCGACCGCGCCGCCATAGGCGGACCCAGTATACCCCATGTCAACGTTTCCTTTGTCCCTACCGGGGTATGGGAGAATGGGTATGAGGGACATGGAATCGCCGCGTTCTGCCGAGCATAGGGCAACACGACCAGGGGGATGACATGGTGCGCGCCTACGTTCTCGTAAAGGTGGAATCGGGGAAGACTCGTGAAGTGCTGGATCAGCTGCGATCGCTCCCCAGTGTGGAGCGGGCCGACTCTGTCACCGGGCCCACGGACCTCATCGCACTCGTCAACGCGGAGGACCCACGTGGTCTGGCCGACCTCATCTTCCGCTCGGTGCAGACCATGGCCGGTGTCAAGGAGACGGACACCCGGATAGTCGTGGAAAGCTGAGAGACGCCGGCGCGGCGCTGATCGTCTCCGCCGCACCCCCTGCCTCATCCGTATCCCCGGCTGCGCCGCTGCCGTGGGAACCGGGCGGGTGGCGGCGCATTCGTGCCGTGATGGGCGCGCGCCTTCACCGCTTCCGCCCGCCGCCCACATGCTCTACAATAGCTGCGGCTGCCGCCGCACCATTTCTGTGCCGACGCCCCGCAGGCAGCCATTCCAGCGTACAACCCGGAAGACGAGGAGCCACGTGTCCAGAAGAGACCGTCGGGAGCAGTCGCCTGAGCGTGACCGAATCGAATCCGAGCAGGACGAGCCCGAACGCGAATCCGTCGCCGCACTCAAAGGCATCCTCAGCCGCATCGCGGCCCTGCTCAAGCCCCTGGGGCTCACCCCGAATGAAGCCGCGAACCTCGTGCAACGCATGTACGGGAACGTGCTCGAAGTTGACAACCGGCTGGTGGGGGAGTCCGAGGAGAAACGCAAGCAGGTGCTCCGCTCCTACATTGAGCGCGCTGAGATCAGGCGGGAAGATGACGACCTGGTGGTGGAGTACCCGGTACTCACTCTGCCCGGTCCCGCGCCCGAAGCGGCCGCTCCGTCGGCCAACTGACCGGCGGCGGCCGGAGGCCGGCCGCTACCCGCCGATGATGGCGCCCTCCAGCGCCTGTCCGCAGGCACAGCCTCGCGTCCCGCCCAGCCGCGGGATGACGTGGAAGAGCAGCGTGCGCAGGCGGCTGATGCTGCGGGCGAAGTTGTCCAGCACCTCCGCCACCGTGACGCCGGCGATGGAGGGATCGTCCACCAGCCCCGCGTCGTAGTCCGTGACCACGGCGATACTCGAGTAGCACAGCTCCATCTCCCGCGCCAGATGCGCCTCGGGATAAGCGGTCATGTTCACCACATCCCAGCCCATGCCGGCGAACCATCTGCTCTCCGCCTTGGTGGAGAAACGGGGCCCTTCGATCACCACCACGGTGCCCTTCTCGTGCATCCTATATCCTAGGTCCCGGCCACCGGCCAGCAGGGAGGCCCGCAACTGCGGACAGAACGGCTCACCCGAGGCTACATGCGCCACCGTGGGCCCATCGTAGTAGGTGTCCAGGCGCGCCTTGGTGCGATCCACGTACTGATCGCAGAGTACGAAGTCGCCGCGTTGCAGTTCCGGCTTCAGGCTCCCACAGGCGCAGGGCGCCAGTAACCGGCCGACTCCCAGTTCCTTCATGGCCCACACGTTGGCCCGGTAGTTGATGCGATGTGGCGGAATGGTATGGGACCGGCCGTGCCGCGGCAGGAAGGCCACCCGCACCCCCCCTATCTCACCCACGAACACATCGTCACTGGTGGGACCATAAGGCGTCGGGACCGCCACTTCCTGCACGTCGTCCAAGAGAGAGTAGAAGCCTGATCCCCCGAACACACCGATCTCCGCGTGCACCATGCCGCTCCCTCCCTACAGGCCTTCGCCGTTTTTGCCCGCTTCGCCATCGTCTTCGCCGTTGGTTTCGGGCGTCGCCCCCGCGCCCCCCTTTCCGGCGGCCCGCCCCCCGGCCACGGAGACGAAGGCCAACTGCATCTGGGCAAGCGTGGCCCGGTAGACTCCTCCACGTTCCGGTTCGTCTTGTGCCAGCACCTCTGTCAGCGCCCGGAAGGCGTCAATTGCCAGCCTGGCCTCTTGTGGCGAGCAGGCCGCCGGTTCCTTTTCCCCGATGCCCAAGCGCTGCAGCGCCAGCCCGGAGAGAGTCGTGAGCATTCGTTCCACGTGCTCCTGCACGGGAAGCGCCATAATCTGCCGCTCGTATTCGCGTAGCAGCTCGGCGGTTTCCTCCGCCTCACCCTTCTCGTCGTCCGGCCGCCGTCCCTCGTCCATGAAAGCCTCCCTTGACGTCAAGCGCTGCACCGCCCCCTTTGAATGCGCAGGTTAGCAAACCCGTTGCTAGAATTGAGCGTTATGGGAGACGCTGACTGATGTCACACACACCAGAGCCGCCCAGCGACGAATTGCTGGTGGAGCGGGCCCGCGCGGGTGAGGGACAAGCGGTGGCCGAGCTCTACCGGCGCCACGAACAGAAAGCCTACAACCTGGCGCTGCGTATGATGGGTGACTCGTGGGATGCGGCCGATGTCACGCAGGAGGCATTCATCAAGGCCTTCGCCGCCCTTGATCAATTCCGGGGAGAGGCGCGCTTCGGCACCTGGCTGCACCGAATCGTGGTGAACGCAGTGCGCGACCACCTGCGCAAGCGGCGCCTGGATCCCATGGAAAACGACGACCTGGATCGCGCGTGTGCCCCCGGCGAAACCGGAGCAGCCGGGCGGCTAGTGGGTGGGCGTCAGAGCCGGCTGGACCCAGCGGCAGATGGTCTCTCCCCCCCGCTCGTTGATGCGCTGCTCCTACTGGACGAGCGGTTCCGCCTTGCCGTTGTCCTCTGTGATCTGTTGGGCTACGAGTACAGCGAGGCGGCAGAGATCCTCGGCGTGCAGGAAGGCACCATCAAGTCGCGCATATTCCGCGCCCGGGCCGAGTTGGCGCAGGCGCTGCGTGCCGCCGGCTATGGCCCCGCGGGCGGGAGAAGCAGCACGTCTGGCGCAGGGGTCGACACACCAGGAACCCCCCGCGCAGCACAGCCGTCGAACGGTCGATCCACGGGAGAAGAACGGCCACCGTCATGAGCGAGATCGGAGCTTCCAGCATCCCCCCACTGGGCCACATCGAGCAATGGGGCTCCCTGGCCCTCGACTATATCGAGGGTGGCCTTACCCCGGTCGCGCGCTCGCAGGTGGAAGCACACCTGGCCACGTGTCCCGCCTGCCGAGCCCTGCTCGAGGATCAGCGCGTGGTGGCGGCGGCACTCAAGGCCGTTGAGCCGGCACGACCGCCCCGGCACATGGAACTGGCCGTGCTGTCCGCCTTGGGCGTCACGCCCCCGGCTGCTACAGCCGCCGGCCGCCCTGATCCTGTCCCCGCGCCCACCGTGCCCCGCCCTGCGCCCGCCCTGCCCTCGTTCCGCCGGCGCCTGCGCGCCTACCTTCAACCCCATTCCGTAGCTGTGGCCGCAGCCGCTCTGGTACTGGTGGTAGTGGGCGCCCTGGCCATTTCCTTGCAGCCGGAGCTGCTGCAGACCGGGCCCACCGGCCCCACGGCACGCAACACGCTCGCTGCCACCACCACCGTCCTGTCAACCCAAGCAGCCGGTGCCGACCTCCACGTGGAACATGAGCAGGTCACCACGGCAGAAGACTCCGTGGAAACCATGTCGGCCCCCACCTCCACCACCCTCACGCCGTCAACCTCCGGCACCACCACCGCCGCAACCTCGGAGACAACCGAGCCGCCCACCACGGCATCACTGGACGTCATGGCCAAGTACATGGGCGTCCCGGAGCCTACCTGGGTGGAACTGAAGCAGGACGGAGCCGACCCGGAGACCACCGCTTCCGCTTTTGGCACCGCCACCGACCTGGACCCCATTCCCTCCGCTTTCTGGATGGGAGGGCCCACCTTTGCCGTGGTCGTTTCTGCGTCGCACGTGGCGGGGCTGATGCAGCACCTACAGCAACTCGGATTCCGGCTCACTGAGGGCAACCAGCCCGCCGATACCCTGGGGAACGCCCTCAACGGCATCCTGGCCGGATACGCTACCTATCACCGGGCGGAGATGGTGGACGACACACTGAAGATGGATGTGGACGCGGATTCCTGGCCTGAGGGTGAGGCTTCGCTCCTGGTGTTCTTCGTCACACAGTGATGGGCGTTCGCACCGTGACGCCAAGATCGTGTAACATAGGCGCCCGCGGGGCGTAGCGCAGCCTGGTAGCGCGCAGCGTTCGGGACGCTGAGGTCCCGGGTTCAAATCCCGGCGCCCCGACCTCTCTCCTCCTCGGCGTGCACTTCCATCGGCATCTGCCACCTTGCCCTTGTTCGGGCTCATTCCAGCCACGCCGCCGGCTAGGACCGGCGCAGGTGCTCCCACGTTCCCTCCAGAGCTCCCACGAGCAGCAGAGCGCCGCCGGCCGGGCCGGGCCGGGCCGATGAGGATATGAGTGATTGGGCCGATGCTTGGGTACAGAGCCGGAGGAGACGATTGACCCCGGAGGAGGATGGGAGACGGTGAAACTGCAGCAGTCGCGCTTGGGTCTGATACCGCTGGTGGAGGTTCATGGCGAGGTTGACCACTCGTCCGGCCGCTCACTGCACGAGGTTACCCACCGAGCGCTGGGCGAGGGACTTCGCCTTCTCCTGGATCTGGAGCACTGCCCGTATATGGACAGCGGCGGAGTCGCCGTGCTGCTTTCGCTGCTTGCCCGCGTGCGCCCCCAGGGATGGCTGGGGATCGTCTCAGCCAACTCCGATCTGCGGCGGATCTTCACCATGGTGGGGTTGACCGGCGACGGGTGTTTTCGCTGCTTCCAGAGCCGGCAGCAAGCAAGCGACGCCGTGTAGGTACCTCATCAATGCCGCGTGACCCCGCACATCCAGTTGTGCGGACAGGCAGGGCATTCCGCCGCGGCGCGTTCGAAGCGGCTGGTCTCCAGAGCCACCACCTCGGCACGCAGTCGCTCCTCCAACTGCGCCATATCCCCCGGCCCGTACGCCACCGAGACCGGCTCCTCCGGAGCCTCCAGAAACAGCAGATGAACGTATACTCGGTCCGCACCGCGCCGCAGCCCCAGCAACCCGTAGATGACAACCTGTAGGTGGTAGGCAGCAGATGCCTGCAGGGCCGACCGACCGCAGAGAAGGTTGGTCTTGTAGTCTATGATGTGCCAGGTCTCCCGCGACACTTCCACACGGTCCATCACGCCTTTCACCAATCTGGCGCCGACTGCAAAAGCAAAGGAGACCTCTCGGCCGAGAGTATCGCCGCCCAGCCGGGCCAGGGGCGACCTCCAGTAGGCGGCGCACAGAGCCCGGCACTCCTCACCCGCCCGCTGGGGCAACGACACGCCTAGCATGCTGGTGGCGGCGCCGTAGAGTTCGCACAGGAGGCCTTCAGCGGGTATGTGAGCGCCCAGAGGCGCCAGTTCCAGCATCTTGTGGACCACGATGCCCATTTCCAGCCGTTGGGGCTCCCCCTCCTCGTCCGGCTCCCGGAGGCCGCGAGGATACCACTCCCCCTCTTGGGCGCCGTTGGCCGCACTCGCCACCGCTGGGAGAGAGTCGCCCGGCCGATTGAGGGCGGTCTCGGCCCTGAAGCCGAGCACGCGCTCCACGTAGTAGCGCCGCGGACAGAGGTGGAAGAGTTTCAGCGCGGAGAAACTCACCGCAGAGGTCGAGGGCGCCCGCGTCAGCGCAGGGAACACCGGCGGTGCCACCGGAGACAGAACCACCCCCGCGGCCTTCTCCCGCCCGGTGACGTCCGGTGCAGTGGAACAAGCTGAACGGACGCTTGGGTTGCACACCAGATCCACGTCGTCCCAAGGACGGGACGCGACAGGCACGTCGGCCTCCGCGCCCAAACCCACCGCGCTCATGAACCAGGTGAGCGGCCGCTTCTCCGCTTGGCGGAGAAGCGGCGCCCGCGCTCCCACCAGGATGAGACGTTCCTGCGCCCTGGTGGCCGCCACGTAGCATATGCGGGCCTCCTCCATGCGCACTTGCTCTCTCTCTTGTTGGAGCAGTTGCTCGTAGGGTCCCAGCGTGATGTGGCTCTTCAGGGCGTTGAACTTGCCGGGAAGGGTCATCCTCAAGGCCACCTCACCCTCGGCACCCACGAGAAGCCCCCGGTTGTCCTCTCGCACCATGTCCCCCAGCCCGGCATGGATCACCACCGGGAACTCCAACCCCTTGGCTTGGTGGACGCTCATGATCCGAACGACATCCTCATCCTCAGCCAACACCGTGGCTTCACCCTCTTTGTCCCCCAAGCCCCCGCGCCGCCTCACATGGGCCAAGAAACCGGCCAGGTCCGGCCCCTCCATTTCCTCGAACACGTCCGCCAGTTCCATCAATTTGCGCACGTTGGCGAAACGACGCCGCCCCTCCGGGGCGGAGAGAAGCGACAAATCGTAGTCAAGCGAGGAGACCGCCTCGTCTATCAGGCCGGACATCCCCGGGCCACCCACCCGGCCGCACAGATCCCTCACCGCTGTGCACAGGCACTCAAGCTGCCTTTCGTCCTGGGTGGCAAGCAACTCTCTGTCTGGCGCGCGCACGGCCTCCCACAACGACATGAGGCCTTGCTCTCTGCGCACACGACCCAGAAGCCAGAGGGCATCGTCACTCACCCGGGCCAGGGGCGAACGCAGCGCCGTGGCCAGAGCCAGATCATCGTGAGGATCGAGGAGAAGAGTGAGGAACGACATGACATCGGTCACTTCCAGTTGTGAGAAGTAACCCCTGCCGCCCACCACGTAGGAGCCGATACCCAGCCGTTGGAGCGCCTGCGCGTATTCTCCTGACCGC
Organism: Gaiellales bacterium; assembly: GCA_012719395.1. GTDB lineage: Bacteria > Actinomycetota > Thermoleophilia > RBG-16-64-13 > RBG-16-64-13 > JAAYAL01. The sequence goes on along the minus strand of JAAYAL010000025.1, from coordinate 36,952 downwards.
ACCGTCTTGCGGAGCAGAATCACAATCTGCCCCGGGCGCCAACCCTCCTCCTCCACCAGGCATTTCACGCGGGCGCCAACGTACAAGGCCTCCGGGAAGGGCGCCTGCGCCACCTCCCCCTCATCGGCGAATCCTCCTATGGGCCCCATCATCGCCCCCTCGGCGCCCTCTGCGAGCTCACCTCCCTCACCCCGGTCCAGGTCCGAAGAGCGGGGCACGTCTACCACGTGCAACTCCACGGCCGGATCCAGTCGCCCCCGCTCACGGTCCACGTGGCGGGTGCTGCAAGGCTCCAGCGGCACGTACGAGACGCCAAAGAAAGCTTCGTGACCAAATAGGCGGTTGATCGCAGTCAGGACAGGCTCGGCGGTGCGAAAACTGGTGGCCAGCGAGATGCAGGCGGACGTGCCGCTGCCGCCCACCCGGTGGCGACCGAAGTCCAAGCCTTCGCCCTCCCCGGCCCGCAACTGATCCCGCCGCCGCTGGAAGACGGTACAGTCCGCCCCACGGAAGGAGTAGATGCTCTGGAAGTAATCGCCCACCGATGTGAACGACACCGGTGCCAGCAAATCGAACAGCCGGCACTGCAGCAGGTTTGTGTCCTGGAATTCGTCTACCAGCAGGTACAAGGGCTCCCGGGAACGTCGTCCCGAGCTCTCGAGCAACGAGATGGCCTCGATCTCCAGATCCGCGAAATCCAGCGCCTCCCTTTCTGCCTTGAGCGCGGCGTAGATGCCAACGAAGCGGTCCAGAAGCGTAGATGCAACGACCGCCACCCGCGCCAGGTACTCCTCGCCCATGACACGGCACCAGGCGACCAGCGCGTCCCGCTGCTCACCGAAGAGGGCCTTGACCTTGTCACCCCTCATGGCGGGCACGTAGGCCCCCGCCCGGCAGATGGTGGCGGGATGCACGGAGGGGATGGTGGCGAGCCACTGCAGGCACTCCCCGGCCTTGGCGTAGTTGCCGGCTGCCGTGGCGTTGGGGAGCTCAGCAGGCGAGAGAGTACACACGTCCTCCAGGGCAGCCTCAAGGACGGCCCTGGCCCGGCCGGCGTCACCGCAAGGTGGCACGCCAAGCCGCGGAACTCGTTGGCCGGCGGCGCGCATTGACCGGAAGGCCGCCAGCACCTGCTCTTCCAGCATGGTGCGGTGACGGGCCAGCACCTCGAGCTCTGCCGCGGCGGCCTGTGCTGCAACCTCTTCCCGGGCCGCCGTCAACGAATCGCGTATCAGGATCTCCGCCTCGTCTTCCTCCAGCACGCGAAAGCCGGGGTGAAGGCCCATGATGAGGCCCTCGCTGCGAAGGATGCGACTGCAGAGGCTGTGGATGGTGCCGATCGGCGCCCGATCCATGCCCTGCGCGAGGTCAGACCTGCCCATCTCCACGAATCTGCTACGGATCCGGTGACGCAGCTCGCCCGCCGCCTTGCGGGTGAACGTCACTGCCGCCGCCTGCCCCGTGGGAACACCCAGTTCCGCCACGCACCGCACGTAGCGCTCCACCAGCACCTTGGTCTTGCCGCTCCCGGCTCCGGCGGAGACAAACAGTACCTTCTCTTCCGCACACACAGCCCGCTGCTGGTCGGGGGTCAGGCTCATGACCACCCCCAAGGGGAGCCCCTCCGGCTGCGGCATACCGGGCCGAACACGCAGTAGCGTGGGCAGGTACTCGCGAGATCCGCGCCCACCCGACCGGACCGTATCCCCTCCGCGACTCCCAAGGCCGCCAAACGGCAATCCTCGAGTTGCCGCCTCAGCTCTTCCTCCGGTACCGCGACCCACGGTGCTCCTTCTCCCGCCAGCGGAGCCGACGCTTCCACAAACAGACCCTTGCCTTGACCCCGCCCCAGGAACAGGTAACCCCCACCAAGCGGCCGCCTCTGCGGCCACAATACGCTCAACGCCAGCAGGTACAGCGCCACCTGCAGCATGCCCTCCTCCGCCCATGCCTTGCGAGGCACGTACGAGCCGGTCTTGTAGTCCATCACGGCAAAACCGTCACCGGACGGAGAGACATCCACCCGATCCACCCTCCCGCGGACCGCGAGGCCATCGCCCAACTCCACACCCTGCGCGGGCAGCGAAAGCTCGACTGCGCACGTCATCATGGCTCCTCCCGCCGCCGCCTCCCGCTCCAGGTGCTCGCGTACGCGATAGCGGGCCTGGGCCAGCAGCAGGCCTCGGGAGGCCGGGGAAGCAACGGCGGCCCTGCCGGCAGCGACCTCGCTGAGGACCCGCTCCGCGCAATCGAGTGCGGCTGCGCTGGAAGCCTGGGTCAAGGGCAGCAGCTCCAGCTTGCCCAGCTCCGTGTAGAGGCGGGCCATGACTGCATGCACCAGCAGCCCCAGATCCTGGGGCCCGGCGTCTTCCTCCGCCGCACGAAGTCCCACCTGGCTCTGCAGGAACCATGCGAAAGGGCAGCGCGCATAGGCTTCAATCTCGCCGGCCGCGAAGGTGGAACGAGATGAGAGCACCTCAATCACGCGTGCGTCCCCCAGACAGGCGGGAGAATGGAGACTCCGAGCGGCCGCCACCAACCGGGAGATGTTCTTCTCACCTTCGGGAAGGAGGTTCCCGGCCGCACAGGACCGTAGGAACTCGTGATGGCTCGGCGCCAGAGGTACCGGGTGCACCACATCCGCCAGAGTCCGCTGCCTCCAGGGCGACAGGCCTCCCCCCTCCGCGTCAACCGAGAGAAGGAAGGGGGAGGGAGACAAGGCGTTGCCGTTGTCATCGCTCACGCGCTGAGAGAGGTAGACGCACTCGGCGCCGTGCGAGACGGCCAACTGGAAAAGCCTGGCGTCCAGGTCCTCCGCCGGCTCCTCAAACAACGCCTCGCCGCCCAACCGGTTGCACTCCCTACGAAGCGATGTGGGCAGCAAACCGGAGCTCTGGTCCCCAGCGGGAAACTCCTGATCCACCAGGCCCAGCACGAAGACGGCGCGGTAGGGGCGAAGTCGAAGCCTGCCGGCGCTCTGCAGCGTGACCCCACCGGCGACATGGGGTGCAGGCCACAGGGCGGCGTCGGCCAGGATGTCCAGCAGGGCGGCGGCGCCGGTCCACGCGGCGCCTCCTCCGGCCGAGTCCATCCCTCCACCGTCCGTCTCTTCTACCTCCGCCAGCCCCGACTCCAACGCCTGCAACGCTCTTGCGTCTTCCGCCACCATGGGATGCATCAGGGGGAGCCGACACACGGACACAGCGACCATGCTCCGAGCCAGATCCACCACCCCTGCCGGGCGGAGACGGGGTGCGCCCCCGCCGTCAGTCTCCACGCAGCCCTGCAGCAGAGCCATATCCTGGGGAAACAGCTCCGCCAATACCCCGCGCGCGGCAGGATCCGCCGGCCAGGACACAATCCCACGCCAGCGCTCCAGCTCCCGACCCCTCAGTGCCTGAGGATGCGCCTGGGAATAGCGGCCACGGAACCACCCAATGAGCGCCCGGGTCTCTCCCCTCAACATGGCCCCCACGGCCGACAACAAGGCACTACCCAGGCCCGTCTCCCGGAACCTGAAGGAGGCATCCACTCTCAACGGGATTCCATAGACGGAGAACACCTCCTTGGCCACCTTGCGCCAAGGCCCCGCGCTGCGCGCCACCAGCGCGATGTCCGCCGCTTCCATACCGGCGCGCATCAGTTCCACCACCTCGGCCGCGACCGTTTCCATCTCCCCGCGCCGGCCCGCGGACTGCAGCAAGCGAACGGGCGCCTGGCCCCCGTTCGGAGACCCCGTCCAAGACGGCTCCAGTGTGACCGTGGTGCGCCGGCTCAGCGCATCCAAGAGCAGGCGCTGCACTGGTGTGAAGGTAAGGAAACCTACGCACAGGATGGGACGGGCCCAGACGGCCGGGCCGGGAGCGTGGATCAGCGGCGCAGCAGCGTGGATTGAGGCTACCTCCCGCTCGGGCTCCTCGGCCTCCACCGCACCCTGGGCACGAAGGGCCGCCGCCCGCAGGGTTGACGCCGTCCCGTGCCACGAGCGGTCGGCACAAAGCATCGCATACCTCTGGTAGATGACGCGCAACTCCTGCGCCAAACGCCGCACGTCAGACTCGGGGGCGAGGGCCTCCCAGGCGGCCAGGACACGGCCGATCTGCTCTCCTCCCAGACCAGATGCCTCCATCTCCTCCAGCAGGCCGGCGAGCCCCGCGGGAAAGCTTCCCAGCCTGCCCAACACACCGTCCGGCGCAGCCAGGGTGGGGGCCGCCGCCCAGCGCACCACTGCCTCCCGCGCCACCTCACCCAGGGGCCGCACGCGACCGCCCAGCAACAGCGAAGCCAGATCATCGAAGGTTCCCGCCACGGCGGCACCCAGCAGCGGGCCGTCCCGCGACGCCAGGGCCAGCGTGAGTTCCGTGGCATCCTCCCGGGAAGGAACCAGAAAGAAGGGTGCCCGACCGCGGTGCTCTCCCCACCAGCGCGCGATCCCGTCCGGCAGGATCTCCCCGCGCCCGCCGGCAGCCGCCCGCGGCTCACACCCACGCGCACCGCGCCCCGCTCCGCCCACGCCGCTCACCCATTCCATGTCGCTATTCTATCCACCGCCGCAGACGGAAACCTTGCCTCGTTTGTGCGCTAACCTTGGAGCATGTCCAAAGACCAAGAGAAGAGCCTGCGCCAGTTGTCGCTCCTCTCCTTCCTGCTGGGCTCGGGCAGGCCCGTTTCCTCGTTGGAGGTACAGGAGAACGTGGAGGGCTACGGGGCCATGACGGACGAGGCCTTCAAGAAGCGCTTCTACGATGATCGCCAAGGCCTGGGCCGGCTGGGCTTCCATATTGTGAAGATGTCTGATCCGCGCTGGGAGGACACGGAGGCCTACTTCCTGCCCAAAGAGAACTACGCGCTCCCGCAGCTTCACCTGGGCGCAGGCGAGGTGCAGGCTCTGGCGGCCGCGCTTCTGGCGCTGCAGGGGGGCTTCCCATACGAGCAGCCCCTGCGCCTGGCGCTGAACGCGCTGCGACTGGCCGAAGGCGGGCCCGCCCCCGTCAAACAGGACCTCCGTGTCTCCGGTATCCATGTGGGCAATCACTACCCTCCGCAGGTGCGAGCCGGGCTGGCCAAGCTGGACAGTGCCGTCACCCGCCGCAAATCGGTGGAGTTCTCCTATCGCCGCGCGGCCGAGAGCCAGGCTGCCACCCGCCGCGTCAACCCCTATGGCCTCTTCCTCATCAGCGGCCATTGGTACGTCGCGGGGTGGGATCACCAGCGGCAGGCGCAACGCATGTTCCGGGTGGATCGCATCAACGGGCGGGTGGGTTTCCTGACGAAGAAACCCGCCGACTTCGAGCCACCCACGGACTACGACCCCGCCGACTACGCCGCCCGCCCCCCTTGGTTGCTCGGACCCGTGGAGGGAGAGGCAACCGTCTGGATCGACCGCCGCTTCGCCTGGTGGGTGGACCGCACCTATGGCCGGTTCGTGCAACGGGAGAGCACCGACGCCGGCGGGTACACCTACACCTTCCCTTTTGCCGCCGCTGAGCCCCTCGTCGGGTGGGTCCTGCGCCACCACACCGTGGTGGTGCTTCAGCAGCCGGAAGAGCTGCGCGCCGCCATCCGTCAGGGACTCCAGGCCATCATCCGTCTCCATTCTCACGGAGCCAGGACGTGAGCAGGCCAACGCCGGGAGTGGGGCCGGAGAGGGTGGTCAGGGCCCTGGGCCTTCTGGCCTTCCTGCTTGCCCAGAGCACTCCCCGCATTCCGCTGGCAGACATCACGGCGTCACTGGGCCTGACCGTCTCCGAAATAGAAGAGGACGTGGCGCTGCTCAACCTTGTCAACTTCGGAGGAGGCACCTACCTCCTCTACGCCTACCGCGACTGTGACGATCTGGTGGTGGAAAGCGACGTGGGCGCCGACGCCATGGCGTATCCCGCCCGGCTCTCCCCCACGCTGGTCCGCTCGGTCATCCTGGCACTGGACCTGGTGGGAGATGTACTGCCGCTGCCACCGGGTGAGGCCGGTGCGCTGCGGACAAAGCTGGCCTCCTGCCTGGACAGCCCCTCCGCCGTCCCTCTCGCCGCCGCCGAGTCCTTGACGCCCGCCTCGCCCGACGTGCTGGAGACGCTGGCACAGGCCGTCCCCGGACGCAGGGTCACCGGCATCCAGTACTTCTCCCCTTCGCGCAATGAACTGGCCTGGCGGGAGGTGGAACCCCACGGTCTGCGCAATATCGGGGGAGCCTGGTACCTGGAGGCTTACTGCCTGCGGAGCGAAAGCCACCGTACCTTCCGGGTGGATCGAATCAAAGTCGCCACCCTACGCCCCACCACCTTCACACCCCGGGTGGAGATGACCCGTTCGCCCTCCACGGAAGCCTCGAGAGCGTTCGGTCCCACGCCTCACTGGGCCCTCCTCCAACAGCCAGCGGAGCGGGCCCCTCTCCTCGAAGAGCAGGGCATGCCCTTCAGCCGGGCGCCGGACGGGCAGTTGCTGGTGCACCTCCCCTACTTCGACCGCGAGTGGCTGTTGGGAGAGGTGCTGGCCGACCTGGGGCAAAGCGTTATCCTGGAGCCGGCCGAAGAAACGGCCGCCCTGCTACAGGCCGCCAGAGAGCTTCTGCAGACGTATACTGAGGCGTAAGAGACGTTCCTTCCGTCGGCACGCGGGCGACAGTTGACCACACAGGGAGGCGGCATGAGATTGCTGGTGAGATGGGCGGTCAACACGCTCGCCATTCTGGCCGTGACCAAGATCCTGCCCGCCTTTCAACTGGACAGCATCTGGATCGCAGTGCTGGCAGCGCTCCTGCTGGGCATCCTCAATACCTTCCTGCGTCCAATACTGGTGCTGGTCACCCTCCCCATCAACATCCTCACCCTTGGGCTGTTCACCTTGGTGCTCAACGGCTTGATCCTGCAGATCCTGGATTGGATACTGGGCGACCACATGCAGATCGACGGCTTCTGGTGGGCCGTCCTGGCCGCCCTGCTCATCTCCGTCATCACTTGGCTGGTCAACATCATCATCGGAGGGGACAAGCGGCGCAGCAAGTCGTGAGCGGCGCAGCCCCTTATCGCCACCGGTAGACGCCCACGCACCGATCGTCTCCCCGCGTGCGCTTGGCCGAGTAGGTGAGCGACACTTGGTTGTTCAATCCCCGCACCAGCCCCGCCTCGTACCGGGAGAACGCGCCGCAAGGACGCTTGCCCCACCACGACTGCCTCGACCAGGGACAGCCCAGCGTGACCACCTGCGCCTCCTGCGGCGAGACGGGCACGGCCAGGGCCTGAATATGATAGAGGCGGTTGGCAAGAGCCACGGCCCGGGCACACTCCAGTAGCGTGGCACCGTAGCCCAGAGCTTCCTGCAAGGCGCGGCCCTGGGCTTCGCCAATGCCCTCCAAAGCCCCACCTACGGATCTGCCCGCCCCCTGCTCCACCGGCCCCTCGCACAGCGTCGCCACCGCCAAACCCAGCCCCGACGCTGCCGTCCGCCAGCGCAGCCGAACAGGAACCAACAGGGGAAAACGGAGCACGAGCAGAGCCAGCGCCCCCGGGATGGGTGGAGCAGCGGGTAGGCGGACCGGGGTCAGCAGGCGACGCAGGCGCTTCCAACTCCACCCGCTTCCCACGCCCTCGCGCGCCGGCCCACCGGCCCGCGGAGCAATGCTACTCACGCAGCGACACCTCGAGGCCATGCGACTGCACCAAGAGCTTGAAGTCGTGGGGGCTGGTGGCCGCCTGCACCGCCTCCTGCAGGGTCACCACGCCCTGCTCGTACAGGCTGAGCAGGCTCTGATCGAAGGTCTGCATGCCGTAGAAGCCGCCTTCCCCAATGGCAGCGGTGATCTCGTGGGTGTGCGCCCCATCAAGGATGGAGTCCCGGATGCGGTTGGTCATGATCATCACCTCCACGGCCGGCGCCCGCCCGTTCCCGTCCGCCCGGGGCAAAAGCCGCTGCGAGATAATGCCGCGCAGCGAGCCGGCCAGCATGATGCGGACTTGCTTCTGCTGATAGAGGGGAAAGAAGTCGATGATCCGGTTCACGGTCTCCGTGGCATCGATGGTATGCAGGGTGCTGAATACCAGATGGCCGGTCTGGGCCGCCGTCAGGGCTGTGCGCACCGTCTCCAGGTCTCTCATCTCACCGATGAGGATGACGTCCGGGTCCTGCCGCAACACGTACTTCAGCGCCGACGAGTAGGATTCGGTGTCGAGCCCCACCTCGCGCTGGTTGATGATGGAGTTCTTGTCTGCATGCAGGATCTCGATAGGATCCTCCACCGTGACGATGTGCCGCCGCATCGTGGCGTTGATGTGGTCAATCATGGTGGCCAGCGTGGTGGTCTTGCCGGACCCCGTGGTCCCGGTGACCAGCACCATGCCCCGCGGCTCCAGAGCCAGCTTCCGCACTGCGTCCGGCAGCATGAGCTTCTCAAAAGTGGGGATCTTCCCCACCACCTGCCGCACGGCGATGGAGATGCTCCCTCTCTGGCGGAAGACGTTGACGCGGAAACGGCCGATGGCCGGCGCGCTGTAGGCGAAATCAATCTCGTTGGTCTCGCTGAAACGCCGGATCTGCCTGTCGCTCATGAGCGAGGCCGCGTAGTCCTTGGTGTGCTCCGACGTCAGGGGCTCCCCCTCCAGTACGGACAGTCCACCGTCCACCCTCATCACCGGCGGGCTATCTGCCTTGATATGGAGATCGGAGGCATCGGCAGCAACCATCTGCGCCAGCAGCTCATCCACGGACTTCATCGAGCACGCTCCCATTCGATCACATGGCCCGGCACGCCTCACACGGGCATCAACTATGACCCGGGCGTGTAGTTCCGGGCTGCGAGGCCCGGGCCGCGGTGCTCGACCGTTAGATCATGCGCCGCGCCCCGGCGTAGTCGCTGCGGTCCACGCTGTTCACGCGGACCACGGCTCCCGTGTAAGGCGCATGAATCATGTTCCCGCCGCCAACGTATATTCCTACATGATGGATGCTGGAACCGAAAAAGACCACGTCCCCAGGCTCAAGATCCCCCCGGGAGACAGGCCGCCCACAGTTGAACTGAGCCGCGGCATAGTGCGGCAAAGAGACGCCCAGCTGCCTGAAGACGTATGTGACCAACCCGGAGCAGTCAAAACCGCCGGGGGATTCCCCGCCCCACACGTACGGCACACCCAGATACTGATAGGCGACATCGACCACCGACGACCCACTGCCGGAACTGGGCGGAGCTTCATAGTTGCCTGAGCCCGAGCCGCCGCCGGAGGAGCTTCCGCTTCCGCCGCCGCCACCCCCTGAGCCGCCGCCTGCCGAAGAGGACTGCTGCTGCGTCGCCGCGGCGGCCGCCGCGGCCGCCGCCTCTGCCGCCCTGCGCTCCTCCGCCAGCCTGCGCTGACGCGCCTCTTCTTCGGCGATGAGCTGTTCTATCTCCGCTTCCTTGCCCGCGAGCAGACCCTGCCACTCGCCCAGCTCGCTTTCCACCTGGGCCTGATAGCTCTCAGCCTCCGCCAGGTACGCAGCTTGGTCCTTCTTGTCCTGGGCCAACTGATCCCTGGTGGCCTGCACCTTGTCTTTGTAGCCCACCACCTGGCTCAGCATCTCCGCATCACTCTCGCTGACACGCTGCACCAGATCCAGCCTGTTGACGAACTCAGAAAAGGAAGTAGCCGTGAACAAGGCCTCCAGGAGGCTCATCTGGCCGTTGCGATAGATTGACTCCAAACGGGTGTTGAGCCGCTCCGTGATGAGGGACAGGTCCTCTTCCGTTGATGCCAGCAAGGCGGTGTTCTTCTCTAGGTTCTCCTCCGTCTGCTGGAGCCGGTAGTGGGCCCCGTGGAGACTCTCGATGGCCACTTCCAACTCGTAGTTGGCCTGCTCCACCCGCTCTCGGAGCGAGGCCGCCTCATTCCTGGCCTGGTCAATGGCCTCCTGATCGGCCACAGCGGGGCTAGAGGTGAATGCGAGAGCGGCGAGGAAACCGAGGAGGAGGAGACAGAGGAGAATGACAAACGGACCCCTGGTGTTGGCTTGGCTGCGGATGGTCGGTACCTCCCGACTAGTTTTACGGTGCATGCCCGAGCACGAGCATCAAGCCACTCAAACAGCTATTCTACCAGCGTCCGCTTCTTCCGCACAACCCCGATTCGCCGCCACGCACCGGCACCCTGCATCCGCTGCGCCCTAGAGGCGCTGCAGGAAGGCTTGGATACCGGCAAATAGGCACGAAGCCTCTTCGGCGGCCCGCTCCGGCGTGGCCAACGCCAGACCCTCCTCCGGGTTGGTGATGTACCCCGGCTCCGCCCGCACGGAGACGCAGTTCAGCTCCCGCAGGCAGGCGTAGCTACGGCCATGGACGTGGAGGTCTTGGCTTCCCAACCCCCTGACCAGCGAATCAACCATGTAGCCGGCCAGCCTTCGCCCCGACTCGGAGAAGTAGGACTCCCGGGCGAAATAGAAGGCCGCCGCACCGTGCACGGCCGGGTTGGGATCCCGTCCGTGCCCGATACTCACGAACAGGTGAGGGCAGAGCCCCTGAGCCATCTCCAGCTTCTCATAGAGGCCTGTAGGATGATCATCCAGCCTGAGGAGCCGGCAACTGGCTCCCGCGTCCTCCACCAAGTCCTGCAGTGCAAAAGCCACCGCCAGGTTGACATCCTTCTCCAACAGCCCGTTGATGCCCCGGGCGGCGCCGGCGTCTCCCCAGTCCGGATCGATGACGATACCGACACCGTCCCAGGTATGGTGCCCCACGTAGCCGTTGAGCCGGTCGGGAACGGTCTTCTTCCCCTCCGGCGCCGACTTCTTGAGACGCTTGAGTTGCGCGATGGTGGCCTCCCCCACCATGCCATCCGTGTTGAGCCCCGTGTTGCGCTGGAATTCCATCAGGCCATCCTCAGTCCGCTGCCTGAAGATGCCATCCTCCGGGCCGCAGTCGAAGCCCAGCTCATTGAGGATCTGCTGGATGGTCAAGACATCATCACCGCGCATGAAAGGTTGCCGCAGGTACAGAAGCCGATCCCCCAAGCGATACCCTGCTTCCACAAGTTCCATCCAGGTGTTCTCACCCACGATCCCGTCCACCAGGATCAGCCGCTGCTGCTGGAAGGCACGCACAGCCCTCTCCGTCTGTGGACCGAACACCCCGTCAATCCCTTCCTGGCCCGGACGGTAGCCAAGCGCCTGCAGCCGGGTTTGGATGTCCAGCACTTCACTGCCTCGATTGCCACGACGTACCGGACGCAAGAAGGGGAACCTCCACAGAATCCAAGGGATGGGACCGCGCGCGCCGGCAGGAACGCCTTCCTCCGGGCTGCGCTCATTATACCAGTGGGCTCCCGCCCCTCGTCCGGCACAAAGCCCCGGCGTGTGTGCAGGAAGAACGTCACCCGACGGAGAAGGGGGTATACGTAGACTGTATTCGAAGGGCGTACCAACTCACCAATCGACCTGGGAGGCTATTCGGATGGCCGGCCTGCCGCCACGCGACCCCATCGCTCGAGAACAAGCACGCCGTCTTCGGGCGCAACAGGTGCGCCGGCGCCGCTTGGTGTTCCTCACGCTCGTGGGGCTCCTCGTGATCCTCCTCATTGTGCTGCTCGTGGTACGGCCGGGATGCGGAGAGGCGCCCGGCGACGCCACCACCTCCAGCACCTCTCCCGGGGCCGGCCCGACCACCACGCTCAGAGCCACGCACACCGCCGAGCTCACCGGAGCCGACAATGTCCCTCCGGTGGATACCGCCTCCACCGGCCTGCTGAGCCTGGACGTGGACCCGGCAGAATCCACCGTGAGCTTCGTCTTGGAGGTGGCCGGCCTCATCAACACCAGTTCGGCCTACATCTGTGAAGGCGCACCCGGGAGTAACGGTGAAGCCGTGGCGCTGCTCTTCGACGGGCCCACCATTGAGAACGCCTTCACGGGGAAGGTAGCCGAAGGCGAGATCAGCGTGGCCGACCTCATGGGGCGGCTGGAGGGCAAGAGCATCGCGGATCTCATCACCCTCCTCCAGTCAGGCGGCGCCTACTGCAGCGTGGGCAACACCTCTTACCCGGACGGGGCCATTCGCGGACAGATACGGTAGCTCTCTGGGGGGAGAGCCCCCGGCCGCAGTCCTACGCGGACGGTGCGCTTGCGATGCGCGCCTGCGGTGCGCTCAGGTGCTGCCCGGCTCGTGAGAGTGTCTGGAGTCTGTCTGGTCTCCCCGACTCCCGGGCTGCCGGCGCCACAGCCACCACAGCAGATAGGCGACACCGGCCAACACAACGATCACCAGAATGGGCACAGCAACCGCCGTGGCGGAAAGAGCAACTGCGCCGACATCCTCCGCCGTACTCACCACCGGAGCTCCCACCCCCGCCGTGGTCAGGTTCACCACGGGCCGCACCGTGGCCTTGGCGGCGTGCACGCTGCCTGCCAACAGCACGCCGGCCACCACGAGCAACCAGGGACTCACCCCGGATGAGCTTCCAGAGCCGGCCACAGCCACCACCCCGCCGGCCGCGGGCCGCACGACCGTCTGCACAATGTCGTTCACATGGTCAACCGCGGGCACTTTGTCCGCGACCACTTCGATCACCAGCAGAACGGAGATGATGGCAATGACCCACCACGAGCCAAGCGCATCGAAGGGAGCCCGCAGCTCCAACCAGGCGAAATGCTGGGCGACCGCCACCATCAGCAACGGGATGTACGCATTGAGCCCTGCAGGAATGGACAGACCAAGTGCAGTCAGGAAATCCACGCATGCCTCCTGTGTGCACCCAACGCCCTCAGCATAGCACGGGCCATAGACGACGCCGGAGCACACAAGCGTTCCCGCGGCGCCCGGCCATCCCCGCATAGATCGCATGCAATGAACGGGCAAAGCACCTCACGGACGTACGCGGGGAGCACGGCTCGCGAGGTGAACATCATGCCGGTCGTTTGCCCTTCATCCTTCGCCGAGGAAGACCTCCGGGCACTGGCGGCGGCCAAACGCAGACTGGAGTATCCCAGCCCGGCCGCCTGGGTCTCGAGCTTCTTGGGCCGGCCGATTGGGGCGGGCTACAAGCGGCTGCCCAAGCCCGTGCACAGGGCAGTGACAGCATCGGCTGAGGTGGCGCTACGCAAGGGCCTGGAGCTCCCCATGCTCACCATGAGGCACAGTTCTACCCGCAGGAGATGGCGGAGAGGCATTTCACCATCAAGCGCTTGGAAAAGAAGTACGGGACGGAGATGGTCCGCGGCATGTACTACAACCTGCCGTAGTGAGAGCTGCCGTGGCGATGGCCCCCTGCTGAGCCGCGAGGCGGCCGGGTGTTGGCTGCGGCGACGGAACGGGTATATAGCCGGTACGGAGTGGACCGACGACAGCCTGCGGGGAGGGGGCGTTATGGGCAAGACCTGCTACAACTGCGGTACCGAGAATGCCGACAGCGAGATTTTCTGCCACGAATGCGGGGCCAACCTCAGGCAGCTCAAGGACACGGGGCTCCAGGGCGGCACAGCGGAGGAACGCGTGCTGTGGGACAACGGCGAGATCCAATTGACGACCGAGGCCGTGCTCATCGGTATGGGCACGGACATGCCGGATGTGGTACCCCTCTCCTCCATCGATGACGTGGACCTGGAAGAGAGGTGCATCGTTCTCAGGATCAAGGACGGATCCGACTACTACTGCATGCTCGCCGACCCACATGAGCTGGCCGCCATGATCCGCGAACAAGTGCTCCGCCCGCGCCTGGCCCACCAACGCACGGACTTGGGATACGTACCCCCGGACTGACCGGCCGTTGGCGCAGGCCACGCGGCCGAGGGCATTGCGGTGGCAGTCCCACCATGCGACTCGGGCGGGATGCTCGGCGCGCGGAGCGAGGCTCTGCACCCGGCGGCACATGCTACGCGTCGCGAGGCCCTGTGATCATGGCGGAGGAACCAGAAAGTCCACCACGCTTCGGGCTCACCGAGTATACCTCATAGCCTCTGCTCTACCGGAGCAACGACCCTCCGTCACAAATCCGCTTCTTCGCGGACCTGCACCATCACCTTGAACAACCCCCCCACGTCTGCAGGGTCAAGCAGGGCCTCCAACAACGATGCCGATGCGTCCACCTCCAGCGCATCCTCCCCACCCACCAAGCTTCGCAGCCGGTCAGCTTCGGTAGCCGCTCCACCCGCCGCAAGGAAGGAGGCAAGGTCCAGGAAGAGCAGTGTCTGGAAGCCGAGTCGCCGGCCGTGGAAGTCGAGCGCGGCGAAATCCACGTCCGCGGTCAGGTCCTGCCGGCCCGCGTGAGAGAGGGGATCGAAGCGGCGCTCGTGCCGGAAATAACCGCGCAGAGTGAGCTCGTGGAGCTGTGGCCGACAGGTGCCGGCTTGGGTATCCGCCGGCTCCCGGCCGTCCGTCCAGGCGTCGGCGGGCCGCGCCTCGGTGGACGCGGCTGAGTACGGGTGGCCACGCCAGGCGCCGTAGTCGATGGTGACGACGAAGCCCGCGCCCAGTCTCCGAGCGGCGCCTTCCAAGAAGTCACCCACGGCCGGACGGAGCTCGATGAACCCGTCGCGGCTGAGGGACCGAGGGTCGGGCCGGCCCGTCTGCTCCAGCACCGCCTGCAGCTCGGCCGACGCCGCCGCGCAAGGCTCACGCCATACCACGGCCACTTCCGGTCCCGATTCCCCTTCCTGAAGCTGCACCCAGGCTTCGAGCGGCACTTCGTCGCCCACATGAAGCAGGTGAACGGGGAGCGCATCCAGCAACTCGTTGGTCACCACCACTCCGGGGCCTCCTGGGGGCAGAAGCTCCGCCCGTGCATCGTGGCCCGATGCCGGCGATTGCCCCACCTGCGGCCATTCCACCCGCCAGCTCCGGGATTGAGCCTGCGCCAACCTCGCACGCTGCGCCTCACGCAGATACGATCCCGGCTCCACCAGCTGGCAGCGAAGAATCTCTTTCAAGGCAGGGGCCTCGTCCTCAAAGAAGTCGAGCAGGCCGGCGGCCATGTGCCCCTCTCCCGCTCCCACCTCCACGAGACGCGCCTCACCGCCTGCCGTCGGCAACGCCGCTGCGCCTCCCAGCAACTCGGCCAAGAGGCGGCCCAAGACTCGATTGAAGAACGGGACCCTCTGCGGCACGGTGATGAAGTCACCGGCGGCGCCCAACGGCGAGCGCGCCTGCGTGTAGTAGCCGACAGCCGGGTGAGTGAGCGCCATTTCCATGAAGCAGGCGAAGGTGACCCTTCCCCCCGCCGACCGGATGCCCCGCGCCACCACTTCCGGAGCCGGGGCGGGCGCCCAGTCCAGGAGCGGCCAACCGCGGCCGTCGATCTCCTCACTCATGCCATCCCTCACTCACCCGGCCGCGCCACGCCCTGACGTTCTAGAAAGGCGTGGTAGGTGGCCATGTGACTCAGCACCCGCACGGAGCGCAGGGGCGAGGGCAACACCACCGTGGCAAAGGGCCCGCCCTCACCGAAGACCGCGCGCTGAATGGGCCGCACGGAGACATTGACGATGGGCTTGCGGTAGGCGCGCATGAGCTCGGCCACCCACTTGACGAAGTCGCCTTCGCGGAAGCGATACTTCTCAGGGTCTGGCAGGTTGGCGCCCACGTAGAGGCCGGAACGCTCCTGCACGCGCTTGACCTCGTCGATGACCCGCAGCGGCGAGGTCACCATGCCGATCACGCCCAGAACGACCACGGCATCCACAGCCTCGGAACGCACCACCGTCTCGATGGCCCGCTCCGGCGCCCCCTCCTTGATGCTGCCCACCAGGTCCACGGGGTTGCTGCGGCTCCAGTAGGGCGGGAGCACGGCGTCGATGTCGGCGATAACGTTGGGCGGAAGCTCGGCCAGCTCCAGCCCGCTGCGGGAGATCTCATCCGCCGCCACCACGCCCCAGCCGCCGCCCATGGTCACCACGGCCACGCGGCGGCCCTTGGGCAGCGGCAGGTAGGAGAGGGCGAAGGCCAGGTCGATGAACTCATCGGGATCGGTGGTGGCGATGACGCCGCACTGCCGCACCACCGCCTCGAACACCCGCTGCGAGCCGGCCATGGCCCCGGTGTGCGAGGCGGCGGCCTTGGCCCCGTACTCGCTGGCGCCGCCACGCAGCACTATCAGTGGTTTCTTCAGCGCCGCCCGCCGTGCCGCCTCCATGAAGCGGCGACCGTCGTCCAAGCCCTCCACGTAGTCCAGAATGAGGCCGGTCTGCGGGTCGTCGCAGAAGTACTCCAGCAGGTCAGTGGCGGTGTACAGCGCCTCGTTGCCTATGCCGGCAAACTTGCCCACGCCCCCGCTTCGCTCCTCGGCCGAGGCCATGAGCTGCACGCCCATGTTCCCCGAGTGCGAGAGGAAGCCGGCCGGACCCGGCCCCGGCTGCGTAATGACGCCACCCGTCCCGTAGAAGCGCCGCCAGGAGGACATCACCCCCACGCAGTTGGGCCCGATCATGGCCATGCCGTAGCCCGACACCACCTCCGCCACCTCGCGCTCCAGCCTGGCGCCCGCCGGCCCCGACTCAGAGAAGCCCCCGCTCACCACCACCACGGCCTTGACGCCGGCCCGGCCGCAATCCTCCACCGCCTGCTTCACGGCCGCCGCGGGCACGGCGATGATGGCCAGGTCCGGCACTTGGGGCACGTCGGCCAGACTGGCGTAGGCCGCCCGCCCGAAGACATCCGTGTAGCGAGGGTTGATGGGATAGACAGGTCCTGGGAAGCCACCAGAGATGATGTTGATGGTGATGACACCGCCCCACTTGGCCACGTCGTTGGAGGAGCCGATGACGGCCACGCTGTTGGGGTAGAAGACGGCATCGAGGGCCTTGAGGTCTATGGGCAAACGAGGCGCCGGCTCGAGATCGGGCACACTCAGCGAAACCAGCGCGTCCACCGCCACCGGTCGGGAACCCTCCACCAGCATGGGGTTGACGTCAATCTCGCGGATCTCGGGATGGTCCAGCGCCATGCGGCCCACGGCGATCAGTGTCTCCACCAACACCCGGCGATCCACGGCCGGGGAGCCGCGGAACTCCCCCAGCAGCTTGGCGGCACGGATCTCGTCCAACAGCTCTTCCGCCTCGCGCTCGCTCAGCGGCGCCACACCAAATACCACGTCCTGCAGCGCCTCGGTCAACACCCCGCCCAAGCCGAACATCACCACGGGGCCGAACTGCGTGTCCCGGTTCATGCCAATGACGAACTCCCGGCCGCCCCGGATCATCTCCTCCACCAGGACGCCCTCCAGCGCGACTGTGGCTCGATGTGTGAGGGTCTCATAGCCGCCGCGCGTGGCCGCGCCATCGGCAATATCCAGTAGCACCAGGCCCGCATCGCTCTTGTGCTGCACCTCGCGCGAGGCACCCTTCAGCACCACGGGATAGCCCAGTTCCCCTGCAGCCTGCACGGCTTCCTCGGCGCTCTGCACCACACGCCCCCGCACCACGGGGATGCCGTAGGCGGCGAACAGGGCCTTGGCTTCTGCCTCATCCAGCGAGGTCTGGCCTGCCACCAGCGCCGCCTCCAAGATCGCGCGGCCCGGCCTGTCCTTCGGAGCTTTCGCCGTTCCAGTCTGACGCGTCTTGGTCACCCGGCGCGTTGCCATGAGCCTTCCTCCCGGTTGCACGATGCAGTACCTCTATCCACGGTGCGACATACGAGGCAGAAGTGTCGCACACATGGTGCGGGGCAGGCGGCAGTTGATGGCCTCCTCCGTCCACAACAGCCTTTGGGTGCCTTGCGCCCACTCGGCTGCCGCGTGAGCCGGATCGAAGTTGCCCAAGGTTGACACGAAACCATCTGGAGGGGCTCCCACGTCGGGTAAGTGGTGGAGCGTGCCCGCGCGAATGACGAGGGTAACCATCTGGGCCCGACTCAGTCGATATGTTGCCGAGCAGGTCCGCCAATGCCGGGGCCCCATTTCCCAACAAAGCGCATGCGAAGGCACTCGCGAGGAACACCCCCCTCGAACGCTGCCCCCCAGCCCTCGGAGCCAATGGGGCCAGGGCAGCGGCACCTCGTGCGCTCGGCGGGCTTGCATCTCCAACAGGACGGCGAGCCCGACAAAGCCACGAAGCGCAAGCTGTGACGGGAACGCCTCCACATCGGCGGGAGCCTCGTTCTGACTGTAGACGTTCCCTATCCGCTCGTCGGTTTGTCTGGTGCCCATCACGTCTCCTCCAGGAGTCCGGGCAGAGCGGGGCGCGCTCGATGCAAATGACTGTTGACGGAACCCTCCGAGAGCCCATGGCCCTCGCCACATCGGCAACCGAGGAGTCGGCGCCGTAGCAGAGCGCGGCAGCGATACGTTGCCGGGAAGGAACGCGGCAGAGCAGACTCACGGAATCAGACTCCGCCATCCAATCGCGAGCCGCTGTCGTGGCCGGCGGTGCGGCTCATACAAGAGCAACCTATTTGGCGCTTCCGCCGGCCGGATCTACTTCGGCGATCCAAGCTTGAGGCCAACACCCTGAGGTGGAGTTGCCCGCTTCCGTGTGTCGACCGGCAAGCTATTCCCCGCTTGCGCGAACAGCAAGCCGGGATAGAAATCATCCGGGTATCCTTGGGCGCCAACCAATTGTCCATCGACGCCATATGCTAGAAAGGACGCCGTGCCCGGAACGTACACGCCCTTGCCCCGCACGCCAGCGCGGAACACACCTCCCGGCATGCGGTACGCTTGTCTTCATTTGCACAAGCCCCGCGCTTGGAATGCGGGCGAATGTGAGTGGCCGAAAAGCGCAGCTAAACCATCCAAGGCATACTAGGAGCACGTGAACATGAAACAAAAGCTTCTGTCTCTCATGCTGGCATGCAGCATAGTAGTCTCTCTCGCGCTGCTCGCCACAGGATGTGCGGCGCAAACCAGTACGCCGGAGGCGGCGACGCCCTTGTGGGAAGCAGGCGCTGAAAGAAATAGGATCGTCGTTATAAGCGACCTCCATTTGGGCATTGCTGACAGCTATAGTGAAACAGTGACCAACCGTGCGCTGCTTGTTGAGTTCTTGAAGAGGTTGCAGAATACGAAGGATGTGCGCGAACTGGTAATTGCGGGTGATTTCTTGGACGCATGGTTTTTGCCCGTCTCTTATACGTCCTATACCGATGAGGAACAGTTTTACAGGCAAGTGATCGCGAATAACCAGGTCGTTATCGACGAGATGAACAGCGTTGCAGACAGCGGCATCAAACTTGTCTACGTAATTGGCAACCACGATATGACGCTGGAAAAGGAAATCCTGCAGCAAGCTATCCCGAACATTGAGCAGGCAACGGACGCCAAAGGACTTGGCGCCTACTATACGGGCGACAGAAACGAAATTGTGATCGAGCACGGTCATCGTTACGATGTGTTTTCCGCGCCGGATACGGTTTCCAACGCGAAACTGTGCGGCAACGACGATACGATTCTTCCGGCCGGGTATTTTTATGCCCGATATGCCGCCACATGGGTGCTGCAAGGCCATCCAGAAGTGGCAAAGGAGCTGCCGGCGGTTGCAAATGTGCCGGATCACACGGATACGGATCAGTACGGCGCTTACATCTATTACTCGGTTCTCAAGAGCATTTCAGAGCGAGTGACGCCCAACGAAAGTCTTGATGAGAAGATTTTCGATATGCATATCGCGGGTTTTGACGACGCTTACACGTACCTCGATTTCTTCCCGGCCGAGCAGGCGGACGGAACAATATCGGCGCCCGTGTTGTTCCAACATATTCAGCGCACATGGGACGCGCGGCAGAAGCTCAATAACGTCAAGGTTCACAACACCTTTATCGAGGCGGTATCCGGCACGCTGAATTGGGACTACTTCTTTGCACAAGCCAAGGCGCAGTATATTGACAATCCGGATGAAACTGTGGACATCATCGTGTTTGGTCACACTCATGTACCGGCATTACGGAACATCGGCGACGGAGCCTACTACATCAACACGGGAACTTGGATAGATAACAATACCAACTATCCGGACGCTGCCCGCACGTTCACCGTCATTACTGCGGACGAAAAGGATACGGCGACGCTCTACAGCTTTGCAGAGGATGGTGCCCTGATCGATATCGGCCAAGGCGTCAGCAATTGAACGGTGGATGCCACCAACCATTCTCTATTCGTTCCCTTAGACACCGTCGCAAAGCAAAAGCCCATCAGATTTGGTTGTCTGATGGGCTTTTGCGTTTGTACGCATTTGAGGCAAATCCGAATTGGAATGATGAGGCCTAGGATACAGGCTGTAATGTGCGGTTTAGCAATGATCAACATTCAAACGTAGCATTGCAATCGTCATATGCAGGCACGTTGCCGCTACCACTCGGCAAGATGTGAACCCAGTACGGCGTCACAGTGCGGAGATCTTCAGCCGCCGGGCTCCCCGAGCGACAGAAAGGATGCCCCACACGGTTTCGGACTCAGCGGAATCCATTCTGTTGTCCGCAGTTCGTAATCCTCCTCTCAAATCCCGGTTGGCCTCCATTCCACCCACAACTGGGCCTCGCAGTGCTCGGGCCCATCCATCACCTGAGGATTTACTCCTGTGTAATGCTGGGCTGAGCCACCTCTGCCCTCACATCGTCCAGTGTGACTCGATCAAAACCCTTGTCGGCCATCTGCCTTTCAAAACCACCTAGCACGAAGAGATTAGTCAGTCCGGTTTCGGTTTCCTTGAATATGGACCACTCACCATGTGTGCTGTGGTATGCGTCCTTTGGCCACGTACCCCCATACAGGGTCTGATCATACTGACCAAACACCAGGACCTTGTCGCCTTCGTCCACCGGGCCACTGACCTCGCCCACGATGCCGCCCTCCACGAAGAATTGCACTGGGGTGCCAAATTCGGGTTTGCCCTTGAGAATCTCAGACGGCTCCACGGTAAATGTGCGATACACGATCAGCGCATCAGAGGCCTCTTCGGGGTGTGACCCCTGCCAATCCCCACTGCCGTCAGGGCTGTTCCAACGGCCGGGTAGGACTCTCAGCGCCGTCGAGAAGTCGCCGCTTCCACGTGGTGATCTGGTTGGGATGTACGTCGAAGCGTTCAGCGATCTGAATGAACGGCTCTTCGCCCTTGATGGCTTCCAGCGCCACCTTGGCCTTGAACGCCGGTGCATGGTTGCGCCTCGGTCTTCTCGGCATTGCTGGTATTCCTCCTTGGTGTTCTGCCCGGGGGCAGTATCACCTACGAGGCTGTCCAATTTCACCCGGCCACTTCTCAAGACAGCGCCCGACCACATCAAGAAGCAGTCCAACCGGGTGTTCTTCAAGCGGATTCTCGTCAATCTTGTTCCCCCACCTGGGTGCTCTCTGCGAGACAGAAGACCACTGCCGTGAGGCGCACCCCTGTGGTCGCTGACCAATAGCACCTTCGCCCCCGGGGAACCTCAACATTCCCCGGGGGCACCTCCCGTCTCATCCTATGAGAATCGCCCTTCCACACGCCCGTCTCCCCAATGTGCACACCCCAAACCTGCATTTCTGGCTGCAACAAGGCAAAAGCGCAAGTGTGTTACGAACCTGTTGTCTCATTCCCAGAAGAAAAGCCCCGGATTAGCAGGGCTTTTGTATGAGACTTATGGTGGAGGCGGCGGGAATTGAACCCGCGTCCGAAACTCGTCTGGAGAAGGCTTCGTACGGGTGTAGCTTCCGCTTTTATTTCTCGCCTCGGGCCCCCGCGGAAGCCGGGTGCCTCTGACCAGCCACCTTGGTTTCCCTGCGAGGCCGGCGGCACTCGACGCAGGTGATCCCGCCTAAATGATGCCGCGGCCCTCTCCGGCGAGAGCTAGAGGCGCGACAGGCTGCCTATATGCTAAGCGGCCAGAGCAAGTTCTTGCTTGCCAGTTGTTTGTTTCCAGCCTGTTTAACGAGAACGGCCGGGATCTCGACCCGCTACCCTCACTCAGACCTGAGCCCCGTCGAAACCTTGTCGCCCCCATGAGATGCGCCAAGCGGCGTGAACCAAGCCGAGTAGGCAGAGTCATTATACCCCCTATCGGGACCTGCGACGGGTGTCTGCCCCCGCCGGCCGGACTCGGCCCCGGGCTTAGTACTGGAAAGCCTGCCCAACCTTCTCCAGGAAGGCCACCTCGCCCAGCGGGCGGCGCGGCCGCCGAGGCTTGGCCTCTTCCTCCGGCAACGCGTACCCGATGGGAAAGACGCCCACGCATTCCCAGCCCTCCGGCGCACCCACGGAGCGGCAAACACCGGGGCCGTCCAGCAGGGACACCCATACGGCGGAGAGGCCCAGTTCCACCGCCTCCAAGTACATGTTCTCCCCGGAGATGCCGCAATCCACCAGGTAGAACGACTTTTCCTGGTGTACCTCGCCTTCTTCCGGCACTCCCAGCAGCACCAGCACGGCCGACGCGTGACGGATGGCAGTCCGAGCCGGGTTGCCCTCTGAGAGGCAGTCGGCGATGGCTGCCCGCCCCTCCGCCGACCGCACCACCACGAATCGCCACGGCTGATGGTTCTTCCAGGAGGGCGCCAAACGGCCCGCCTCCAAGATCTTCATGATGTCTGCATCATTCACCGGCCGCTCATAGTCAAAGGTGCGCACGCTGCGCCGCTTCTGTATGGCGTTGATGACGTCCATCTGCTACCTCCCATCGTCCCGCCGCGTGGCGTCCGTCATCCGACGCGAGCCGAACTCTGCGTCCTGTCCTGTGACCGTCGCCTCCCACTCCGTGTCCACCACCACGCGCTGCGCCCGACGCAGTGCGGTGGCGCAGGTGATCTCGTAGTTGATGGTCTCCACCCAGCCCGCCATCTCTTCTGCCCGGATGGATTCCGATCCGTCGTGGCCGATGAGCGTCACCCGATCGCCCGTCCGTACGTCCGTGCTCTCCCCCAGGTCCACGGCGAAGGAGTCCATGGACACCCGGCCCACCATGGAGTAGCGCCGCCCCCGAATGAGCACCCGGCCGCGGTTGCCCAAGGCACGGAACAGCCCGTCCGCGTACCCCACCGGCACCAGGGCGACGGTGGTGGCCGCCCCGCCCCGGCGGAAGGTGAGCCCGTAGCCCACGCCCTCGCCCGACGGCACGCGCTTGGTCATGGCCACACGGGAGGTCCAGCTGAGAGCCGGCTTCAGTCCCTCCTCCCGAGGATCCCCCTGGAAAGGCGACATGCCGTAGACCGCCACCCCGCAGCGAACCAGATCCAGGTGCGAGGCGGGATGCTCCATAGTGGCGGCGCTGTTGGCGGCGTGGGCGATGGCCCGCGGCCAGTCCCGGCGGATAGTCTCCACGCAGGGCAGGAAGCGCTCCATCTGCCACTCCACCGAGTTGGGCTCGTCCGAAGCGCTGGCGAAGTGGGTCATGATGCCCACCACCCTCACCTGCGGCCGCAGCAGACGCAGGGTATCCAGATGCTTGGGAAGTTCGGAGGGGAGGAGTCCCTGGCGGTTCATGCCCGTGTCGATCTTCAGGTGGACACGCAGCCGGCAATCCTCAGGCAGGTGCCGCAGCATCTCCGCCATCTCCGGCGAGACCACGGCAACCTGCACGCCGGTGCGGGCCAGTTCTATCATCTGTGCCGGCGAGAACACCGGCCCCATGACCAGCAGCGGCGCGGTCACTCCGCTCTCGCGCAGTTCCAAGGCTTCCTCAGTCGTGGCCAACGCCAGAGCATCTCCCCCCGCCTGCAGCACCGCCTGACACACCGGCAGGGCGCCATGCCCGTAGGCGTCCGCCTTCAGCGCCGCCATGAAGCGGGTCCCCGGCCGTAGCAGCGAGCGGAGACGGCGCACGTTCCGGCGCACGGCGCCAATGTCAACCGTGAGCAGGCTGCGCGGCGGCACATGCATCATTCGGCGGCTCTCTTCAACAACGCCAGGCAGCTCTCCCGGGTGAGGTTGGTTTCCTCGGCAAGGTACTCTAGTTCAGCCGCACTCAGTTGACGATAGTCCCCTACCTCCGCCGCCGCCAACCGGCCACGCAGGTAGGAGGCCCGCACCCGCTGCAGGTCGATCTCGGCGTAGGCCACCTGCTCCGGCGACTCGGGGATGGCGATGACCTCCCCGGGCTTGTCGAGCGTGGCCGGGCCGCGTACTACGCGCACGCCGTTGTCGCGAGCGAAGGTGAGTTGGGCAGTGGGGTGCTTGCCGGCGCCGGTGTACTCCGTCTCCTGCACCACGATGACCTCATCCGCCGGCATCTCCTGGGCCAGCTTGAAGGCGGCGCAGAGCGAGGTATTGCCGGCCGGGCCGCGCTCCAGCCCCTCCAGGACGGCCAGCAGCTGCGTAGTGTAGAAGACGGCGCCCTGGTTGACGGTGACGTAGCGGTGGGCGTAGCGCAGGGGACGGGCGGCGTTGTGGGGCACGTCCGCCCGGTCGGGGTTGGTGAAGAAGGGCATGCCGAACCCGGTGTGGCCGGTGGTGAAGCTCTTGCGGTTGAACTGGGTGTCGCTGGCCATATGCAGGCCGCTGAGGTCGACGCTGGCGGCGATGACCTGAGTCTCCCCCGCGCCCGCCTTGCGCAGGCCGCGGGCAGTGCCGGTGACGTTGCCGCCGCCGGCGTGGGTCACCACCACCGCGGCCGGCGGCCGGCCGGTGAGCCCCCGCACCTCCTGCGCCACCTCCCAGCCCAGCGTCTCAATGCCGGACACGGAGAAGGGCGTGTACAGCGAGGCGTTGAAGTAGCCGCTCTCCTCCAGCAGGCGGAGGTGCATGTAGAACAACTCCGGGCCCACCGTCATCTGCCATACCTCGGCCCCGTAGGCCTCGCAGGCGCGGCCCTTCTCGACGATCTCCGGCTGCCCCACCCCCCGCGAGTCGAAGGTCTCCTGCACGATGATGCAACACTGGCCCTGCATGGCGCACATGGCCGCCACCGCCGCCCCGTAGTTGCCTGAAGTGGCAGCGATGACGCCGGGGTAGCCGGCTCGCTTGGACTCCTGCACGGAGAGGCTGGCCCGGCGGGCCTTGAAGCTGCCGGAGGCGTTGGCCGCCTCGTCCTTGACCAGGATACGGGCGCCCATGCCGGCCGGCGCCAGGCTGCGCGCCAGGCGGGTAAGGTTGGAGAGCTCCAGCAGCGGTGTCCCTCCCACCTTGCAGCGCCGCTGTACGTCCGCCACCTGCTCCAGGGAGTAGCCCGTGGCAGCCATCAGGCCCTCGTAATCGAAGCAAAGGCGGCCACGGCGGAAGTCATCGTAGTCCAGGCCGGAGGCGTTGCGCAGGATCTGGGTGGAGCGCGCCATCACCGCCTGGTAGCCGGTGTCCAGGCCCGCGCTCATGCCTGGGCCTCTCCGCCGGCCCTGTCGGCGGCAGCGGCTTCACTATCGATGGCACCGCCCCTTGCGCAAGCGGCCGCGGCGGAGGGGGATTCCCCTAGCAACCGCAGGAGGGCCCGCGCCTCCAGGCCTGCCTCGATCAGTTCCAGCACTGGGCGGCCGAAGTCGTGGGCGAAGCAGGGATCCAGCGCCACCACCCGGCCCCGCACGCGGCGGCCGGTCAGCGTCTTCACCTCCACCTCATCGCCTAGACGGCAGGCCCCGACGGCAAAACCGCGCACCCGCGCCTCGTACGGCACCCGAGTGGTGTCCTCCGGCAGGCGTGCCGTGCGCTGCGCCGGCTCCAGCACGGTGAACCCTATCTCCACCCAGCGGCGAGCTTCACATCCCTCCATGCGGACCCCTTTCGCCCTATCGTCCCTGGTCGCCGGGTTCTTCCGCCACTCCCGCATCCGACCGGGCGTGCCCGTCGCCAAGCGACACCTCACCCCCTCCCGTGGTCACAACGCGGTGCAGGTTGGCGCGCGCCGGTTCGTACGTGGGGTCGACGGCAAGCGCAGCGCGGTAGTTGGACAAGGCACCCGTCCTATCGCCGTCGATCTCCTGCAGGACGCCCAGCAGATTGAAGGCCTCGGCCCGTCCCGGCTCCCGGGCAATGGCCTGCCGAAGGTGATCGGTGGCCGGAGCGAACTCCCGCATCTTGATGGCGCGCTTGGCCACTTCCACATGCTCGTCGTAGGAGTCGGCTTCCTCCGCGGCCAGGGACTCCCGTGCCAGGATACACTCCACCAGGCTCCGCAGCTCCCGGGGGGAGAACGGTTTCTGCAGAAAGTCGACCGCACCCAGCTTCATGGCCTCCACCGCCGAATCCACCGTCCCGAAGGCGGTGATGATCACCACGTTGGTACGCAGGTGACTGCTCCGGATGCTGCGGAGCACCTCCAGGCCATCGATGCCGGGCATGCGCAGGGCAAGCAACACCAGATCGTAGGCCCGCTCCGCCAGCCGGTCCATGGCTTCTCTGCCGTTCATGGCCATGTCGACGGTCAACTGCAGATCCAATAGCACCTGCGCGATGGCCAGTCGGATGTTCTTCTCATCGTCCACCACGAGCACGGATGCGTCCATGTGGCTATGCCTCCTCTCCGCGTGCGAGCGGCAGCGTGAAGCTGAACCTGCTCCCCTCGCCGGGAACCGATTCCACCCAGATGGTACCCCCGTGCGCCCGCACAATCTCCCTGCTTATGGCCAAGCCCAGGCCGGTCCGTCCCGGCCGGCTGTCGCCCGCCACCTGTACAAACTTGTCGAAGATGCGCGACTGGTATTGGTAGGGAATTCCTGCCCCGTCGTCCGCCACGCTCACACTCAGCACACTGCCGCTGCGCTCGGCTCCCACCGTCACCGTACCCCCCTCGTCGATATAGCGAAGAGCGTTGGAGATCAGATTGGAGAGCACCCAGGCGGTCTTCTCCGCATCCGCTCGCGCCGACGGAAGATCCGCCGGAAGCTCGGCCAGCAACCGGGCGCGCTTCTCCACGAACTGCGGCTGGAAGATCCCGGTCACCTGCTCCACCACACCCCGCAGATCGACCTCGTTCATCTCCAGCTGGATGCGGCCGGCCTCGATCCGCGACAGGTCCAGCAGATCCGCCACCAGCGCCTTCAAGCGCAGAACATCCGTATGAGCCGCTTCCAAGAGCTCCCGCTCCTGGTCCGTCAGGCGCTCACGCGCCTTCTCCCTGAGCAGCTCCACACTCATCTCCAGCCCGGTCAGCGGTGTCCGCAGCTCGTGGGAGGCGGTCATGACGAAATCGGACTTCAGCCGATCAAGCTCCTTCAGCCGGGTCACGTCGCGCAGCAGCAGCACCGCCCCCGTCACCGACCGAACCGGGCCACCTCCCCCGGTGTCGCCGCTCCCGGTCACGCCGCCGCCGGTCACGCCGCCGCCTGTGCCCTCCACGGCGGAGACGGCGAAGGCGAAGTAGCGGCGCGCCTCCCCCGCCCCCACGCTGAGCATGGCGGTGTCCGGGTCCAGTTCTGGGGCCATACCCGACTCCACCGTCTCGCGCAGAAGCGAGAACAGGTGCCCATCCCGCGCCGTCTCCAGGAAGTGCCGGCCCAACGCCAGCGGCCTCTCCACCCCGAACACACCGGCCGCCGCCCCGTTGAGGTTGACGATGCGCAGGTCCCTGTCCACCACCAGGATCCCGTCCTCGATACTCTCGATGACCGTCTCGATGCGCTGTTTCTGCAGCAGCACTTCCTTGAGGTTCATCTCGTCGAAGGCGTGAAGCCGTGCCGCCATCTGGTTGAAGCCCGCGGCCAGCCGCCCCAGTTCGTCACCGGAGGTGACCGGAAGCTGGGTGGAGTAGTCACGGTCGGCCAGCCGGGCGGTGGCTCCCAGCAGCGCCTGCAGCGGACGGGTGAGGCTGGTGGACATGAGCAGGCTGAACAGCAAGCCGGCGGCCACGGCAGCCAGGCCCACGACCAGCGTGGACCAGATGGCCCGCCGGGCCACGCCGGAAGCGTGCGCGCTGGCGGTGTAGGCGGTGGACTGATTGAGGTCGCGCAGCGCCTCGCAGGAGCTGCGGATCTCCGTGAAGAGCGGCAGGACCGTTTCCTGGTAGTAGTCGGCGGCCGTGGCCGTGGTGGAGGAGCCGGTCAGGTCCGATAGCTCATCGAAGGCCTGGAGATAGCGTTGGTAGCCGGAGTCGATGCGGGCGATGATCCCGGCTTCGCCCTCCACGGTGATGTTGTCGGCGGCGCGGGCCAGCGACCGGAGGAACTCGGCCTCGAAGGCGCTGAACTGGGAGTCGGCTTCCTCCGCGAAGCCCAGGGTCAGGAGCAGAGAGGCGCTGTCCTGACGCTCCATGGCGTTGATCATGACCTCGGCCGCGATGATGCTCTTGTAGTTCTCGCGCAGGATGGAATCGCTGGCGCTGCCCAGGCGCACCAGATTGATGACGGCCCAGGTCAGGACAATCAGCACCAGGCACAGGGCGATGCCGAAACCGAGGAGTATCTTGCGCCGAAGGGTCATCAATCTAGCATCTGCCTTGCCTCCGGCAGCGTCAAGCCGCCCGGCCCCGGGCCCGGTGGCGCCGGCGCCACAGCAGCCAGAGGCCCGCGGCCACCAGGGACAGTGCCGCGGCCGCGGCCGCCCGGACACCGGACACCGCGCGTGCGATAGGAGAGCCCGGCAGCACTACCTCCAGCTTGACAGCGTGGATGTCCATGTCCCCCCCGTGCTCCGGGCAGGCAGCGTGGAAGATGCCCACCACGTGCACGAGGTCGCCCCGGTGGGAGTAGTCGCCGCAGATCTTGACCTGCGCGGCCAACTCCGACGGCGCCCAGACCGCCTGGCCGGCGTTATACCCGGCGAGGGCGATATCGTCCGCGGCTTTGCGGCTGTAGGCATCGTCGTTGAGGTGCAGCCAGGCACTGTCGCCCCGCCGCATCACCTCCCCGACAGCCTCACCCTGGAAGTCGATCACCTTGCCGTCCCACTGAGCGGGATGCTCCACCAGGTCCCCGCTGCTGGGGGACCCCAGGCTCGCGAGCGTGGCGCCGGTCGCCGCCAGCACCGGCGCGGGCCAGACCAGACCGGCCAACGTCGCCGCCAGCAACGCACAACGCAGGACCCGCAGCACGCGGCGTCTCATCATCTGCCCCTGACCATGGCGTAGGCATACCCGGCCAGAGCCAGCACGGACATGAACTCCAGGCGGCCCAGCCACATGGCCAGCGTGTACACCACCTTGAGCACTACCGGCATGGCCGGGGCGGTGACGCCACAGGAGAGACCGGTGTTAGAGGCGGCGGAGACCCCTTCGAAGGCGGCCTGCAGGAAATCATAGCCGCATGCCGCCCCGACAATGGCCACCAACCCGTACAGCGTCAGGTACGCCACCGTCACGGTGAGCGCCGAGCGCAGCAGAGGGCTGTCCACCAGGATGTCGCGCAGATGATGGACGCGCTGCCTGATGAGGGCGGACTCCGGGGAGATCATCCTCCGGATGTCGGCCACAAAACCGGCCGTGATCACGCCCACGCGCATGCCTTTGATACCTCCGGCGGTGGAACAGGCAGAGGCGCCGATGGCCATGGCCACGGTCGTGGCCAGCATGGCCAGGGGACCCCACTGCACGACGAAGGCCCGGCTGTAGATGGTGGAGAAGCCGGTGGTGGTGTGCCCGGAGGCAAGTTGGTAGAAGGCCTTGCGGAACAGGTTGACGGCGTCGGGGTAGATGCCCAGCCGCGACAGCGCCACCGTGGCCACCAGCACGGTGAGGCTCAGGGTGACGGCGAAGCTCACCGTCTCCAGGTTGCGCCTCAGCTCCTTTCTGTTCCCGCTCCACACTGCCCAGTGCAGCGCGAAGTTGAAGGAACCGGCCACGAAGATGGCCACTGTGACCAGCTCGTAGGCCAGGGAGTGGAACCACATGGTGTTGTAGGACTGGGGCGCGAAACCGCCCGTGCTCCATGCGCCCATGAAGACCCACACACCATGGAGGAAGGCGCGAAGCGGCGTCTGTCCCAACGCCCACCCCATGGCCGCCAACACCAAGCCCCCCACGGCCAAGTACCCGAGGCTGACGATCCAGATGGCCCGCGCCGTCTGGACCACGTTGGGAAGAAGCCTCTCGTCTTTGCCTTCCCCCACGTAGAGCCGGTACGCCCCGGGCGAACCGCGGAAGAGGAAGGTCAGAGCCACCACGATGATGCCCTGGCCACCCGCGTAGGTGAGGAGATGTCGCCACATGTTGAGGCCGTTGCTCACGTGATCCAGGTCCTGGATGAGGTAGAGACCGGTGGTGGTGTAGCCGCTCATCACGTCGAACACGGCGTCCAGGTAGCTACCCTCGTGACCGGAGAGAGAATGGGGCAGTGCGCCCAGCAGGGTGGCGATGAGCCAGGAACCCGCGGCCACCACCAGCGCGTGCCCCCATCCCAGGTCGCGCTCGGTGCGGCACAGGAGTTGAAGGCCAAAGCCGCAGATGAAGCACGCGGCCGAGCTGATCACGAAGTCCAGCGCCACCGACCACTCCCCAAGGACGAGCGAGAGGGCCAAGGGCACAGCCATCAGCAGCCCCACCCCGACGATCACCTTGCCAGTGTACTTGCCAATGACGAGGTGGTCGTCTCTCCGCGGCTGGATGATCATGACAGCAGCGCGGCCACCACCGCGATGGCCAGGCCCACGGCGGCCAGCACCAACACGTAGCAGGCTTCACCCAGCATGCCCGCAGCGTAGCGTCTCAGATCGCGGAGGGTCACGGAGTAACCACCTTTCACCCTCAGCCTCGCAGCGCCTTTTTCAGCGTGGCTTCGTCCTGGATGCGGGTCAGGGCGATCACCTGGTCGCCGGGCCGTATCTCGGTACCGCCCCGAACAGGGATCACTTCCTCACCGCGCACGAGCGCCACCAGAACGCAGGTGGCGGGGAGGTCCAACTCGGCGGGATGCGCGCTCGCGGAGCCTCCCTCCTGCCCGTAGGTCATCTGCACAATGGCGAGGTCGCCACGGCTCAGCGAGATCAGTGTGCGGATCTCCCCAGCGGTCACTTCTTGGTCGATCATGCCCACGATGAGGTTCGTTGACGAGATGGCCTCGATGTCCATCGCTGCGAAGATGCGCTCATTCTTGGGGCTGTTGACGCGCGCCACCACGCGCTGCACACGGTGGACCGCCCGCGCCACCTGGCAGGCCACCAGGTTGTCGGTGTCCTCGCCCGAGACGGCGGCGAACACCTGGCAGTGGGCTGCACCCGCGTCCGCCTGACAGCCGTCGTCACAACCGTCACCCTGGATGATGAGCACCCGCGACGGCAATTCGAGCGCCAGGCGCTCCACCACGTGGGGCCGCTGCTCGATAACGGCCACGTCGTGGCCGCGGGCCAGGAGCGACTGAGCCAGGTACGACCCCACCTTGCCTCCGCCCACCACCACCACGTACATCAGTCCGCCCCCAGCATGCGCTCAATACGCGCGTACGACGCCTGGAGGACGGCGCCCCACAGCATGTCGCCCTCTCGGAGCGCGGTTGACGAAGCGGGAAGGAAGGAGACGCCGTCTCGCGTCACAGCCGAGACCCGGAACACGCCGGTACCCTCCACATCGCCCACCGTCTGCCCCGCACCCGTGGCCCCGATGCGGAATTCGACCAGTTCCACATCCTTGAGCCCCACCAGGTGGTGCCCGCGACCGGAGAAGACCTTGTCGAGCAGCCACTCGGCCACCAGCGTGGTGCTGCACACGTAGTCCAATCCCAGCTGCTGTCAGGTACGCACACGAACCGGAGACGTGAGCCGCACAATGACCTGCGGTACCTTGAACACCACCCTGGCCACTTCGGCCGACATGATGTTGGCATTGTCGAGGTTGGTAGCCGCCACAAACGCGTCCGCGCGCTCGATCCCGGCATCGAGCAGCAGATCCTGATCGAAGGCGAAGCCATGGAGCGTGAGACCGTTGAAGGTGGCGCCCAGGTTGCGAAAGGCGGCGGGGTCCTTGTCCAGAACCACCACGTTGTGCCCGGCGGCCGAAAGGGACACGGCCAGTTGCGACCCCACGACGCCACATCCCGCCACGAGAACGTACATGCTGCTTCCCTCGCCAACTCGGCCACGACCGCGCTGGACCGTTAGCCTACGTCAGCTCCCAGAGCCCGTCAAGAGCGGGTGAGGCGCCTTCCTGGCCCTGGCCGAGGGACAGCTCTGCCCCGTGTGGTGCATGCTCAAGCCCGCGGCCGACGTCAGTGCCGGCTTCGAAATCCGCGAGGACTGAGCACGGCCATCGGCATGGGGACCCGGGGAGAGCAGGTGAGGGGCACCTCAACCGTTGTTTCCCGCGGCGTCTACACACCTGGTATCCTCAGCCGGATGACCAACGGAACCTACTCCATGTGGAACCTGAACAGCACCGAGATCATCGCCAACGCTCGGTTCGCCCGGTTGATCGTCGCCCACGACATCGATGAGGCCAGCGACGGGAGCAACCGGCGGCAGATCTGTCCCGCATCCCGAAGTCATAGCCCGGAGAGGGAACCGTGCCACACCCAGTAATCGACTTCCACATTCACATCCCCATGCCCGGCGCCTGGTATCCCGATCAAGTGGACCTGGCACGTGAGCTCAACCACGACATCCTGGATGAACGTCACAACTTCGCCAACGCCGCGTACCTCGTCAACTACCTGGCAGAGCAAGGCGTCGACTATGCGGTCATCATGGCCGAGGAGAGCGTCCAGGTCACGGGGCTGGTGAGCACCGAGTTCGTCATCGAGGTCTGCCGGGCCGCGAAGGGACCTCTCTTTGCGTTTGTGGGCCTGGAGCCACTGCCATCTCCCGATGCGAAGGAGCGGCTGGAGCTTCTGGCAAGGAAACCGTGGGTCAAGGGACTGAAGCTGCTGCCCTCATACCAGCACTTCTCTCCGAGCGACGCCTCGATGTATCCCGTCTATGAGACGGCCCAGAGACGAGGGCTCCTCGTGACCTTCCACACGGGTTCGTCAGTATTCAGGGGAACCGCGGAGGAGCTTGCGAACCCTCTCCTTCTCGAGCCGGTAGCCAGGGATTTCCCCAAGCTCAACCTGCTCCTTGCCCATTCAGGTCGCAAGCACTGGTACCGGGAGGCCGAGATGATGGCCCAACGCTACCCCAACGTGTTCCTCGAGATCTCCGGGCTTCCGCCCAAGCATCTGACACGCTACTTTCCCCGTCTCCGTGATCTTGCCGGCAAGGTGGTCTTCGGTTCGGACCTCCCCATGGTGCCCTCCATCCGCGCCAACATCCAGGCGATACGCGGCGTCTTCGGCGAAGACGCCTCCCGTCGCGTGCTGTGGGAGAACGGAGCCAGCCTCCTCGGGCTTGTTTGACCGCAGAGCCTGCGCACCACAGCACAAAGGAGCGCACTGGAGCGTACCGGCGGCTTCAAGTGGCCGGTGCCCGTGCCGGCGTCAGCCGCTGCCTCTCATCGCCGCTCAAGGTACGCGTGTCACCGGCGTCTTTCGAAGAACGGCCTCATCTCCCGGGCCATGTCTTCGGGAACCGTGATGCAGATGATCTCGTTCTGCAGCTTCTCGTAGTAGTTGACGTCGCTGATGCCCAGCGGCGGCAGGGTGAAGCGCGGGATCAGGCGGCCGCGCACGCCGAAGGCGGCGTCGTCCATGAGCGTGGCGTCCAGGGCCAAGTTGAAACTGGCGATGCCGGCGGCTTCCAGATAGCGGAAGACGCAGCGCAACCCGAGGGCCAGCTGCAACACGTCCTCGTCCGTGAGCGTGAAGATGCTGGCGCGGGCGGGGAGAAAGAAGCAGACCTCGCCCGCCATCCCCTTGGGCGCGAAAGAGGATACCCATTCCACCGGACCGGTCTGGCCCAGGTAGCGCTCCATCTCCCGTTTCTCGTGGGCCACAAGGTCTTCCCACAGGTTCCGCCCGGTCCGTGTCTGGTACCCGCGGGCGCTCTCGTGGGTCTTCGCGGCGAAGGCGGTGGGGCGCGGCCCGCAGATGGTCTGCAGATGAGGGTGGACGAGCCCGCCCCCCGCGGGCGGCATGTAGTTCCAGTTCACCGAGCAGAAGCCGAGGGCAGGATCCATCTGCTGCAGCCGTTGGAAGTAGTCCCGGCAGACCAGGAAGCCGTCTCCAAGGATACCGACATCCATGGCGCTCAGTCGCAGAGCGTGCTCGTGGGAGAAGATGGCCACCGAGCTGTTCCGGCCGTAGGGAAAGGCGTTGGGGAAGAGAACGGCCTGGCCTCTGCGGAACCTGCCCTCCTGGATCACGTCGGCCGTGAAACGAGGCGTGACCTGCTCCATCCTCTCCCGGCAGAAGGGGCAGGTGGCGGCACCAGCCTCGGCATGCTCGCGGACGTCCTGACCCCCGGCGGTCCGGAAGCGATGCGGCAGGATACGAGAGGTCACCCCCGTCACGCCGTCCTCTCTGACCTCAACGTAGGTGGTGTGCTCCTGGAATCCGTTCGTTGGGTCCAGGTAGGCAACCTTCTCCCGGCTCTTGTCGCGCTCGAACTCAGACATCACTCCCGCCTCTTGACCCGGCTTGTCGCGGCCTCCTCCTCCCCACCGGCCCGCGCCTTGCCCCTATATGCTACGCCCGCAGTGGGGCTGCGCGCCGACCCGCAATCAGGATACTCACCTCTCTCTGGCACCAGGACTCAAAGGAGGACCGCCGAGACCACAAGGACAGGAGAGAGATCTTGGGTCGCAGCCACCGGCACATCCTGCACCTCGGCGCAACTTCTACGTCCCAATCCCAGCCCCGCCCCCACTACGCCTCCAATGCCGCGCTCGGTAGCACTGCGGGATGGTGGTGGATCCAGGACCCCGGCCGTAGGAGTGCCGGCGTCACCCTTGTCCGACCAAGCACCTCGGGCACGCCGCAACGGGCCGCTTGCCTCAGGAACGCCGAATAGCGTACTATGCGCGCCTGCCGGACGCACCACGCTCCGCCTGCTGATCTCGAAGCGGAGAGAGACATCGTCATAGGAAGGACATCGGAACCCTCGACGGCGCGCCGCCCAGCTGCGCGGGTAACGGCCACGTGAAGGCCGACCCGGCCGCATCTGCTGACGTGACAGACCAAGGGCACCCGCGCTGGGTACTCATCGTCGTCCTGGGTGCTCTGTCCACCTTCGGCCCCATATCCACGGACATCTACCTCCCCTCGCTTCCCTCGCTGGCTGTGGACATGCACGCGAGTACCTCCCTGGTGCAGCTCTCGCTCACAGCCTGCGTCATCGGGCTGGCCACGGGCCAGCTCATCGCCGGCCCCCTCAGCGACAGGCTGGGCAGAAGGCGCCCCCTCCTCATTGGTCTGGCCGGGTTCATCGTCAGCTCGCTGTTGTGTGCGCTTGCCCCTTCCATCGGCATTCTCATCCCGCTTCGCGTCCTGCAGGGATTGAGCGGCTCCGCCGGGCTCGTCATCTCCCGCGCCATCGTTCGTGACCTGTACAGCGGTGTGGTCGCCGCCCGCTTCTTCTCCCGTCTGATGCTGGTGAGCGGGCTGGCCCCGATCATCGCGCCCATCGTGGGCGCCCAGATACTGCGCATCACCGGGTGGCGCGGGGCGTTCCTGTTCTTGGGGGTCTTCGGCGTAGTGCTCTTCCTGGCAGCTTACTTCGGCGCGCCCGAGACGCGACCGGGGGGACGCCGCTTCCCGAGACGCCTGGGCAGTGGGTTGGCGGGATTCGGCCGGCTGCTCCGAGACCGGCAACTGGTGGGCTACGCGCTGGCCTCCGGGCTTGGCTTCGCCACGATGTTCGCGTACATCTCCGGCTCTTCGTTCGTGATCCAGGACATCTACGGAGGATCGCCCCAGCTGTTCAGTATGGTGTTCGCCACAAACGCGCTGGGGCTTGTGGCCCTGGGGCAGGTGAATGGGAGGATGGTAGGACGCATCCGTCTGCGGGTGCTGTTTCGCACCGGGCTCATCACGAACTGCCTTGCCTCGCTGGCGCTTGTGGTAGGCGTAGTCGCCGGTCTGCGCGGTATGGCGCCGGTGCTGGTACCGTTCTTCTTCGTGGTGGCCAGTCAGGGCCTGATTATGCCCAATGGTATGGCTCTCGTCATGCAGAGCCACCCAGAAGCTGCAGGAACCGCCTCGGCTCTCGTCGGGTTCACGCAGTTCCTCTTGGGAGCGATCGTGGCGCCACTGGTCGGTGTAGGCGGCTCGCAAACGGCCCTACCGCTGGCCATTGTCATGCTGTCCGTGGCAGTGGCTGCTCTGGCGGTGGCGTTGCTCACCACGAGGCACCCCGATCCGCCGGCGATGTGAGAGAGGGGTGCCGCCGCCGGTGTACCCCAACAGTCTGGTGCTACCCCATGGGGTATCCTCGAGGAAGAAGCCACGAGCCAAACCGGCCGATCCGACGGCAGCACACAAGAGAGGTGGCCCTGATGGACTCAGGCCGAGCGAATTAGTAGCCCGACTGTGGCCCGGTCGGGAAGCGCGAGACTCCTTCGTTGGCCCGGCCATCCGCATAGGCGCCCATCTCCGTCCTGGTATCGCTTGGAATACTCTCAGTGCAGCCGTCAAAGAGAACGCTTCCGAGAACCATGAGCACACAGACCATGACGCGGTTGCTTGACAAGAACAGGCCAAATCGGGCGTTCACTCGTACCTCCTGGCTCGTCAATCATCGTCCTCTCAGCGAGAGCGGCATCGGCGGCTTGCTCGCGCCCACTCGGACGTGGCGATGGAAGCGGCCATCGGTGTTTCAATCCACGCCCCCGCGCGGGGAGCGACCAATCGCCTCCGGCAATCGCATCGTTAGCCGCCTGTTTCAATCCACGCCCCCGCGCGGGGAGCGACGACGTGTGGCCTGCACCTCACCCATCAGACGGTCGTTTCAATCCACGCCCCCGCGCGGGGAGCGACCGGCCAGCACGCCTATCTCGCTCACGAACGTCTTGTTTCAATCCACGCCCCCGCGCGGGGAGCGACCCGTCGCCAGCCGCATCCCCAAGCACTACTTCTGGTTTCAATCCACGCCCCCGCGCGGGGAGCGACGCGCCATACGCAGCCCAACCTCACAGTAGGTGTAGGTTTCAATCCACGCCCCCGCGCGGGGAGCGACTTGAGAATGGCCTCGCTGATACGGGAGGTGAGGGGTTTCAATCCACGCCCCCGCGCGGGGAGCGACGGGCTCCGCTCCGCGCAGCCTGCCGGGAGGGCGCGTTTCAATCCACGCCCCCGCGCGGGGAGCGACCACCGGCAGCACTGAGGTTTGGAACGGATACATAGTTTCAATCCACGCCCCCGCGCGGGGAGCGACCCCGATCCTCCAACAGGCG
>JAAYAL010000024.1 GCA_012719395.1 Gaiellales bacterium | reverse complement strand
GGCGTGGGCCAGCGCCATGCCGTAGCCGGGCACGATGATGACCGATTGGGCGTCGCGGGCCAGTTGGGCCGCCCGGGTGAGGGGATCAAGGGACTGAGGTGAAGCGGCGGGCAGCTCACAGGCGTCGGAAACGGCCGCAGCCAGATCTGTAGAACAGGCAGGCGCGGCCGCCTTCAGTTGAATGCCGGTGAACACACCGAAGAGGCTGCGGTTCATGGACGTGCACATGACATAGGTGAGAATGGAGCCGGACGCGGCCACGGTGGCACCGCAGGCCACCAGCAGCCGGTTGGAGATGATCACCCCGCAGAACGCCGCCGCCAGGCCGGCTGTGGCGTTGAGGAAGGAGATGAGGACCGGCATGTCCGCCCCGCCGATCCTGATGGAGAAAACCACGCCCAGCGTCACCGCTAGAACGACCAGCACGATCAACCACGCGGTCAGCGCGGGGCCTGTGGTCATTCCGGCCACGACCGCCACCACAACGACGAGCACGACCGCCAAGCCCAGCACCAGGCTGTGGCCGGGCAGCACGGTGGGTGTCTGCTTGAGTCGGTTGGCCAACTTGCCGCTGGCGATCATGCTGCCGGAGAACGTGGCCGCCCCTATCACCAGGCCCAGAAGGCCGGAGACAAGCGCCACGGCGCTCAGTTCCCCCGGCCGGCGGGTTAGCTCCACGAACGACACCAGGAAGGCCGCCACTCCGCCGGCGCCATGCTGGAACGCCACCAGCGCAGGGATCTGGATCATGTTGACCCGCCGGGCGACGATGAGGCCCACAACCGCACCCACCGCGAGCATGGCCGCGATGACCCAGGGATCCATGAGTCGGTGGCGCCAGACCACGATGGCCAAAGCCAGCAGAAGTGCCAGAGCCGCGGTCAGATTGCCGCGCCGGGCGCCGAGGGGTGTACGGAACTGGGCGATACCCCCGATCAGGATCAGGATGATGACGAGGTCAACCGCCAGCCCGGCCCAGCCGCTCACGAACACCTCCGGTCCCGGCCTTTGAACATCTTGAGCATGCGGTGGGTGATGGCAAAGCCGCCCACCAGATTGAAGGTGGCCAAGGCCACGGCAAGCGCACCCAAGGTGCGACCCACCGCATCACCGGCTGCGGCGAACAGCAGCAGGGCCCCGATGATGGTGACAGCCGAGATGGCGTTGGTCATGGACATGAGGGGCGTGTGCAGCCGCTGCGGCACCCGCGAGATGAGCAGGTAGCCCACCACGAAAGCGGCCACGAACACGCCGATCATCAAAAGGATGTCCGTCATAGGCCCATGGCCTCGATGGCACCGCGATACCAGATCTTGCCCTCGCGGGTGACGAGCGAATGCTGCACGATCTCGTCCTCCAGGTCCGGCACGCCCAAGCCCCTTTTGTAGAGGTTCTGGATGTACTCGTACATGTTCTGCGCGTACATCCAACTGGCGTCCACCGGCACGGACCCCGGGATGTTGGCGATGGCACTGACCAGCACATCGTGCGCTACCACTTCTCCGCCCGCCTGGGAGAGAGCACAGTTTCCACCTTGGTCGATGGAGACATCCACGACAACCGAACCGGGCCGCATGGAGGCCACCATGTCCTCGGTAATGAGCACCGGCGCCAGCTCGCCCGGAACCAGGGCGGAGAGAATGATGAGGTCGGTCTCAGCCACCAAGGGACGCAGAGCCTCGCGCTCCTTATCCAACCACTCGGCGGGCAGCGCTTTGGCGTACCCACCCTCGCCTATGGCCAGTTCTTCAGGCACCTCGAACCCAGCGATCTTGGCACCCAGGCTGTCGGCTCCCAACCTGGCCTCGCCGCGGATGTCCACCGCCCTCACCGTGGCACCCAGTCGCTTGGCGGTGGCGATGGCCTGCAGGCCCACCACTCCCACGCCGATGACGAGGGCCTTGGCCGACATGATGGTGCCGATAGCGGTGCCGATGATAGGGATGAACCTGGGGAAGGACTCAGCAGCGTGCACCACGGCCTTGTAGCCGGTGATGGTGCTCATAGAGGTGAGGGCGTCCATGACCTGCGCCCGGGAGATGCGGGGGATGCCATCCATGGTGAAGGAGGTGACGCCGCGATCGCGCAGCGTCTTGATCATCTCATGGTTGCCGGGAGCCGCCGGGTGCAGGAAGGTGACCAAGGTGGCTCCCGGCCGCACCAGTTCGGCCTCATGCATGCCCGCCTGCTCGTTGAACACAGGCTGCTTTACCTTGATGACCACGTCGGCGCGGTCCCAGACCTCCTTGGCGGTGGCCACGATCTCGGCCCCGGCGGCCTCGTACTCCTCGTCCTTGCGGTAGACACCGGCTCCCGCCGAGGTCTCCACCAGGACATCGAAGCCCATTTCCTTGTATTTGCGCACCTCCTCGGGCAATGCTGCCACCCGCCGCTCCGCATGGAGGATCTCCTTCAACACCCCTAGGATCATGTCGATACTCCTGTCCATTCGGTGTGGTCCCCGAGCCGGCCCAAGCCGGCTCGGGGACCACCTCCACGCTCGTCCTATCTACTTCATCAGCCCGTACCAAGGTTTCACGGGCCCTTCATTCATGTCCATGTAGATGTGTTTGACGGTGGTGTACTCCTCCAGCACCATGGTGGAGAGGTCCTTGCCGTAGCCGGACGCCTTGCAGCCACCCCAGGGCGCCTCGCAGAAGATCATGAGGTGCTCGTTGAGCCAGACCGTTCCCACCTGCAACTGCCGGGCCAGGCCCAAGCCCCGCTTGAAGTCCTTGGTCCACACGGAGGCGGAGAGACCGTAGCTGGTGTCGTTGGCCAGGGCCACCGCCTCCGCGTCATCCTTGAACGTGGCCACGCCCACTACCGGGCCGAAGATCTCCTCCTGCATGAACGTCATGCTGTTCTGCGCGTCGGCGAAGATCGTGGGGGCAAGGTAGTAGCCCTTCTGCGTCTCCGGGGTAGTGGGCCGCTCGCCGCCCAGCACCAGCTTGGCGCCTTCGGCTTTGGCCGAGGCGATGTAGGACTCCACCTTGTCGCGGTGCTCCTTGAAGGGCACCGGGCCCAGCACTGTCTCCGGGTTCATTGGGTCGCCCACGCGAATCTGCTTGGCCGCCTCCACGAAGCGCTGCAAGAACTCATCGTAGAGGGATTCGTGCACCAGGATGCGGCTGGCGGCGGCGCAGACCTGACCATTGTTGAAGAAGCCGCCCCAGATAGCGCCCTCCACCGCGGCCTCCAGGTCGGCGTCAGACAACACCAACATGGCATTCTTGCCACCCAGTTCCAGTCCCACGGGCTTGGCCAGCCCGCTGGCCAAGGACATGATGCGCTTGCCGGTGGAGGTGTCG
This sequence comes from Gaiellales bacterium, assembly GCA_012719395.1. Classification (GTDB taxonomy): domain Bacteria; phylum Actinomycetota; class Thermoleophilia; order RBG-16-64-13; family RBG-16-64-13; genus JAAYAL01. Next base: position 151,884 of record JAAYAL010000024.1, on the reverse strand, counting down.
CCGGTGAAGCCGATGCGGGCCACGCCGGGGTGCGCCACCAGCGCCTCACCCACCGTGCTGCCCGGCCCGGTGATGACGTTGACCGCCCCGTCCGGAATACCGGCCTCTTTGCACAGTGCCGCCAGCCTGAGCGTGGTGAGCGGGGTCACCGAGGCCGGTTTCACGATGCAGGCATTGCCGGTGACCAGAGCCGCGGCCAGCTTCCAAGCCACCATGAGCGCCGGGACGTTCCAGGGAGTGATAAGACCCACTACGCCTACCGGCTCGCGCACGGTCATGGAAGTGCACCAAGGCCCAATGGGAAGTGTCTCCCCGGTGAGAGAACGCGAGATGCTGGCGGCATATTCGAAGAAATCCGCAATCTGTGGGACCTGGAAGCCGGCGGAGTTGCGGATGGGCGCACCATGCTCGGCCGTTTCCAGGGCCGCGATCTCGTTGAGGTTCTGCATGATGAGTTGCGAGACCTTGAGCAGCATCTTGGCGCGGGCGGACATGGGCATCATACCCCAGGCCGGCGCCGCGGCGGCCGCCGCCTTCACGGCCTTGTCCACGTCCTCCGGCGTGCACGTGGCCACTTGAGCGAAGATCTCATCGGTGGCCGGGTTATACACCGGGAAGGCCCCGCCCCCGGCTCCATCCACCCACTCACCGCCGATGAACGCCTTGTACGTCTCAACCATCTAGAGGCTCCTTTTCAGATTTCGATTCCCATGTCTCATCGGACCCCCCGGCCACGCCAGGCGCGCCAACCCTCACTTGTACAGCGGAACTCATCTCCTACTCGCGGACAATCACCACGGGACACGAGGCGCCGTGCAGCACCTCGGTGCTCACGGAACCCAGCATCAAGCTGCCGACCCGGCCGTGGCCTCTGTTGCCCATGACAATGTAGCCGCACTCCTCCTTGGCCAGGAACTCCAGGATGCCCATGGCCGGGGAGGCATCTCTGAGGATGACTGCGCGAATGGTCACCTTCTCGTTCGGGAAGGCGGCCTTGATGCGCCCCGACGCTTCAGCCACCACCTCCTTCGCCTCCTGCTCCATCTCCTCCGTCGGCATGTGGATGAGGGGTCCCCGAGGGACAGTGCCCCGGTACGGCACGTTGAGACGCAGTGCCCTATCGGGGGGAATGACCGTGCCCACTACCAGCTCGCATCCGTCAAAGCACGTCGCCAGACACGATGCCATTTCCCCAGCTACAGCCTCAGCCGCCTGAGATGTCCCCGAACCGTCGGTTGCAAAGAACACCCGTTTCTGAGTCATATCCGATCTCCTTTGGATCCCAGCCCGGTCACGAGACGGGGACTTCCTGAGGTGCGAATTCCTCCTCGATCTCCTCCATCATCTCCGCTAAGGGAACCGGCTTGAACAGCGGCTTCTTCTTGTACAACAACCAGCCCACCGTCCATGCCACGATGACGGCCATGATGATGCCGGCCCGTAGCCAGACGGCGTCGCGGATAAGCGGATCCGGGTGCACGGTCCATATCATGTAGACCATGGCGCCCATACTCAGGATCTGCGGGATGGGGAAGAGCGGGCTCTTGAACGGACGGTGGATCCGCGGGTAGCGGACCCGCAGCACGATGACGTCGATGTGGGCGATGATGTAGGAGATGCAATAGCAGACCATGCTGCCCAGGATCAGCGTCGTGAACTCGGCCGCGGTGGCGACGCCGGTCAGCATGACCACCTCAATGATGACGCCACAGAAGACGATGCCGATCCAGGGCGTTCCCCACTTACTCAGCCCGCCGAAGAACTTGGGCATCTGCTCACGCTGCGCCATGCCGTAGAGGAAGCGGGCCGTACCGCACAGCAGCGTGTTGACGGTGGTGATGCTGGCCAGGATGGTGACGACAGACATCCACCATGTACCCGCGGTGCCCAGGATGCTGGTGGCGGCTTCCACGTGCGGCGTGGGCGAATTGAGCAGCACGTCCAGCGGGTTCATACGCACGGAGCCCAAGCCGTAGATGCCGGCGCAGATCACGATCGCACTCAGGCCCAGGATCATGCCCAGCGGGATGTTGCGTTGCGGCCGTTTGATCTCTTCAGCCAAAGGCGTCACGAACTCCGTGCCCACGAACAGCCAGAAGCCCAGTCCCAGCAGAGACAGCACGCCCCACCCCAGCGGGTTGAAAGGCGTGAAGGCGTCGGGCACCACGTTGGCGCTGTGGGTGGTCAGGCCGATGATGCCCAGCACAAGGATGGAACCCATCATGGCCACCGTGGTGAAGCTCTGCACCGCCGCGTAGAACTCGATACCCCGGATGTTCAGAAGCACCAATATCACCAGGAGCGCGGAGGAGAGTATGCGGTAGTCGACAGCCGGCAGCCACGCGCCCTGCGTCACCAGGCCCGGCATGGCGATCTCCGCTGACGCGGCGAAGACCAGCGGCACCAGATAGGCTCCCATGACAGCCACGATGCCGAAGAACTTGCCGATAGCGGCTTCCGTGTAGTGGTTGATGCCCCCCGCCTTCGGGATGAGGCCGGACAGCTCCGAATAGGAAAAGGCCACAAACACATTGAAGATCATGGCCAAGACCAGTGCGATGATGAAGCCCCCTCCGCCGGCGGCAAAGCCCTGACCGGACGAGACCAGGGTGGTCGATGCCACCATGAGCCCCACGGCCGCCGCAGTAGTGGAGAACAACCCCATTCTCCGTTGCAGCGTTCTTTCTTCAGCCATCTATCTACCCCCCCATGTGCACGATTCGCGTTCGAGACTCCTGCGATTCGAGCTGCAGCGCCGGACCGGCTCCAGAGTCCGCCCACCATTGATGCCCGCACGACGCCGAAGTGCCGCATAATCATCCAGTTGGTTCCTTCTCACCCCCCTCTTTGAACCAAGCACGCTCATGCAGTAGCGGACGGAGACACCACATTATCTATCAAGATAACTAAGAGTATGACCGCGAGTCAAGAGGTGCCGCCGCAGCGAGGGCCCCGCCGCGCGATATCGGCTAGAACTCGGCCGTGTAGGAGACTTCCTCGTCCACGATGGACTCGAGCAGCCGGAACGCAGGCTTGACATCGAGCCCTGGGTCAAGGAGGCACTGCAACGCCAAACCATCCACTGTGGCCAACACGATCATGGCCAGGGCGGACAGACGTTGCTCGTCTCGCGAAGACCTCTGCAGGCCAAGGCAGCGCTCATTGATCTCGCGATACCAGGAGTACAGATCAGCGATGCGCGGACGTAGCTCCGGATCGCGAATCCCGTGTGGAAGGACATCATAGAAGGTGAGGAACGAATCAGCGTCCTCCACCAAGTGCCTCGCCTGATCGAGGTACACGCGCACACGCTCGTCACCCTGAGGCAGTACCTCACAGCGCCTCACCAGTTCGAGCGTAGCATCGTGCGTGAGAGTATCCACCAGGGCCGCCACCAAACCATCCTTGCCGCCGAAGTAGTAGCGGATGAGAGCGCGGTTCTCCCCCGCCTCATTAGCGATGGCCTCCAAACGAAGCGCATCGAAACCGCCCTGCCGCAAGAGGCGCCGGGCGGCGCGGAGGAACTTCTGCGCCGTGGGCGGTAGGCTGGAGATGCCCTCGCCCCGAGGGATCACGGGGTCGGAGGGGGGCGCCTTCTTCTTGTGCGGTTTGTTCATGGCGTTGTCCACTGGTCCCTTTGTGCCGGGCGCTGCTGCCATCATTACCCTTTCTGTCAACCCCACCTCAGTCTAGCAACACTAGGCGCGCATCGGCCAACGTGGGTGATGGGTCTGGCCTTGACAGTCGGCGATCCTGCTTGTTTACTTATCTGTATAGTTAAATCTCGGCGAGTGCGCAACCGGTATTTGACAAACGAAGGGGGACCGAATGGCCAAAGCCAAGCAGAACGCCAAGACCCAGAAGCTGGTGGCCTGGGACCAGGAGCACGTACTCCACGGCATCATCCCCATGGGATTCAATGCCGGGTTCCTCGTGGACCACGCGGACGGCGTATCACTGTATACCTCCGACGGCCGGTCATTCCTGGACGGCAGTTCCCAGCTCATGTGCGTGGAACTGGGCTACCGCGAGCAGTACAAGAACGAAGTGGCCGAAGCCGTCGCGGCCGAGATCAAGAAGCTTCCCTACTGCACGAACTTCTGGGGCTTCAGCACCGAGTCGGTCGTCGCCGCCACCCAGGCCTTGAACGAAATCACTCCCGAAGCCATCACCAAGTACATCTACACTCCCGGCGGCGGGGAGGCCGTGGAGATCGCGCTGATCATGAGCCGCACCATCTGGAAGCGGCTGGGCACACAGAAGTACAAGGTCGTCTCGCTCTTCAACTCCTACCACGGTGACTACTGGGGCTGCAACTCCTGCACCCATGTGGGCCAGAGCGCCTTCTCCAACCCGCTGGCGCCCATGGTGCCCGGGTTCTTCTCTGTGCCCGACTACTACTGCTACCGCTGCCCGCTGGCCCGCACCTACCCGGAATGCGGCGTGGCCTGCGCCAAGCTCGTCGAGCAGTTCATACTGGCCGAGGGCCCGGAGAGCGTGGCGGCGCTGGTCTGCGAGGTGCAGCACGGGACCGCCGGCTGCATCCCCTCCCCACCGGAGTGGCTCCCCATAGTGCGGGAGATATGCACCAAATATGACGTGCACCTCATCGTCGATGAAGTCATGACCGGTTTCGGCCGCTGCAGCGAGAACGGCAACCCCTTCCTCTGCCAGCTCTCGGGGGTCACGCCCGACTTCCTCACCATGGCCAAGGGCATCACCAGCGCCTACATGCCGCTCGGGGCGGTCGGCATGACCGAGGAGTTGTTCGAAAAAGGTCTTCGTGGCCACATCTTCTCCGGCCCCACATACACCGGCCACCCAGCGGCATGCGCTGCGGCAGCCAAGGTCATGGAGATCTACAGGCGGGACAAGATCTTCGAGAACGCCGCCAAGATGGGCGCCTACCTGGGCGAGCAGCTCAAGGCCGTAACCGCCGACATCCCCGAAGTGGTGGAAGTAGCCGGCTACGGCATGCTCAAGGGCATGGAAGTGGTGAAGAATCCCGAGACCAAGGAGCCCTTCCCCTTCGAGGCTTTGGTGACGCTGCAGGAGACGGCGCTGGCCAAGGGCCTCTACGTCCGACTGTCCGGCGGGGCGCCCCGCTTCATGGTCTGCCCACCACTGGTCTGCACCAAGGAAGAGATCGATCAGATGATGGCCATCCTGGCCGATGCCCTGAACGATCCTGGCTGGAGGAAAGTGGGCGCGTAAGCATTCCTGGGATCATGAGGGGGCCGGGCCCAAGGGCCCGGCCCCCTCATCCTGCACGTGACACCACCGCAGCAACAGAGATGACCCCGCGGCACCTCGTGGTGTCTCCCGCCGCTACAGCCCCACTTTCTCTGCGAGACGCACCAGATCTGCCACGGCACGAACTCCGAGCTTCTCCGAGATGCGCGCGCGGTGCAGTTTGACCGTCCGTTCGGCGATACCCAGATCAGCCGCAATCTGCTTGTAGAGCTTGCCGGCCACTACTTCGCGCAGGACCTCGACTTCCCGGGAGCTCAGGGACGCGAGGCGCCCTGCCAGCGCAGCCGCCTCCTGAGCGGCGGCCAAGCGCGCCCTGGACTTCTTTAGGGCAAGGCTGATGGCCTCCAGCAGCGCCTCTTCCGTGAAGGGTTTGGTAAGGAAATCAATGGCTCCGGCCTTCATGGCGCGCACGCTCATGGAGATATCCCCGTGACCCGTGATGAAAACGATGGGAAGCTCCTGGTTCCGCTCAGCCAGAAGCCGTTGGATTTCCAGGCCGTTGAGATCGGGGAGCCGGACGTCGAGAACCAGGCAGCCCACAGAGGCCCTTCGGGGTGCGGCCAGAAACGCCGCGGCAGAAGAGAAGGTCTCCGCCTCCAACCCATGCGCCATGAGAAGTCGCTGCAGACCGCGCAGCACGGAGGGATCGTCGTCCACGACGGAGACCACGGCGTTGATCGCGAACACCGGATCAATGCCCGCACCGGCAGGGCTCATCGGTCGCCGCGCGTCCATGCGGCCGGCTCGCCATCAGCGGTCTCCTCGGTGGGCAGCACCACCACGAAGCGGGCGCCTCCCTCGGGTCGGTTCTCAGCGAAGATCCTCCCCCCATGCGCCTCGACCAGAGTCCGCGATATCGACAGTCCCAGCCCCAACCCGTTGGGCTTCGTGGTCCAGAACGGCTCGAATATGCACTCGAGCTCTCCCTGGGTCAAGCCGAGGCCACTGTCCTCCACCTGCAGGCGCAGAGAGCGGCCGTCCTCGCGACGCGTCAGGATGGTGACACGACGCTGCCCGGGAGGCATGGCTCTCGCGGCTTCGGTTGCATTGACCACCAGATTCATCACCACCTGCTGCAACTGGATGCGATCGCCCCGCAGCGCGGGAAGGTCGGGCGCCAGGTAGAGATCAAGCGCAGCCCCCGCAGCCAGCGTGTCGGCCTTCAACAGCAGGCGCATGTCCTCGACCAACCCGTTCAACTCAAGCCTCTGCGTGTCCGAGGCCTTACTGCTCAGCGGTTCCCTCATCCGGCGCACCATGCCGGCCGCCCGTTCATCATCCGCAGCGATGTCGCCGAGGATCTCCCTCAATTCCGTAGGCTCCGCGCCGCGGCAAGCCAGCATCCGCAGAGCGGCCTGAGCATTGGTCATGATCGCCGCAAGCGGTTGATTGAGCTCGTGGGCCAAAGAAGCGCCCACCTCCCCCAGTGTGCTGATGTGAGAGCCGAGCGACAGCGCGCGTCGCGCCCGCAGCACCTCGTCCTCCGCGCGCTTCCGCTCCGTGATGTCGCGAACAATGGCGAGCAGACGCTCCTGGCCGGCAATCCGCGCCCGCTTCAGGTTCACCTCCACCCAGAACAGGCGACCGTTCCTGTCCTTGGCCAGCCACTCGAACAGTTGCGGCTCGTCGCGAGCCGCCTTCCTGATCCACTTCAGCGCATCGCTCTGCGTGTAGGGAGGACGGTCGGCGCTGATGGCCCCAACCATGATGGACTTGAATTCTTCGGCAGTGTAGCCGTACATCTCGTACAGCTTGAAGTTGGCATCGAGCATACGGCCGGTACGGATGTCGTGGATGAACACACCATCGTTGGCCTTGTCGAATATCTCCCGGTAGTTGGTCTCCGAGGCGCGAAGGCGCTCCTGCTCCAGTCTTCTTTCGGTGATATCGGTGTGGATGAGCAGCAGACCGTCTTTGAAACCCGCCGCGGCAGTGGCCTTGAGCTCGAACCAACGAGCTTCCGTCCCCAGATACACAGGGTACGCCTGCTCGAACACCGGAAGCATGCCCGAGCGTACCGCCTGCATACCGTCGTTGACCCCTTGGACGATGGACGCGCCCGCCCGGCCCAAGAAGTCATGGAAGGACTCGTCCCGGGTCAGGTCATGCCACAGCCGATTGGAGTAGGTCTCCGATCCTGTCCCGTCGAGCACCGCCACTGCCGCAGGCATGGCGTCAAGAGCCTGCTCCAGAACCCCCCTGTTCATGGTCCTTACTTCCTACCCCAATTGCCTGCTGGAGTCAAGAGTGAAGGGACGCCGATGCACCAAGGTGCACTTGACCGACTGCGGGTGTCGAACGAGCATTGGGGTGCGGGTTGCCGGGGGGCGCCCGCCGCGCGTCGGGTCTGGCTCAGGCCATCACGCTCCGGTCGGCTCAGGCGCAAAGGTCCGTCTCCACCGAAAGGGGGAATGCACGTGAAGATCAAAGCCGCCCTGCTTCGAGAACCCAACAAGCCGTACACGATCGAGGAGTTGGAGCTCGAGCCGCCGAGAGAACACGAGGTCTTGGTGAAGTACGCCTACACGGGCTACTGTCACACCGACCTGCACATGGCGCTGGGAGAGGTGCAGATCGCTCTCCCCATGATCGCGGGGCACGAGTGCGCCGGCGTCGTGGAGGCAGTGGGATCGGGAGTCACCAACGTCGTCCCAGGTGACCATGTCGCATGCACCTGGATGGTGCCCTGCGGCACCTGCCCCACCTGCCGCAGGGGCATGGGCAACATCTGCATGGGCAACTTCGAGGCCTTCCTGGGCGGCACCATGCTGGACGGAACCTGCCGCCAGACCGACAAGGACGGCAACGTGATCCGCCACTGCAACTTCGTCTCCGGCTTCTCAGATCATGCCGTTGTCCCCGATACCGGAGTCATTCCCTTACCGAAGGAATTCCCGCTGGATGTGGCGGCGCTGATGTCCTGTTGTATCCCCACCGGCTGGGGGGCCGTCTTCAACACGGCGCAGGTGGCCCCCGGAGACGCCGTGGTCGTCTTCGGCCTCGGAGGAGTGGGCCTCAATGTGCTGCGGGCTGCCGCCATGCGGCAGGCCTACCCGCTGATCGCCGTGGACCTGGAGGAGAGCAAGGAGGACCTGGCTCGTGAATTCGGCGCCACGCACTTCATCTGCAACTCCAAGGAGGACCCCGTAGGCGTCATACAGAAGTTGTGCGGCGGAGCGAACGTGGCCTTCGAGGCCATCGGCGATCCGGGGGCCATCGTGCAGGCCTGGTGGTGCCTGGCCCCGGCCGGCAAGCTGGTTGTGGTGGGCGTGACGCCGCAGGACGCCGTGGCCAACATGCCGTTCTTCGTCCTGCCCCTGCAGCAGCGGCAGATCCTGGGCAACCTCTACGGCGGCATCTCCACGCACCTCGACATCCCCAAGCTGGTCAATCTGGGCATGACCAGTGACGTGCACTACGAGAAGCTCATCAGCGGCAAGTTCAAGCTTGAGCAGATCAACGACGTGGCGGAAGCCATGCTGAAGCGGCAGATCCGAGGCCGCTGGGTCTGCGAATGGGAGTGAACTGAGTGCAAGGCGGGTGGGTCGCGCACACTGCGCGACCCACCCCCGACGTATCCAGAAAGGATGGTCACGCAGATGACGGGAATCGGCCGGCAGCACGAGTGCGAGCAGGAGGAGCCACAGATACTGGAGGAGATCGAGGTTGAGGATCTCGCCGTCGACGGCATCTGCGGCGTCTACTAGCTCTCACGGGCAGACATAGAAATCCGTGAACATGCCTGCACTGCAACTCACACCCTGGGCCCGGGTGCGCCAGGAGGACTTCGGCCTTCTCTTCTACAATGCCCGAAACACGCGCCTCACGTTTGTGAAGAGCGGGAAGCGGGTGTTGCCCCAACGCTCCGGCCTGGAGGCCCACGCGATCGAGTGGCACGGACCAGGGGATGGAGGCACACAGTGGCGACGGCTGATGGGCACTCTCGTGGCCAAGGGGTTGGCTGAGGCGCCGCTCCTCCCGACAGAAACGCCTTCCCCAACTCCATGCCCTCCCGCTCCGCATCCCTGCACGGAAACGAAGGACATGCCCGCCAAGGGTGTGGAGACCACCTCCTACCTCAGAGCCCCGGTCAACGTCACCTGGGAGATCACCAACCGGTGCGATCTGCACTGCCGCCACTGCCTCTCCGCCGAACTGCGGGCGCGCGGCGGGCCGGAGCTCGATCTCGCCCAGTGCGAGGCGGTTCTCGACCATCTGGCAGAGGTGGGCGTCTTCCAGCTGAACTTCGGAGGGGGCGAGCCGTTCCTCAGGCCGGACTTCCCGACGATACTGACGCTGGCCAGGAGCAGAGGCTTCACCTCCTGCGTCAGCACCAATGGGCTGGCGCTGACCCCGTCAGTGGTGGATGAGCTCGTGCAGATTCAGCCCGTCTACCTTCAGGTCAGCCTGGACGGAGCAACAGCGCGCACGAATGACGCCATCCGCGGGGCAGGCAGCTTCGAACGCATCATGGCCGCCATCCGCCTGCTGTCTCAGCGCAGCTACCCCGACTTCAGCATCAACACCGTGGTCACCCGAGCCAACTTCATGGATATCCCCGACCTGCTGAGACTTGCCGAGGACTATGGGGCGAGAAGCCGGCTGTCGCGCTTCCGCCCCTCGGGAGGCGCCCGGGAATGCTGGGAGGAGCTCCGACTGAGCAGAGACCTCATGGAACGCTTGTCCGAGCTGCTGAGCGCGCGGCCGGACATCAAGACGGGCGACTCCTTCTTTGCCATCAGCGCCGATGATCGCCGCCACCTGGGTCTGAACATGTGCGGTGCCGCCAAGATGACGTGCTCCATCGCCCCGGATGGGTCCATCTACCCCTGCGCCTTCCTCACAGAGGCCCGCTTCCTGGCGGGTCATGTGCTGGACGACGGGAGTCTGCAGAGGGCCTGGCGGTCGGCCCCCGTTCTCGGGGAACTGCGTGAGAGGGACATCAACAGCTGCCGCGCCTGCAGCCGCTTCTCGCTCTGTCACGGCGGCTGTCCGGCGGTCGCCTACTTCATGACCTCGGAACTGGGGTACGCGGATCCAGAGTGCCTGCAGCCCGCGGCATCACGGCCGGCCACCCCGCGTGCGACATGACGGATCACTAGGGAGAAGCGCATGACGTTCACGTTCCTCTTCTCGCCTCTGACCATCGGGCGGGTGGAAGTGCCCAATCGTATTTCTTTCTCCGCTCACCTCACCAACTTCGCCGAGAATCATCTGCCCTCGGAACGCCACGTCCACTACCTGGCAGCGCGGGCGCGAGGCGGAACCGGCCTCATCATCACCGAAGAGCAGTCGGTTCACCCCACGGACCGGGCCTACGAGAAGCTCATAGAGGCCTTCCGCCCCGACGTGATCCCCGGCTATCGAGCCATCACTCGCGCCGTCCACCAGCATGAGACCAAGATCTTCGCCCAGCTCAACCACAATGGGCAGCAGTGCAGCGGCGCCCTCTCCCGCCTTCCGGTATGGGCCCCCTCGCCCGTCCCCGACGTCATGGCGCGGGAAGTGCCCAAGGCCATGGAGATCGAGGATATCCAGGAGGTTATCGAGTACTTCTGCCGCTCCGCCCAGCATGCCCGTGACGGAGGCTTCGACGGCGCCGAGTTGCAGTTCGGCCACAGCTCTCTGGTCCGGCAGTTCATGTCCCCGCTCACAAACTACCGGAGTGACGAGTACGGCGGCAGCTTCGACAACCGGATGCGCTTTGCCTTGGAGCTGGTGCGGGCGGTGAGAACCACGGTGGGCCGGGACTGGACGCTCGGCATCCGCCTCTGCGCGGATGAGATGATCCCCGGCGGCATCACCCTGGACGACGCCAAGGTCATCGCCAAGGAGCTGGAGGACACCGGCTGTCTCGACTTCATGGATCTCAGCCTCTCCACCTTCTACAACCTGTACCTGGTGGGTGGAACCATGCACATGCCCCTGGGCTATGCCATCCCCCTGTCGGCCGGCATCAAGGAGGTGGTGAGACTGCCTGTCTTCGCCACAGGCCGCATCAACGACCCGGCACTGGCGGAACGGGTGCTGGCCGAAGGCCACGCGGACATGATCGGTATGGTGAGGTCGCAGATCTGCGACCCGGATATGGCCCGCAAGGCCAGAGAGGGAAGACTGGATGAGATCCGCTTCTGCGTGGCGGACAATCAGATGTGCTACGGGCGAATCGGCATCAACCGCACCATCGGCTGCATTCAGAACCCGGCCGTGGGCATGGAGAAGGAGGAGGGTGAGCACCACCTGACCCCCACCAGACACAAGAAGCGGGTGGTGATCGTGGGCGGTGGCCCAGGCGGCATGTGGGCCGCGAAGATCGCCACGCTGCGCGGCCACGACGTCACGCTCTACGAGAAGGCGCCCCAGCTGGGCGGGCAGGTGCTCATTGCCATGAAGGGTGCGGGACGAGACGAATTCGGGGTGATCCTCCGGAATGAACGCAATCAGTTGCAGCGGTTGGGCGTGCCTGTGGAAACCGGCATTGAGCTCAGCGCAGAGGATGTCCTCGACATGCGACCGGATGCCGTCATCGTGGCCACCGGGTCGAAGCCCAAGCCCTGCCCTGTCAACGGCTGCGCAGGGCCGGGGATCTACAACGTCTGGCAGGTGCTCAATGGAGATGCTGAGTTGGGCGAGAGGATCCTGTTCATAGACTACGACGGGCATCACCAGGCCACCAGCACCGCTGAGTATCTATGCGAGCTGGGGAAGACCGTTCACATCATCACCTCAGCGCTGTTCGTGGGAGCCGAGTTGGGCCCCACACAAGACCTCTACCTCTCGCGCCAGAGGCTGCTGCAGAAAGGGGCCACCTTCACCCCCGATTTCGCAGTGATGGAGATCAAGGGCACGTCCGCACATGGCTTCGATGTCTACTCGAACGAGTGGCGGGCCTTTGAAGGCTTCGACACCGTGGTCACAGCCATGGGGAACGACGCCGATGAGACCCTGTACTTCGCTCTCAAGGGCCGGGGGCCGGAGCTCTACCGAGTGGGTGACTGCGTAGCACCCCGCAAGGTGGACAGTGCAGTTTTTGAGGGCTACATGGCAGGCAGGCGCGTATGAGCGACACCGAACGAGATGTGGCCGTCTTCCTGGATATGGTCGACGAGGACAGGGAACTGCTCAACAGGGGGCTGGTCCTGGAGGGCCTGCGCATCAGCCGGGCCTTGGGAGGGGAGCTGCGGGCGCTGCGGAGAAGCGGAGATGAACCGCCCGTGGAGGAAGTGGCCGAGCGCGCGGCAACGCTCCTTGAGGCGGAGGGACGTCCGCGCTTGGTCATCTTGGCCGACACGGACCGCGGTCGGGAGTTGGCCCCGTTCCTGGCTCATCGAGCGGGAACGCAGGCCGTGGTGGGAGTGACCGACATCCTGGTGGGGCAGGCCGGCGGCTCGTCAGAGGCCCGGCCCTGTATCGGCATCACATACGTCAAACCCGTGTGCGGCGGTCAGCTCGAGCAGGAGCTCAACTACCGCGAGGGGAGCCTGGAACTGGTGACAATGGCGCGGAGTGCCCTGATCTCCGAAGCAGAGCGAGGGCTGCCCCCCGGCGACTCGGTGGGGAAGGTGGCGGAGGTGTGCAGTCCCGGTACAAAACCGGGAGGGCGACGCAAAGCACGCGTGGCCGTGATTGCCCCAGACTTCCGCACTGTGGATATCGTGCACGCCCGCCGCCTCGTTGCGGCCGGGCTGGGCGCACAGGATACGGAGGTTTTCAGGCAGGTCCATGAACTGGCGAAGTTGCTGGAGGCTTCCCTGGGAGCCACCCGTCCCATGGTCGACGACGGAATCCTGCCCAAAGAGAGGATGATCGGCCGGACCGGCAAGTCCGTGACCCCAGAACTCTACCTGGCTCTGGGGCTGTCCGGGTCCCCCCATCATGTTGCCGGTTTCCAGGGCGCGGGCAGAGTGCTGGCCGTCAACATGGACCAGAGAGCTCCCATCTTTGGGTTCGCCGACGCCGGCTGGGTCGCGGACCTACGCGATGTCCTACCGCACCTCATTGACCTGATCACGCAACACCGCAATGCGGGCGAGCCGGGGAGCGAACGGCATGAAAGCACCTGAGCCGCGCGCACGCTCCGCACCATTCGACGCGGTGGTGGTGGGCGCCGGTCCGGCCGGAGCCAGTGCCGCGCTGTGCATGGCGCAACGCGGCGCCAGCGTGCTCCTATTGGAGCGGGGTGCAACCGCCGGGAGCAAGAGCATGTTTGGAGGCATGCTCCCTTACTGCCCCGCCGCCGAGCGGCTGGTGCCGGGCTTCTGGGACGAGGCGCCGTGGGAACGCCATGTGGTGCGGAGATCGCTGTCTCTCATAGGCGAGGGGACGTCCACCACCATGTCCTTCGAAGCCGACAGCTTCGACTCTCCCCCCTATGCCGGCGTCACCGTCTTTCGACCGCTTTTTGATCGCTGGCTCGCGGAACAGGCCTGCAAGGCGGGCGCCACGCTGCTCACCGGAGTCGTGGCCCGTGAGCTTCTGAAGGATCAGGCCGACCGCGTGGTGGGTGTTGTCGTGGATGGCCCACAGGGCCAGATCCGTGCCCCGGTGGTGATCGCCTGTGACGGCGTGCTCTCCTTCTTGGCGGAGCAGGCAGGGCTGCGCAGAGCATTCAACACCAGCCAGATGGCGCTGGGAGTCAAAGCCCTCTTCCATGTCGGTGAACGGGAGATCAACCGCCGGTTTGACCTCGTGCGCCGGCAGGGCACCACCTGGGAGTTCCTGGGTGTCACCGAGGGCGTGCGAGGAGGCGGGTTCCTTTACACGCAACTGGAGACGGTCAGTGCAGGGCTGGTGCTGCACCTGGATTCACTCCAGAGCCGTGGGCTGGCCCCCTACGAGATCCTGGAGCGCTTCTTGGCCCGTCCCTTGGTCGCAGGACTGCTGCGCGGCGCCCGCTTGGTGGAGTACTCAGCCCACCTCCTGCCCGAAGGAGGGGTGCAGATGGTACCCAGGCTCTCCCGCGCAGGTCTGATGATAGCCGGGGACGCCGCGGCGCTCTGCTACACCAACGGGCTTATACAGGAAGGCATGAACTTGGCGATGACCTCGGGACTGCTGGCAGGCGAGACGGCTCTCGAAGCCTTGGGGACCAATGACACGGGAGGGGACAGCCTGGCCTCGTATGATGACCGCCTCAAGGAGAGCTTCGTGCTTCGCGACATGGCCACCTACGGCCGAGCCCCGGAGATGATGCGCAATGAGCGCCTGTATTCCGTGTACCCGACGCTGGTGGGGCAGATACTGCAGCGGATGTACGCCTCCGACGGAAACCCGCGCCCATCTGTGCGCGCCATCGCACGGCAGGAACTGAAGGGCCAGGGCTCTCTCCCAAGGTTGGCGCGGGACCTCTGGGAGGGGGTGAGGGCAATCTAATGATCACCGATATCCTGTTCAATCTGGTCAGCTATCGCATCGACGAGGAACCCCATATACGTGTGGACCAAGCCAAATGCGCATCCTGCGCCAATCGTGCCTGCACGTTCGCCTGCCCTGCCCGCTGCTACGAGTGGAACCAGGGCCGAGGCCAGCTCGATTTTGCCCATGAAGCCTGCCTGGAGTGCGGAACGTGTCTCCTGGTGTGCGAGGCCGGGGCAGTGACCTGGCACTACCCCAGAGGCGGGTGCGGCGTGAGGTATCGTCTGACATGAGCATTTGCGTGCTCCTGAAGCGATCCCCTGATGTGCGCGTCCCACTCGAGCGTGAAGCCGGCAGCGGGCGCATCGATGCGCAGCGGCAGGTGATGCAGCTCGACGCGGCCGCCGCGGCGGCCTGGGAGACGGGACGAGGCCTCGTCGGTCCTCCAAGCGGCAGGGCCGACCTCACGGCGATCACCCTGGGGGCGGTCAGTGAAGAAGGCGTGCTGCGAGATGCGCTGGCCGCAGGAGCGGACCGTGCCATCCGCATCTGGGAGGAATCGCCTGAGGGCTGGGAAAGCGGATTGGACCAGGTCCGCACGTACGGCAAGTCGGTGGTGCTGGCAGAAGCGTGCCGCACAGCCGGCTTCGATGTGCTGCTGGCCGGGACCTGCAGCGCTGATACGGCGGGAGGCCAGCTGGCCGCCACCCTGGCCGCCCGCTTGGGCGTCACCTTCGTGGGCCAGGTGCTGTCGGCTGAGTGGGTGGAATCGCAGACAGAGCGAAGGCTCTGTATCGTGCGGGCCTTGGCGCACGGCTATCAGGAAGTCGTGGAAGCAGAGTGCCCGTTGGTGCTGGCGGTGCAGCCGCGAGAGGTTGCCCCCCGCTTTCCCTCCTATCCGGAGATGCTCGCGGCACAGAGAGCGCGGATTGAGGTGTGGGACCTCGCCGAGCTCGGAGTGCCGGCTGCCCTGGTCAAACAGGCCGATCGGGTGGTGGTGCCGGGGCCGCTGCGCTTCCCGAAGCCGCGGGGTCTTGTCACCCCAACCCCCGATTCGGCCCTGCCGGCCTTCAAGCGGATCCAGATACTGGTTCAGGGAACCGTGAGCCGCAAGAAAGGCAGTCTGAGCACGAGCCCGCCACCGCATGCGGCGCGCGAGCTGTTCGAGCTATTGCAGCGGGAGGGATGGTTGGATCACCTCCGACCGAGCAGGGCCTCCGACAGGTGATCCCCCTCCGCTACCGCCTGCGTTCCGGCGCACGGCTGCAGGAACACGGGGGCCGCGTGCTGCTCACTGCGCACCAGCCGCAGACCGTCCTTCTCGTCAACAGAGCCATGGTGAGACTCCTGCGTCGCTGCGACGGGCTCACCAACGTATCGGCGATCGCCTACGCTGAGCACCTGGAGGAGGAGAGCGTCTTTCGGACGTGCGAGAACCTGCGGCAGCGGGGATTGGTGACACTCGAGGGGCTGTCCTCATCTGCGTCGCCTCCATCGGTCACCGTCATCGTCCCCGTCAAGGACGGCGAGGCCGTGCTGCGCGACTGCCTCACCTCCATCCTGGCCCAGCGCTACCCCGCCCGCTCTCTGGAACTCATGGTCGTGGACGACGGCTCACGAGACCGAACCGCGCACATAGCCGCAGAGGCCGGCTGCCGGATCATCAGCGCCGGGACCAACCGTGGTCAGTCGTGGGCGAGAAATCGGGCTGCACAGGAGGCGGCCGGAGACATCCTCGCCTTCATCGATGCAGACTGCGTGGCCGCGCCCGACTGGCTGGAACAACTGGTGCCGGCTTTCTCGTGGGCGCGGGTGGGGGCGGTGGGCGGACGCGTGGAGAGCTACTATCACGCCACCGCCCTCGACAGATACGAGTCGGCATTCTCTTCCCTGCAGCTCGGGAGTAACGCCATCATACAGGGCCCGGGACCGAGCACCTTCTACGTGCCCACGTGCAACATGCTGGTGCGCCGCTCCGCGTACCGGGCGCTCGGTGGACTGCGAGAAGATATGCGGGTGGGTGAGGACGTGGACTTGTGCTGGCGGCTCCGCCACAGCGGCAGCCTGCTGGCGTACTTTCCTTGGGGTGAGGTGAAGCACAGGCACAGAGCCAACGTGAGAGCCATGGTTCGCCGCAGGGCTCAGTACGGTTCCTCCGAAGCGCTCCTGCACCGCGTCCATCCGGAGAAGTCCAAGACGCTGCCGCTCCCGCTGCTGCCGGCGGTGGGCGCGGTGGGCCTGCTCGGCGCCCTGGCGGCCGCGAACCCGTCTCCCCTCGTCCCCGCGGGGGTGGCTTTGGCCCTGGATGCCATGATGAAGAGCAGACGCGCGCTGAGGGTGGGAATGCCCCGGGAACCGGCGGCGGCCCTGGCCGGAGCCATACGCCGCCATCTCTCTCTGGCCTATTTTCTATCCTTCCACCTGGTGCGCTACTACCTCGTCCTCTTGCTTGCACTCGGGTTCTGGAAGCGGATGGCCTGGGGGCTGGCCGGGGCAGCGCTGCTGGTGAGCGCGGCCGTGGACTACACGACCAAGCGACCCCCCCTCGACCCTGTGCGTTTCCTCGGACTCTACATCCTCGAACACGCCGGCTACCAGGCTGGGGTCATGAAGGGAGCGTGGTCAGCGAGGTCGCTGCGCCTGTACATGGTCCGACGCAGCCACGCGCAGTAGTGTGGGCCGCAAGGGACGGCGCACCCCTCGCGGCCCACGGCCCCATGAGCTCAGGCCAGCGCAGTCCTCACGCCGCCAATGATGCTTGGCACGGAAGGCACGTGCATGGCTTCCGCCGCCGGCCCGGACGGGACCGGGATGTTGGGAGCGGCCACCCGCACCACCGGTGCTTTGAGCGAGCCAAACGCCTTTTCCATGACTGTGGCCGCTATCTCCGCGCCCACGCCACCGCGCTTGCGCCCTTCCTCCACCGTCACCAGACGCCCGGTCTTGGCCACGGAGGCCAGCAGCGTGGCTTCGTCCAGCGGGACCAGAGTGCGCGCGTCAATGACCTCGACGGAGACACCTTGCTTCTCCAGTTCCTCGGAAGCCTGCAGCGCCTTGCCGACCATGGTGGACCAGGCCAGCACAGTCACGTCTTTGCCCTCCCGCCTGACCGCTGCCTCACCCAACGGGATCAGGTACTCCTCGTCCGGGACCTCCCCCGGCACCCCATAGAGCAGCTTGTGCTCAATGAAGAGCACCGGGTTGTCATCACGGATGGCGCTCTTCAGAAGGCCATAGGCATCATGAGCGGTGGAGGGCGCCACGATCTTGAGCCCCGGTGGGTTGAGGAAAGAGGCTTCGGTGCATTGCGAGTGGTTGTAGCCGATGGCGAAGCCGCCGCCGGCCGCGGTGCGAACCACAATGGGCACGGGTGTCTGGCCACCGGTCACATAGTGCCAGGACGCCATCTGGTTGGCGATCTCGTCCGCGGCGAGATAGAAGAAGTCAGCGAACATGAGTTCGGCCACCGGGCGAAGGCCGGTGACAGCCAGGCCCAGCGCCATACCCGCGATCCCTGACTCCCAGATGGGTGTGTTGAGCACCCTCTCCGGGCCGAATATGTCCACCAGCCCTGACGTGGCCCCGAAAAAGCCGGCCCGGACATCCTCGCCCAGCACCACCACGCGCTCGTCCTGCTTCATCTCCTCGGCCATCGCCCGGTTCAGAGCCGCCGTGAATGGGATCTCCGCCATCACTTCACCTCGCCCGCGTAGACACCCGAGATCATCTCTTCGTACGTCACATCTGGAAGGCTGCGCGCCCGCTCAACGGCCGAGGTGACTTCTGCCCGCGCCGCCTCGGCTATCTTGTCCATCTCGTCGCGGGTGGCGACGCCCTCCGCCAGCAGGCGCTGCTCGGCCACGAGCAGCGGATCGCGCTCGCGCCAGCGACAGAGGTCCTCCTCAGCCATATAGGCTCCCGGTTCCCCGCTGAAGTGCGGGCCGGCGCGGTACGTCTTGAACTCGACGAAGGAAGGCCCCTCGCCCCTCCGGGCTCTGTCGACAGCCTCCTGGGTGGCCGCATACGCTGCAGCCACGTCCTGTCCATCCGCGATGCTCCAGGGTATGCCGTAACCCTCCGCCCGCGGGGCCACGTCCCCGGTGGCCACATGGTCGCTGTAATGAGCAAATTCACACCACTGGTTGTTGGCCATACCGAACACCAGCGGCAGCTTCCAGAGCGCCGCCGCGTTGAGGGTGGAGCCGAAATCTGATTGGCTGGAGGTCCCCTCGCCGAAGGAATAGAGAGTGACGCGCCCATCCTTCTGGATCTTTGAGGAAAGAGCCGCGCCCACGGCGATGGAGTAGTCCGCCCCCAGGCTTCCCACCAAACCCACCAATCCCACCTTGTAGTCCGAGAGGTGCAAACCGCCCTTGCCTTTGGCCGGCCCAACCGAGCGACAGTAGTACTCTGCCCAGATGTCCTCTTGGCTCATGCCTTTCCCCACGAACTCGGCGATACCGCGGTGGGTGGCGAACAGGTAGTCGGTGGGCAGTAATGCCGCCGTCATGCCGATGCCGACGGCCTCCTGGCCCGTGCCGAAGTGGCCCATGAGGTAGAATTCCTGCCGGTCCAGCATCTCCTTGTGGATGGTTTCCGCCATCCGCACCAGTACCATGCGCCGATACAGCTCCAGAAGCATCTTGGGTTCGATGGGTACCGGGTCACGCGCGACGTTGCCTGCCTCCACGAGGCATCCCCCCCTTCTCTTGTCTGAGCGGCCGGCGTCCCCCCGCCGCTCGCCCTCTGACTATGTGGGAACGTCCAGCGCGCCGGTCCGCACCACCGTATTCCGACCTGCCGACCGTCTCACCCTCGGTTCCCTTCCTTCCAGTGTATTCGACTTCTGAAGGAACCGCGCGGAAATCGACGGTCAGGGAGTGCTGGGCGGGAAGACGCATCAACCGCACCCCTGGAATGAGGAGGGCGGCGCCCCTTCAGGGGCGCCGCCCGAACCATCCGCAGTCTCCCGCCGCAGAGGGCCATCGGGGTCGTTCCCCTATCCCTCCACCGCTGCCCTCCCCAGCTGGAAGGCCTTCAGGTTGACCTCCAAGACGTTGGAGGCCAGCTCGCGCTTCAGCACGGCGTCCCACATCTCACGTGAGAAGGGGAGCGAGGGCGAGGCCGCGCCCAGAAGCACCAGGTTGGCGGCCCGGGCGGTGCCGGCCTGGGCAGCGATGGCTACGGCGTTCAGGCCCACCACCCGGCCGAAGCTCCGGCCGATGCGCTCCTCCACGCCCTCCGGGTACTCGGCCGCCCCCGAGGAGACAGTTGAGGGGTTGACACGCACCGTGTTGTAGACCAGCAGGCCGTCCTTCTTCAGCCAGTGCAGGTAGCGCAGCGCCTCCAAGGGCTCAAAGGAGAGCAGGAGGTCGGCCTGGCCGGGGGTGAAAAGCGGCGCGTAGACCTTATGACCGAAGCGCAGGTGCGAAACCACACTGCCGCCGCGCTGGGCCATGCCATGCACTTCGCTCTGCTTGATGTCGTAGCCGGCCTCCAGGGCGACCTGGGAAAGCAAGAAGCTGGCCAGGATGACGCCCTGCCCCCCCACGCCGGAAAGGAGGAGATTCATGGGTTCCTGATAGGCTGTGTCCATGGTGTGAGTGGCTCCCTCTTCTTTCCGTGGCGACTTCAAGCTCGGGCCGGCTCGGCCACCTTCGGGCCGATGGCGTTGAACTTGCACATTTGGGCGCATACGCCGCAGCCGATGCAAAGCGTGGGATCTATCTCCACCTTCTGCTTGCCCTTCTCGTCAGGCGACAGCAGCGAAAGGGCGGTGCAGCCCACGCGCAGGCAGCGCTTGCAGGCGGTGCAGGCCTCCAGATCCACCACCCACGCATCACTCATGCGCACCTTGTACTCCAGCACGCAGGGAGCCTGAGCCACAATCACCGAGGGCTGTCCCGAGTCCAGGGCGGCGGTGACGCTCACTTCCACGGCTTTGAGATCATAGGGGTCCACCACTTCCACCCGCGACACGCCCATGGCCCGGCACAAGTGGGCAATGTCGAGCGCGGGGGCGACGGTGCCCATCAGCGTCTTGCCGGTGCCAGGCGTGTCCTGACCACCGGTCATACCCGTGGTGCGGTTGTCCAGGATGACGATCACCGAGTTGCCGTTGTTCCAGATGGTGTTGAGCAGGCCAGTGATGCCGGAGTGGAAGAAGGTGGAGTCACCGATGACGGAGATCTTGCGGTTCTTCTTCTCAAACGCGGCTTCTCCCAGCGCCTTCTGGATACCGTGGGCGGTGGAGATGGAGGCGCCCATGCAGATGTCGGAGTTCATGGCATTGAAGGGCGGCATGGCGCCCAGCGTGTAGCAGCCGATGTCGCCGGAGACCCAAAGCTTCAGGCGCGAGAGCACGGTAAACACGCCGCGGTGGCCGCAGCCGGGGCAGAGCGTGGGCGGACGCACGGGCAGGCCCTCCTGTGCGGCATAGGGCTGAGCCAGAAGCGAGGCGGCGGCGCCGGGGATACCGGCGGCGGTGAGGAGGTTGGCCACCAGGGCCGGATCCAGCTCGCCCCAGTGCGGCAGCAGATCCTGCCCGTGGTCCACCTTGATGCCGGCCAAGATGAGCTGCTCCTCCAGGAAGGCGTCGGACTCCTCCACCACGATGAGCGTCTTCACGCGGGAGCGGAAGTTGGCCGCCATCTTCACCGGCAGGGGATAGGGAGAGCCCACCTTGAGGAAGCTGGCTCCCGGGAAGGCTTCCCGCGCATACTGGTAGGCGGCGCCACAGGCCACAATGCCCACCTCGGTGTCGCCCATCTCCATGCGGTTGATGGGCAGCGTCTCCACGCGCCGGCGGATGCGGGCCAAGCGTTCGTACATCTCCTTGGGCCGATTGCGGGTGAAGGCGGGCAGGAGGCTGTACTTGAGATCCTTCTCGATACCGATCTCCCGGTCCGGCTCGTGCCGCTCGCCCAACTCCACCAAGCCCTTGGAGTGGGAGGTGCGGGTGGTAGTGCGCATGAGCACAGGGCAGTTGAGCTCCTCGGAGAGTTCCAGGCCCAGCATGAGGAAGTCCTTGCACTCCTGGCTATCGGAGGGCTCCAAGGCCGGGATCATGGCGAAGCGAGCGTAGTTCTTGTTGTCCTGCTCCGTCTGGGAGGAGTGGCGGCCGGGGTCGTCGGCCGAGATGACCACCAAGCCGCCGCGCACGCCGATCCAAGAGGAGTTGAACAGCGGGTCGGCCGCCGCATTCAGACCCACCAGCTTCATGGCCGCCACGGCCCGGGCCCCGGTGGAGGAGGCGCCGATGGCCACTTCCAGCGCCACCTTCTCGTTCACCGACCACTCGCTGTACACGTCGGGGTAGGTGGAGACGTTCTCCAGTATCTCGGTGGAAGGCGTGCCGGGGTAGGCAGCCGCCACCTTGACGCCGGCCTCCCAGATACCCCGGGCGATAGCTTCGTTGCCTGACATCACACTGCGCATGTCTTGCTCCTCGTTCAACAGCAGCCGACTCCCCAACTTGTCACTGCACGTAGCGCAGGTTTGGTCGACAGATTCGACCGCTCCCCATTTTGTTAGCATAACGCCTGGGAGCGGTTGAGGCTAATCGGGGCAGCCCCCGTGACGGGCCCGCCCCGTTTCCGGCTGCATAGGCTTGGTCCAAGAACTCGGACAGGTAGAGCACCGGCAGCCCATCCTCAACCCGGCGGTCCGCCCCCCCGCCCCCCGAAGCCCGCCACGCCCTCATGGTGCCGAAGGCGGCCTCCAGCACGCCCGTGTCGTCCGCGTTGATGCACTCCTCCACGACATCCTGCAGCAGCGACACCCGCCCGCGAGTCACCAGCCACTTGAATGGCGCGGCCGCGTAGGCGGGGCAACCGACCATGCAGAAGCCGCACTTGTCGCAGCGATCCAGCTCCGCCTGGATGTGGGCCGGAATGGAGACAGATCCTCACCGCTGACAACGCAGCCTGAGCCCAGTCATCATGAGGGCGGAGACCTGGCCGGCAGGCAGGTGTTCCTCTATACTGGACTTTGTTCAAGAGCTTTGCTAGGGGAGCGCCTGGCGCTGAGAGTGTGGTTCGACCACTAACCCTGCGAACCTGATCTGGGTAATTCCAGCGAAGGGAAGCAACGTTAACTGGTACGCCCGGGCGCTGCAGCTTATTTGCAGCGCCCTTTTCTCGTTTCAGGCCGTTCCTCCAGCATGGTGACCATGCCGCACACGGAGGTACGGGTGGATACTGCATACCGTAGCGCAATCAAGCTCGTGGCCCTGCTGGCCTGCGCAGTTCTCCTGGGGGGAATCGCCGGATGCAGCGCGGGCTCCCAGACCACGGCGCAGGCGGAGAGCCCCTCCTCCACGGTGCGGGCCAACCCCGAGATCGTGCTCATGACTCACGACTCCTTCGCCGTGAGCGACGACGTCCTGTCGGAGTTCACCGCCCACACCGGGTACACCGTGCGAATCCTGCGGGCGGGAGACGCCGGCTCCATGCTCAACCAGGCCATCCTGGCCAAAGACAACCCGCTGGCCGACGTCCTCTACGGCGTGGACAACACCTTCCTCACACGAGCACTGGACGCGGGCATCTTCGACGCCTACGAATCTCCAGCCCTCTCCGTCGTCCCCGCCGAGCTGCAACTCGACCCCACGCGCCGGGCCACCCCCATCGACTACGGCGACGTCTGCATCAACTACGACAAGGAGGCCTTCCCCGGCACGCCGGCGCCCCCCGCTTCCCTTCGGGACCTCACCAAGGCGGAATACCGCAATATGCTGGTGGTGCAGGATCCAGCCACATCGTCACCGGGACTGGCCTTCCTGCTGGCCACCATCGCCGAGTTCGGCGAGAGCGGCCCTTACACCTGGAAGGACTTCTGGCGCGACCTGCAGGCAAACGGCGTGCGCGTGGTCTCCGGCTGGGAGGAGGCGTACTACAGCAGCTTCTCCGGCGGCGCCGGCGAAGGAGACCGACCGCTGGTGGTGTCGTATGCGTCGTCGCCGCCGGTCGAGGTGGTTTTCGCGGACACGGATCTGCTGGAGGCTCCCACCGCCGCCATGAGTGCGGGCGCATTCCGCCAAGTGGAGTTCGCAGGAGTGCTGGCAGGCGCCAAGAATCCGGCAGGCGCCCGCAGTCTCATCGACTTCATGCTGTCCCGGCCCTTCCAGGAGGACATGCCGCTACAGATGTTCGTCTTCCCCGCCAACTCTGAGGCCCAGCTGCCCGACGTTTTCACAACCAACGCCCCCGTGCCGGCACAGACCTCCACCATGGACCCCGCTGCCATCGGCAAGGATCGGGAGCGGTGGATAGAGGAGTGGTCGGCGCTGGGGATCGGATGACGCTGGGCCGTGGCCTAACACCTACGTCGTCGTGGGCGCCCGGCCTCAAGGCCGGGCGCCGCGTGGCGGCCACCATGCTGGTGGCCGCCCCCCTGGCCTACCTGGGCTACCTGTTCCTCTACCCCCTACTCAGCGTCTTGTGGGTCAGCCTGACGGGCACGGGCAAGCTGGACCTGTCGCCTTTCTGGGAGATAGCCGCCCGAGCCACACTCAGAGAGGCGGTGTGGTTCACCATCTGGCAGGCGGTGGTATCCACTGTGCTCACACTGGTGATCGCCCTCCCCGCAGCCTACGTGTTCGCCCGCTACAAGTTCCCCGGCAAGTCGCTCATGAGACCACTGATCACCATTCCCTTCGTGATGCCCGCCGTGGTGGTGGGCACGGCCTTCTTGGCCCTGCTCGGCCCTCAAGGGCCGCTGGGCATAGACCTGCGCCACAGCGTGGCCGCCATCCTCATTGCCCACGTCTTCTACAACTACGCCGTGGTGGTGCGTACGGTGGGGGGGCTGTGGTCCCACCTGGACCCGCGGCTGGAGGAAGCGGCGCGCATGCTGGGCGCGGGGCGCTGGCGCACCTTTCGCGAGGTCAGCCTGCCCCTGCTGCGGCCGGCCGTGGCCGCCGCCGCCTCCATGGTCTTCCTCTTCACCTTCACCTCGTTCGGCGTGATCCTCATCCTGGGCGGCCTGCGCTATGCCACCATCGAGGTGGAGATCTACCGTCAGACCACGGCCTATCTCAATCTGGCGCTGGCCGGTGCGCTGGCAGTGGTGCAGATGGTGGGAGTCACCGTCATACTCGTGCTGTACAACCGTTACCAGGAGAGACGATCCGTGGAGCTGGGTCTGCGTCCCGTGGCGGAGACCGCGCGCCGACCCCGCTCCGTCAGTGAGCACGTCTTCGTGTGGGGCACGCTGGCCTTCACCGGGCTCTTCCTGGGATCCCCCCTGGCCCTTCTCCTGGAACGCTCCTTCCGGACGGCTTCTGGCTACAGCCTGGCCCATTACCTCGCTTTGAGCTCCACGCGCAGCGGCGCGCTCTTTGCCCCCCCGGCCGAAGCCCTCCGCAACTCACTGGCGTTCGCCGTCGGCGCCACCGTTATCGCCGTGGCGATAGGCATCACCGCGGCGGCCGCCATCGCCCACCGCCGGGATTGGGTCTCACGCGGCCTGGACGTGCTCCTCATGCTGCCTCTCGGCACCTCGGCCGTAAGCATCGGCTTGGGCTTCATCGTGGCTCTGGACGAACCGGTGGACCTGCGCACCTCACCGCTCCTCATCCCCCTGGCTCACTCCCTGGTGGCCATCCCCTTCGTGGTGCGCACCGCCCTCCCGGTGCTCCGCTCGGTGAAGACAAGCCTGCGCGAGGTCGCCGCTATGCTGGGCGCACCACCCGGCCAGGTCTGGCGCGAGATCGACTTTCCGCTGGTGATGCGCTCGGCTCTGGTGGGTGGAGGATTCGCCTTCGCCATCTCCCTGGGCGAATTCGGAGCCACCTCCTTCATCGCCCGCCCCGATACACCCACCCTGCCCGTGGCCATTTACCGCCTGCTCAGCCGGCCCGGTGCATCCAATCTGGGGCAGGCAATGGCCCTCAGCGTGATCCTGATGTTGGTGACGGCCCTGGCGGTGGGGCTGATCGAGCGGTTCCGCGTGGGCGAGGCCGGGGAGTTCTGATGCTGGAGGCACGAGCCCTCACCCTGCACTTCGCTGGGATTGCCGCCCTTGATGACTTCAACCTCACCGTGCCCGACCGCCGAGTGGTATCGGTGCTGGGCCCCAGCGGCTGCGGCAAAAGCACTCTCCTGCGGGCCATCGCTGGGCTCCAGCGCGTGGAGCAAGGGCAGATCCTATGGGACGGCGACCCGCTGGACCATCTGCCCCCTCACCGCCGCGGATTTGGACTGATGTTCCAGGACTACTCCCTCTTCCCGCACAAAAGCGTAGCGGGCAATGTGGCCTTCGGACTGCGCATGGCCGGGGTGCAGGGAGCCGAACTGTCCCGGCGAGTAGGCGCCGCCCTGGAACGCGTGGGACTGCACGGCTACGGCAACAGGGCAATAGGCAACCTGTCCGGCGGCGAGCAGCAGCGCGTGGCCTTGGCGCGGGCTCTTGCCCCCGAGCCCCGGCTGCTCATGCTGGATGAGCCCCTGGGCGCGCTGGATCGCACCCTGCGCGAGCGGCTGACCGAGGAGCTCCGCGAGCTGTTCGCCACCCTGGGCATCACGGCCATCTACGTCACGCACGACCAGGAGGAGGCCTTCGCGCTGGCCGATCGAGTGGTGGTCATGCGCCGGGGGCAGGTGGCCCAGGAGGGCTCGCCCGAGGAGGTGTGGTGGAAACCGGCGGACGAGTGGGTCGCCCGCTTCCTGGGCCTGGCCAATATCGTGGAGGCACGGGTGGCGAACGGCTGGGCCGAGACGGCGTGGGGCCGCCTGCCGCTCGGAGACCAGAGAAAGGGCGCGCACCTGCCTGCCGCGGGAGGTGCAGCCGGCTCCGCAGACATGCGTATCGTCGTCAGGCCCACGGCTTTTGTGCCGGCGGCCGATGGGCCTATCCAGGGGCAGGTGGTTTCCCGGGTTTTCTTGGGAGGTGTCTACCGGCTGGTGGTCAAGACCCCCTCCGGCGCCAGATTGCAGGTGGAACTGGCGGACGGCGGCTCCCCGCGCCTGGGAGAGCCACTGAGCCTCCGGGTGGACCCGAAAGGCATCGTCATCCTGGGAGGTTAGGAGGGCCCTCCCGCTGGGAGGACAGCCAGGGGTCGATGCTCTTGCCACGTATGTCGGCCAGAGTCTCCTCCGTGGGAGTGTGGGACGTCATGGCGCACACCATGACCAGCGAGCCCAGTCCTTCTGCCGCGTCGAAAGCGGCTCTGAGCGCTGCGAACACCGCGTTCCGCTCTCCCTGCAGCAACGTGCTGAGCGGCTGAAGCTGGACCGAAATGCCCCGGGGTGCCCCGGATCTGGTGGCCGCCTCCAGGCCGGCCCGGATGGCCTGGTCCAGGCTCTGCTGCCGCAGTGGATAGAGGGAGAACTGGCAGGCCAGCGTGGCGGCTGACGCGACCGGCACGGCCGGCTCCCGGTAGTGGACAACCAGGAGGCGGCCCTCCCCGTGGCAGACCCGGGCCTCGGTGGACAGCATCACGTTGCTGACGCCTCGGGTGCTGCCCTGCGCAAGCACCTCACCGCGAAGGGGATAGGCCAAGCTCTCCGTGACCACCTCCCTCACGTCAGGGGTGAGCGGAATCAGCGAGACCGTGTCCCCCACCGCGCCCCGGATCAGGGCTTGGCCGCGAGCCAGGAACACCTCATGCCGAGCGTCGCACAGGCGTACCCGGCACCCCTCCAACCAGGGCGCGGTCAACAGCGTAACCGCACCCAGCAGATGATCCAAGCGCGGGCCGCCAAGGGCGCCCAGCACCGTGGCCTGCTCCGCACCCCGCTCCACCGCAAGGCGCAGCGTGTGCTCCAGGTCCGTCTCGTCCTTGGCCGCCGGCAGCGTCACCACCTCTCCCCCGGCTTCCTCCACCCGCCGCCGCGCGCCGGCTGAGATGGAGTCCATGTCGCCCACCAGCACCCAAGGTTTTGCCGCCGTCAGGGTGTCACTCACGGCGTCGAGGTGGTTTGCTCCGCCGTCGGCCAGATACAGCACGTCAGGTGGTTCCAAGCACCCGGGATCCATACCCTCCTCCAGGGCGGACCCGGCGATGACCAAAGCATGCACCACAAACCTCCTCTGCGCTAGGAGAAGCCGCTCGTGGCCGGCTCTTTCGCTGCTCTCTTCCTCAAGCCCGCAGATCGACTCAGATACGCCACCACCAGGATCAGGATGCCCACCTGACCGGCCACCACCAGCACGAGGAGAGCAGCCATCCAGCGCCCGCCCCCCTCCGGTTGCACGGCCATCTGCACGATGGTCATCTGGGTCAGGGCGAAGATCAGGGCGATTGCGACCTTGAGCCATGAGAGGAACCAGCGAGCAAGGCGGAACTGGCCGGGAAGCTCCTCTGTCTTCAAACGGAACGGGTAGTTGAACAGGCGAGGGAACCTCACCACCACGGTCAGTGTCGCCCATAGAACGACGCTTATCAGCGGGAGGAAGAGGAACGCATCCTTGCTCCCATAGCCATCCACCCGGCCGCTGAGATCGAAGTGGGTGGGCACCTGCGCCGGAAGCGTGCTCCAGGCGCTGAAGGAGTAGGCCACGCCACCGAGGGCGATGACGAGCGCCAGCACCTCAGCCAGGACTTCACTGCCGCTGCGAGGCAGGGCAAGGAGCGCTGCCGGGTCGATATCCGGCCGCCCGGGTCTGCTCGGCACCGAGTCAAGGAATGGGGAGGGACGGCTCATAATGGTTAGGGTAACATCAGTCGGATTCGAACCAAGGACACTGCCGCCTCTTCGGCGGCCGCGCGGAGGAACGCCATGGAGCACGGCGCCCTGACCACCAGAGCCATCGCCCCCGAGGAGTACGAGGATTTCGCTCGTGTGGGGTACACGGCATTCCTGGAGCACCCCTCAGCGGAGGAGATGGAGGCCGATCGGCCGTTCATGGAGTTCAATCGGACGCGGGCCGGGTTCATTGGTGAGCGCATGGCGGGCACCAGCGCCGTGCTCAGTTTGCAGATGACCATACCCGGCGGGACGCGCCTGCCGTTGGCCGGTGTGACCTGGATCGGGGTCAGGCCCGAGTTCACCCGCCGAGGCATCCTCAGCCGCCTCATGAAGGAACAACTGCTGGACGCGGTGGAGCACGGCGAGGCGCTGGCGGGCCTGTGGGCTTCCGAAAGCCGAATCTATGGGAGGTTCGGCTTCGCGCCGGCGACACACATCATGGGCCTGCGCGTGGAGACCCGCGATGCGCATCCACTCCAGCCACTGCGGGATACGGGGAGAGTGCGCCTTGCCGAGAAGGCTGAGGTCACCGAGTTGCTGCCACGACTCTACGAGCGACACGGTCGGCAGCTGCCGGGCGAGGTCAGCCGCCCACGCGGCTTCTGGACGGCATGGCTGGCGGACGTGGAGAGACACCGTGGCGGCGCCAGCCGGTTGTTTCACGCCGTGCATGAGGACCAGGCGGGAGAAGCGGACGGCTACGTCAGCTTCCGCATGGTGTACGAAGAGACCTCCGGCTTGGCCAACAACGAAGTCAAGCTTGTGGAGCTGGTGGGGGCCCACGCCACGGTGCGCCGCGCCCTGTGGCGCTTCTGCCTGGGACTGGACTTGGTGCGTGTCGTCTCGTGGGACACGGCGCCGGCCGACTTCGCCTACCGTTGGGACTTGGCCGATCCTCGCCGGCTCGTGGTCAACGACCTCCATGACGGGCTTTGGCTGCGCATTCTGTCCATACCGGCTGCGTTGGCCGGCCGCCGCTACCAGGGCGGTGGCGAGTTGGTGCTCGAGGCAAGCGACCATTTCTTGGGAAGTGCAGGCGGCCGCTTCCTCCTGGCCTGCCACGGAAGCGCAGCCGCCTGCACCCGCACTCGCCGCCGCCCCATGCTGCACATGGACGTGGCGGCTCTCAGCGCAGCGTACCTGGGTGGCGTGAGCTTCACCACGCTGGCCGAGGCCGGCTGGGTGGAAGAGAGGGTCCCGGGTGCCCTGGACCTGGCCGACACCCTTTTCAGCACCCCCCGTCCGCCTTACTGCACCACGCTGTTCTAGACGCAGACTCATGGGAAGCGAGTGGGGGGGCGGGCCGCTCCAGCGGCC
Source organism: Gaiellales bacterium (assembly GCA_012719395.1). Classification (GTDB taxonomy): domain Bacteria; phylum Actinomycetota; class Thermoleophilia; order RBG-16-64-13; family RBG-16-64-13; genus JAAYAL01. Next base: position 122,269 of record JAAYAL010000024.1, on the reverse strand, counting down.
CGCCCCCCACTCACACGCGCCCTCTGCCGCCTCCGCGTCACACAGCGACACGACCCAGTCCCAACCCGTCGATGCCCACCAGGCTACTCCTTGGCATCCTCCGCCTTCTCCAAGACCGCCGCCGGTACCCGAGCCGCCTTGTGGCCGCCGCCCTCCACCCGGAGGTCAGGCAGCCAGTGCAGCCAGCGGGGGAGATACCAGTTGACGTTCCCCAACAGCGCCATGGTGGCGGGAACCAACACGAAGCGGACGAGGGTAGCGTCCAGCAGCACGGCCACCGCCAACCCGAAGCCCATCTGTTGCATCATGACCAGCTTGCCGGCGGCGAAGCTGGCGAACACCACCACCATGATGACGGCCGCCCCGGTAATGATGCGACCGGTCTTCTTCAGGCCCACTGCCACCGACTCCGCGTTCTGCTTGGTCTCGTCCCAGTGCTCACGGATACGGCTCAGGAGGAACACGTGGTAGTCCATGCTCAGACCGAACAAGATACAGAAGAGGAAGATGGGCACCCACGCCTCAATGGTCTCCGTCTGCGCCAGACCAAACAGCTTCTCGCCCCAGCCGACCTGGAAGACCAGCACCAGAATGCCGTAGGAGGCCCCCACCGACAGCAGGTTCATGAGGATGGCCTTCAGCGGGACCACGATGGAGCGGAACACCAGCAGGAGCAGGACAAAGCTCAGGCCCAAGACGAACACGAACACGCCGGGTGTGTAGTCATCGATGACGTCCACCGAGTCAAGATCGTAGGCGGTCTGACCGGTCACCAGGACCTCGACACCGGAGGAGGCGAAGGCCTGCGGGATTAGATCCGCCCTCAGGCGTCCCACCGCCTCGCGCGCTTCCACGCTCTCCGGATCCATGGACAGGGGGATACTGATCACAGCAAGGTCACCCGGCGCACTCCAGACCACTTGTGTGGCCGGAACGAACGAACCGTCGGTGATAGTCGCCGCCTGGAGACCCGCAATGGCCTTCTCCACCTCGGCAGTGCGTGGAGCGTTGACCACCACCTCCACGGGATTCATGAGTCCCGCGGAGAACTCCTTCGACAGCACTTCGTAGGCCGTCTTGACGTCACCCTCGGGCAGGGCGTCGGCGCCCGAAGGACCTCGCTGCAGCCAGAAGTAGGGGACCGTAGCGGCCAGCAGCAACACCGCCACCACCACTACACTCACGATGGGACGAGCCATCACGCTCCTTGTCAGCTTGCCCCAGAAACCACTGTAGACGCCGCCTTCCGTATGTCTGGATGCATCCGTTACCTTCCTCCGGCGCGGCCAGTCGATGCGGTCGCCCAGCACGCTGAGCAGGGCCGGCACCAGGGTCAGCATGGCCGCTACGGCGGCGCTCACCACCAGCAGCGCGCCTATGGCCAGGCTGTGGAAGATGGCGATGGGCACGATGAGCAGCCCCAGGAGGGCCAGCATCACCGTGACACCCGAGAAGAGCACGGCGCGGCTGGCAGTGCCCCCGGCAGTGACAATGGCCTCCTCCTTGGATGCACCGGATCGCCGCTCCTCACGGTAGCGCTCGGTGATGAAGAGCGAGTAGTCGATGCCTACAGCCAAGCCCAGCATGCTCACCACGTTGACCACGAAGAAGGAGAGGTCCACGTAGTGGCTCACCACCGCCGTGGCACCAACGGCCACCAGGATGGCCACTCCGGCCAGCACCATGGACACTCCTGCGGCCACCACCGCGCCAAAGACGCCCACCAACACGAACAGCGTGATGGGCAGCCCGAACAACTCAATCTGCTTGAGATCGGAGTCAGCGGTGTCGACGAATTCCTTACCTACCGACCCACCACCGATGGTCAGTACCTGGAAATCCCCACCCTTCTCCATCGCCACCAACGCCAGGTACTCCTCCAGGCGCTGATCCTCCTCCGCTTCCGACCCAATCAACGTCACCGGGATCAGGGTAGTGTGCCGATCAGCGGAGACCATGGCTTCTGCCGCCGCTGAGCCGGCCCCCTTGGCTTGGTAGTAGTTCGCGGCCGACGCCACCGTCTCCGGATGGGCGAGCAGCGTGGTGGTGATGGCGTTCACTTCTTCCTGGAACGCCGGCTCATCCACCGTCAGAGTGCCGGAGCGAACGATCACCGTCTCCGCAGCCTGCTCCGGCCCGCTGAGCTGGGCCTGCAGCAGGGCATCCGCGCGCACCGATTCCGGGGAGGAGGTGGTAAGCTCCAGCTCTTCAGCGGTGAAGATCCCGCCCACGCCGGTGAGAGCCGAAGCCGCCAGCGCCAGGAGTACCACCCACACTCCGATAACCACCCACCGCCGGCGGACACACCAGCCGGCGATGCGGGCCGTGGAAAACCGGCCCATGACCTTCTTCAGATTCATGTTTCTTCCTTTTTCGACGGGGACGAGGGCGCAAAACGGAAAAGAACGGATTGAAGTGCGCCGAACACCTCGTCCATGTCGATGCTGTCTTCCATCTCCAGCGAGAGAACCCGAACGCCATTGATGCAACAGAGCAGGATGACGGCAAAGGCCCAGGGGTCAATCTCTCTGTCCAGGCCCCCTGCCTCCTGTGCCTGCCGCACGAGTTGCTCCAACGTGGCCAAATGGGCCTGCTGCACATCACGCCGCCGCAGCCGGGAACCATCTCCCCGGTGCTCGGCCAGGATCTCCTCCAGAACCAACATGGTCTCGTCCTGCACCGAGCTCAACTTGAGGCTTTCGGTGACCACCCGCCCCACGTTGAGCAGAGCGTCGGCCGGGCTGCTGATATCGCCGGCCGCATGCATGAATGATACCTTGTCGCGCTCGCTGATCTCCTCAAAGACGGCCTGCAGCAGCTCGTCCTTGCCGGGGAAGTAGCGGTAGATAGCACCGGTGCTGATACCGGCTTCTCCGGCCACCTCCTGCATGGTGGCTGCCACCACCCCCTTCTGCGCGAACATGCGCAGGGCGGCCTCCAGGATATCCGTCCGCCGGGAATCTACGTGTGCCTGTGTCACTCTAGCCATTCAGATGAACCATCATTCAGATGAACGAACGCTCATTCAGTATACCGCGCCACCACAGAACGCAAAGCACTCCGTCCACAGAAAAGGCCACTCAGTCGCCCGCCTTGGGGGCTGTTGGCGCCAGGAACCGCTCCAGAAGTCGCCACCGCCACAGCCGGCGGAGGCACAAGGCCCACAGTATGGCCAAGAGGGCAAGGACCAGCCAGCCCAGCGGTGGCAGCAGAGTCATATCCCACAAGGTCCTTCCCAGCGGCATCGCCATCACCAAGCCGAACAGCAGCAGCAAGCCCCCTCCCAGTATGGTGGGACGCCAGTCGCCCCGCCATTCCTCACCACCGGTGAAGAATCGCGTAGGGGGAACCACCAGTGGCAGGAGCAGCAGGCTGCAGAAGATGGCCAGCGCAGTGGTGGCAGTCGTGGCCACAGGCAGGGAAGCCTCCAGCGCTTCAGCCGCTCCCGCCGCCGGGTGAGCGCTCTCGTACGATTCAATCGCCGGGTAGAGGAATCCCAGGTAGGCCCCCACTCCCAGCAGACTGAGAAGCACCGCCGGCGGCAGGCTGAAGCGGAAGAGCGGTCGCAAGAGGCTGCGCTCGCCTCGGGCACCGGCCGGAGCCCAGTAGGCCAGCGCCACCGAGGGCACGCCGGCTGCGAAGAAGGAAAGCAGAGAGGACTGACGGGGGAAAAAGGGAAAGCCCCCTATCATGGCCACGGACATAATGAGCAGCGCCTTCGAGGCGAGTCGGACCGTGAAGATACGCAGGATATCGAACATGCCGTTGACCACCCTCTGTCCCTCGCGGAAGGCGTAGGGCAAAGCGCCGAAGGAATCGTTGAGGAGGATCATGTCGGCCACGCTGCGCGCCGCCTGCGTGCCGCTCTCCATGGCAATGGCAACGTCTGACCTTTTGAGCGATATGACGTCATTGACGCCGTCGCCGATCATGGCCACATAGTGGCCGCGGCCACGCAGAGCCCCTACCAGGGCCTCCTTCTGGCGAGGCGATACCCGGCCGAATATGGTGGCGCTCTCCGCCACCTCGCCCAGCCGAGCGGGGGTCAGACCTTCCAGCTCCACCCCCGACACTGCCTGCATCTCACCCTGAAAGCCTGCCTGCCGAGCGAGGGCGGAGACCGTCTGTGGATTGTCCCCCGAGATGATCTTGAGCGCGATGCCCGCCTGCCGAAACCCTTCCAGCGTCTCCCGCACTTTGGGACGCAGCTCATCCTTCAGGCTGAGGAGGGCCGCCGGAGTCAGGTCGGCCGGCAGGCTCAGCTCACCGTCCTGGTCGTGCAGCGGCACGCCGCCCGGCCTCCAAGCCAGCAGAAGCACACGCAGCCCCTGCCCGGCCCAAGCCTCAGCCTGCCGCCGCCACGCGTCCTCAGAAGCCCCGCCCTCGCACAACGGCGCCACCACCTCGGGAGCACCCAGAAGCAGGACCATGCCTGCCGCAGATCCCTCCTCACCCGCCGCCGACACCGGCCGCCGGTCCGCCAGGCTGAGAGCGCTCCACTTGCGCGCCGACGAGAAGACAACCTCATCCACGATGTGCCGGCGCCCCCCGGAGTAGGCGCGTGCCAGGGCCTCTATGGAGCGGTTGGGACTGGTCGTGGTGAGAGCGTAGTCCCCCAGCGCGCTCAGCACGGCGTCCCGGGTGAGCCCCAGCGGCCGGACGTCGTGGGCCGTGATCTGGTTGGTGGTAAGCGTGCCGGTCTTGTCCGTGCACAGCACGTCAACGTGGCTGAGCGACTCCACGGCATTCGACTGCTGGATGAGAGCGCCCTTGCCGGCCATGCGCACCGCCCCCAGCGCGTACGCCACGGCAATGGCCAGCACCAGGCCGTTCGGCACCAGGGCCACAATGACGGTGGATTGCCGCACGGTCTCCACGAAGGGGATGTCGTTGACCAGCGCGCGCACCACAATGATGATCTCCAGGTACATCACCACCAGCAGCAGAGAGCGAACCACGAGGTTCACGTCCCGCTGCAGCGGCGTGAGCACGCGACGGAAGGCCTGGGCACCCACCGTCAGCCGGCTGGCAAAGCTCTGTGTGCCCACCTTCTCCGCCACAAAGTACCCGGAACCGTTCACCACGAAGCTGCCGGAGAGAAGAGAGCCACCCTCCTCCTTGTGCACCAGGTCCGACTCGCCGGTGAGCAGCGATTCGTCCAGTTCCATGCGGCTCTCGCCCACTACGGAGCCATCCACCACCACTTGATCGCCCGGGTCGAGACGCAGCAGATCCCCCAGCACGATCTCACCAGGGTCTACTTCGCGCTCACGGCCGTCACGCACCACCTTGGCCTTGGGCCGGGTGAGGATGGCAATGCGATCCAGCATGCGTTTGGCCCTCACCTCCTGCACCAGGGAGACCACGGTGTTGGCCATGACCACGGCAACCACGATGACGGCATCCAGATAGCGGCCCAGCGCAATGAGGATCACGCCCAAGCCGAAAAGGATGTTGTTGATGGTGTTGAAGACGTTCTCTCGGACGATCTGCGCGTAAGTACGGCTGGTCTTGAGAGGAGAGTTGTTGCCCTGGCCGGCGGCACGGCGCGCCCGTGCCTCTGCTTCACTCAATCCCTGGAGCACAACTGCGCGTTCGATTTCCACTGAACCTCCGCCGTTTGCCGCGTCTCCGGCAGCCCGCCCGCGACACGTCGGCTGCCTGCGCACCTCACAGCAAGCCACGATAACCTGAATGGCCGCCCTAGCCCTATATAATCCCTCTTCATGGACAATCCTCCCGCCACGTCGGCGAAGAAGGGCATCGTGCTGGTCGTGACCACGGCGGGTGGTTTTCTCACCCCATGGATGGTCTCCTCCCTCAATATCGCTCTCCCCACCATGGGTCGCGAGTTCTCCATGTCCGCCGTGGCGTTGGGCTGGCTCTCAACCGTATACATACTGGCGTCTGCCGCCTTACTGGTACCCTTCGCCAAGATCGGGGACATCATCGGCCGCCGACGCATCTACGTGTGGGGCGCGCTCCTCTACTGCGCGAGTTCTCTCCTGTGTGCCGTGGCGCCGAACGAGGCCTGGCTGCTCGCCTTCCGCGCCGTACAGGGATCCGGGGCCGCCCTGATGTTCGGCACCGGTGTGGCCATCGTGAGCACGGTATTCCCTCCGGGGGAGCGCGGACGAGCCCTGGGCATCAACGTGGCGGCCACCTACCTCGGGCTGTCGGTGGGCCCGGTGCTGGGGGGCATCATGACCGAAAGGCTGGGCTGGAGGAGCGTGTTCGTCGTGGCCGCCGCTCTGGCCGCCGTGGTGGCCGTGCTGATGGCCCTCTTTGTGAAGGCAGAGTGGAAAGTGCCGGGAGCACGTGGCCGCTTCGACTGGGTGGGATCCGTTGTCTACATCATCTCCTTGGTGGGGCTGACCTGGGGGCTCTCCGAGCTGCCCTCGCCCCTCGGCGCGCTGCTGCTGGCCGGCGGGGTGGTAGCTTTCCTGCTGTTCATCTGGTGGGAGTCAAAGAACGCCAACCCTCTTCTCGACCTATGGCTGTTCCGCAACAACCGGGTCTTCGCTTTGTCCAACCTGGCCGCCCTCATCAACTACAGCGCCACCTTCGCCGTTGGCTTCCTTCTTAGCCTGTATCTCCAGTACATCCGTGGCTACTCGGCGCAGACCGCCGGCCTCATCCTCATCGCCCAGCCGGTGCTCATGGCGCTCTTCTCCCCCTGGGCCGGTCGGCTCTCGGACCGGGTGGAACCCCGACTCGTAGCGTCCACCGGTATGGCGCTGGCCGTGGTGGGTCTGGCACTGCTCATCTTTCTGGGGCCCGACACCAGTATCGTGTACCTCCTGCTCGTGCTGGCACTCCTGGGTTTGGGCTTCGCCCTCTTCTCCTCGCCCAACACCAACACCATCATGTCGAGCGTGCAACCGCAACACTACGGGCTGGCCTCCGCCACGTTGGCCACGATGCGCACCACCGGTCAGATGGTGAGCATGGCGCTGGCCATGCTGGTGTTTGCCGTGGTGATAGGGCGGGTGGAGATCACGCCCGAGCACTACAGCGCCTTCCAGCACGCCGTGCGGGTGGCCTTCGGCATCGCCACCGGCATGTGCGTGGCCGGGACTTTCGCCTCGCTGGCGCGCGGCAACCTGCGAAGCTGACGGGCAGACGGCGGGCAGGGCCGTTGACCGGTGTGAGCCGCTACATCAGGTAGTACAGCAGCAAGGGCACAGTCACCACACTGGCCAGGGTGGTGATAAGGACCACGGAAGACACCAGTGCCTCCTCGTTACGGTATTTGGCACACAAGATCGAAGTGAACACGGCGGAAGGCATAGCGGACTCAAAGAGGACCACCGCCCGGTCCACCCCCGTGAAGGCAAACAGCGGCACCAACGCCAGCCCCACCAGAAAGCCCCCACCCATGCGCAGGAGGGAAGCGAGAGCGGCCGTGACCAGTGCAGTGGGACGAATACCCGCCAGGTTCACCCCCGCGGTGATCAGTATGAGGGGAACCGCAGCTTGACCGATGAACTCCAACGTGTCCACCAGCAATGCGGGCGGCTGCACATGGGCCAGGTTGAGAATGAGGCCCACCACGGCCGCGTAGATCAGCGGGATGCCCAGCACCTCCTTCAAACCGGCCCTCCAGGATCCTGCCTTGCAGGCGATGTGGACCCCCAACGTGTAGATGAGGATGGCGTTTGGTATGTAGAAGAGTGTGGCCACGGCTAAACCTTCGTCACCGAAGGCCATGTAGACAATGGGAAAGGGGATATTCACGTTGTTCATGAACATCACGGGCAGGTAGAGGCCGGAGTGTTCTTGGCGCAGCAGTCGGAAGGTCACCCACGCCAGGGCCCAGCCCCCTACGGCGAGCAGCACGGCGGCACCCCAGAGGCGGGCGGCATCTGCCGCCTGAATGGGGCGGGATAGCATGGAGGTGAATGCCAATGCCGGCAGGGTGATGTACATGGCGACGTCGGTTATGCCGTGGACATCGGCTCTGGACACGCGTCCAAACAGATAGCCGATGGCGATGGTGGCGAAAGTGGGGAGCACGATGCTGATAATGTTGCTCATGGAGGCCATCATACCGGGGAGGGTAGACAGCGGCAGTTGTGGTTAGGTTTGAGCGAACGCAGGAAGAAATCCGGCAATCCACAGTCTGGCGATCACCACAGCAACGAGGAGGGACCCCATATGGCGGACGAGGAGAAGGACTTCTACACCGAGGGAGCGGGGGCGGCCCTGAACGAGTCCATGACGCCTGAACAGGCGGCGGGGGCCACGGTGGACCAGCCCGAAGTAGGGGAGGCACCCGCACCCGCAGAGGAATCCTGCACCGCGACCGTGGAACCGGCGGCGGTTGGTCTGCACCCGGTCGTCACCGCGGTGGAGGGCGCCACAGAAGAGGGCCTCGGCATGGCAGAGGCGTGGAAGGAGGTGGGCAACCAGTTCGCCGCACTGGGAGCCGGCCTGGCGGCAGCGTTCCGCACCGGTTGGAGAAACGAGGAGAGCCGCAGGCATCTCAAGGAGATGAAGGGTGGCCTCGAGTCGCTGGTGAACGAATTGGGAGCCGCCATCCGTGAGAGCGCAGCCACGCCGGAAGCGCAGAAGGTCAAGGATGAAGCCGGTCGCGCCATGGGCACCTTCCGCTCCGCGGGCGAGAAGACCGTGCAGGAGATCCGGCCGAAGATCACCACGGCCCTCAACGATCTCAACGAGGAAGTACGGAAACTGGCCGGCCGCGCGAAAAGAGAGGGTGAGACCGACACGGGCACGGGCGACACAGACACGGCTCCCGACTCGGAGACACAACCTGCGGAGCCCGGCAAACTGGAAGACCCAGTGGCTTCCTGACCCGCCCTCCGCGTTCGGTCAACAGAACGAGGAGGGGGCGGCGGGAGGGGGCGGTGCCCCCCCTCCCGCCGCCCCAGTGTGCGCGATACAGAAGAGCATCGGCTCTCCCGACCCTGGTGCTACTGCCGAAAGACCTTGCCGGCCGTGGCCTGATCCCGCGGCTTCACAATTATGCGATCTATGTTGACGTGTGACGGCCTCGTCACCGCCCATGCGATGCAGTCCGCCACGTCCGCGGCCGAGAGCGGCAGCATACCCGCGTACACTTGGGCCGCCCGCTCCGCGTCACCCCCGAACCTGACCAGGCTGAACTCGGTCTCCACCATACCCGGGTCGATCTCCGTCACCCTCACCGGCCGCCCCAGCAACTCCAGGCGAAGGGTCTCCGCCACCACCGTCTGTCCGTGCTTCGCCGCCGTATAGCCGGCGCCCCCCTCGTACACCTCCAAGCCGGCAATCGAACTGACCACCACCACGTGCCCATCACCACTGGCGATGAGCTTCGGCAGCAGGGCCTTGGTCACGCGCACGGTGCCCAGCACGTTCGCTTGGTACATCCAGAGCCACTTCGTCTCCACCGCCTCAGCCACCGGCTCCAGCCCCAGCGCCCCGCCGGCGTTGTTGACAAGGACGGCACACTCGGTCACCTGCTCCGCAAACTCCACGACCGACCCCGGATCAGTGACGTCCAGGAAGACGCCGCGCCCACCCGTCTCCTCCGCCACCTTTCGGACCTGATCCACACGGCGGGCGCCGAGCACCACGTGGAAGCCATCGGCGGCCAACCGCCTGGCCGTGGCCTCTCCGATGCCGCTGCTCGCCCCGGTGATAACGGCGACTCTCTGCTTTCCGGTAGCTCCCTTCATCGGCCCACCCTCCTTCGCCGCCAATACTCCGCTGCCGGCACCAGGCGATCGTATCCCAATGCCCTGTCGCCGTGGTTCTCGCCCCACTTGCTGGACCCCGCAAGGGCCCCTGATCTCCGAAACCATCCTAGCGCGGGATGCAGGCAATGATGACGCAGTAGAATGATTCAGTCAGATCGGACCGCGGAGAACGCGGTGGGGAAGGCGGCACAGAACACGGCTACGCACGGAACAGAGCTGCGGCGAACCGGCGCCACACGCCGGTTCGCCGCCATCCTCCTCGCCAAGCAGGCATCCTTCTGGTCGCGCGCCCTGGGCCGCGGCGGAGGAGAGGCGCTGCCCGGCCTGCTGGCGGAGCGGGTTGCACCCCAGATCCTGGGCCAACTGGCAGGCCGTCTCCCGCACGGATCGGTGGTGGTGACCGGCACCAACGGAAAGACCACCTCGTCACTCGCCATCAGCTTCATCTTGGAGGGAGCGGGGCTGCGCGTGCTGCGAAACCGCGGTGGCTCCAACCTCTCGCGCGGTCTGGTGTCCGCGTTGGTGCAGAGTTCGCGCGTCACACGCCCTTACCCCGGCGAAGACATCGGTCTGTTCGAGGTGGACGAAGCCACCATGCCCCAAGTGATGCAACAGGTCACCCCACGCGTCATCCTGGTCACGAACCTGTTTCGGGACCAACTGGACCGTTATGGGGAGATCGACAAGACGGCCGCCCTCATCCGTGAAGGCATCGCGGCCGCCCCGGATGCCACCCTCGTCCTGAACGCGGATGACCCGGCCGTGGCGGCCCTGGGCTTGGATCGCTCCCGTACGCTCTACTTTGGGTTGGAGAGCGAGGAGGTCTCCGCACGCAGCGAGTTGGCCATCGACTCCTCCGACTGCCCCCGCTGCGGGCACGCGCTCACATTCCATCGCCGCTACTTCTCGCACATCGGGCTGTTCCTCTGCCCGGCGTGCGGCTTCTCCCGCCCCCCCTGCCAGGTGTGCGCCCAGAGTGTGTCGCTGGGTCCCAACGGCCTGAGCGCCACCATCAGTTACCGCGGTCGCGGTGAGCAACTGGAGACGTCTCTGTCGGGCCTCTACAACCTCTACAACATGCTCGCCGCCCTGGCCGTGGCCCAAGCGCTTGACATCCCTGCCCCCACGGCACTGCGCGGCTTGGCCGCTATGCGCCCCGCTTTTGGACGGCTGGAGCGCTTCAGTCGCAACGGCCGCCAGGGAGTCATTCACCTCGTCAAGAACCCCACCGGCTTCAACCAGGTGATCGAGAACGTCTCCGCGTGGCAGAAGCGCCCGGTGGCATTGGTCTGCCTCAACGACAACCTGGCCGACGGCACCGATATCTCCTGGATCTGGGATGTCGACTTCCGACCGCTGGTCACCGCCTTCCCCGTCCTGGTGCTCAGCGGCATCCGCGCTCGTGAGTTGGAGGTGCGCCTGAAATACGCCGGCGCCGGGAGCGAGCAGACAGTAGTTGAAGCAGATTTGGGCCGCGCGTTGGACCAGGCCTTGGAGCTGGCCGCTCCTGGCGAATCCCTGGATATACTCACCACCTACACGGCCATGCTGGACCTACGCGCGCGCTTGGTGCGCAGCGGCGAGCTCAGGGAATACTGGCGTGGCGAGGCCATATCATGACTCAGCCCCCCCTACGCATCTATCACCTCTTCCCACGGCACATGAACCTCTACGGGGATCTGGGCAACATCATTGCCCTCACCATGCGTCTGCAGTGGCGGGGGCTGGCCTTTGAAGTGATCGGCGTCAACCCGGGGGACCGGCCGGACTTCGGCCGAGCAGACCTCCTCTTCATGGGCGGAGGACAGGATCGCGGCCAGAAGCTCGTGGCCGCCTACTTGGAGACAATGGGGCCCGACATCAGGCGCGAAGTGAACGACGGCCTCCCCGCCCTCGCCGTCTGCGGCGGCTACCAACTCTTCGGCCACTACTTCCACACCTACGAGGGTGACACGCTACCCGGCATCTCCGTGTTTGACGCCCACACGGAGGGGGGCTCCCGCCGCCTGGTCGGCAACATGGTGGCAGAGTTGAGCAATGCGGCCGCGTTGTGGGCGTCGACCGAGGAGCGGGCGGGGGAGTCGGCGGAGCTGCGAACGCTGGTGGGCTTCGAGAACCACAGCGGCCTCACCTTCCTCCACGAGGGGACCCCGGCTCTGGCCAAGGTGCTGGTAGGCTCGGGCAACGCGGGTGACGGTTGCAGCGAGGGCGCCCTCTACCGAAACGCCATCGGCACCTATCTGCACGGGTCACTCCTCCCCAAGAACCCACACGTGGCCGACCATCTGCTCTCGGTGGCACTCCGCCGACGTGGCTACGCCGGCCTGCCACTGGCGCCTTTGGACGACCAGGTGGAGCTTCGAGCACACGCCGCCGCGCTGGAGCGTGCCCGCACGGCCCACACTGCGCACCTATTTGAATCCTGACTCTCCCCCGACCCAGACCGTCGCTCCGCTTCTCCTCGCGAAGTGATCCCGCCATGGGTCAGTGCTTCGTCATCTGTTCGATAGTCGTCTATCATGATGGCGACCAAGCGCCAGGAGATCGCCCCCCTTGGCGCGCGAACCTGCGGTAAGGTTGTGCAGGGTATGAACGTCGTGTATCTGGACAATGCCGCCACTTCATGGCCCAAGCCCCCCCAGGTGGCTCAGGCTATGGCCGACTTCCTCGAACACTCGGGGGGGAACCCCGGCCGGTCGGGACACCGGCTCTCTATCGCGGCCGGGCTCGCCGTCCTGGAGGCACGGGAGGCGGTCGCGAATCTGGTGCATATCGACGACCCCTTTCGCGTCATCTTCACCCTCAATGCCACCCACGCCCTCAACCTGGCGCTATTCGGCCTCCTCCGCCCTGGTGATCGAGTGGTCACCACCTCAATGGAGCACAACTCGCTTATGCGGCCCCTGCGGGAACTGGAGAGGAGAGGCGTCGCCATCAGTGTGGTCCCCTGCGACCACCAGGGGCTGATCCAGCTGGACGTCTGGAGACAGGAGCTCGCCCGTGGGGCTACTTTGGCCTGTGCCACCCATGCCAGCAACGTCACCGGCACCATTCAGCCCGTTGTGGAGATGGGGCTGTTGGCTCACGAAGCGGATGCGTTGTTCCTAGTGGACGGCGCGCAAACCGTGGGTGCCCTACCCCTGGACCTGCAGGCGGCGCACATAGACCTGCTGGCCTTCACCGGCCACAAGGCGTTGCTGGGGCCGACCGGGACGGGCGGGCTGGTGCTGGCACCGGGATTCCCGCCGGAACGGCTGCAGCCGCTGGTGCGTGGTGGCACGGGCAGCCGGTCGGAGCGGGAGGAGCACCCTGACATGCTGCCCGATCGTTTCGAGGCGGGGACGCCCAACGGAGTAGGATTGGCCGGCCTGCGCGCGGCTATCGACTTTTTGACCGATCAGCGCATCGAGTCAGTCCGCCAAGCCGAGGTGGCCGTGGAGCAGGAGCTGTGGGATGGACTGGCCGCTATTCCCGGAGTCCACCTGTATGGGCCGGCGGCGGCAGAGCGCCGCACCTCCACCTTCAGCCTCCGCATCGACGGCATGAGGGTGGATGAAGTGGGTCTCCGGCTCGACGAGGACTTCAGTATCCTCACTCGGGTGGGCCTACACTGCGCTCCGGCAGCGCATCGCACGCTGGGCACCTTCCCCGAAGGCACCGTGCGTCTCGCCGCCGGTGTCTTCACCACAAGAGAGGACGTTCAGCGCGTCATCAGCGCGGTCTCAGAAGTTGCTGCCTCTGCTGCCCACGCTCCCCGCGTGCCTCCCTGCGTGGAGGCATCTGCTGCCACGCGGGGTCGCTCGGGAAAGGAGGCCTGATGCCCGCAACCGAGGCGCGCTCCGTGGTGGTGTTCCACACCACCTCCGCGGCCATCAAGGCAGACAAGGCTGCTCGGCAGGCCGGCCTGGAGACCAGGCTGGTGCCCACGCCGCGGCACCTCTCGAGCGACTGCGGCCTCGCCCTGCGTTTCGCGCGTGTGGATCGCGCAAAGATGGAAGCGCTGCTCCGGGAGGCCGGGGTGGAGCCGGCCGGCATCCACGATCTCTAACCGATTTCGACGCCGCCCTGCCGATGGCGCTCAATCCGGCGGGAGCCTACGGCGCCGCGGGAGCCAGGGGAAGAAGGCACTGGCGCGCTCGATGTACTCTCGGTGCTCCGGCTTGGTTTGGCTCTGCCGTTCCTCCAGCATGGTGATTCCGGAAACCCGCAGGATGAGCAGCGTCATGATGATGGGGCTGTAGAAGGCCCACCAACCCCCTGCTGCCCCCGCGATGAGGAAGTAGCCCCACCACATGGCCACTTCGCCCAAGCAGTTGGGTGCCTGGTGTACCGCCATAGACCTCGATCCATGACCTTGCCCCGGTTGACAGGATCAGCCTTGAAACGAGCCAGCTGGAAATCGCCCACGGACTCGAACAGGAAGCCGATAAGCCACAGCACCAGACCGGCGATGTCCCATCCCACGAAGCGGGCGGGCTCAACGCCGTGTTGGGCCGCGAAGAGCAGCATGCCCTGGACCTCCTTCGCATCGGCCAGGGCCCCGGCGTGAGTGATCATGAGCCGCACCGAGTTGTGACCGGCAGATGCTTGAGCCGCTCCAGGATGTCGGCAGGGGTGATCTCCACTCCGTCCCGGTAGGACTCGTGGTTCCGGTGTCCGCGTCGACCACTCGGGAACACGTTGATGCGGTCCAGCACGCGCTGCTCACGATGCACAGTCAATACACCGGCCGGCACTGCCTGCGCGAAGGTGGGGCCGGTAAGGCACCGCACTGCTGTTCTCCTCTCCGGTGGCGACCTGCTTCACTCTACACCCACAGGGCCGGCACGCTGCAGCGCTTCTCCCTTTCCGATAGAATCAGCGAAAAGAAGATGCGGGAGGCGCGGCGTGATAGACCGGCAGGCCAAGTTTGAGTTCGAAGCCCTTTCTTTTGACGACGTCCTTCTCATCCCCGCCGAATCCCAGGTGCATCCGCTTGCCGTGCAGGTGGCCACCCGGGCCACCAAGCACATAGGCCTTAGGGTGCCGCTGCTCTCTGCCGCCATGGACACTGTGTCGGAGACTGCGCTGGCCATAGCACTGGCCCGCGAAGGCGGTCTCACCATCCTTCACAAGAACCAGCCCATCGAGCGCCAAGCGGACATGGTACGCAAGGTGAAGCGCAGCGAGGCCGGGATGATCGTGGATCCCATCACGCTTCCCCTCACCGCCACCTACGGGGACGCCGAAGCCCTCATGCAGGAGTACCGCATCTCCGGGGTGCCCATCATCCATCCGGATGGAACGCTGGCCGGCATCCTCACCAATCGCGACACCCGTTTCGAGAATGACCCCAACCGGCCGGTCACGGAACTCATGACCTCCAAGGATCTGGTGACCGTCCCCGTGGGCACTTCTCTGGATCAGGCGGTGGAGCAGTTCAAGATCCACAAGATCGAGAAACTGCTGGTGGTGGATGACCAGTTCAAGCTGCGCGGCCTCATCACCATCAAGGACATCACCAAGAAGATCGAGTTCCCCAACGCCAGCAAGGACGAGTTGGGAAGGCTGCGCGTGGGCGCGGCCGTGGGCGTGGCCGCCGACACAGACACGCGCTTGGAGGCCCTCATTGAAGCCCAAGTGGACGCCATATGCGTAGACACCGCTCACGGTCACTCCCAGGGTGTGCTGGACACGGTGGAGAAGATCAGGGAACGCTACCCGGATCTCGAACTGATCGCGGGCAACGTTGCCACGGCGGATGGGTGCCACGCCCTCATCGAGCGAGGAGTGGACGCCGTGAAAGTAGGCATGGGGCCGGGCTCCATATGCACCACACGCGTGGTCACGGGGTGCGGCATGCCGCAGATCACCGCGATAGCGGAGTGCGCTCGCGTGGCAGACGAGTTCGACGTCCCCATCATCGCGGACGGCGGCATTCGCTATTCCGGCGACATAGTCAAAGCCATTGCCGCCGGAGCCAGCACGGTCATGGTCGGCTCACTCTTCGCGGGCACCACTGAGAGTCCCGGCGAGCGCGTCCTCTGGGAGGGACGCAGCTACAAGGTCTACCGAGCCATGGGCTCCGTGGGCGCCATGTCAGAGGGCAGTGCTGACCGATACTTCCAGGAAGGCCAGAAGAAACTGGTACCGGAGGGTATCGAAGGCATGGTCCCCCACAAGGGGCCCCTTTCCGATGTGGTGTTCCAAATGGTCGGCGGCTTGCGGGCGGGTATGGGATACACCGGTTGTGCAACCGTTGAGGACCTGCGGCACCAGGCACGCTTTGTACGTATATCATCGGCAGGCCTTATCGAGAGCCACCCGCACGATGTCACCATCACCAAGGAAGCCCCCAACTACGAGCGTCGCTAGAGAGGGCATCGGGCCCTTTGGCCGGTGGCGCCGGCCGCAGCCCGCGCCACCGCCGCACAGCCCACAGGGCGCGTCAGGGACCAGTCTGCCAGCCGGCGTAGTGCGCCAGCAGGCGGCGGGCCATCCTCTCCGCCTCCCGCAGACCTGATTCCTCCATCCGACTTGGGTCCAGTTCGGCCAGCGGGCACGACACCAGGTCGTGCAGGCACCGAATGCCTTCGTCGGTCACAGCAAAGCAGCCGACCGCAGCCGTCTCCAGGCAATGGGAGCAGAGGATGCCCCCCTCCTCGGCCCCGAAGCCCACGAGGCCCTCCGTTGTCCCACACGCCACACAGCCGGCCAGATCCGGGACGAATCCCTGCACCAGGAGGAGCTTCACGATGGTACCGGTGACCGCCACGCTCACCTCCCCGGCCCCACTGGCGCCGGCAAGCTTGGCCACGCCGCGCACCAGCACGTTGAACGCCGCCGGGTTGGCCTCCTCCTCTGTGAAGAGCCCGCGCACCGCTTCGCACAGCTGTGCCCCCGCCTCCAGGCGGAACAGTTCCTCACGAACAGCCTGGAAACTGCGGATGGTATCCACTCCGGTCACGGTGTAAATACTGCGACCGGGATGAAGCAGGACATGCACCAGGCTGAAGGGCTCCAGTCGCCCACCGATGCGCGAGAGGGGCCGCCGCACGCCTTTGGCCACCGCGGACACTCGCCCCCGCTCGCGGGTGTAGAGAGTCACCAAGCGGTCCGCTTCGCCCAGCCGCATGGTGCCCACCACCAGCGCCTGGGTCTTGATGGAGCGGAAACCGGCCATAAGAGACACCAAGGGAAGGTACAGAGCTGCCGGCGGACTCGAGTGGCCCCCCGCGTGAGCTCACTCCCTGCCGGAGGAGAACTCCTGCATAATGGCTCCGGCGTGAGAGGTCCCCAGTCTTGCCGCGCCGGCATTGATCATAGTCTCGGCGTCATCCGCCGTCACTATCCCCCCGGAGGCCTTGACCCCTACGCTCTCCGATAGAAGGTCGCGGAACAGCTCCACGTCACGCACCGTGGCACCGCCGGTGCCCTTGCCGGTTGAGGTCTTGATGAAGTCGGCGCCGATGTCTTCCACGATCTTGCAGGCCAGTCTCTTGAGTTTCTCGTCCAGAAAGCATGCCTCTACGATGATCTTCACCAGGACCAGCCCCCGCCCCGCGTTGACGCTCTTCATGCGGACGGATTTGACCAACCGCGAGAGTTCGTCGCGCACAAAGCGAAAGTCGCCGGACAGCATGGCCGGGATGTTCATGACCACTTCCAGCTCGTCGGCGCCGGCGGCTACCGCCTGCTCCGCGGCCATGACCTTCACCCGCGGGATATCCGCGCCGTAGGGATAGCTCACTACGGTGGATACCTTCACGTCATGCCCCTTGACCAAGCGTTGGCACAAAGGCACCCAGTGAGGGAAGACAACCACACAGGCAAAGTGGTTCTCGATGGCCTCGCGGCACAACGCCTCAATGTCCGCCTGCGTGCCCGTGGGCTGTAGCAGCGTGCTATCGATAGTCTTGGCGAGTTCCTCTACTCTCAACCTTGGACCCCCGTGTCCTAGCGCGGTGTTCTACCATCATACCTCGGGTGTCAAACGGCCTCACAGACCCAGACGACCCAGAAAGCCCGGGTTGCGACGCCAGTGCTTCTTCACCTGCACCACCAGATCCAGGTACACCCGCCTCCCCAGCAGATGCTCGATATCCCGGCGGGCGTCGCTTCCGATCTCCTTCAGCCGCCTGCCACCTTCGCCCAGCAGGATAGGCCGCTGGGAAGAACGCTCAACAAAGACCGCCGCACGTATGTAGATGAAATCCTTGCCTTCCCGCTCCTCCATCTCCAACACTTCCACCGACACGGCATGAGGCACGTCCTGCTCGGTGACCCGCAACGCTTTCTCCCGGATGAGCTCAGCGATCAGGTCCTCCTCGCTCTGATCCGTGACTTCATTCCCGGGGAAGTAGCGCGGTCCCAGTGGCAGCAACGCCTCCAGCGCCACGCGCAATTCGGCCAGGCCCTCTCCCGTCAACGCGCTGATCACGAAGGCGGATTCAAAGTCGCCCAAACCACGCGCTTTGTCCAGTTGCCGGGCCCTTTGCTCCGGCGACAGCATATCCGCCTTGTTGACGGCTACAATAACCGGAACACCGGTCTGGGCCGCGCTGCCCGCGATGAACGCATCTCCCTTGCCGATCTGCTCATCTCCGGCAACCAGGAACACGGCAGCATCTATCTCCTTCAGCACGGCATTGACCGTGTGTTGCATCCGCTGCGTGAGCTCATCGCGCGGTTTCTGGAAGCCGGGGATGTCCAGCAGCACCAGTTGATGCGTGGTGCTGGTCACGACACCGGCCACTCGTCGCCTGGTGGTCTGCGGTTTCTCCGAAACAATACTGACCTTCTGACCCACCAGTCTGTTGACCAGGGTGGACTTGCCGGCATTGGGTCGCCCCAACAGCGCCACGAAGCCGGAACGATACGGTTCCGGCCCCTGCAGAGGCTGTTCCTCAGCCATTGATACCCCCCACTACCTGCTGAGATTCCCTTGCCGGATCCAGTATCAGCAATTCCCTCTCCTCGCCCTGGCCATAGAACTCCGGCAATGAATCAACACGGCGGAACCCGAAGTGCCGGTAGAGACGGCGGGCAACCTCGTTATTCGGGTGGACGGTCAACACCAACCCCCGCGCACCCCAGGAGGGCAGAAGAGACACGATCTCGCCCAGGAACGCCCGCCCACGCCGCGCATGCCTGAAGCCCGGCAGGATATAGAGACCCACCACCCAGAGCAGACCGGGATCGTCTACCATCCTCATCAGCTGACACGCTCCCACCCGCACCTGCGCCTCTTCGGCCACCAACAGCACACCGGCGTGTGCCATGAGCGCCAGGTCATACTCACTCAGCCCCGTGGACCCGAAGGCCTCCCTGTCCAGCATGGCCAGCAAGGCAAGCTCGGCCGGTTCTGGATGCTTCAGACGCCTCAGGATGAGATGGGGTTGCGCCTCCGGCGGCTGCGACACGTTCAGATCAAGTCCTTTGCCGAGTCTTCCCATAGACGACTCAGGAGTGCCTCCTGGCGCGCCAGCATCTCGCCCCCATCGGTCTCGTGGTCGTACCCAACCAGGTGCAGCAGGCCATGCGTTACCAGGGTGGCCAGTTCCAGCGACGGTGGGATCTCATCAGCCGCGGCGTTCTGGACGGCCACTCCCGGCGCGATGACCACGTCGCCCAGGTAGTCCTCTTCCTCGCTGCCCTCGGGGTTTGGCCACGCTTCGTCCTCAGCGGAACCGCCGAAGGACAGGACGTCGGTGGCTCCCTCCACTCCACGGTAATCGCGATTCAGTCGAGCCATCTCCTCGGTCTGCACGAAAGCTATGGAGACCAAGCCCGCCACACCCTCCTGCGTGAGGACCGCTTCCGCCAATCGCTGTACCCTCTCCGCGCGGATGGGGAAGGCCGTCAGATTGGACACCTCCACATGGTTCACCACCTGCCCGTCCACCCCATTCTGGTTCATTTCGCCCTACCGTCCCTGGCCTTCGCCCCGACCAACTCCGGACCGGACCTGGGAGTGGACAGGCTGGGCTGCTCTGAAATGTGATCGCTGGGGTACTCTATCCGGTGGGTCACCGCACCTCGCAGCACCACCTCGAAGGCATCGCTGATCTTGTGCAGATCGCTGAAGGTGAGAGGAGACTGGTCCAGTTGGCCGTCTTCCATCTTCTGCCTGATGATGTCGCGGATGACTATCTGCACCTTCTTCAGGGTGCGGTGTTGCATGGACTTCACGGCGGCCTCCACGGAATCGGCCAGCATGATGATGGCCGCCTCCCGGGAGGTAGGCTTGTCCGCTTCGTAGCGATAGCTCTCCTCCGGCACCTCGCCTTTGGAGTCCTGCCTTGCCTTGTAGTAGAAGTAAGAGAGCACCGAGGTTCCATGGTGCTGTCTCACAATGTCGACCACAGGCTTCGGCAAACCGTAACTCCGTGCCAACTCCACACCGTCCCCCACATGGGCAGTGATGGCCAGCTTGGACAGATTGGGGCTCAGCTTGTCGTGGGGGTTGTGTATGTGCAGCTGATTCTCGATGAAGTACTCGGGACGATTGATCTTGCCGATGTCGTGGTAGTAGGCTCCGACTCTGGTCAGCAGGGAGTCCGCCCCCACCGCCTCTGCAGCCGCTTCCGCCAAGTTCCCGACCATTATGCTGTGATTGTAGGTCCCGGGAGCCTCCTGCATGAGCCGGCGGAGGAGGGGCTGGGCCGGGTTGCCCAGCTCCAGAAGGCGTAGCGGCGTGGTCAGATTGAAGACCACCTCGAAAGCCTCCAGGAGCGCGATGGCAATGATCAAACTGAGCAGCCCGGCCCCCACCCCCCACAGCGTGAACTCCAGGGCTTCCACCAGGGGGGCTTCCGTCATGAGCTCCGCGCCCAGAACGGTCACCGCCGTGATGAGCGTGGTCCACAGGCCGGCATTCAGCAGTTCCGAGCGCTCCATGAGGTGGGAAACAAGGTAGGCGGCACAGAGCCCGGAGAGCAGCGCCACCACCGTGTACTCAAGCTGCAGCCGGGCCATGATGCCAAGATTGAGCGCCGCGAATACCACCAGCACGGACGAGGCCCTGGCCCCCAATACAATGGAGCCCACCAGACCCACGGTGGCAATGGGCACGAGGTAGGGCGAAAGCGGCGGTATGATCAGGAGACGGGAGACGGCCGTGAACAGAAGGAGAAGGGTGGCCGCGCTCAGCAGGAGGTTGTTGTCAACCAGAATAGCGGCACCAAAGCGTCGCAGGAAGAGCGTGGCCGCCACGAGCTCAAGCAGAACAACAAAGAGTATTCCCAGCCACACCTTCCAGTCCGCCTGAGTGCCAACGTACCCCATCCGCTCCAGCAACAGCACCTGCTGCCGGCTCAGCGGCTCGCCCACCTCCGCAATTGTCTCCCCTTTCACCACCGACACCAGCACGGGCTGCACGCCCGTGGCTGCCGCCTGTCGCCGTTCCTCCGTGGCCTCCTCGTCCAGCACCATGTTGGGCCGCAGGTGAGCCGACGCGATCTCGCTCACAGCGCTCTGCGCCCTGCTGGGCAGAGCCAGACTTGCGGCAATGGCGCTGATATGAGCCAGCTGTTCCGGCAGTGTATCCTCGCTGACGCTGTTGTTGTAGACCAAACGCAGACCAGACAGCACTTCCTGCTCCACTTGGTCCACCAGAGCCTGGTCTGCGGTCAGCAGGTACTGAAGGGTATCGTCAGAGACAGCGGGGAGCGCAGACTCGCGAAGAGCGGAGAGTACTCCCGAGGTGAGCCTTGCCTCAGGAAAAGCCGTACGCAGGCGAACGGCTTCGCTGAAGAGCGAGCGAACCTCCCCGGTCACGTCCACCAGCGTGCTGGGGTTGCGCACGTAAATGGGCGACGTCTGGGAAACGGCCTGCACCCTCAAGGCCTCGGTGGCCTCTTGGTCCTCGAAGGTCAGGCTGCGAGGCGCGGTGAACGTCTGAGCGGCCAGATCACCCACGTTGAGATCGTAACTGGCCGGCAGGTAGGCGCTGCACATGATGAGGCCCATGCCCACCAGCAGGATGCCCGCCACCCACATGCTCAACCTGCGCCGATCGCGTGTCTCCAGGTAGCCTCGGAACCCGGCAAGCCTCTGGTGTAATGCGGGGCGATAGTACATGGCGATGGGGAGGGAGATCAGGCCCCACGCCGCCGCCCGCTCGGGCGGCGGCGTGGGGCCTCAGTCTGCGTGAGCGTCTGTCGCTCAGCGTAGGCTTTGTACGCGGCGACGATATCTTGGACCAGCTTGTGTCGGACCACATCTTGGCTGTCAAAGGTCACGAAGCCTATCCCCTCGATGCCACTGAGGATCTGCTGCACCGTCACCAGGCCCGAATGAAGACCATGCGGGAGGTCTATCTGCGTCACGTCACCTGTCACCACCATCCGGGACCCGAAGCCCAGACGGGTGAGAAACATCTTCATCTGCTCCGGGCTGGTATTCTGGGCCTCGTCCAGGATGACGAAAGAGTCGTTGAGCGTACGGCCGCGCATATAGGCCAGCGGCGCTACTTCGATAGTGCCGTTGTCGAGCATCGCGTGCAGCCGCTCGCTGTCCATCATGTCGTAAAGAGCATCGAACAGCGGGCGCAGGTAGGGGTCAACCTTCTCCATCAGTGAGCCGGGCAAGAATCCCAGTTTCTCTCCGGCTTCAACGGCCGGGCGCGTGAGGATGATGCGCGCCACCTCGCTGCTGTTGAGGGCAGAGGCGGCCATGGCCATGGCCAGGTAGGTCTTGCCCGTCCCCGCCGGACCTATGCCAAAGGTCAAGGTCCGGGAACGGATGGAATCCACGTAGGCCTTCTGGTTAACGGTCTTGGGGGCGATGCGACGGCCCCGGTGCTCCAGGATGACGTCACCCACGATGGAGCCAAGACGGCGCACGCCCTCCACCCCACTCAGGCGACTCAGCTCTGCAGCCAACTCCACCGTTGAACGCTCCAGCCTGCTGTCCGACTCGAGAAGCTGCGCCAGTTCATCGACAAGTGCGGCCGCCCGCTCCACTTCGTGCGGAGTCCCTTCCAGGGTGAGCTCATTCCCGCGTAGCGACAGATCACAGTCAAGAAGATCCTCGAGCGCGCGCAGGTTGCTGTCGTGCTCCCCTACAAAGAGGGGCACCACACGGCCCTCCAGGTCCAGCTTGCGCCTAGCCAACGAGTGGGCCTTCCGTCTCGAATGAATCAACCCCCGGCGGCCGCGAGAAGCCTCCGGCAGCCGTGCTCACGCCGTCAGTCTCTCCTTGACGAGGCGAGACGCCAACCTCCCGTCAACCTGAGTGCCGGCCCTGTCCATGAGCGCGCTCATGACCTTGCCCATCTCTTTGGGTGACGAGGCCCCCGTCTCTGTGATCACCTGGTCAATGAGCCCTGCCAGCGCTGCTTCGTCCAGTTGCTGCGGCAGCAGCTCATCGATGATCCCGATCATCCACTCTTCCTTCTCGACCGCCTGCTGGCGGCCACCGGCTTTGAAGCCCTCCACGGCCTCTTGGTGCTTCTTCTTCTCCCGCTTGAGGACTTGGACCTCTTCCTCTTGGGACAGCTCACGCCTGGCCTCTTTCGCCATGCGCTGGAGCTCAGAGAGAAGTACGCGGAGCGAGGCCGCCTGGTCTCTGGCCCCTGACTTCAAAGCATCCTTGACTCGGCTCTGTACTTCCTGTGCCAGGCTCACACCAGATCTCCTAGTAGGGTTCCGCCAAGAACGTGGAGGTGAAGATGGTCAACCTCCTGGCCGCCGTCCGGCCCGTTATTGCTGATCACTCTGTAGCCACTCTCGCTCACACCCGAGACCGCAGCGGCCCGTGCCACAAACGAGAGCATACGCTGACCAAACCCGGCGTCTTGGGAGTCAATGTCATTCAGGGAGCGGATATGAGCGGTGGGCATGACCAACAGATGAACGCGGGCCTTGGGATTGATGTCCGGGAAGGCAACAAACTCCGCTTCCTTCAGCACGAACTCGGCCGGTATCTGACCCCCGATGATGCGACAGAAAACACACTCGTCCACGACAGCGCTCATTATACTCTCAGCCTCCTCCGCGCCTGCGCCACTCCACGACGGCCGCGCTACCAGGAGTGTAGCGCGAAACGTAGCACGGCGGCAGCCACGGGCCCCGCCGTCTCCGTGCGCAGAATGCGGCGCCCCAGTCGCGCCGCTTCGTACCCACGCCAGGCAAGCTCCGCCCCCTCCATCGCCTGCCACCCGGACTCCGGTCCCACCCACACCGCCAGCTTCAGCACCTCGGGGCCGGGGGTCAGCCCCGATCCCTGCAGCCACGTCTGAAGATCCACCTGCGCGGACGGCTCGAGCACGACCGAGGTCCAGCCCTCGTCGCGCAGCCGCGCCGCCGCACCTGCCATACCCTCCTCCAGCAACACCGCGGGCACCGACAGCTGCCGGCTCTGCTTGGCGGCCTCGCGGGCCGCCCTACGCCACCGTTCAAGGCGATGGGCGGCTCGTGGCAGGCTATCCTGGGGAGAACCGAGGCCGGGAAACAGCAGGAAGAGGTCAACACCCACCTCGGTACCCCTCTCCACCACCTCGTCCACCTTGCCCAACCGAGGCAGTGCCTGCACCACGGCCACGCGCATGGTGTCCGGAGCAACCGTCACCGGATCGGCCAATAACCTCAGGACCACGGTCTGCCCTGCGTGGGCCACCACCGCCCTCCATACTCGGGTGGGGTCACCCGTGGAGACGGCCTCACACGGATCTCCCGGCCGGAGACGCAGGACGCGGGTGGCATGATGACTATCCTGCGGGTCCAAGGCAACCGTCATATCCCCGCCCGGCTCATCGGTCGCCAACGAGCCCGGCCCAGGCTCTCTCCCCGACCACGACAGGTCGGAAGGAACGAAGAAGAAGCGGGGCCGCAATCCCGTGCCGGGCTCGTTTGCCCTCATCTCATCGGCCCGCCCCGATCAGCTCCAGGGCGCGATCCAGTGTCTCGTCCACCTCGGGGGTGTCGGGATCGTCCGGCGCCTCTACGTCCGGCACCACACCCTTGCCGTTGATGTCCGCGCCGGATGGAGTGAGGTACACGGCCGACGTGATCTTCACCGCCCCACCGTTGGACAGCTGCCGCAGGCTCTGCACGAGCCCTTTGCCGAAGGTGGTACTACCCACGATCGTCGCACGGTCGTGGTCCTGAAGAGCGGCCGACACAATCTCCGAGGCACTGGCCGTGAACTGACCCACCAGCACGTACAGCGCAACATCTTCGTAGCCCCCACCCGTGGCCTTGAGGACATCTTGGGGCGAATGTAGGCCATGAGTAGTGGTGACCACCGCCCCTTTCTCCACGAACACGCCGGTCACGGCCACCGATTCGTCCACGAGGCCACCGCCGTTACTGCGTAGGTCAAGAATGATAGCCTGGGCTCCTTGCTCCTCGATTGCCTGCCGCACCGCCTCCCGAAGCCTTTGTCCCGAACCCTCCGAGAAAGTGTAGAAGTCGATATACGCCACCCGCACGCCTTCGGCCTCCAGCATCTGAGACTCGAGCACAGGCGTGACGATTTCTTGCCGCACCATGCTGAGGACAATCGTCTCCCCGTCCGCCGGAAGCTCCCCCGGGGCCTCTTCCTGCACGCCACCAGTCAGGTAACTCGCCGGAGAACGGTAGAGTTCCATGTCCACCGTGGACCCCGCCTCCCCCTTGATACGCGCCACCACCTGATCCAGGTCAAGGCCCTGTATCGACTCTCCGTTGACCATCACGATGATGTCGCCGGCCTGAATGCCCGCCTCTTGCGCGGGACTCTCCTTGAAGGTGGAGACCACGGTAGGCAGATCGTTCAGAAGCTCCACGACCATGCCCACTCCAGAATAGGTACCTTCCGTATGCTCCAACAGCTGAGCGTACTCCTGGGGATCGAAATACGCGGTGTACGGGTCATCCAACCCCTCCAACATGCCACGGATGGCGTCATCCGCCAGCGAGGCGGCGTCGAACTCCTTGTAGTACGTGTCCTCCAACCGGTCGAGCACTTCAGCCTGCAGCTCGAAGCCGCTCTCGGGGCCCAACCAAGCTTCGGCGAAACCCTCCGGTAGAACCTGCCGCAGCATCTGCCGCCCTCCAGAGCTGGCCCCAATCATGAGACCGGCAACCAGCATCACAATGCCCGTGACGATGGCGGCCATGGACAGGACGCCAACCTGCTCGGACCTCCGCATGCTTCAGCCTTTCCGCGCCGCCCCCCGGGCGCTAGAGGTAGTTGAGGGGATTGACGGGAGAGCCGTTGACCCGTACCTCGAAATGAAGATGTGGGCCGGTGGAGTATCCGGTGCTGCCGCACAACCCCAAGGTGTCTCCCTGGCCCACTTCTTGGCCCACACTCACGTTGATCTGGGATTGGTGGGCATAGAGGGTGGCCATCCCCCCGCCATGATCAACGATCACGCACTTTCCATAGCCCCCGTTCCACCCGGCGAGTGCCACCGTTCCTCCGTCCGCCGCCACGATGACCCGTCCGGTGGGGCCGGCGATGTCAATGCCGTTGTGCATGCGGGTGATCCCCAGCAACGTGCGCATGCCGAAGGACGAGGATACGTCGCCCTCCATGGGCCAGACCAGCGAGCCGGTGGCCTCTGAGGAAGGAGCCTTGACGCCGGCCCCCCGGAGTTGTTGCGTGATCTTCTCCGATTGCGCCTCGAGCTCTGCCTCTTGGGCTTCGTAAGCAGCAGCATCCCGCTGTGCCCGGTCCAGCACGACCTGTTTCTGGTTTCGCGCCGCGGCCGCCTCCGCCACTGCCTGCTCCCGCTCGGCCAGCAGGCAGTCCAACTCCTCGGCCTCCGTCGCCTGGCGTTGCTCGAGCTCCTGGGTGTGCGCGCGCTCCTGATCAAGAGCCGCCTCCTCGGCGACGACACGATCGCGCAACCTCTCGATGTCCGCCACAGTGTCCTGATCCTGCTTCAACAGAGTGGCAACCAGACTGACGCGGTTCAGCAGATCTCTCCACTCCTCGGCCGCGAACAGGATCTCAAGATAGGTCACCGAACCATGCTTGTACGCGCCAACCACGCGGCGCTCCAACACCCCCTGCTGGTACTCCAGATCCCTTCTGGCCTGCTCCAGAGTGGCCCGCGCCGCATCCAACTCCACGGTCACCGCCCTGAGGCGCTCCCGCGTAAGAATCAGGTGGTCGTTGGCGTTCTGGGCCTCGGTCGCCACTGCCGCCACCAGAATCTCCAGAGCCTCGATCTGCTGGTCCATGGCTTGGATATCCCCGGCCGCCCGCTCGGCGGCCTCTTCCGCAGCGGCCCTGCCCTCCCGGGCCTCCTTGAGGAGCTCCTGCGAGTCCCGATATCCCTGCTGCAGTTCCGCCTCAGTGACGGCAGGGGCCGACGGCGCCCACGCAAGACCCGCGCCCACTGCGACGATCAGAAGAACCCCGGCAACGACACGCAGAAACCAGGCACCGTGCGCGTGCGCCGTGCGCCGCCCCTGCCCCGCTTCCCGCGCCCCACGCACCGCCCTCCGCTCCTAGACGTTGAGGAAGCGGCGCAATCCCAATCCGGAACCCAGCGCGCCGATAGCGGCACCGGCCAAGAGCAAGACCGCCGCCAGTTGCCACAGAGGGACGCCCTGGAACTCGATACTCATGAACACGAGGTTCTGCCTCACCCGGTCCATGACGAAATCGCTGCCCAGCATGACGATGGCCACGGCACCCGCGGCGCCCACCAGCCCCACAGCCAAGCCCTCTAGAACGAACGGCCAACGGATGAACCAGTTTGTGGCGCCCACCAGCTTCATGATCTCCACCTCGCGTCTGCGCGCGAAGATGGACAGACGGATGGTGTTGGAGATGAGAAGAACAGCTACAAGGGCAAGTACGGCGATGAAGACCACCATGATGTTCCGCGCCACGTTGGTCACGCTGAAGATGCGCTCCGCGAGTTCCGCGCCGTAGTTCACGTCGTTGACGATGTCGCTACCCTCGAAGCGAGCGGC
Source organism: Gaiellales bacterium (assembly GCA_012719395.1). Classification (GTDB taxonomy): domain Bacteria; phylum Actinomycetota; class Thermoleophilia; order RBG-16-64-13; family RBG-16-64-13; genus JAAYAL01. The sequence continues at coordinate 94,671 of JAAYAL010000024.1, read as the reverse complement.
CACGATGTCCGCCTGCTCCGGGTCTTTGAGCGATATCTCGAAAGAGGCCGGCAAAGGATTCACGGTCAGCGAGTCCACGATCTCCGGGTTGTCCTCGAACTCCTCCTTCATGATCTCAAGCGCTTCTTCCTTGCTGATGAAGCGCACGTCCTTGACCTCTTCCCAGCTCACGATCTCCTGCTGGAACTCCTCGATCTGCTCGGTGGTCGCCGCATCCTCCAGATACACGGTGATCTCCACCTGGTTCTTGATATCCCGTAGGAGGCCGTCGATGTTGGAGGCGATCATCAGCACCGCGCCCAAGACGGTCATGGAGAGCAGAACCGTGAGCACGGCGGCAATGGTCATGAAGTAGTTGCGGCGAAGTGAGCCCAGCGCCTCGGAAAGGAAGAACCTAAGCCTCTCCATACGCGCCCCTCTGCTGGTCACGCACCACCCGTCCCCCTTCTAGGGCTATCACCCGGCGGCGCATCTTGTCCACCATCTCCCGGTCATGGGTTGCCATGACCACTGTGGTCCCGGTCTGGTTGATCCGGTAGAGCAACTGCATGATCCCCGTGGATGTCTCCGGGTCCAGATTGCCGGTTGGCTCGTCGGCGATGAGCAAAGGTGGGTGGTTGACGAAGGCCCTGGCCAGCGACACCCGTTGTTGCTCCCCCCCCGAAAGCTCGTGGGGATAGTTGCCCGCTTTGTGCCCGAGACCGACAAGGGCAAGGATCTCGGCCACCTTGCGCTTGGCGGCCGCTGAGTTGTTGCCGGTCACCAACAGCGCGTACATGACGTTCTCCGTCACTGTCTTGTTGGACAGCAGCTTGAAGTCCTGGAACACGCAGCCTATGTTGCGCCGTAGGTACGGCACCTTCCACCTGCGCAGCGTGCCCAAGTCCCGCCCCCCAACAAGGAGACGCCCGCGGTCGGGCTCCAACTCCTTGATGATCAGACGGATGAACGTGGATTTGCCCGATCCAGAGGCGCCCACGAGAAAGACAAACTCGCCTTTCTCTATGTGCAGGCTCACGCTCTCCAGCCCTATGGTATCCGGCGGGTAGATTTTGGTGACGTCTTCGAACCTGATCACTGCGCTTCCCGAACCTCCCTCTTGCCGAGCCTGCCCGAGGCCCGCTGGACCAGGTATTCGTGGATGAAATCGTCTATGGAACCATTCAATACGGCCTCGACGTTACCTTTCTCCATCCCGGTACGGTGGTCCTTCACAAGCGTGTAGGGCGCCAGGACGTAGGAACGAATCTGGCTTCCCCACCCGATCTGCATGTGCTCGCCCTTCTCCTTGGCCATCTCCTGCTGTCGCCGCTCGTATTCCAGCTGCAGCAGTCTTCCGCGGAGCATGCGCATGGCCGTTTCCCGGTTCTGCATCTGCGACCGCTCGTTCTGACACTGGACCACGGTCTTGGTGGGAACATGGGTGATGCGCACCGCCGAGTCCGTCTTGTTCACGTGCTGCCCTCCGGCTCCCGAGGAGCGGTAGGTCTCCACGCGAAGCTCCTTCTCGTCTATCTCGACGCTCACGTCTCCCTCCACCAACGGAGTGACGTCCAGGGAGGCGAACGACGTATGCCGCCGCGCCGCTGAGTCAAAGGGCGAGATCCGCACCAAGCGGTGCACGCCCCTCTCCGCGGAGAGCAACCCGTAGGCGTTCTCCCCATGAACGGTGAAGGTGGCGCTCTTCAACCCTGCCTCTTCTCCCTCGGTGGCCTCGTTGATCTCCGTCTCGAAGCCGCGCGACTGAGTCCAGCGCAGATACATCCGGAGCAACATCTCGGCCCAATCCTGGCTCTCGGTGCCGCCGGCGCCGGCATGGATGCTCACAATGGCATCGCCCGCGTCGAAATCGCCGGAGAACATTCGCTGCTCTTCAAACCGGGCCAGCGTCCTACCTATCCCAGCCTTCAGACCCTCCATGTCGCTCACGAGTTCCGAGGGAAGTTGAGCGTCGTCACCTTCCTCTTGGGCAAGTTCAAGCAGAACCTCGAGGTCTTCGAACTGGGTCAGGAGTTCCTGGTAGCCATCGAGCCGGCTCTTCAGCCGGCTGTAGGAGGAGGAGACGGCCTGGGCATGGGCCTGGTCGTTCCAGAAATCAGGGTCGTGCATCTGCTCACCCAGAGAGGCGAGCTGCTGCTTCAGCTGGGCGGGGTCAAAGATAATCCTTTACCCAAGCCAGTTTCTCCCTGTCGCCGGCGAGTTGCTCTTGGAATGCGGCGATAACATCCGGTGCTTTGGAATCGGGTCTCTCAGTCATAGGCATTTGGTGTAGCTCAACCTCTCAACGTCACGTCGCCGGGGCCGGAGTCAGGCGCCACAGCACTTCTTGTACTTCTTGCCACTGCCGCACGGGCACAGGTCGTTCCGACCCACCTTCTGCTCCACCTTTCGAGGGGGTACGACGGTTCTTGCCGCTGCCTGTGCGCTTTCGAAGGCTCTGGCCGACCCGTCTCGAGCGGCGACCGCTCCCCCTGACGCGGCACCTCCACCGGCAAGACCGGCGGCCGGGGCTATGCCGTCTCCGCCGGAGTACACCAGACGTACGGGGCGTGGGCCGGTCTCCGCAGTCTCCTCCCGCTTGACTTCCAGATGGAACAGGTACCGCACGAAATCCTGCTGAACCCCGCCCATCATCGCTTGATACATCTCGAAGCCCTCAGACTTGTACTCCACCAGCGGGTCCTTCTGAGCCAGGGCCCGCAGGCCGATCCCCTCCCGCAGGTAGTCCATCTCGTACAGGTGATCCCGCCACTTGGAGTCGAGTGTGCGCAGCAGTATCCACCGCTCCAATTCCCTCATGTTGTCGTAGCCCAGATCCTGCTCTTTCCTCTCCCAGAGTGCCAGCGCGTCATCCGTCACGCGGCTGGTCAGTTCCTCCGCGCTGAGGGAGGCGATATCTCCCAGGTCGGATGGGGCGAAGCTGATGGGGAAGAAGGAGCGGAGGATGTGGAACAACTCGTCTAGATCCCATTCCTCCGGAAAACGGGACGCAGAGGTGAAGGGATCCACCACCTCGCTCAACACGCGCTCGACGATCTCACCCACGTCCGCACGGAGGTCCTCACCCTCCAGTACGCGCTGACGTTGACGGTAGACCACCTCGCGCTGTTTGTTCATCACGTCGTCGTACTCGAGGACACGTTTGCGAATCTGGAAGTTCTGCTCTTCCACACGCTTCTGGGCACTCTCCACCGAACGCGAGATGAGGGAGTGCTCGATGGGCTGGTCCTCCTCGATCCCCAAGCGCTCCATGATGCCGTAGATGCGATCACCGCCGAACAGCCGCATCAGATCATCTTCCAGGGAGATGTAGAAACGGCTCAGACCCGGGTCTCCCTGGCGGCCCGAACGGCCGCGCAGCTGATTGTCGATCCGGCGGGACTCATGTCGTTCCGTCCCCAAGACATAGAGGCCGCCCAGGTCGGGGACTCCCTCCCCCAGCTTGATGTCCGTACCCCGGCCAGCCATGTTGGTGGCAATGGTGATGGCCCCAGGCTGTCCCGCCTGTTCCACGATGACGGCCTCGCGGGCATGTTGCTTCGCGTTGAGCACCTCGTGCGGGACGCCACGGCGGTTGAGCATCCCCGACAGACGTTCCGACTTCTCCACGGAGATAGTGCCCACCAGAACCGGTTGACCACGTTGGTGACAGTCCACGATGTCCTCCACCACGGCCCGGAACTTGGCGGCCTCGGTCTTGTAGATGAGATCGTTCAGATCCTCTCGGATCATGGGGCGATTGGACGGCACCACCGCTACATCCATCCCATACGTCAGGTGGAACTCGTCGGCCTCGGTGGCAGCCGTGCCCGTCATGCCCGCCATCTTCTCGTAGAGTCGGAAGTAGTTCTGCAGGGTGATAGTGGCCAGAGTCTGGTTCTCTTCCTTGATCTTCACATTCTCTTTGGCCTCGATGGCCTGATGCAGCCCCTCCGAGTACCGGCGCCCCTCCAGAACGCGACCGGTGAACTCATCGATGATCTTCACTTCGCCATCAGCCACCAAGTAGTCCACATCTCGCTTGAACAGCGCTTCCGCCCGCAGGGCCTGCATGAGGTGATTCACCAACTGGCCGGAGAGATCTTCATAAAGGTTCTCCAGCCCCAGCATGCGCTCGACTTTGGCCACCCCTTGCTCCGTGGCCGCCACAGTGCGCTTCTTCTCGTCTACCTCGTAGTCCTCGTCCTCCCCCGGCTTCAACTGCCGGGCGATTCGCGCGAAATCGTAGTAGGTCTTGGCCGCGCGCTCACCCGGGCCGGAGATGATGAGTGGCGTGCGCGCCTCATCGATGAGGATGGAGTCCACCTCGTCCACGATGGCGTAGTGGTGACCCCGCTGGACCCTCTGGGCCCGCGTGAGGGCCATGTTGTCACGCAGGTAGTCGAAGCCGAACTCAGTGTTGGTGCCATAGGTGATGTCAGCCGCGTACGCCGCCAGACGTTCCTCGTGGGTCATGCTGTTCTGCAGCGGCGCGACGGACAGGCCCATGAACTGGTAGATGGGGCCCATCCACTCCGTGTCCCGCTTGGCCAGATAGTCATTGACCGTGACCAGATGCACACCCTTGCTCTGAAGGGCATTGAGGTAGATGGGCAGCGTGGCCACCAGCGTCTTGCCTTCGCCGGTCTTCATCTCGGCGATGGCCCCTCTATGCAGGATGACCGCGCCCATGATCTGGACGTCGAAGGGGCGCATGCCCACCACGCGCTCGGCCGCCTCCCGCACGGCGGCGAAGGCCTCGGGCAGAAGCCGGTCGATATCCTCGCCGTTCTCCAGACGCCCACGGAAGTCGGTCGTGAGCGCCCTCAACTCCGCGTCGCTGCGGGCGCGCATTGGCTCGGCGAAGTCGCCCACCCGAGCCACGATATCCTGAAGGGCTCTGAGCTTCCGTCCTTCGCCCATGCGCAGGATCCTATCAACCAGGCTCATTGGCGATCAGCTTTCAGTGCGAGTGCCGCCCGCCGGGCGAGACGACACCCGGCAGAAGCCCCCTCGCTGGTAGTACTTCAGCGTTGTGGCTCGATAAGCCCGTAGTTGCCGTCGCGCCTGCGGTACACCACGTTGGTCTCCTGCGTGTCCACGTTGCTGAACACGAAGAAGTCGTGTCCCACCAATTCCAGCTGGAGGGCTGCCTCTTCGGCCGTCATGGGCTTCACGATGAATTGCTTGGTCTTGACAATCTGGGGCAGCTCGCCGGCCTCTTCCGCTTCGCGTTCCGGCTGCTCCGGGACGGCCAAGCCGACCATCAGGACTGCTTCCTTGTGTGCACCCTGAGTTCGGGCGATCAACTTGCCCCGATACTTCTTGACCTGCCGCTCGAGTTTCTCGGCGAGGAGATCAAGGGAAGAGTACATGTCGGCCGATGCTTCGCGACCGCGAATCACCGGGCCTTTGGTGAAGATAGTGGCCTCCGCGACCTGATTGGCCGCGATGCTCGGGTTCTTCTCCGTCCATAGTTCAAGCTCGCAGCGGGCGCCATCCCACAGATGCTTGCCGACCCTGCCGATCTTCTCACCCGCATACGCTGCAACGGCTTCAGACACGGCCATATTGCGGCCCTTGATGACGAGGTTCACGCTGTCTACGCTCCTTGCTCTCCGCTGTGCCGGCCTTGCTTCCCGGCCGGCGAACAGACGACACAACAACCCTGGATACTAGAAGATACCAGACCCTCTTCCACATGTCAGTCTCGTAGGTCACTGACCTGGTGCATGGCACGAGCGAAGGTGAATACGTGAACCGGGACCCCCCAGTTCTCCGCAGCCACACCCGCCACCTCGCTCGCCGTAGCCCCCGTGGTGTAGACATCATCCACCACCACAATGCCACCGACATCTTCCGCTGCCCCCCAAGGCGAGACAGGCACCCCGCGCGCCGGCAGCCTCACCGGAGCGAAGGACCGCGCCAGATTGCGGCTCCGCTCCTCCCGGGAGAGAGTCTGCTGGCGAGGAGTCGCACGGGTCTTGCGCACAAGCTCCCACGCGTTCAACTGCCTCCCGCTCCCGGCCACGAGTGCCCGCGCGAACAGCTGGGCCTGATTGAATCCCCGCGCGCTGCGTGTAGAAGCGTGAGAGGGGACCCAGGTCACCACCGGCGAGGGCACCTCGGCTACCACTTCGCGGAAGGCCGGAAGCGCCTCCTGGGCCATGATCTCCGCCAGGCCGCGCTCCCCACCGTACTTGAGCGCCGCAATCACGCGGCGGGCCACATCAGTGTAGAGGAAGGCGCTGCGCGCCGATACGAAGTGCAGATCCCGATCCACACAATCCGCGCACCAGCCACCTTTGCTTACCGCCGCGCCCGGCCGGCCACAACGCGGGCAGTATTCGGCCCCCAACGGCTGCAGCCAGCAGCGACATTCGGCGCAGAGGAGCGCTCCAAAGTCCCCGCAGGACACACAACGCGTGGGGAAGAGGAGATCCAGCAAGCGCCCGGCCCGACGCCTCCACCTGCTACCGGCAACGGTACGCATCCGGTCCAGGCCGGAGACCCCCCAGGGAGCCGGCCCGCCGTCGCGAGCCGCTCGGGCTGCATCAGCCGACACGACCCGTCCCCGTGCTCAGCCCCACAGGACCGTGCCCGACTCAAGAGACAGGGCGTTCAGTTCGCCCGTATCCCCCAGCACGCAGCGATCCCCGATCACGCAGGCATTGAGGCACACCCACCCGTGCAGCCTGCCCGCACGACCCACAATGCTGTCCATGACCGTCACGCCGCGCCCGGCCACCAATCCGGACCAGCACACACTGCCGCTGATCTGGGCACCACCCTCCACGATGCAGCCGTCCCCCAGCACCACCGGCCCCAGGAGCCGCGCACCCTTCTCCACCCGGCAGTCAGCCCCCAGCACTACCGGGGGCTCAATCACGGTCTCGGCGTCAATGTGGCAACGCGCCCCCACCGTCACGCCGGGGCCCACCGTCCGCCCCTCCAACTCCGCGGTCACCAGACCCCGGGCGGCATCGCAGTTCCCCTGGCGGTACGCTTCGGGGTTGCCCACATCGTTCCAGTACCCTTCGACCAGGTAGGCCCCCAGCCGCTCCCCGGACGCCAGCATCTCCGGCCACAGCTGACGACCGAAGTCGTAGAAGGTCTGTGCCGGGAAGCGACGCAGGACCTCCGGCTCGATCATGTAGAGACCGCAGTTGCAGAGGTTCGAGAGTTCCTTCCCCGGCTCCGGCTTCTCCTGAAACCCCTCAATGCGGCCGGCCCCATCCAGCAACGCCACGCCATAGGCTGAAGGCTCCGGCATCTCCTTCAGGGCGATGGTGACAGAGGCCCCCGAAGCGTGATGCGCCTGTGCCATGGCCCCCAGATCTACATCCGTAAGCGAATCTCCACTCAGCACCAGGAAAGTGCCGTCCACCGTCAGGAACTCCTCATTCTGCTTCACGCCGCCCGCGGTCCCCAGCAACACTGGCTCATAGGAGTAGCGCAGCCGTACACGCTGCTCCGAGCCGTCGGAAAAATAGCTGGTGATGGCATCCGGGAGATGGTGAAGATTGATAACCACGTCGCGGATGCCGTGGCGCGCAGTCAAGCGAAGCACGTGGTGCAATGCAGGCCGGTTCACGATGGGGACCATGGGTTTGGGTATGGCACTGGTGAGAGGTTGCAGCCTGGTTCCCAGACCGGCGGCCATGACCATAGCCCTCATGCCGTCCCTCCCGCATGCCCGGCCACCGCACGCAGTGCAGGGCCCAATGGCGGCAAGGCCGCCCCCCGGTCAGTCACGATAGCGGTGATGTAGCGCGCCGGAGTGACGTCGAACGAGGGATTGCGGGCCGCCACGCCGGCCGGGCACATCTGCCGGCCTCCACACCACGTCACTTCCTCCGCGGCGCGCTCTTCTATAGGGATGGAGGATCCATCGGGCAGGTCGAAGTCGGCGGTGGAGAGCGGCGCCGCCACGATGAAGGGCACACTGTTCTCACGGGCCAGGACAGCCACGCCGTAGGTGCCTATCTTGTTGGCCGTGTCCCCGTTCGCGGCAATCCTGTCTGCACCCACGATCACGTGGGTGATCTCGCCGGACTTGAGGAAGTGCCCGGCCATCCCGTCCGTGATGACTTCGCAGGCAATGCCATCACGCTGCAGTTCCCAAGCGGTCAGCCGCGCTCCCTGCAGGAGAGGCCGCGTCTCATCAGTCAGCACGCGCACTCCGGGGCGACGTGCATGCACTGAGCGGATGATGCCCAACGCCGTGCCGTAGCCGGCTGTGGCCAACGCGCCGGCATTGCAGTGGGTGAGAATCACCGGATCGGGAGCAGGCGCACCCCTCTGGCCGCCGCCTTCGGCCCCGGCCGCCAAACAGCCGCTGAGGATGAGGTCTGCGCCGTACTCGCCGATACACCGACAGGAGCTGACGTCCTCCTCCTGGATCTGCAGCGCCCGCCGCTCCATCATGTCCACGCGCTCCTGCACCGACAAATCCGATCGCCTCCATACTCTACCCATTTGCTCCAAGGCCCAGCCCAGATTAACCGCCGTGGGCCGGGTGGAGAATAGGACATTGGTTGCATCATGGAGGGCACGTTCGAACCCGGCCGGACCGCATGCCGCCTCTCGCGCGGCCATGGCCATGGCCATGGCCGCGGCCACGCCGATAGCAGGAGCGCCGCGCACGACCATGTTCCTGATGGCTGAAGCCACCTCTTCCCACGTGCCACATGTGACGTAACGCTCCCGCAGAGGCAGCAGCGTCTGGTCGATCAGGGTCACGCGTCCCCCCACCCATTGGATGGTGCGCACCTCACTCCGGCCGGGGGTCACACCGCGCCCTCCGCAACACCTGCCAACCCCATGGCTCAGGTGCCCTGCTGCCAGCCCTTGAGGTACTCCACCTGCTCCGGAGTGAGCTCGTCGATCCCCACGCCCAACGCCGCCAGCTTGAGTTGGGCCACCTGTTGGTCTATGGCCTGCGGAACGTCGTACACCTGCGGCGCGAGGCTGCGCCCCTCGCCCACCAGATACTCCAGAGACAACGCCTGGTTGGCGAAGCTCATATCCATCACGCTGGCCGGGTGGCCCTCGGCCGCCGCCAGGTTGATGAGCCTCCCATCTGCCAGCAGATTGATGCCACGACCGTCCGCCATCTGGTACTCCTCAACGAAATCCCGCACCGTCCGGTGAGAGGAGGCGAGCGCCTCCAACGCCGGTATATCGATCTCCACGTTGAAGTGCCCGGTATTGGCCACCACGGCGCCGTCCTTCATGACCCGGAAATGCTCTCCGCGCACTACATTGAGGTCCCCCGTGGCCGTGACGAAGATGTCGCCGATCGGTGCCGCCTGCGCCATGGGCAGCACGCGGAAGCCATCCATCACCGCCTCCAGGGCCTTGAGCGGGTCGATCTCAGTAACCACCACGTCCGCCCCGTGGCCCTTGGCCCGCATGGCCAGGCCGCGTCCGCACCAGCCGTAGCCCGCCACGACCACCACGCGCCCGGCTACGAGCAGATTGGTGGCACGGATTATGCCGTCCAGCGTAGACTGACCGGTTCCATAGCGATTGTCAAACAAGTGTTTGGTCAAGGCCTCGTTCACCGCCACGATGGGGTAGCGCAGCACCCCGGCCGTGGCCATGGAACGCAGCCGGACCACGCCGGTGGTGGTCTCCTCAGTGCCGGCCCACACCTGGTGAAGCACATCCGAGCGCTCCGTGTGCAACGTGTTGACGAGGTCAGCCCCATCGTCCATGGTGAATTGAGGTCCAGCATCAAGCACTGCCTGGATGTGACTGTAATACGTCTGCGAGTCTTCGCCCTTGATGGCGAACACCGGGATATCGAAGCGTTCTACCAAACACGCCGCTACGTCATCCTGTGTGGAAAGCGGGTTGGAGGCGCACAGGAAGACATCAGCCCCGCCCGTCTGTAGAGCGACCATCAGGTTTGCCGTCTCCGTGGTGACGTGGAGACAGGCCCCCACCCTCACACCCTTGAGAGGTTTCTCCCGGCCAAAGCGCTCCCGGATGGACCGGAGCACCGGCATATCTCTCTCGGCCCACTCCATGCGCATGGCTCCGTGATCGGCCAAGGCCACGTCTCTCACGTCATGTCCGGTCACTCTTGCGTCCTTTCTCTTCCAGCACTACCACAGCCGCCAGTCTGCCGCCCATGTGGGCGGCCAGCAGGGCCACCGCCACCAACTCGTCGGTCACCACCGGGATTCCAGTGCTCCGCACCACCCCCTCCTCGAAATCAGAGAGTCGCCTGCGGTTCCGCACTTCAGCCACAACTGCTGCCGTGACCCGTGTGGGCCCGCCACGCAGCGCCCGGCGTACGCTCTGCGGGCAGTATAGACCGGACACCACCGGGAACCGGGGACCAAGGCTGTCGTCGTTAGGTCCCACCAGTGGCGAACGAAAGGTGAGGTTGGCGTGATCCTGCACCGCGACAGCCCCTGCCGCGTGAGCGGCCTCGCGGCAAGCACCCACACCTCGCCCGGCACACACGTAGCCCAAGAGGCATGGCCCCGAGCTTCCATCACCCTCGCCTGTCTCTGGACCAACACCGGCCAGAGCTTTCCGGATGGAGAGGATCTCCGCAGCACTAAGTTGCCGATTCATCCCCCGCACGCCAAGCCGCGAGAGCCGGACCATCTGGCCCTCTGAACCGGCGAGCATCGCAGCGACGGACTCGCCGATTGCTTCCGCCGAGGCACTGAGGAGAACGCGCAGCCTCCCACCCCTAGCGAGCGACGGCGATCATGTTCGTGGCCACCAGCAGCAACTCCTCACGGCTCAACCGATGCATCAGAGTGTTCGTGACCCAGTAGACAACGTCGCCCTGCTTCCACCAGATGTGATCCACCTTGCCGGAGAGACCCACGATGGTGTACGTGATGCCGTTCTCTGTCACCTTCTCGCCGTCTGAGACCACCGAGGCACCAGCGTAGGTCGTCTGGGTGATGCCGAGATACTGGTCCTCTTCCCCGTACTGGTAAATGGTCTTGACTGCCGGGTACAGCCTCCCCTTGCCGGCGTCTATCTCGTAGACCCGACGATCCTTGTAAGCGTATCCCTCCGGCAGGTACCCGGGCCCTATCATCGCAAATGAGACCTGGCTCTGAAGAGCGAAGTACTCGTCTTCATAGATGATGCCACTGGTCCCCGGGACGGAAGTTCTGTCGAGATCGGTCCAGAAATCCGTGCCCAACACCACTCTCAGACGTTCCAGCGCACCGTCCTCCACCACGTACCCCGTGTCCAGCGCGTCCACCACGGCTTCCGCCTGTTGCCGCTGCCCACCCGGGTAAGACACCACGGTGCCACCTCCCTCACCTCCTGGAGTATCGGCGTTCCCGATGCCCACCACCTTCGCGCCCCGCTGGCGCAGCAGCAAGGCCGCGCCACCCGCTTGGCCCGTGCGCCCACTCCCGTTGAATACGTCAACCTCCACCCCGGTAAGGTCGATCTGCAAACCAGTGCCCTCCCCGCGGGGAGACTCGGCCTCGCCGGCCCCGGTCCGGCCGGACTCCGCCGCGATCTCCTCGTCCTGGGGAGGAGTGACGAACTCCTGAACCACAGAGCGTACCTGGTCATCGTCGTAGATCAGGTAGTCGACGCCACCGATGGTGTCCCCCGCGCCCTCCAGCTTCACCGATTTGATGCGCGTGCCTTCCAGACCAAGTCCGAAGAAGGCCAGGCTCAATATCTCGTTCGTGGTCAGATCCGTCCTGATGTTCGATGCCACCAGGCTCACCAGTTCGGGCACTTTGAAAGCCGTTCCCAGCCCCACCAACTGGCGCTGCGCTTCCCGCAGGAACAGCTGCTGACGTTCCATCCGCCCGAAGTCCACGTTGCTATCGTGGCGGAAACGGACGAAATCCAGCGCGTCTTCTCCCATGAGGCGTTGATAGCCCGCCTGTATGTCGATGTTCTCCCACGGGTCGGCGGCACCCACCTGAGCCTGGTGATAGTAGCGCCGGTCAACATCTATCCACACCCCACCCAGTTCCGTGGTGACCTGCCGAAAAGCATCGAAGTCTATGGTCACGAAATGATTCAGGTCGATGTTGGTCAACTGCTGCACCGTGCGAATGGCGAGCTCCTCGCCGCCAAAGGAGTAAGCGGCGTTGAGCTTGTCCACTCCGTAGCCCGGGATCTCCACCCTCAGGTCACGAGGAAGCGACAGGACGGACACGAACTTGCTCTCAGGATCCACGTGGACCACCATGATGCTGTCCGAGCGACCGTATTCCTCGCCCTCCTCCTGATTGTCGGATCCGAACACGATGATGTTCATGGAGTTGGGCGGGTCCGGCACGGTTTCCGCCGTGGTACCTGCAGATGCGGAGGCCGTGGTGGTGGTCTCCTCCAAGGCACCGAGTATCCCTGAGTCCGTCTCCCGCGAGCCGCCCAAGATGACGTTGAGCCAGATGTAGGCACCGCCCACACCCACCAAGAGGGCGCCCAGCACGCATGTGGCTGCGATGAGCGCCACGCGGCGCCAGCGACGCTGGGGGGCGACCCGCTCGACCCGATAGACTGTGTAAGGTTTGTTCTTTCCGCTCATGGCAAGGCTGCCCTCATGGGGCTAGCCGACGATTCTACCTTCACACGCCTATCCGCGCCATGAAGTGCGGCAGAGCCGCCATGGTACGAGCGCAAGGGGGAGAGTCCCGGTGCGCCTCGGCAACCGGTCCCGTCAGGCCACCCGCCGGACATCAGCACCAAGCGAGACCAGCTTGCCTTCGAAGTCCTCGTAGCCGCGATCGACGTGATAGATCTCCCTCACCTCAGTGACGCCCTCTGCCGCGAGCCCGGCAAGGACCAAGGCCGCCCCGGCCCGCAGGTCCGAGCAACACACGATGGTGCCGGTCAACCGTCGCCCTCCATTGACCACAGCGTGGTGCCCGGCTACTTTGATGTCCGCACCCAGACGTATGAGCTCATCTACAAAGACGAAGCGGCTCTCGAATACGTTCTCTGTGACAATGGACGGCCCCTTGGCAACGGAGAGCAGCGCCATGGTCTGCGCCTGCAGATCCGTGGCAAACCCGGGGTAGGGGAGAGTGGCGATATCAGTGCCCTGATACCTCTCCACATCCCCACAGGCCCAGATGGAGTGCGAGTTCTCGCGCACCTCGACGCCCACGGAGCGCAGCTTGGAGAGGAAGAGGTCCAGCACGCGCGGACTGATGCCCTCCACCTCGACCTGGCCCCCACTGATGGCACCCGCAATCAGGAAGGTCCCGGCCTCGATCCGATCCCCTATGACCGCGTGCTCCGCCCCATGCAACTCCTTCACCCCTCGCACCCGGATGGTGGAGGTCCCAGCGCCTTCAACGTCTGCGCCCATGCTGACAAGGAACTTGCTCAGATCAACGATCTCCGGCTCGCGAGCCGCGTTGTCAATGAGAGTCTCCCCCTCCGCCAGCACGGCCGCCATCATCAGGTTCTCCGTTGCGCCCACGCTCGGGTACTCCAGAAGAATATCCGTACCACGCAGCCGCGGCGCTTGGACCTCGATGAACCCGTGATTCGAGGTGATCTCCGCTCCCAGCTGAGTGAGCCCCTTCAGATGGATATCGATCTTGCGCGGCCCCAGGTTGCATCCGCCGGGCATGGCCACCCTCGCCTGCCCGTAGTGGGCAACCAGAGGCCCCATGATCTGGATGGACGCCCGCATCTTCTGGACCAGCTCGTAGGGTGCGGTTTGCGAAGCCACCCTCGTGGTATCCACGTTCATGACGCCGTTCTCAAACCCCACCACGGCGCCGAGGTGCTGCAGCACCTCGGCCATGGTACGCACATCCTGGATATCCGGGACGTTGCTCAGGGTGTAGGCAGCCGGAGCCAGAAGGCATGCCGCCATCAACTTCAGGACCGAGTTCTTGGCGCCTGACACGCGCACCTTCCCAGACAGGCTACGCCCGCCCCGGATCAAGAACCGGGCCCCGGTCTCGCTCTCAATCATATTTCAGCCCCGTAGGCTGAAGGTCACGCTCTGCGAAGTACCTTCAGGCGGTTGAGTTGCCTCTTGAGGGCGGTCTGCTCCCGGAAAGGATACAGCTTGTCTTGTCCGGCTCCGGTGGGAGCTTTGCCTTCCTTGATCATGGCAAGGTTGGCCAAAGCTCTATCGCGCGCACGCACCGCCCGTTCCTCGTCAATCTCGGTGGCCAGTTCGGCAGCGTCAGCCAGCACGATCACCCGGTCGAGTTGCACCAGAACAAAACCCTCGGCAACAGCCAACGACATCCACTGATTATTGAGGGTCTTCACCCTCAACTCGCCGATGTCCAGCTTGGCCACCAGGGGAGCGTGCTTGGGCAGAATCCCGATCTCACCGTAGGCGGCAGGGATCACGACCATAGCGACGTCGCCCTCGAAGACCAGACCGTCAGGGTCAACGACCTCTATCCGCAGGAAGGAGCCGTCTTGCTTCTCGCCGGCCACTGCCTATTCCGCCTCCCCGCGCATGCGTTTGGCGTTTGCAACGGCTTCATCGATGGTCCCCACCATCCAGAAGGCCTGCTCCGGCAGGTCATCGTAGCGACCTTCTGAGATTTCCTTGAAGCCGCGGATGGAATCCGCCAGCTTGACGTACTTGCCTTCCCGGCCGGTGTAGGCCTCGGCGACAGTGAACGGCTGCGAGAGGAACCGCTCGATCTTGCGCGCGCGCTGCACGACCACCTTGTCTTCATCAGAGAGCTCGTCCATTCCCAGAATGGCGATGATGTCCTGCAGGTCCTTGTACCGCTGCAACGTGAGCTGCACCTGCGTAGCGACTCTGTAGTGCTCCTCCCCCACCACGTTGGGGTCAAGAGCCCGGCTGACCGAGTCAAGCGGGTCCACCGCCGGGTAGATGCCCTTCCCGGCGATAGTGCGGCTGAGCACGGTGGTGGCGTCCAGATGGGCAAACGAATTGGCGGGCGCGGGGTCCGTCAGGTCATCAGCAGGAACGTAGATGGCCTGAACCGAGGTAACCGAGCCCTTGTTCGTGGAAGTGATGCGCTCCTGCAGTTCACCCATCTCAGAGGCAAGGGTGGGCTGATAGCCCACGGCGGACGGCATGCGGCCCAGTAGGGCCGACACTTCGGAGCCCGCCTGTACAAAACGGAAGATGTTGTCGATGAAGAGAAGCACGTCCTGCCCGGTGACATCCCGGAAGTACTCCGCCATGGTGAGGCCGGAGAGGCCCACGCGCAGCCGTGCGCCCGGAGGCTCGTTCATCTGGCCGAACATGAGGGCCGTCTTGTTGATGACGCCCGATTCCTTCATCTCCACGTACAGGTCGTTGCCCTCGCGAGTACGCTCGCCCACTCCGCAGAACACGGACAGACCACCGTGCTGCGTGGCGATGTTGTTGATCAGTTCCTGAATGAGCACGGTCTTGCCCACACCGGCGCCACCGAACAGACCGACCTTGCCGCCTTTGACATACGGGGCCAGCAGGTCGATGACTTTGATGCCCGTCTCGAACACCTCGGTGGTGGGCTCAAGCTCGGCGAAATCCGGAGCCGGGCGGTGGATAGGCCACCGCTCCACATCCGCCGGAAGTGGCTCCCCCTCGTCGATGGGCTCACCAATGAGGTTGAAGAGGCGTCCCAACGTCACCTCGCCCACCGGAACCGAAAGCGGCTGGCCGGTGTCCACCACTTCCATGCCACGCGCGAGGCCGTCGGTGGAGTCCATGGCCACCGCACGAACCTTGTTGTCGCCCAAGTGCTGCTCTACTTCGGCCACCAGGAAGATCTCTGAGCCGTCAGGCTTCTTGGCCGTGATCTCCAGCGCGTTGTAGATAGCCGGTAGGCCCTCGTCAAAATAGACGTCCAGAACCGGTCCGATAATCTCGACAATCTTTCCCGTGTTCATTGTTGTCAGTCTTCCTCCTCAAGCTCTGCCGCGCACACAACAGCAGGAGCGAACTTGCGTCATCAGGCCAGCGCGTCGGCTCCAGCCACTACCTCCAGGATCTCCTGCGTGATCGATGCCTGCCGCGCCCGGTTCATGGCCAGGCTCAGAGCATCAATGATGTCGCCAGCCGCATCGGATGCGTTGCGCATGGCCGTCATGCGCGCTCCATGCTCACTGGCTGAACTCTCCAGCAGAGCCCCGTATATGGAACCCTCCACGTAGGTGGGAAGAAGATCGTTCAAGATCTTCACGGGACTGGGCTCGAAGATGAACTCCATGTGGGGAGCCACCACGTTACTCGCGTAGGTGGCCACCACTTCCTCCTGGATAGGAAGGATCACCTCATCGAACAGCACCTGCTCGATGGCGCTCTTGAACTCGTTGTACACCATGTGGACGAGATCGATCTCCTCCGCTGCGTAGGCCTTGATCAACTCGTCCGCGATGGTCTGCGCGTTCAGGTAGCGAGGACGGTCGGTGATCCCGATGTATGCACCCTTCAAAGTGTGCCCCTGGAACCGCATGGCCGAGACACCCTTCTTGCCCACTATGTGGAGGTCAACAGCCACTCCCTGAGCTTCGTAGGAGCGTTTCAACTCAAGCGTCTTCCGCACCACGTTAGAGTTGAAGCCGCCGCACAACCCACGGTCCGCGGTCACAGCCACAATGGCTACACGCTTCATCTCTTTGTGAACCTCAAGCAGGGGGAGCCCCGTACCGGTTGGAGAGTAACGAACCAGCCCGGCGATGAACTCCATCATCCAGTGTCCATAGGGGCGCGCCGACTCGATGCGTTGCTGAGAACGGCGCAGACGGGCTGCGGCCACCATCTCCATGGCCTTGGTGATCTTCCTCGTGTTCTCGGTCGAGGTGATCCGACGCCGTAGTTCTTTCTGGCTGGGCATGGCCGCCTCTTACCCCCGGCTAGGCTTCGGCTGCCGCGAGGGCGCCGGAGTAATCCGCCTTGAACGTCTGTACGGCTTCATGCAGCTGCTGGGACAACTCGTCCGGCAGATCCTTCGTTTGTGCGATGACCTTGCCGATATCCGCGTATTGCGCCCGCATGAAGTCAAGGAGGCCCTGGCTGAAATCAGGGATGTTCGCCACATCAACGTCATCCATGTAACCCTGCGTGGCCGCGAACAGCACTATGACCTGCTCCTCCACCGGCCAGGGCTTGTACTGAGGCTGATTCAGCACTGCAACCAGACGCTCGCCGCGGTTCAGCGTCTTCATGGTCTCGGGGTCCAACTCCGAACCGAACTTGGCGAAGGCCTCCAACTCGCGGTACTGCGAGAGGTCCAGCCGCAAGGAACCGGCCACCTTCTTCATGGCCTTGATCTGCGCGTTCCCACCCACGCGGGAGACGGAGATGCCGGCGTTGATGGCCGGACGCACACCGGAGTAGAACAGGTTGGTCTCCAGGAACATCTGACCATCGGTGATGGAGATCACGTTGGTGGGAATGTACGCCGAGATGTCGCCGGCCTTGGTCTCGATGACGGGGAGGGCGGTGAGAGAACCGCCGCCGAGGTCGTCGCGCAGCTTGCAGGCCCGCTCCAGCAGGCGGCTATGCAGGTAGAAGACGTCGCCCGGGAAGGCCTCGCGGCCCGGAGGACGGCGCAGCAGCAGCGACATCTGCCGATAGGCATCTGCCTGTTTGGTCAAGTCATCGTAGACGCAGAGCACATGCTTGCCCTGATATGTGAAGTACTCGCCCATGGCACAGCCCGCATAGGGAGCCATGTAACGAAGAGGAGCAGAAGACGAGGCGGACGCCATTACCACGATGGTGTAGTCCATGGCCCCGTACTGCTCGAAGCGACTGACCATCTGCGCCACGGTGGAGGCCTTCTGGCCGATGGCCACGTAGATGCAGATGACGTCTTGGCCCTTCTGATTGATGATGGTGTCGATGGCGATGGCGGTCTTGCCGGTGCCACGGTCGCCAATGATCAGCTCGCGCTGGCCGCGACCGATCGGGATCATGGAGTCGATGGCCTTGATGCCGGTCTGCAGCGGCTCCTTGACCCCCTGGCGCCTGATGACGCCGGGGGCCTTGAACTCCACCGGCCTGAACTCGGTGGACTCGATGGGGCCTTTGGCGTCCAGCGGCACGCCCAACGGATCGACCACGCGGCCAATAAGGCCGTCACCAACCGGGACCTGCAGGATGGCGCCGGTCCGCTTGACCAGGTCACCTTCCTTGATCAGGGTGTCTTCCCCCAGGAGCACGGCGCCGACGTTGTCTTCCTCGAGGTTGAGGACAAGTCCTCTCACCCCGTGAGGAAGCTCCAACATCTCCGAAGCCACGGCATTCTCCAAGCCGTGGATGCGGGCGATGCCATCGCCCACTTGGATGACGGTGCCTACCTCCTGGACATCAACCTCAGCCTCATAGTCCGTGATCTGGGACTTGAGGATGGCGGTAATCTCCTCAGGACGCAGCTTCAACTGAACCCTCCAACTTTGCCGTCGGGCTAATTAGACGGGCGCGAAGCTGATCCAGCCGGTGCCGGATGCTTGCGTCCGCGATTTTGTCGCCAATGCGGAGCTTGGCCCCGCCCAGGATCGATTCGTCCACGGCGAGCATCAGCTCCACCGTGCTCTGAAGCGAGGACTCCAGGGAGGACCGAACCTCCGCCTGCAGTTCCTTGCTGATCGGCCGCGCCGTGGTCAGCTCGACAGTCACTCTGTTGTCGGCGGCTTCCACCCTTTGCTGGTAATGGCGGCCGGCCTCCTCGAGCACGTCTTCACGCCTCTTGTCGATGAGAACCCGCAAGAAGTTCCTGACCAGCGGATCAGCGCCCGCGGCCAGCTCCATCACCACGCGTTTCCTGCTTTCCTCGGGGAGGCTCTGGTTCTGGAAGAACTCCTGCAGTTGCTCAGACCCACGTGCAGCGGCGACAAAGGACGCCAGGTCGTTCCGCACGGCCTGAGTCCTGCCTGCTTCGGACGCCGCCTGGAACAGCGCCTCCGCGTAGACTCTCGCGATCTTGGCGTCGCTCACCTTAGTTCCACTTCCTCAGTTGCTGTTGGGCCGCATGACATCCACTTGGGCCAATGCCTCGCGGATGAGGCGGGCGTCCTCTTCCGAGGTCAGGCTGCGGCTGGTGGCCTTCTCCGCAGCGGCGATAGCCAAGTCGGCTACCTGCAGACGGATCTCAGCCAACGCCTGACTGGTCTCACGTTCGATCTGCTCGCGAGCCTTATCCAGTGCGCGCTGCGATTGCTCTCTGGCCTCATTCACGATCTCCGCCCGAGTGGACTCGCCCACATGCCTGGCGCGATCCAGTATCTCCTCGGCCTCAAGCCTCGCATCCGCCAGTTGCTGCTTGTACTCGGAAAGAAGAACGCGGGCCTCTTCCTTGATCCGCTCGGCACCATCAATGGCCTCACGGATCTCCGCCTGCCGCTTTTTCTGCATCGACATCAGCGGATTGAATGCCAGTTTGTATAGCAGCACAATGAGAATGATGAAGGTGAGGGCCGACCAGATGAAGAGACCTGGTGATACCTCAAAGATTTTCATGCTGGACTACGCACTCCTCGGTTTGGGGCTTGGCCGAGGGCGCCGGCCCCCGGCTCCACCTCACTGCTGTGCTCGAACGTCAGGCGGTGAAGAGTAGGATGGCAATAACGAACGCGTACAGCGTCAGGGCCTCAGCCAGGGCCACACCAATGATCATGGTGGTGCGGATGTCGCCCACTGCCTCGGGCTGGCGAGCGATGGCCTCGCAGGCGCGACCGGTCATGTAGCCGATACCGATGCCAGGGCCAATGGCGGCAAGGCCAATTCCCAGACCGGCGGCGAGCTTTGCGGCGGTACTAGCGTCCACGTTCTTCTCCTTTTTCTTTTTCCCTACGGTGTGCTGTCCCGTGGGTTTAGTGACCTGCGTAGATTGCAGTCTCGATGTAAATAACCGACAACAGCGAGAAAATGTAGGCCTGCAAGAAGGCCACAAACACCTCGAACCCCGTCATGATGATGACAAAGAGCAGAGGCGGAATGGCAATCAGGAAGCTCTGGTACTGCAACACCAAGCCGATCATGACCAGGATGACCAAGTGGCCGGCGATGGTGTTGCCGTAGAGCCGGATCGCCAGGGAGAGAGGTTTGAAGAACTCGCCCATCACGTGGACGACGAAGAAAATGAAGTGCAGGGGAATGGCCAGAGCGGTTGGCACGCCGGGAGGCGTCAGCCACGACCGAACGTACCCGAGGCCGTGCCGCTTGAACCCCTGGAACTGAGTGACGCAGAAGACCACTATCGCCATACCGAAGGTGACGTTGATGTTGGCGGTGGGCGTGTAGGGCTTCAAGAACTCAGGCTTCGGAATGAGGCCGAGCAGGTTCATCACGAAGATGTAGGAGAAGATGGTGAGAATGAGGTAGTAGTACTTCTTGCCCTTCTCCCCGAATTGCCCGGTCAAATGGCCGGTGGCGAAGTTGAGCGCCGTCTCGGCCACGGTTTGTGCACCACCCGGCTCTTTCTTAAGCCTTCTGGCAACGATGATGTAGAAAAGCAAGACGATGAGGGCGGAAGCCCACATGTAAACCACAGCGTTGGTGATGGAGAAATCGAAAGGCCCGATCTTGGGAATGCTCACGATCGTCTGAACGTTGAGCTCGTGGAGAGCTCCCGCAATCTTTGATTCGGTCTCAGCAGCCACTAGGCACTCCTTCTAGCGCGGCACGTCATCTTGCGGGCCAAGCCCCTGCGGACTGGCTTTGGAAGCACCGGTAGCATCTTCTTCGGTGGCTCCCGCCCCGCCCGGCCTTGCGGCCGTCCTCTTCTTCAACATGCGGGAGATGAGCCACGTGCTCACAACCGCGAACCCCACAGCGAAAGCCACGACTGTCACGAACAAATCCAGCGGCGTGAGGCGCCAGAGGGCCAAAAAAGCGACCCCGATGACCACCAAACGCAGCAGGAAACCGAGTATGGCGAACAGCGGGGCGTATTTCTCCCACCGGGCGAACACCCATTCCTGCGTGCGCACCCAGACCATCTCGTACCCGACTGCCAACACCAATCCCGTCACAATCGACAGGGCGATGATCACCTCGAAGCTCCTCCTGCAACTGCTTCAGGACGCTCAACGTCCCCGCCGTTCGTGAGATCCGGCCCGGCCTGCGACTCTACCCGGGAAACGAGGCCCTACTGCGGACGTGACACGGTGATGACGCTCCGTCCTAGACCTCGCGGCCGGTGTAGCTCCTCCTCAAGCCGAGCGTATTATAGGACGCGGGCAGGGCAGACTACAAGAAGCGTTTTTTTCCTATGTGCGGCGCAAGACGCCCGGCCTCTTTGATTGGCCGGTCAGAGAACTCCCGGCGGCAGGCCCACCAACCTTCACCCACAGGCCGGCCCCCGCGAAGCCACCAATTCCACATTGGCCTCTTGGAACATCTGCAGCGCCAATTCGTCGGGGTAGGGCCCGGAGAAATGCACAACGATGATTCCCGCGTTGATGATCATCTTGGCGCACAGGGAACAGGGTTGCGTGGTGGAATACATCTCCGCCCCGGCGATCTGGACCCCATTGTGGGCTGCCTGCACGATGGCGTTCATCTCCGCATGCAATCCGCGACACAACTCGTGGCGTTCGCCGGAGGGAACACCCAGCCTGTCGCGCAGGCAGCCCGTCTGCTCACAATGTGCGACGCCCCGCGGCGGCCCGTTGTAGCCCGTGGTCAGGATCTGCCGGTTCTTCACCACCACGGCACCCACCTGTCGACGCAGACAGGTGGAGCGGGAGGCGACCACCTGCGCAATCTCCATGAAGTACTCTTCCCAGCTGGGCCGCACGGGAGACGCTCCCTGACGGCCTTTCTCAGCCGGCCAGAGCAGGGTAAAGGGGGAAGGCGGCAGTAAGGGCGCGAGACTGAGCCTTCAGTTCCTCCAGCCGCTTCTCACTCGGCTTGGTCAGCAGCACCTCGGCAATGATCCGGGCCACGGCCCGCATCTCCGCGGGACCGAACCCGCGTGTGGTCATAGCCGGGCTCCCCAGTCTCAAGCCGGAAGTGACGGTTGGTGGACGCATGTCGCCCGGCACGCCGTTCTTGTTGGCCGTGATGCCGGCGGCGTCCAGCAGTGTCTGCGCTTCGAGGCCGGTGATGTCGTTTTGCGAGAGATCCACCAGCAGCAGATGATTATCCGTACCGCCTGACACCAACCTGACACCGGCCGACACCAGTCCCTCTGCCAGAGCTTTGGCATTCTCCACGGTGCGCCGCTGAGTGTCCTTGAATTCAGGGGTGGTGGCCAAGTGGAAGCAGACCGCCTTGGCGGCGATGACGTGCTCCAGCGGACCCCCTTGGGTACCGGGGAAGATGGCCCTATCCAACTTTGTGGCATCCTCCGCGGTGCAGAAGACCGCCCCACCACGGGGGCCGGCGAGGGTCTTGTGTGTAGTGGTGGTCACCCACTGAGCGTGCGGGAACGGGGAGGGGTGCTCGCCGGCCGCGATGAGGCCCGCAATGTGGGCCATGTCCACCATGAGAACCGCGCCCACCTCATCGGCGATTGCCCTGAAGGCCGGGAAATCGATGGTGCGGGGATAGGCGCTGGCACCGGCCACGATCATCTTGGGGCGGCACTCCAAGGCCTTGGCGCGAACGTCCTCCATGTCGATGACACCGGTCTCTTCCGAAACGCCGTAGTGGAAGAAGGTGTAGTTCCGGCCGGAGAAGTTGACCTTGAGGCCGTGCGTCAGATGGCCGCCATGGTCAAGGCGCATGGAGAGCACAGGATCCCCAACCTGGAGTGCCGCATAGTAGACAGCGGCATTGGCCTGCGACCCGGAATGAGGCTGCACGTTGGCGTGTTCGGCTCCGAAGAGAGCTTTGGCACGTGCAATGGCCAGGCGCTCCGCCTGGTCGATGAACTCACATCCGCCGTAGTAACGGGCGCCCGGATACCCTTCCGCGTACTTGTTGGTCATGACGCAGCCGTTGGCCTGCAACACTGCCAACGGAGCGAAGTTTTCCGAAGCAATCAGCTCTATATTGTCCTGCTCCCGCCGGAGTTCCCGGCGGATGATCTCGTCTATCTCTGGATCGGCCTGCGCCAGGGGCAGGTCCGTGTATCCCCACGTCATCTGTCTGCTGCCTCCATGATCTTATCCACCCTGCGCTGATGGCGACCGCCCTGGAACTCGGAACTCAACCAGATCCGCAGGATCTCCACCGCCACCCCTGAGCCCACTACCCGGGCACCCAAGCACAGGATATTCGCATTGTTGTGCTCTCGGGCCATCCTCGCCGAGAAGGACTCACTCACCGTCACTGCCCTGACCGCCGCGGCTCTGTTGGCGGCCAGGGCCATACCCAAGCCTGTTCCACAGAGGAGCAGGCCCATGTCTGCCCGACCCGCCTCCACTTCGCGCGCAACGCGGATGGCATAGTCCGGGTAGTCGACCGAATCGGGGGTGTTGGTACCAAAGTCCGTGACCTGATGACCCTGGGCCTCCAACTCAGCCACCAGCACGGCCTTGAGGGGAAGGCCGCCATGGTCGCAGGCTACGGCGTAGTGCACTTCAGCGCCTCCAGGGAAAGGACTCGGGGGCCGCTCGCGCGGATTCCGGCCTAGAATAGCAGAAAGCGTGGGGCTGGCGATCAGTAGCCCAGCCGTTCCATGCGCAGCGCCAGCGCATCCGCCGCAACGGCTCCCTCCCGCAGGACCTGCCACCTCCCATCGCGGGCCAGAGTCCTAAGGTCCACCACGGTGGAAGGCGTCCCCACCGCGCCCTCACCTCGTCCGGAGATGACGAGAATCGCACAGGCCGCCGCCAGATCCCGGGGGACATCGGCAGGACCGGCCGCATCCGGTTGGCCGGCGTGGTTGGCGCTTGTCGCTGCCAGCGGCAGCCCCAACCTGTCGAGAAAACCCAACAGGTCGGGGGCATCGGGCACGCGAACGCCCACCGAGTCTTCCGTCCCCACCAACTCCGGCCGCGACACCGTGGTGGGAACCACGAAGGTGAAGGGGCCGGGCAAGAACTCATCGAGCACTGTGAGCACGGCGGCAGGGAGGTCGGGCAGGCAGGTGCGGACGGCGGAAGTGGAACTGAACAGAACCGCCACCGGCTTGGCCGCGCCGCGTCCCTTCGCGGCAAGAAGACGACGCACCCCCCGGTTCGAGTCCCAGGTGCAGGCCAGCCCGTATACGGTATCCGTGGGTATCCCCACGATGGCTCCCGCGCGCAGCGCCCGCCGAAGCGTGTCGAGCCGTGTGGAATCCACAGCGTCCTCCGCGGCCACCCAGGGCGCCCCGGGACGCGACAGTCCCACCATGCGCTCCCTGCCTGAGAGGTCGAGGAAGATGTCGGGGCAGCAGAAACCGACCTCCAGGCCAAGAGACACCACGGCCCGCGCCTGGACGGCCCCGACCTCCAACAAGAGGCGACCACCGGGAGACAACGCCTTCAGTGCCTGGGGAAGCAGCCTGCGGATCACGGTGAGGCCGTCGGGGCCACCGCGCAGGGCGGCGCGTGGTTCATGGTCTCTCACCTCGGGAGCCAGCGCCGGCATTTCTTCGTCACTCACGTAGGGAGGATTGCTCACCACCAAGCGGAGCGAGCCCGGCGGGATTCCCCGCAGAAGATCTCCCTGCCTGAGTTCTACCGCCTTCTCCAATCCCAGTCGCGCCCGATTGTCGCGCGCCACCCCCAGGGCCTCCGCGTCCGCCTCTACTCCGAGTACGGATAGACCTCTCTCGGCGGCCAGACTCAGAGCGATGGCCCCGGAGCCCACCCCCACATCGGCCACCAGCGGCGTTCCACCGCACGGGACGTCTGGGCCACCCGTGCCGCCAGGCTCCACACACAGCTCCAGAGGGTGGATATCAAGCCATTCGAACGCGCGGTCCACAAGCTCTTCGGTTTCGGGCCGCGGGATGAGAACGGCAGGCGTGACCTTCAGTTGCTGGTAACGGAAATACGCTCGACCCAGGATGTATGCCACCGGCTCGGCATGCGCCCGCCGACGGATGAGCTCCCGAAACCCCGCAACCTCCGCCTCGGCCAGAGGGCGGTCGTGGTCCACGTAGAGCGCCAGACGATCTTCCTGGAGCACTTCGGCGAGCAGCAGTTCCGCGTCCAAACGGGGAGAAGAGCTACCGTGCCCCTCCAGATAGCGGGCGGCGGTGGAGAGAAGCGTGGAGACCGTCCAAACGACCACGTGCCCCGATCCCCTTCGGCGCCGAGATCAGACCTGGGCTTCCGTCAGCCGAGACAGCTGCTCCGCCCTCTGCGCCGCTTCCAGGGCTTCAGTGAACTCCTCCAGCTCGCCCACAAGAACACCTTCCAGACGATGGGAGGTGAGGCCCACGCGGTGATCCGTCACGCGACCCTGCGGGAAGTTGTAGGTGCGGATCTTCTGGGCGCGGTCACCACTACCCACCTGACTGCGCCGCTCCGCAGCCTGCTGCGCGTCCTGCTCCGCCTGCGCGGCGTCCATGAGCCGTGCCCGCAGAATGCGCAGAGCGCGCTCCTTGTTCTGCAGCTGCGACTTCTCATCCTGGCAGGAGACCACCATCCCCGTGGGCACGTGGGTGACGCGCACCGCGGAGTCGGTGGTGTTGACCGACTGCCCCCCGGGGCCGGTGGAGCGATATACGTCAATACGCAGATCGTTGGGATCAATGACGATATCGACCTCTTCCGCCTCCGGCAGCACGGCCACTGTGACAGTGGAAGTGTGGATGCGCCCGGTAGACTCCGTCACGGGCACGCGCTGCACCCGATGAACTCCTGACTCATGCTTGAAGACGCCGTAGGCGCCCCGACCCTTGACGGCGAAGACAATCTCCTTGATGCCACCCAACCCGGATTCGCTGGTAGACAGCACTTCATGCCTGTAACGCAGTCTCTCGGCATACCGAGTCAACATGCGATACAACTCCGCGGCGAACAGAGCGGCTTCGTCGCCCCCAGCACCGGCCCGGATCTCCACGATGATGTCCTTCTCATCCCGAGGGTCTTTCTCCAAAGTCGCCAGCCGGATGGCCTCCTCCAGGCGCGCCATGGCCTCGCGCGCACCAGCCTTCTCCGCGACGATGAACTCCTTCATCTCAGAGTCCAATCCGCCCTCGTCGAGCAGCGCATCCGCATCCAACGCCGCCGCCCGAGCCGAGGCATACTCGGCCGCCAGTCTGTACGCCGGCTCCAAGTCAGAATGGGCCTTGGACAGCTCGGCGAATCTGCCCTGCTGCGCAAACACGGCTGGATCAGCCAACTGCTCGCTCAAGGCCGCATACCGCTCCAGGATCTCGTTGACCAGGCGATCGATCACAAGCGCATCAGCTCCCGGCCCCGACCGCAGCGCCGGCGAAGGGATCTCCTCCTGCCTCAACCCGCAGCACTTCCTTGAGTGCCGCCACCGCCACCTGCACCTGTTCCTCGCTCGGCTCACGCGTGGTCAGCCGTTGCAGCGCCAGCCCGGGCCACAGCACGACACGGGCCAGCAGACCGCCCCGATGGCGTCCGGCATAGCGGATCACCTCGTAGGAAAGCCCGGCCACAACGGGGATACCCAGAAGCCGCGATATCACCAACCAGAACAGAGGCGGCTTGCCCACCAGCGAGAAGACCAAGATAGCCACCACCATGACCACCAGGAGGAAGGCGGTACCGCAGCGGGGATGCAGGGTGGAATACCCCCGCGCCTCCGCGGCATCCAGCGGACGCCCATCTTCGAAGGCATTGATGGTCTTGTGCTCCGCTCCGTGGTACTGGAAAACCCGCCTCAAGTCCGGCAGCAATGAGATCACCACCACGTAGCCCAAGAAGATCAGGATACGGACAACGCCCTCCACCAGATTGAAGAGCACGGGGTTGCTGAGTGCAGTACCGAAAGCCCGGGCAACCACCAAGGGCAGCACCACGAACAGTCCCACCGCCACCACCAAGGCAATAACCACGGTGATGGCCATCTCCCGGACGCCCAGCTGCGGCGGAGGCCCCTCTTCGTCCGAGGCGGAACCTTCGAGGCTCAGATTGGCCGACAGGTTCAGGGCGCGCATACCAAGCGCCAGCGAGTCCCACATGCCCACAATGCCGCGCACGATGGGCCAGGCCAAGACACGGTGCTTGGCCGAGGGGTCATCCACCAGGAAGGAACGACTCACCACGGCGCCGGACTCCTGGCGTACGGCCAAGCTCCACGCCTTCTTGCCCCGCATCATCACCCCGTCTATCACGGCCTGGCCGCCGTAGAAATGACCCGCGGCACAACCGGCCGGCACGTTCTCCCCGCCCTGCGTGGATGCGTCACCCGTCCTCACCTCGGCTTCCGGCGCACGGCCAGAATCCACCGAAGCATCCAGAGCGAACATCTGATGACTACAGAGCGTCACGGGGGTCACCGGCACGCGGCGCCCGCGGGATGCGGGCGCGCTGATGTCAATTGGCCGGCTGTGCGCGGCGGAACTTCTTGTTGAAGCGCTCTACGCGACCACCGGTGTCAACGAGTTTCTGCTTGCCCGTATAGAACGGGTGGCACTCCGCGCAGATTTCCACGCGGATCTCAGGCTTGGTGGAACGGGTGGTAAAGGTGTTCCCGCACGAGCACACCACGCGCGCTTCCACGTAGTCCGGGTGAATGCCTTCCTTCACGATGCCTCCATCAGTGCCAGCTCCCACCAGGGAGCGTATTCATCCAAAGAGCACTATATGATACCACGGCCCCTCGGATTCCCCTGTTGCAGCACCGCCCTCGCCAGGCAGAGCAGGCCCTCCTCGTCCGCTATCTCGCCCGCCTCCCATAGAAGCCTCAGCCTGCGCAGCAACCGGCCCAATTCCGGGCCGGGCTGCACCCCCACCCGCCGTCCAATCTCGTCCCCCGGCAGGGGGAGAGGCGGGACTCCCTGACGCCGCCTCTCCATCCAACTCCACATGAGGTGTCGAGCGAGCGTCAGGTGGCGATTGATAAAACGCTGCGCCGTCATGGGCCCATGCGTGGCAAGCCGATCGGCCACGCAGGCCATGATGACCTCCGGCTCCCAGGGAGCCGTGGCCCAGAGAAACCCCACTACGTCATGGTCCCACAGCGGCTTCTTGTTCTGCAGGAAACCAAGCAAGAGGTGCTTTCCCACTACGGCCTCCACCAGCCCGGCGACCGCGTTCGATGTGTGCAACCGGCGGCAGACGTCCCTGGCGAGTGGCGCCCCCTTCTCCTCGTGGCCCCAGAAGGAGAGGCGCCCCAGCGCGTCGATGGTCCGGGTGTCCGGCTTGGCCATATCGTGTAGGAGCACGGCCAGGCGCATGGCGGCCTGCCGGCTGATGCCCCCGTCCACCGGGATGCCCAGTCGGAAGCGTACGGCGGCGGCCGAGTCGGGGAAGACGCTCTCTGGCTCTGCCATGAGGCGCTCGACGTGCTCGAGCGCCTCCAGCGTATGACCGTAGACGTCGAGGTGGTGATTCGTGCTCTGGCGAACGTTCTGCAGAGCCTTGACCTCTGGGAAGAGCACCGCCAGGAGGCCGAGATCGTCCCAGAGTTGCGCCGGCTGCGCACCCGGCCCCGCCTCCAACGTGACGGCGACTTCGGCCCATGCTCGCTCAGGGGCCACCCTGGGCAGAAGGTGTGCGGACATCTGCGCCAAGCGCACCAGCCCCGAAGTGGGGCGAAAACCCAAGGTGAGGCTGAAGCGGGCCACGCGGAGCAGTCGTAGGGGGTCATCGCTGAAGATGCGCCCCGAGACCTCGCACAGCCTGGCGGCGGCCGTGTCTGCGCGTCCACCATGAGGGTCGATGATGTCTCCGCCTTCCAGGGGTTCGCCCATGGCGTTGACCGTGAAGTCACGGAGGGAAAGGTCCGCGAGAATGGTGTCCCCGCGCAGGGCGGTGACGTCCAGGTGGCCTCCGGGCCACACCAACCGATGAGTGTTGAATCTGTCCGAGAGAACGAAGTGCGGCAGGCCAAGCTCTGCCGCAACACGGGAGGTCAACTGGGCCGGAGTGAGCGGTGGAGCCACAACCACGTCGATGTCCGCCACCGGTCGTCCCAGCAGGCGGTCACGGATTGTCCCACCCACAAGCCAGGCACCAGCACGTTCACGGTTGGCGATCAACCGAGCCGAGGCCAGCACTTTGGCCGCGACCCGCGAGGGGGTCACCACCCGCGTGGCCTCCGCCGGATGTGGTGGCTACTCACGTCGCCCCCTCTCTCTTCCCTCGCGCCTACCGCTTGAGATTGCTTCCCTGCTGCTTCTTGCGTCGCCGCGCCTCCAGGAACTGCTCCCAGAAGTAGATGAAAGCGGTGTAGAAGCAGAAGAAGATCAGCGTCCAGAACACGTCCTGCCAAAGGGAACGACCCTGTGAACGCAACACGAGGCGGACCAACCCCAGGTAGATGGCGGCGAGCAGGAAGCCCTGCACCAAAGCCCGGCGCAACCGGCGCCAACGAGGGTCGATCTGCTTGGCCGGTTGCGTAGCCGACTGTCGGGCCACGCGCCGGATTTCCTTCTTAGCCATTAGCGGATCGGCGCTCCCTTCTCACCACTGATCGAATACCGCGTCATTCCTGTGACTCCGTGGCGGCGATGCCGCGCAGTACGTCGCCGCGGGCGATGATCCCCAACACATGCCCTTCTTCATCCAGCACGGGGATGCGATTCACATCTCTGTCCGCCATGAGCGTGGCCACATCCCGCAGCGTGGCACCCGGGCCGACGGTCACGGGTTCCTTGGTCATGACGTCCTCCACCTTTGCGGCGAAGGCCTTGCGGAACCTCTCTTCGAATCGATGGACACTCTCCAAGAAGATCACGCCGTCGAAGACCTGGATATAGTGGGGAAAATGCAGTTCGGCGTCCTGAACGATCAAGTCTTCCTCGCTCACCACGCCGAGCAGCTTGTTCTCTTCATCCACCACCGGCACACCGCTGATGTTGTTCTCCGAGAGAATCCTGGCCAGTTCCCGCACCGTGGCACCGGTGCCGATGGTGATGACGGGCGCCACCATGATGTCTGCAGCCTTCACCGTGTCCAACTGGGCCTCCTGTCTTGTACGTGCGGCGCAAGCACGGCCGGCAAGGCGTCTATGAGATCAGCGGCCATGAGGCCGGCGGGATAGGCCGGGACGGCAAGACGAGCGGCCTCCGCGTGCAACCAGGCCCCACTGGACGCCGCCTCCCGCGCGCCGAGGCCTTTGGCCAACAGCGCCCCGATACAGCCACTCAGAACGTCTCCGGTGCCCGCGGAGGCAAGTTGGGGCGGCCCTTGCGCCACCACCCAGGCTCCACCCCTCACGGCAATGATGGTGGACGATCCTTTGAGCAGGACCGTCTGCCCGGTCAGCTCCGCCGCCCCACGAGCCGCCGCCAATGGGCAGCGGGCCACTTCGTCCACGGGGAGCGTGAGCAGAGACGCCAGTTCCCCCACGTGGGGGGTCAACACCAGAGGAGAGGGAGCACGCTCCAAGTCCACGGCCCGTCCCGCGAAGGCCAACAGCCCGTCGGCATCCAGCACCACGGGAGCGTGGGCGGCCATGACCACCGCACGCACCGCTTGCTGCGTCTCCGGGGCCCGGCCAACGCCGGGCCCAACCACCAGCGACGATATGCGCGGATCCGCAGTGAGCCTTTCGGCCGACTGTGCGTCAGCCAGATGCGACCCTACCTCCGTGGCCTCCGCCGTGACCTCCATCAACTCCCTCCGCAGCCCATCCACCACGGAGGCCGGCGCCAGCAACCGCACGTAGCCCGCGCCGCAGCGGGCGGCAGCCCGCGCCGCCAGCAACGCTGCCCCGGGGTATGACCCGGAGCCGGCCAGCACCGCCACGTAGCCTGCCCGATACTTGTGATCGTCCGGTCGACGGCCCGGGACAACCACCTCGGGTCCCGTCACCACGTTCACATCCGGCGCAGGGTAGAGCGCCGGCGGGAGACCGATATCCCAGACCAGCACCTCTCCTGCCGCCTCGCTACCGGGTGGCACCACCAACCCGGTCTTGAGAGCACCGAAGGTCACCGTACATGAAGCGGCCACAGCGTCCTCGGCCACACCTCCCGAAGAGGCGTTCACGCCCGACGGTACGTCCACCGCCACGACCGGCACTCCTCGCGCCCCCAGGCCGTTGATGGCGCGGGCCCAGCCCCTGAGCGGTTCCCGCATCTCTCCAGCCGCGCCGGTACCAAGCAGGCAATCGAGCACTACCTCCGCCTCTTCCAGCAGGTAGTCGGGGACGGAGCCCATGCGGAGATTGACGCCCACCTGCCGCGCCGCGTTGAGATTCAGACGGGCATCTGCGCTCAGCTGCTCGGCGGATTCAGCCAAGACCACACAGACCACAGGGTGGCCCACCAGGTGTAGCTGGCGCGCTGCGGCCAGTCCATCCCCCCCGTTGTTGCCCCGACCGCACACGATGAGCGTATGCCGACCCTGGTATCTCGACAGAACCAGCTCAGACACGCCCAGCGCCGCCCGTTCCATCAGTACCGGTCCCGGAATGCCGACCCCCTGGATGGCGGCCTCGTCCAGCGCCCGCATTTGTTCGGCGGTGAGAGCTCCCGGTTTGTCCTCCGCGTTGAAGAGCCGTGTCAGGGAAGCTTTCACGTAGGCATCCTCGCTCCACTCATGTCTCGTCGATGGCTGCACCGGCCAAGGCCACCGCGCACGCCGCCGCAATAGTAGCAGTGTGGGTTAGCGAAATGACCACTTCCCCGATCCCTAGCTCTGTCGCACGATGCCACGCCCGGCCGTGCAGCCGGACATAGGGTGCGCCTCCATCGCTCAGCACCTCGATCTCTTTCCAGGCAGTGACGCCACACCCCAGGAGCTTGCCGACCGCCTCCTTGGCCGCGAAGCGCGCAGCGAGATGCTGCACGCTTCCCCGCTTCCCACGGAAGGGCGCCGCCTCCCGCTCCGTGAACAGCCTGGACTCCAGTCGAGGCTGGTTTCGCAACGCGGCCCTGAAGCGCTCCACTTCCACCGCGTCGATGCCCGCCAGAGGGTGGAGACCGCCTTTCACCCTACTCCACCGTGACCGTCTTCGCGAGATTGCGAGGCTGGTCCACTTTCTCCCCGTTGGCCTGCGCCACGTGGTAGGCGAACAACTGCAGCGGAACCACCGCGAGAAGCGGAGACACCATCTCGCTCGTGGCCGGGACATACACGACGTGATCGGCCACCTCCCGGATGCCCTCATTGCCTTCGCTGGCCACGGCCAGCACGTGCGCTCCCCGGGCCCTGACCTCCTGCATGTTGGACACCAGTTTCTCGTAGGTACGGCCGTCAGTGGCCACCGCCACCACAGGGGAACCGTGCGTGAGCAGGGCGATGGGTCCATGCTTCATTTCGCCGGCGGCGTAAGACTCGGCGGGGACATATGAGATCTCCTTCAGCTTGAGAGCCCCCTCCAGGCAGACGGGCAGACCGACGTTGCGCCCCATATACAGGAAGAATGGGCTGCCACGGTACCGCTGCGCCAGTTCCTGCAGCTGAGCGGGAGCCTCTCCGGCCAGCAGTCGAGCGAGGGAGGCCGGCACACTGCGCAGTTCATTGACGGTGCGAATCACGGTGTCCTCGTCCAGCTTCCCCCGGACTCGGGCCACGTGCAGCGCCAGAAGCAGGAGGACGAGGAATTGGGCCAGCAATGTCTTGGTGGCCGCCACACCGATCTCCAGACCTGCCCGGGTGAAGAGCACCCCGTCCGCCTCCCGGGTGGCCTGGCTGCCCAAGATGTTGGTCACCACCAACACGTGCGCCCCGCTGTGGCGAGCCACCCGCATGGCCGCCAAAGTGTCCGCGGTCTCGCCGGACTGGGTGATGGCAATGCAGATGGTCCGTTCGTCAAGTACCGGATCGCGGTAGCGAAACTCGGAGGCCACATCTATCTCCACGGGAAGACGCGCCCAGCGCTCCAGAGCGTACTTGCCCAGCAGTCCCGCATGGTAGGAGGTGCCACAGGCCACGATGACGATCTGCGACGCATCACGGAAAAGCTCATCTTGCAGGCCCATGCCGTCCAACCGCACCAAGCCGTCCGGCCCCACGCGCTCCGCAAGCGTATCTACCAGGGCGGTGGGTTGCTCGTAGATCTCCTTGAGCATGAAGGTCTCGAAGCCCCCCTTCTCCGCGGCGTCCTCGTCCCAATCCACCACGTGGCCCTCGAAGGCCACCGGATTCCCCTGTTCGTCGTAGAGCTCGATGCCGTGCCGTCGTATCTCAGCGAACTCGCCGCTCCGGGGAAAAACAGCAACACGCGTATGGCTCATGAACGCCGCCACCGAAGACGCTGCAAAATTCTCCCCTTCTCCCAAGCCCAGGACCAGCGGCGTCTCTTTCCGCACGGCGAGAATGAGCTCCGGATCCGCTCTGGACATGGCCACGATGGTGAAGTGCCCTTGCAGTTCCGCGTACGCGTCACGAAGGGCCGAGAGAAACGAACCCCGGTAGTGTCTCTCCAGAAGGTGAGCCACCACTTCCGCATCCGTGTCCGAGCTGAACACGTGGCCTTCTTCGACCAACTCCGCCCGCAGCCGCAGGTAGTTCTCCACTATGCCGTTCACGACAATGGCGAAACGTCCGCTGCAGTCGGTGTGCGGATGAGCATTGCGTTCGGAGGGGACACCATGCGTGGCCCAGCGAGTGTGGGCGATCCCGACACTGGCCTTATCATCCACCGTATCCAGCAGTGCCTCCAACGAGTCAAGGTTGCCCACGGCCCTCACCAGGCTGAAACTGCCTTCCCGGAGCACGGAGATCCCCGCCGAGTCGTACCCCCGGTACTCGAGCTTTCGTAACCCGTTGAATAGGATATCCCGGCAGGGGCGAGCCCCGACGTAGCCAATAATGCCGCACATAGGTTTCCTCTCCAGCTGATGTCCGGCACCGGGTAGCGCCATCCGCGACTTGGATTGGATTCAGGGGGCGCACGCCGAATGTGGTCAGGAGCCAAGGATACTCTTCTCCCTGCGCCGCTTCATTCGGAAGCCCCCCAATGCAGAACGGGGCGGGGGAGCACCTCCCCCGCCCCGCGAATACCAGAATGAGCAGTCAGCGTTTGGAGAACTGCGGGCGCTTGCGGGCTTTCTTGAGCCCGGCCTTCTTGCGCTCCACCATACGAGCATCCCGCGAGAGGTGACCGGCACGCTTCAGATCCGTGCGCAGAGAGGGGTCCGCCTCCACCAGAGCGCGGGCTATGCCGTGCCGCAACGCTCCTGCCTGCCCGGACTTTCCACCACCCTCGATCTTAGCTACCACGTCATATCGCGCTTCTGTCCCCGTCTCCACCAGCGGGTTGCGAACCACTTGGTAGAGGGTCTCGCGCTGAAAGTACTCACGCACACCCTGCCCGTTAACCGTGATGGTGCCGCTGCCGGGGACCAGGCGCACACGGGCCACGGCCGTCTTGCGCTTGCCGGTAGCGCCATATGTCACTCCTGCCATGGCATCTCCTCAGGCTGTTGGGCCACATGGGGATGACTCGGCCCAGCGTAGATCTTGAGCTTCATGAGCTGGCGCGACGCCAGCCGGTTCTTGGGCAGCATGCCCTTGACTGCGGAACGTAGGACCTCAGTGGGACGCGAGTCCAACATCTGGCCGAGCGTCCGCATCCTGAGCCCGCCCGGATAGCCGGAGTGGCGATAGTAACGCTTGTCCGTGAGCTTCCGCCCGGTTACGGCCACTTTGTCCGCGTTGACCACCACCACAAAGTCGCCGGTATCAACGTGCGGTGTGAACTGTGTCTTGTCCTTGCCGCGCAGCACAACGGCGATCCGGGAGGCGAGACGCCCCAGATTCTTGCCCTGGGCATCAACTACCCACCACTTCCGATCAATCTCGCCGGGCTTTGCCGAATAGGTTTTCACCATACCTCCTTGAGACGCAAGTGGGGATGATAATCGAGGGCCCCGAGGGTGTCAAGGCAGTGACCGGCTCCGGCCGCTCATGGCGCGGATCTCGCTCTCCCCCGAAGGCGTCAATGCACGGTTCTCATCCGGTGTGCAAAGCCGGAACGCCCGCATCCGGGTAGAGGATGTCCCACAGGAAGAGCCCGTGGGCCGGGGCCGTGAGCCCGGCCGCCGCTCGAGGAGCACCCTCAAGCAGGTGCGCCATCTCCTCGGGAGCGCGACGGCCCCTCCCCACCTCCACCATGGTTCCCACCAGGCTGCGGACCATATGCCGCAGAAACGCATCGGCGGAAATGGTCAGCGCCAGCAGACCATCCAGCATCTCCCAGCGGCACTGGATCACCGTACGGTGAAAGAACACGTGTTCCGTCTCGGTGGGAGTGAATGCGGAGAAATCGTGCCGGCCGCGCACCATGGCCGCCGCCGCCTGCATGGCCTCCACGTCCAGGTCATGCGCAACGCTCCACACAAAACGGTGCAGGAAGGGAGAGGCTGAAGGACGCGTATCCAGGAAGTAACGGTACACGCGTTCGGTCGCGTCCCTGCGGGCGTCGAAACCAGGCAACGCCACGCTCAGCCTTCTGATGCTCAACGCGGGGGGAGTGACCGCGTTGAGCGAGTGAGCCAGGCGCTCTGGGGCGGCAGGTCCCACCAGCAACACACCTGCCACCTGACGCCGCGCATGCACGCCGGCATCCGTACGCCCCGCTACCGTGAGCCGCCGCCGCTCACCGGTGACAACACGCAGCGCATCCTCCAGCACCCCCTCCACCGTGGAGAGGCCGGGCTGCTTGGACCAGCCGTGGAAGCCACCCCCATCGTACTGGAGGTCCAGCCGGTACGTGACCGGCACATCGGGAGGCGGGGCCACGTCACCCCTGCCACTCACGGCACCCATCCTCGTCCCAGCCCGACCGCCAGACCCACCAGAAGCACAAAGGCAACAGCGGCCAACGCATCGCGACCTTGAAAGCGCATCTGGCGATAACGAGTTCGTCCCCTTCCCCCGCGGTAGCAGCGGCTGACCATGGCATTGGCCAGCACGTCGGCTTGGCGGAAACTGAGCACAAACAAGGGCACCACCAGCGGCAGAACAGCTCTCAGCAACCGTAACGGGTGCCTTGCCGTCATCTGTATGCCCCTCCCCTGCTGAGCTCTGATCAGACGGTCCACTTCCAGCATGAGGGTGGGCACAAAGCGAAGAGCAAGTGAGAGCACAATGGCCAGATCCCATACTGGGACCCCCACGCGGCCCAGGGGGGCCAGGTACCAGGACAGGGCGTCCGTCAGCGCCACCGGCGAAGTCGCGGTCAGGAGCGCCGTGCCTGACAGCACCAGCAGGCCAAGCCGTGCGGCAAGGAAAGCCCCCTCACCCACCCCTTCCCTGGTCACCACAAACGGCCCCCACCTGCCGATGGCTTCCCCGGGCAACGTCACCGCCTGCACCAACCAGGTGAAGGCCAAGAGTATGAGGAAGGGCCGTGTGGAGCGCCAGAGGTACACCAAGGGGACTCTGGCCACGGCGGTCTGAGCAACCATCCCCAAGCCCAGGAGGGCCAGACCGCGCCAGCCCCCGGCCGCGAACAACCCGCCCACGAACAACACGGACCCCGCCAGCTTGACCCGTGGATCGAGAGAATGGAAGAGTGAGGGCATAGCCAAGTACTGCCCGGCAGCCGGATAGAGCAGACGGCTCATTCCGCTCTTCCCACAAAGGGTGCCCGTCGCGTCAGCCGCCGACCGAGCGACGGTCCGTTCAGGGGCGCAGGCAGAGAGAATCCCAAATCCACCGCCAGCCGCACAGCCAGAGGTGCTTCCAACCCCGCATCCGCCAGCAGTTGCGGTCTGCCCAAGACCTCTACCGGCACGTCACCGGCCGTCACCCGGCCGTTGGCCAGCAACACCACCCTATCCGCCCCCGCCGCTTCGTCGAGGTCGTGCGTGCTGAAGACCAGGGCACGTTCCTCCCGCTCCCGCACCCAGGCCACTATGCCCGCCAGAATAGAGCGCCGGGCTTCTCCGTCAAGTCCGGCCCCTGGCTCGTCCAGCAAGAGCAGATGAGGCTCTGCCGCCAGGATGGCTGCCAACGCCACCCGCCTCTGCTCACCCACGGAGAGGTCCAGAGACGAGCGGCCTGCAAAAAGAACGGGGTCCAGCCCCACCGCGCCAAGAGACGCTTCCACCCTTCGCTGCAGCGCGACCCCTTCCACTCCCTTGAACGCGGGCCCCGCCTCCACGTCCTCGCGCACCGACGCACAGTACAGCAGGTCTTCCGGACGCTGGAAGGCCATGGCAACCGACGCATCCCGTTCCATGCGCCCCGAAGTCGGCACAAGAATGCCGGC
This sequence comes from Gaiellales bacterium, assembly GCA_012719395.1. Taxonomy (GTDB): domain Bacteria; phylum Actinomycetota; class Thermoleophilia; order RBG-16-64-13; family RBG-16-64-13; genus JAAYAL01. The sequence continues at coordinate 57,608 of JAAYAL010000024.1, read as the reverse complement.
CATAATCTGCAGCAACGTGGTCTTGCCGGAGGCGGTTGAACCGATGAGTGCCACGATCTCCCCGGCCTCCACTGCCAGATCCACCGCATGCAGGGCAGGCTGGGCAAAGGGCATACGGGCGTCATACACAAAGGACACGCCCTCCAGCCGAGCGAGCATGCAACGCGCCGTTGGCGCGGAGAACGCCCTCACCGCCGCCCATCCAGACCGCTCCGCAGCAACTGCATCAGAGCGGGCTCCGTCAGCGGAAGCGGCCCGTGACCCACCCACTCCAACCCCCTGGTACGCGCCAGCTCTCTCGCCAACTCAGCGGGCCGCGGTAGACGCAGGCTCAGCCGGCCCGCCTCCCCTCCCAGGAAAAACTCGGCCGGGCTTCCCTGGTAGGCCAAGCGCCCTTGCTCCAGCACGGCCAACCGATCCGCCGCCATGGCCTCGTCCGGATCCTGAGTGATCCACAGTACCGCCGCTCCCCGGCCGGCCAATCCCCGCACCAGGGTCAGCAGGTCACGCGCGGTGCTCGCGTCCAAGAGCGATGTGGGCTCGTCCACCACCAACACGGAAGGCTCCAGCACCAGCACCCCCGCCAGTGCCAGTCGCTGACGCTGGCCACCGGAGAGGCCGTGGACGGGGCGGTCTCGGATGTCGACAAGCCCAAGCTCCCCCAGGATGGCATCCACACGCTCGAGCATCTCTTCTCGCGGCACGCCCAGGTTCTCCAAACCGAAGGCCACATCTTCCTCCACGGTGGCTCCCACGATCTGCTGCACCGGATCCTGGAAGAGCAGCCCCACTCGGGAGCGGACCTCCCACAGGCGCGTCTCGTCGGAGGTAGGGACGCCGCCTATCGACACGTCACCGGCGGTAGGCAACAGCAGACCATTGCAGAGGCGGGCGAGGGTGCTCTTCCCCGACCCGTTGCGCCCGACGAGCGCGGTCATCTCGCCGGCGTGGAGCGCGAGGTCGACACCGACCACGGCACGCACGGCGCAGCCGGGGTAAGCGAAGTCCACGCCCGCAAAAGAAAGCGCCGGGACCCGCTGGGCCCCGGCGCCGGCAACCTCAAGCCTTGCGCTCACCTGAGAGTGCAGTACGTCCCGGTCAGACCAGTTCCAGGTAGACCACGGGCGCTGCGTCGCCCAAACGAGTGCCGAGACGCAGAATCCTCGTGTAGCCACCGGGCCGCTCCGCGTACTTGGGAGCAATGTCATTCACGAGCGCGTACGATATCTTCTTGTTGCGCAGCAGGCTGATGATCTCCCGGCGGGAGTGCAGATCACCGGACTTGCCCAGCGTGATTGCCTTTTCCACGAGTGGCTTGACCTCTTTGGCCCGTGCTTCCGTGGTCTTGACCCTGCCATGCTCCAAGACGGAGCAGGCCAGATTGGCGAGCATCTGGCGGCGATGGTCCGGCTGCATCCCCAGCCTTCTGCCTTTGCGTTGGTGCCTCACCTCTACTCTCCTCTAAGCTTCAAGCCGAGACGCAAGAGCTTCTCCCGCACCTCGTCGATACTCTTCTTGCCGAAGTTGGGCGTGTTCAGCAACTCAGCTTCGGTCTTCGCGACAAGGTCGCCGACCGTCTCGACACCCTCGCGCTTGAGGCAGTTGTACGAGCGAACGCTCAGCTCCAACTCCTCGATCAGCATCTCATCATACGGGCCCTTGGACAGCCCGCTCTGCATCCCCAAGCCGGTAGTCTCTGTCAATCCGGCCGACGGTTTTCCCGCCGCTTTTATCTGGTCCAGTGCACTGCGGATCTCGTCCACCAACTCCATGTCGGCGCCGGGCTGAGCCAGCAATTCTTCCTCCGCCAGCGCGTCAAGCGCCCCCGCGGTGCCGGCTCCGGCGCTCTCCGCCACACTGCGGGCGGCATCGCTCAAGGCCAGCTGCTCCAATGGAGCATCTTCCCAGGGAGCTTCGTCGGCTTCGGCTACGCCGAATATGGACAGCATATCCACCAGGAGCTTGGCCGCCTGCGAGACGCCCTGCTGCGGCGCGACCGCCCCATTGGTCTCCACCTCGAGCGTGAGCTTGTCGTAATCTGTACGTTGCCCCACGCGGGCGGCCTCCACCTTGTAGGCCACACGCTTCACCGGCGAGAAGATCGAATCGACTGGAATCCAGCCGATCACGGTCTCAGCCGGCTTGTTCTCATCCGCTGAAACGTAACCGACGCCGCGCCTGACCTTCAGGCTCATCTCCAGCCGCGCCCCATCGTCCAACGAGGCCACGTGAGCCTCTGGGTTGATGATGACGAGGCTTGAAGGCGCGTCGATGTCACCGGCCGTGGCGGCACCAGGCCCATCCTTCACGAGGTCAACGTTTATTTCTTCGTCCTCGCCATGCAGCACGAAAACCAGCTTCTTGAGGTTGAGGATGATGTCGGAGACGTCCTCCTTCACCCCCGGAACCGAGGAGAACTCGTGGGCCACCCCGTTCACCTTGATAGCGGAAACCGCCGCGCCCTCCAAGGAGGAGAGCAGCACCCGGCGCAGGGTGTTTCCAAAAGTGTACCCGAAGCCCCGCTCGAGCGGTTCCACCGTGAACACGACGAGCCTGTCATTCACCGGCTCGGCAGTAACTTTGGGGGAATGGAAGTCTAGCAACAAAGCCTCCTGCTTCTGCGGTTTGGATCAGCCGTTACTTCGAGTACAGTTCGACAATCAGCTGTTCCTGCACCGGGATGTCAACATCCTCACGGCTGGGGTAGCGAAGAACCTTGCCCGTGAGGTTGTCGTGATCCGCTTGGAGCCATGCCGGAACCGAAGCGGTGAGATCTGTCGCGTCTTCGATAACGACCTTTGCCCCGGGAGACGTAGCCGCCACGGCGATTATGTCCTCAGGCCGAACCCGGTAGCTGGGGATGTCTACGCGGCGCCCGTTGACCTGAAAATGACCGTGGCGTATCAACTGCCGCGCCTGGCGCCGAGAGGCGCCGAAGCCCAAGCGATACACAACGTTATCCAACCGCACTTCCAGCAGGCGAAGAAGATTCTCGCCGGTCACGCCCGGTTGACGCGTGGCCACTTCGTAAAGACCGTGAAATTGCTTTTCCAGAAGCCCGTAGTAACGGCGGGCTTTCTGCTTCTCCCTGAGCTGTGTCAGGTATTCGGATTGCTTGCGGCGGCGTCCCCTCCCGTGTTCACCCGGAGGATAGGAGCGCCGGCCAACCGCGCATTTGTCCGTGAGGCAACGCTCACCCTTGAGGAAGAGCTTCTCCCCTTCCCGGCGGCACTGCTTGCACTGGGCCGATGTGTCTCTTGCCATGATTCGATTCTCCGGTTATTCAGCGATCACACGCGACGCCGCTTCTTGGGGCGGCATCCGTTGTGCGGAATCGGCGTGATGTCCTTGACGCTGGTCACATCCAGCCCGGCCGCCTGCAATGAACGTATGGCCGTCTCGCGGCCGCTGCCCGGCCCACGTACGAACACATCCACTTTCTGTAGACCGTGCTCCATACCGGCCCTGGCCGCCCTCTCGGCGGTCACCTGAGCGGCGAAAGGCGTGGACTTGCGCGACCCCTTGAATCCGGCCGCGCCGGCGCTGGCCCAGGAGATGACGTTCCCTTCTTTGTCCGTGAGCGTCACCAGCGTGTTGTTGAACGACGTCTTGATATACGCATTCCCCACGGCGATGTTCTTCCGAACCTTGCGCCGCCTGGTACGCGCAGCTTCCCTTTTTGGCTTGGGCATGTGGCTCTACTCCATGCTCGTTCTCATGCGGTCAGCAGCCGCAGCTACGCCCGCGCCCTCTTCTTGACACCCACGGTGGGCTTGTGACCCTTGCGCACCCGAGCGTTTGTCTTGGTGCGTTGCCCACGCACAGGCATGCCACGCCGGTGGCGAATACCGCGATAGCACCCGATCTCCATCAGGCGCTTGATGTTCTGGCTACGCTCCCTGCGCAGGTCACCTTCGACCAACACATGGTCGTCTATGTACCCACGCAGCCGGATCTCCTCATCCTCCGTCAGATCCTTGACGTAGGTATTGGGATTGATTCCCAAGGCCTCCAGGATCTTGTTGGATGTGGACCGACCGATACCGAAAATGTACGTGAGCCCCACCTCGACGCGCTTCTCGCGCGGAAGGGTCACACCAGCAATACGCGCCATGGTCTCTCCTGCCTATCCCTGACGCTGCTTGTGCCGGGGATTCTGGCAAATGACCAGCAGGACACCCCGGCGGCGAACCATCTTGCACTTCTCACACATCGGCTTCACCGACGCTCTCACTTTCATCTGCCAACCTCTTGATTCGCACGGACCGGTTGTGTGGCCCGCAACTATCCGACGGTCCTCCTGGGACTGCTCCAGCCGCGCCCCGGAGGATGATCCTTCCACCATCCGGGGAGAGCCCCACGGGACTTGTATCTGCAGCCTCCGGGCTATCGGAGGCAGGTAGTACCAACCTCTACTTGAAGCGATACGTGATGCGGCCTCTTCCCAGGTCGTAGGGAGACAACTCCACCTTCACGCGATCTCCCGGCAGGATACGGATGTAATTCATCCTCATCTTCCCCGAGATGTGCGCCAGCACTTCATGGCCACTCTCCAGCCGCACCCTGAACATGGTGTTGGGCAGAGCCTCGACCACCTCTCCCTCGAGCTCAATAGCATCCTCTTTGGGTGCCACCCTTACCGCACCACCTCCTCTTTGCCAATACAGCGACCGGGTATGTTAGCACACCGTGAGAATGCGCGGCCCATCTGCCGTCACAGCCACGGTATGCTCGAAATGGGCCGAGAGACTGCCGTCGGCTGTGTAGACCGCCCAGCGATCCTCGCCCACCTCCACATCAGGACCTCCGGCATTCACCATGGGCTCTATGGCAAGGACGATACCTTCCAGGAGCCTGGGGCCCTGCCCCGGTCTTCCAAAATTCGGAACCTGCGGGTCCTCGTGCATCTCCCGGCCCACACCGTGGCCGACGAGTGTCCTCACCACCGAGTAACCCTTGGATTCAGCGTGGGTCTGCACCGCATGCGAGATGTCCCCCACGCGATTGCCCGCCCGGCACTGCTCCACTCCCATCTCCAGCGCACGCCGAGTGGCCTCGAGCAGCGCCCGAGCCTCAGCCGAAATCTCGCCGATGGGGATGCTCACTGCCGCATCCGCCACATACTCCTTGAAGGTGACCCCCACATCGATGCCGACGATATCTCCCTCTTTAAGGCGCGTGGCGCCGGGAATGCCATGGACCACCATATCGTTGGGGGAGGCACAGATTGACCCCGGGAAACCCCGGTAACCCTTGAACGTGGGGATGGCACCCGCAGAGCGGATGAACCGCTCCGCCAGCCGATCCAGCTCCTTGGTGGAGATTCCGGGTTCCGCGGCCTCCGTCAGCATGTCCAGGCACCCACGCAGGATGCGCCCGGCCGCCGCGATGCGCTCGATCTCTGCCTCCGACTTGCGAATGATCATGCCGGGCTCCGGCGCTCGGTGACCCGCCGACCCACCCGACCTACGCCGCCGGACCGATGGCGGCCTTGATCTCCGCATAGACCTTGTCCGGAGACTGATCGCCATCGACACGGGCGACCACACCCTGCTTGTCGTAGTACTCGATGAGCGGCTCCGTCTGAGCCCGATACACCTCAAGGCGGTTGCGGACGGTGGCCTCGCTGTCGTCGGCACGCTGGTAGAGCTCACCACCGCAACGATCGCACACGTCCACCGTCTTGGGAGGATTGAAGCTGACGTGGAACGGCGCCTGGCAGGTGCGGCAAATCCGGCGCCCAGTGAGGCGAGCCACGAGAGCCTCCTCGTCAACCAAAATGGCGACCACCTTGCCCACGCTGCGGCCTATGCCCCCCAGAGCGGCGTCCAAGGCCTCAGCCTGCGGGATGGTGCGGGGGAATCCATCGAGGAGAAAGCCCTTGGCCGTATCCGGTTGCTGCAACCGGTCCTTGACAATGCCAATGACCACCGAGTCCGGAACCAAATCGCCCGCTTCCATATAGCGCTTGGCTTCCATGCCCATGGGTGTCTGATTCTTGACGGCGTCACGAAGCATATCCCCTGTGGAAATATGAGGGACACCATAGTCCGACACGACGTTCGCCGCTTGCGTGCCCTTGCCCGCTCCGGGAGGGCCCAGCATGATCAGATCAAACTGCCCCATGTCACTCCTTTCATGACGTTTCAGCGGTCTATGCGACCACTGCCGATCGCTACTTGAGGAATCCCTCGTAGTGGCGCATCAGCAACTGTGCTTCCATCTGTTTCATGGTGTCCAGCGCCACACCCACCACGATGAGAATCGATGTCCCTCCGAAGTAGAAGGGGACGTTCAACCCCATGATGAGCGCCTGCGGCAGCAACGCGATGGCAGCCAGGAAAAGGGCGCCGGGAAGCGTGATGCGCGTCAGCACTCTATCGAGGTACTGCGCCGTCGGACGTCCGGGACGGATACCGGGAATGAAGCCGCCGTACTTCTTGAGATTGTCCGCCTGGTCAAGTGGGTTGAACTGGACCGCCGTGTAGAAGTACGTGAAGAACACGATGAGCAATACTTCGGCCGCCAGATACCACCACGACGACGGCCCGATGGCGTTGGCCAGGCTCTGCGCCCACGCCCACGGAGTCATCTGCGCCAGGGTGACGGGCAGGATCAGGACGGAGGAGGCAAAGATGACCGGGATAACGCCTGCCATATTGACGCGCAGCGGCAGGTAGGTACTCTGGCCGCCATACACTCGGCGCCCCACCACACGCTTGGCGTATTGGACCGGTATGCGGCGCTGGCCCTCCTGGATGTAGACGATCGCGGCAATAACCAGCAAGGCGATCACGGCCATGAGAACCCAGTAGAGGGGATTCATGGTGGTGAACATCTTGTAGAGGCCACTGGGCAGCCGAGAGACAATGCTGGCGAAAATGATGAGCGAGATCCCATTGCCTATTCCGCGCTGAGTGATGAGCTCACCCAGCCACATGATGAGCACGGTTCCCACAGTCAGCGTCAACACCACAAGCGTACCGTTGAACCAGGTCAGTTGCGATTCGCCGCCGAACGCACCCTCACTCTTGAACAGGAACAGGAAGAAGATGGCTTGGATGAACCCCAGTGCCGCCGTGAAGTAGCGGGTGTACTGGTTGATCTTCTTCTGCCCGGCTTCTCCCTCCTTGGCCAGCGCCGCCAGCGAGGGGACAACCACGGTCAAGAGCGTCATGATGATTGACGCCGTCACGTAGGGCATGATACCCAGCGCGAACACGGCGACCCGCTCCAGGGCGCCTCCAACGAACAGGTTGAGAAAACCAAACGCCCCACCACCGGAGGTCAGGCCGGAGATGGCCTCGAGGTCGATGCCCGGCACCGGGATGAAGCAGCCCAACCGGTAGATACCGATGATGAGCGCGGTGAACAGCAGCCGCTTTCTCAGATCGGGTAGCTTCCACGCGTTGAACAGCGATTGGAGCATGGTGTTCATGCTAGATGACCTCGGCCGTTCCGCCCGCCGCCTCGATCTTGGCCTTGGCTGCCGCGCTGAATCCGTGGGCCCTGATGGTCAAAGGCCTATCCAGGTCGCCGTCGGCCAGGATCTTGACCCGCTCGTCCAGCCCTTTGATAAGCCCTCTCTCCAGCAACGCCTCCGGGGAGACGGTCTCGCCAGATGCGAAGACTGCCAGCCGCGAGAGGTTGATAGGAATCATGTAGGTGCGGAAAGGGCCGATAGGCATAGAGGTTTTGGCCGTAGGCCCGCGCCCCTTAGGAATCCTCATGTGCAGGGGCATCTGCCCGCCCTCATACCGGGCCGACACGCGGCCGCCGGAACGAGAGTTGGCACCCTTCTCGCCTTTGCCCGCCGACTTGGCCAGACCGGAACCCTCTCCCCGGCCCACCCGCTTTCGCGGGCGCGTGGCACCTGGGTCCGGCCTCAGGTTGTGTTGAAAAATCTCAGCCATGCTCTATGCCTCGCTCTTCGGTTCGACTTCGCTCACCTCGAGCATGTAGGAAATCTTGTTGACCATCCCGCGGATGACCGGATTGTCGTCCTGGTAGACGGTCTGGCCCATGCGGGTGATACCCAGCGCCCGCAGCGTGCCCTTGTGATCCTGCTTGCGGTTGATGTTGCTCTTGACCTGTGTGATCTTCAACATACTTGTCACGCCCCTGCTACCACGTCCGCCGGCGCGGCCTCAGCCCGGCGCTCCATGCCCAGCACTTCGCGCACGGTCTTGCTGCGAATGGCGGCGATATCCTCCGGGCGCCGCAGCGAGCGGAGCCCCTGCTCCGCGGCCCGCACCAGGTTGATGGGGTTCGTGGTGCCCAGGCACTTGGTCAGCACATCGCGGATGCCGCCCAACTCCAGGATGGCCCTCACTCCACCACCAGCAATGACACCAGTACCGGGGGAGGCCGGACGGAGCAGCACGCGCCCCGCGCCATAGCGCCCCAAGATCTCATGAGTGATGGTGCTGCCGTGTTTGGGGACTACGAACAGGTTCTTCTTGGCGTCCTCGATGGCCTTCTGAATGGCCAGCGGGACCTCCTTGGCCTTGCCGTAGCCAACGCCGACGATGCTTTCGCCATCGCCCACGGCCACCAAGGCCGTGAAGGAAAAGCGCCGGCCGCCCTTGACCACTTTCGCCACGCGGTTGATATCGATCACGCTCTCCTGCAGATTGCCGAGAGCCTCTGCCTTTATTTGTGCCACAGTCCTGCCCCTCGCTCTCAGAATTCCAGGCCGCCGCGGCGCGCGCCCTCGGCGAGGGCCTTCACCCGGCCGTGGTACAGGTAGGGCCCGCGATCGAAGACCGCTCTCGCCACCCCAACTTCTTTTGCCCGCTGGGCGATCAGCTCTCCCACGCGATCCGCCTGGTCCTTCTTGGGACCGCCGGCCTCAACGCGCCCGCCGGCCGAGGCCAGGACGCGGCCGGAGGTGTCGTCGATGAGCTGGGCATAGATGAAGCGATTGGAGCGAAAGACGCTCAACCGCGGCCGCTCCGTCGTACCCTGCACCTTGCCTCGCACCCGCAGGGCGCGCCGATCGCGGGCGTGCTGCTTGTTTTCCAGGATGCTCATGTTGTATCTACCCCTCGCTATGCCCGCTTGCCGACCTTGCGGCGGACGACCTCGTTGGCGTAGCGGATACCCTTGCCCTTGTAGGGCTCGGGCGCGCGGATGGCCCGGATGTCGGCAGCCACCTGGCCAACTTGCTCCTTGCTGATGCCCTTCACCAGGATGGTGGTGGGAGCAGGGACCTCGAAGCTGATGCTCTCCGGGGGTGTGACGACCACCGGATGCGAATAGCCTACGATGATCTCCAGGTCCGACCCCTTCATCCCGGCGCGGTACCCGACGCCCACGATATCCAACCGCTTCTCAAAGCCTGTCGACACACCCGTTACCAAGTTGTAGACGAGGGTCCGGGTGAGACCGTGCAGCGAGCGATGCGTGGCGCTGTCCGTGGGCCTTGTGACCGTAAGGACGTTGTCTGCCAACTCAATGGACATCTCTGGGCTCAGTTCGCGCGTGAGCAGCCCTTTGGGGCCCTTCACGGTCACCTTCGAACCCTCGATGGTCACATCGACCCCGGCAGGGACTGGTATGGGTGCTCTTCCAATTCTTGACATAAGGTCACCAGATAAAACAGACGACTTCGCCGCCGACGCCCTGACGCCCGGCCTCGCGTGCCGTCATCATCCCCCGCGAGGTGGACATGATGGCTACGCCCAGACCGCCCAGGACCTTGGGCAGCTTGTCGCTCTTTGCATAGATTCGCCGGCCCGGCTTACTCACGCGCTTGAGTTGGCTGATGACGCGCTTGCGATCTTCCGTGTACTTCAAGTCGACCACGAGCGTATCAAAGGAATCGCCCTTCACCAGCGCGTACTCGCTGATGTAGCCCTCGCCCTTCAGAATGCGGGCCACTTCCACTTTCATCTGTGACGCCGGCATCTCCGCCCGCGGGTGGAGCGCCTTGTTGGCGTTCCGAATGCGGGTCAGCATGTCGGCGATCGGATCAGTCTGCGACATGATGCCCCCTTACCAACTGGCCTTGGTCATACCGGGGACCACACCTTGATGCGCAAGCTCGCGAAGGCAGATGCGGCATAGTCCGAACTTCCGGAAGTAGCCGCGGGGCCGTCCGCAACGCATGCAGCGATGGTAAGCCCGGGTACTGAACTTCGCAGGGCGCTTGGCTTTGGCAACCAAGGATTTCTTTGCCATCTATCCCGCCTCTCCCTGTCAGCTCTGGCGGAAGGGCATGCCGAGCTTCTTGAGAAGCGCACGCCCTTCCTCGTCGGTTTTGGCTGTGGTGGTTATGCAGACGTCCAGTCCTCGAACCCGGTCGACTTTGTCGAAATCGATCTCCGGGAAGATGGTCTGCTCACGAATGCCGAAGTTGTAGTTTCCCTGGCCATCGAAACTGGTAGCAGGGATCCCTCTGAAGTCCCGGATACGCGGCAAGGCGATGCTGCTGAGCCGGTCGAGCATCTCGTACATGCGCTCGCCGCGTAGCGTCACCCGCAGGCCCACGGGCATACCCGTGCGGATCTTGAAGCTGGCCACCGATTTGCGCGCACGCCGCACCTGCGGCTTCTGACCACTGATCTGGCCGAGTTGCCCCGAAGCCTCCTCCAAGACTTTGGCGTCCTGGGCAGCTTCGCCCACGCCCATATTGAGAGTCACCTTCGTGACCTTGGGGACCTGCATGATGTTGGCGTAGCTGAACTCACTCATGAGCTCAGGCACAACCTGATTCAGATACTTTTCTTTTAGTCTCGCCGTCGCCATGCCTAACCCTTATCCACCTGTACCTTGCACACCTTGCAGTAGCGGGCCTTGACCTCACCCTCCACGCGCAGGCCGACCCGCGCCGGCTTCCCGCAACTGGGGCACACGAGCTTCACCGTGGAGATGTCGAGGCTGCCTTCCCGCTCAATCACGCCGCCCTGAGGATTCTTCTTGGTGGGGCGGACGTGCCGCTTGATGAAGTTCACTCTCTCCACCACCACACGGCCGTCGGCGGCGAGCACCCGCAACACCTTGCCGCGCTTGCCCTGCTCTTTGCCTTGGACAACCTCAACCGTATCGCCCTTGCGAATCTTATAGTGAACCCTCTCCGCCCGCGCCATCACAGGACCTCCGGCGCCAAGGACACGATCTTCGTGAAGTTCTTCTCTCGCAACTCACGAGCAACCGGCCCGAAGATACGCGTGCCGCGCGGGTTCATCTGCCGGTCAATGAGCACAGCGGCGTTCTCGTCAAAGCCGATGTACGTGCCGTCCCCCCGGCGGAAGGGCTTCTTGACCCTGACCACCACCGCCTGTACCACGTCGCCCTTTTTCACAGCCGCACCGGGGGTGGCTTCCTTCACCGCCCCCACAATGATGTCTCCCACCGACGCGTAGCGGCGCCGGGAGCCACCCTTGGCACGGATGCAGAGAAGCTCGCGCGCGCCGGTGTTGTCGGCCACCTTGAGTCTCGTCTCCTGCTGAATCATCGCTATCCCGTCCCTCAATGGGAGCCGGCCCGTTCAGTCGCCTCCGCGACTACTTGGCCCGCTCCACGATCTCCACGAGGCGCCAGAACTTGTCCTTGGACAACGGCCGGCACTCACGAACCAACACGGTATCGCCCACGTGGGCCGAATTCTGCTCGTCGTGAGCCTTGAGCCGGCTGGTGGTCCGCACGATCTTCTTGTAGCGTGCGTGGGGCTTGGCGCTGGTCACTTCGATCACGATGGTCTTGTCCATCTTGTCGGAGACCACGGTCCCCTGGCGCTCACGCTGCTTGGTTTGACGTTCTTCCGACATCTAGCGCTCCTTGCCCTTCATCCTGGCGCTCTGGACCGTCATGATCCGCGCGATGTCACGACGGACCTGGTTCAGCCGAGAGGTGTTGTCCAGCTGTCCCGTGGCGTGCTGGAAGCGCAGGTTGAAGAGCTCCTCGCGCGACTGCTTGAGCTTCTGCTCCAGTTCCTGATCGGCGAGCTCGAAGAGATCTTTACCCTTCAACGCCGGCCTCCTCCCTCACCACAAACTTGCACTTGATGGGAAGCTTGTGCGCGGCAAGGCGAATTGCCTCTTTCGCCAGGTCCTGCGGCACGCCGGCCAGCTCGAACATGACCCGACCGGGCTTGACCACCGCCACCCACTGGTCCGGAGAGCCCTTACCCGAGCCCATGCGGGTCTCGGCCGGCTTCTTGCTGATGGGCTTGTGCGGAAAGATGTTGATCCATACCTTCCCACCACGCTTGATCTTCCGGGTGATGGCGATACGAGCCGCTTCGATCTGGCGATTGGTGATCCAGCCGCAGTCCAGCGCCTGCAGGCCATACTCGCCGAACTGGACCGTGCTTTGGCCCTTCGACTTACCGCTCATACGGCCGCGCTGTTCCTTGCGGTGCTTGACTCGCTTGGGCGTTAACATTGTTTACCTCGTTCTCCTACCGGTTGGGCAATGCCCACACTCAGGCCCCAGCCCGACGACCGTCATCAGTAATACCGAGCTGCGGCGCCTTCTTGCCGCCCTGCTCGAAGCCCTCGGGCATGATCTCGCCCTTGTTGATCCAAACCTTGACGCCGATCTTGCCGAAGGTGGTCATGGCTTCCGAGAACCCGTAGCCGATATCCGCGCGAAGCGTGTGCAGCGGCACACGCCCTTCGCTGTATCCCTCGGTGCGCGCCATTTCGGCGCCGCCCAGCCGGCCGCCGGACTTGACCTTGATGCCGGCCGCACCCGAGCGCATGGCTGAGGTGATGGCCCGTTTCATGGCCCGCCGGAAGCTCACCCGGTTGGAGAGTTGCTCAGCGATGGACTGAGCCACCAAGTTGGCGTCCAGTTCCGGGCGCTTGATCTCAGTGATGTTGATCTGGACATTCTTGCCTGTCATGCCGTGGATCTCACGGCGCAACGCGTCCACCTCAGACCCGGATTTCCCGATCACGATGCCGGGCCGAGCCGTGTAGATGTCCACCACGATCTTGTTGGTGTCCTTGCGAATGATGATATCGGACAGGCCGGCGTGCCCCATGCGCCGTCGGATATACGCACGGATGGCCAGATCCTCTTCCAACAGGGACGCGTAGTTGCGCTCGCTGTACCAGTGAGCCTTCCAAGTATGGATAATCCCCAAGCGCATGCCGCCGGGGTGCACTTTCTGGCCCACGGCCTACGACACCTTCCTTTCATCGACACAAACGGTGATGTGGCTGGTCCGCTTGCGAATGCGGCTGGCACGCCCCATGGCACGGGGCCGGAACCGCTTGAGCGTAGGGCCCTCGTCCACGTAGGCCTTGGCCACATACAGGTCGTCGGCCGAGAGGCTGTTGTTGTTCTCGGCATTCGCGATGGCCGAGGCCAGAACCTTGCCCACCACGGGTGCGGCACCACGCGGCGTGAGCGAAAGAATGGCCTTGGCATCCCGCACTGAGCGCCCGCGGATAAGATCGACAATCAAGCGGGCTTTGCGCGGCGCGACGCGGATGTACTTGGCGGTTGCAGATACCATTCCGGCTACCTCCTCCGCCTTTTTTCCTTGCTCTCGTGACCACGGAAGGTGCGGGTGAGCGCAAACTCGCCCAGCTTGTGGCCGACCATGGACTCAGTCACGTAGATGGGCACGTGCTTGCGCCCGTCATGCACGGCGATGGTGTGGCCAACCATTTCTGGATAGATTGTGGAAGCCCGCGACCAAGTCTTGAGCATCCGCTTCTCGCCGGTCTCGTTCATGCGCTCGATGCGCTGCATCAGCTTCTCTGCAACGAACGGCGGCTTTTTGCTGGATCGTGTCACGGCTCCTCCTACCTGCCAGATCCACGACGCCTGACGATGTACTTGTCCGACGGCTTGCCCTTCTTCCGGGTCCGGTGGCCCAGGGTGGGAATACCCCAGGGCGTAACCGGGTTGCGACCAGGCGGGGTAGCACCCTCGCCACCGCCGTGCGGGTGGTCAACCGGATTCATGCAGGTACCGCGAACGGCCGGCCGGACACCCAGCCAGCGGGTACGCCCGGCTTTGCCGCCGGTCAGGTTCTCGTGATCCGCGTTCCCGATCTCTCCTACAGTGGCGCGGCAATCCAAATGGATCAGCCTCATCTCCCCGGACGGCAGGCGCAGAGTGGCGTATTTGTTCTCCTTGGCCATGATCTGTGCCGAGCAGCCCGCGGAGCGCGCGATCTGGCCGCCGCGCCCTTTGTGCATCTCGATATTGTGGACTGTTGTGCCGACCGGGATGTTGCGCATGGGCAGCGCATTGCCGATCTTGATGTCCGAGCCGGGGCCATTCTCGATGACATCCCCCACCTTGAGCTTGGCCGGCGCCAGGATGTAGCGCTTCTCGCCGTCCGCGTACACCACCAAGGCGATACGGCAGCTGCGGTTGGGGTCATATTCGATGGTGGCCACACGACCGGGGACGCCATCCTTGTCTCGCAAGAAGTCTATGATCCGATACCGGCGCTTGTGCCCTCCACCCTGATGGCGCATGGTGATGCGGCCGTACGCATTGCGACCACCCTTTCGCGTCACCGGAGCCAGCAACGACTTCTCGGGCTGGCCCGTAGTGATCTCTTCGAAGGTAGAGGTGGTCATGAACCGGCGACCGGCGGAGGTCGGTTTGTAACTCTTGATAGCCATGCCTTACTTCACTCCCGTTCTAGCTCGCCGGTCATCAGGTGGCACCGAAGAACTCGATACGATCTCCGGGGGCAAGCTCAACAACGGCTTTCTTCCAATGCCGTGTGAAGCCGCGGTGAGCGCCGCGCCTCTTGGGCTTGCGCTTCACGTTCATGGTGTTCACGCCGATAACATGCACCTTGAAGATCTCCTCCACCGCGGCCCGCACGTGGGGCTTGTCCGCGTTGAGGTGAACCTCGAACGTGTACTTGTTGTCATTGATGGCCCCGTACGACTTCTCGGAGATGATGGGGCGGATGATCACTTGGCGGGCATCCATCACTCAGCCCCTCCTTCCAGAGCGGCGAGAGCAGCTTCCGTCAGCACGGCTGTGCGCGCCCACACGTAGTCCTGCACTTCCACCACATTCAGGGGGAACACTCTTGTCCCGGGCAGATTGCGGAAGCTCAGCACAGTCTCCAGCTCATCCGGGGAGGTGATGATGAGGGTGGGGCCCTCCAATTGGGCCGCACGCAGAATGGCCGCCGCACGCTTGGTGGAAGGGGCGGTGAACTCCGCGCCCGACAGCACCTTGACGCCGCCGTTCTCCACCAGGTTGCCCAAGGCCATGCGGAAGGCTTTGGCACGCGCCTTCTTGTTGACCTTCATGCCCCAGTCCTTGGGGGAGGGAGGGAAGGCCACGCCGCCGCCACGCCAGTGGGGAAGCCGGCTGGAGCCTGCGCGCGCCCGGCCCGTGCCCTTCTGACGCCAGGGCTTGGAGCCACCACCGGAAACCATGCCGCGACTCTTCGCAGCAGCGGTTCCCTGTCGGTACGCGGCCAGTTCCGCGCGGACCACGCCGTGCAGCAGGCCGACATTGAGTTCGGACTCCACAAGCGCTTCCCGCAGTTGGTGTTCACCCACCACGGCGCCGGTTTCGTCAATTTTGGCTATGGTTGGCATGTTCTACTGACCCCTGACTACGACCAGGGAACCCTTGCTCCCCGGAACCGATCCTTTGAGCAGCAGCAAGTTCCGCTCGGTGTCCGTAGACACCACGGTAAGGCCCCGCTGAGTCGCGTGCTTGGCGCCCATCTGCCCCGGCAGCCTGGTTCCCGGATAGACCCGGGAGGGGTCGGCGGAAGCACCAATGGAGCCGGGAGCGCGGTGGAAGTGAGCACCGTGCCCACCCGGGCCTCCCCCGAAACCATGGCGCTTGACTACACCCTGGAAACCCTTGCCCTTGGTCACGCCCGAAACCTTGACCAACTCCCCAGCTTCAAACAGGCTGACATCCAGCACCTCTCCCACGGCCGCCCCGGTCTCCCCGGGGACTTCCATGAGATGCCGCTTCGGCGAAACACCGGCCTTCTTGAGGTGGCCCAGCAGCGGCCTGTTGAGACGCTTGGCCTTCACGTCGCCATAGGCGATCTGGATGGCCTCGTAGCCGTCGCTGCCGGCCGTTTTCTTTTGGGTGATCACGCAGGGCCCGGCCTGGATCACGGTCACCGGGGTGACAGTGCCATCCGGGTTGAAGACCTGGGTCATCCCCAGCTTGGTTCCTAGCAATGCCTTCATCACAGCTTGATCTCTATGTCCACGCCCGCGGGCAAGTCCATCCTCATCAGCGAATCAACCGTCTTGGGGGTTGGCTGGAGGATGTCAATCAGGCGCTTGTGCGTCCTGATCTCAAAGTGCTCTCGCGAGTCCTTGTCTTTGAACGGGCTGCGGATCACGCAATAGAGGTTCTTCTCGGTAGGCAGGGGCACGGGCCCCGAAACCTTCGCCCCCGTCCGCTCCGCGGTCTCCACGATGCTACGGGCGCTCTTGTCCACGAGTTCGTGATCGTATGCCTTAAGCCTGATTCGTATCTTCTGCTGCGCCAACGTTTCCTCGCATCCAGCTAGCTTGGATGGAACTCAGTGGGGGCGGCCGCGCGGGCGACCCCCACCTCACTCATATCCTTGGGCCGCTTCTCTTCCTACTTGATGATCTTGCTCACGGCGCCGGCGCCTACGGTACGCCCGCCTTCACGGATGGCGAAGCGCAGGCCCTCTTCCATGGCGATGGGGGTGATCAGCTTGACTTCGAACACAGCGTTATCGCCGGGCATGACCATCTCCACGCCCTCTTCCAGCTTGATGTCGCCCGTCACGTCCGTGGTGCGGAAGTAGAACTGCGGACGGTACCCGGGGAAGAACGGCGTGTGACGACCGCCTTCTTCGCGGGAGAGAACGTAGACCGAAGCCACGAACTCGGTGTGGGGGGTGATGCTGCCGGGCTTGGCCAGAACCTGGCCCCGCTGGACCTCTTCGCGCTTGATGCCGCGAAGCAGAACGCCGATGTTGTCCCCGGCGCGGCCCTCATCGAGCAGCTTGCGGAACATCTCCACACCGGTGCACACCGTCTTCCGCGTTTCCCTGATACCGACGATCTCCACTTCTTCGCTGACGTGGATGGCACCGCGCTCCACACGACCCGTCACCACCGTGCCGCGGCCCTGGATGCTGAAGACGTCTTCAATGGGCATCAAGAAGGGCTTGTCCACATCGCGCTCGGGCTCGGGGATGTAAGCATCCATGGCATCCATCAGTTCCCAGATGGAGCTGCACCACTCGCAATCGCGCTTGCCGTCACCGCACTCCAACGCCTTCAGCGCCGAGCCGCGGATGATGGGGATGTCGTCACCCGGGAACTCGTACTCAGAGAGGAGCTCTCGCATCTCCATCTCCACCAGATCCAGAAGCTCCGGATCGTCGACCATGTCCACCTTGTTCATGTAGACGATCAGATAGGGCACGCCCACCTGGCGGGCAAGCAGGATGTGCTCACGAGTCTGCGGCATGGGGC
The DNA here is from genome assembly GCA_012719395.1 of Gaiellales bacterium. GTDB lineage: Bacteria > Actinomycetota > Thermoleophilia > RBG-16-64-13 > RBG-16-64-13 > JAAYAL01. The sequence goes on along the minus strand of JAAYAL010000024.1, from coordinate 40,185 downwards.
CGTCGGCGGCCGAGACCACCACGATAGCGCCGTCCATCTGCGCCGCGCCGGTGATCATGTTCTTGATGTAGTCGGCGTGGCCGGGGCAGTCAACGTGCGCGTAGTGGCGGTTGTCGGTCTCGTACTCCACGTGGGAGGTGGCGATGGTAATGCCCCGCTCCCGCTCCTCCGGAGCGTTGTCAATGGAGTCGAACGAGCGGAAGGTCACGTCCGGGTTGAGGCTCGCCAGGCACTGGGTGATAGCTGCAGTGAGCGTGGTCTTCCCGTGATCAACGTGGCCAATGGTACCCACGTTCACGTGGGGCTTTGTCCGCTCGAATTTCTTCTTGGCCATCTGTCCTCCCTTTCTTCCTTACAAACCTCGCTGGCGAGAGATGACCTCCGCCGCAATATTGGCCGGTACTTCAGAGTAATGGCTGAACTGCATACTATACGTTGCCCTTCCCTGCGTAAGAGAACGAAGGTCGGTAGCATAGCCGAACATCTGTGCCAGGGGAACCCTGGCCTTTATGGCCTGGGCACCGGCGCGCGGCTCCATACCCTCGATATGGCCGCGGCGGGAAACCAGGTCTCCCATAACGTCACCCATATATTCGTCCGGAACCGTGATCTCCACGTCCTCCACCGGCTCCAGCAAGACGGGGCTGGCCTTCTGCGCAGCCTCGCGAAACGCCATGGAGCCAGCGACCCGAAAGGCGAGTTCCGACGAATCCACCTCGTGGTAAGAGCCGTCGATGAGCTCCACCCGGAGGTCAACCAAAGGATAGCCCGCTACGATGCCCGTCTCCATAGCCTCGGCAATACCCGCCTCCACGGCCGGTATGTACTCGCGCGGAATGGTCCCACCCACGATCTTGTTCTCGAAGACCAGACCACCTCCGGCGTCACCGGGCATGAGGTTGATGACAACGTGTCCGAACTGGCCGTGCCCACCCGTCTGCCGCACAAACCGCCCTTGGACGTTGGACACTGCCCGGGTAATGGTCTCGCGGTAAGCCACCTGCGGCCGCCCCACGTTTGCATCCACCTTGAACTCCCGCAGGAGCCGGTCCACGATGATCTCCAGGTGCAACTCGCCCATGCCCGCAATGATGGTCTGGCCCGTTTCCTCGTCCGTGCGCACACGGAAGGTGGGGTCCTCCTCCGCCAGCTTCATGAGGCTCTCCCCCAGGCGATCCTGATCCGCTTTGGTCTTGGGCTCAATGGCCACGGAGATCACCGGCTCCGGGAACTCGATGGCCTCAAGGAGCACAGGATGCTCCACCTGGCAGAGCGTGTCGCCCGTGCTGGTGAACTTGAGGCCCACCGCAGCACCAATGTCGCCCGCGAACATGGCTTCGCGGTCCTCCCGATGGTTGGCGTGCATCTGCAGAATGCGCCCGATACGCTCCTTGCGCTCCTTGGACGAGTTGTACACGTACGACCCGGCCCGCAGCACACCCGAATACACGCGAAAGAACGTGAGCTTGCCCACGAAGGGGTCTGTCATGATCTTGAAAGACAGGGCACTGAAGGGGGACTCGTCTTCCGCCACTCGGGTGACAGACCTGCCCGTGCGCGGATCAATGCCTTCCACCGGCCTCACATCCACCGGTGACGGCAGGTAATCCACCACCGCATCCAAGAGCATCTGCACACCCTTGTTCTTGAACGCCGTCCCGCAAAGCACCGGAACGATCTTCATGTCCAACGTGGCCTGCCGAATAGCGGCGCGCAGCCCCTCCTCCGGAATGGGATCGCCGTTCAGGAAGTCTGTCAGGATGGCCTCATCATTCTCTGCCAGTTCCTCGACAAGCTTCTGACGGTACTCCTCCGCCCGGTCAGCCAGTTCCGGCGGCACAGGGACCGTGTCCCACTCCACACCCATGTCATCCCGGAACAGATACGCCCGCATGGTGATCAGGTCCACGACCCCTTGGAAGCTCTCTTCGCTTCCCACGGGTATCTGCAGAGCCACGGCATTGGCACGCAGCCTGTCTCTCATCATCTGAGTGGCCCGGAAGAAGTCGGCGCCCACTCGGTCCATCTTGTTGACGAAGGCGATGCGCGGCACCCCGTACTTGTCCGCCTGCCGCCACACCGTCTCGGACTGCGGCTCCACGCCACCCACCGCGCAGAATAGGGCGATGGCCCCGTCCAGCACGCGCAGCGAGCGCTCCACTTCCATGGTGAAGTCCACGTGCCCGGGCGTGTCTATGATGTTGATCTGATGATCCCGCCAGCTACAGGTGGTAGCGGCTGCCGTGATGGTGATACCGCGCTCCTGCTCCTGCAGCATCCAGTCCATCACGGCCGCGCCGTCGTGCGTCTCACCGACCTTATAGGTCCTACCAGTGTAGTACAGGATCCGCTCCGTAGCAGTGGTCTTGCCGGCGTCGATGTGCGCCATGATGCCGATATTGCGCACGCGACCCAGCGGGTGGACCCGCTTGCCGCCGCCGCTCTTCTTTGTCGTTGTCTGAGCCAAAATCCCTCTCACCACAGAAACAATCCGAGGACGCCGCGCCCCAAGGCGCTGCGCCCGGATCACCTTCCAACTGTGCCCGCGGCCTCAGGCCGCGTCGGAACCTACCAGCGGTAGTGCGCGAAAGCCCGGTTGGCCTCCGCCATACGCAACAGGTCCTCTTTCTTTTTCATGGTCACGCCGGTACGCCCGTACCCGTCCAGCAGTTCCCCCGCCAGACGCTCGCACATGCGCTTCTCCCGGCGGGAGCGGCTGTGAGTCACCAGCCAACGAATGGCCAACGTGTACGAACGCCGCGTGGGCACTTCCACCGGCACCTGATAGTTGGCACCACCCACCCGGCGGGAGCGAACCTCCAGCTGCGGACGCACGTTCTCGATCGATTCCTTCAGTACGACGACCGGGTCGTTGCCGCTCTGCTCGCGAATAATGTCAAGAGCTTCATACACGATGCTCTCGGCAATGGACTTCTTGCCGTCCAGCATCAGCCGGTTGACCACCTGCGTGACCAAGCGGTTCTTGAAAACCGGGTCCGGCTGAATCTCTCTCTTCTGCGGTTTTGTTCGCCTCATGCTGTCATGCGCTCCTGCGCCTAGCTCTTAGCCTTGACGCCGTACTTCGAGCGCCCTTGCCTGCGATTGGCCACTCCGGCCGCGTCAAGCGCCGCCCGGATGATTTTGTAACGAACGCCCGGTAGATCCTTCACGCGGCCGCCTCTGATCAGGACCACGGAGTGCTCCTGCAGATTGTGGCCAATGCCCGGGATGTAAGCCGTGACCTCCATGCCGTTGACCAGGCGGACGCGGGCCACCTTGCGCAACGCGGAGTTCGGCTTCTTGGGCGTCGTGGTGTACACGCGCGTGCAGACACCGCGCTTCTGCGGTGCACCCCTCAGCGCGGGCGTCTTGGTGTTCTTTGTCTGCTGTTCCCGCGCTTTTCTGATCAGTTGGTTGATTGTCGGCACAGAAACTCCCTATCAAGCGTCAGTCGCATACCACGGCCTGAGCCGCGGCCGCGAAGTATAACAAAGCACGAAGGTCGCGGCAATGCTCATCAGACCTCAGACTCTGCCGATTCTGCCTCGTCCAGCTCGGCGTCGCCCTCGCTCACTGCTTCCCCGATGTACTCCTCGGCATCCGCCAAGCCCTCGCCCAGCTCGTCGCGCAGCGCGAAGTTGCGATCGTGCAGCCGGACTTTGACCTCCTCCAGGCTCTTCTGGCCAAAACCGGGGATGGCCAGCAATTCCGGGCCGGAGCGAGAGGTGATGTCGCCCACCGTCTCCATGCCGGCCCGGGACAGGACCGAATGGATGTAGGTGGGCAGATCGAGGTCGTCGATGACCACATCGTCTTCCTCGCGCCGCGTACCCACCTTGCCCGTCAGTTGCTCCCACTTCTCTTCCGGGGTGAGCTGCCCACCCTCACCCGACTCGGCGCTTTCGAAAACCCCCCGCTCCCGCTGGTACAGCGAGTACACCTCCACATTGCGATACTGCTTGAGGCCGGTGGCCGCGGGGATGAGCTTCCCGATGATGACGTTCTCCTTCAGACCGCGCAGATAGTCGGTCTTGCCCTCCAGAGCAGCGTCGGTCAATACCTTGGTGGTCTCCTGGAAGGAGGCCGCGGAAAGGAAGCTCTCCGTGGCCAAAGAAGCCTTGGTGATGCCCAAGATGACTTCCTGGGCGGACGCCGGCTCACCCTCGCGCTCGAGCACCGCCATGTTCTCGCGCAGGAAGGCCCCGCGATCCACCATCTGCCCCGGCAGGAAATACGTATCACCGGGGGTATCGATGATGACCTTCTTGGTCATCTGCCGCACGATGAGCTCGATATGCTTGTCGTTGATATCAACGCCCTGGCTCTTGTAGACGCGCTGCACCTCGTCCACGATGTACTGACCCACGCGTAGCATGCCCTTGAAGGGCGGCGCGTCCGGGTCGCCGGCGTACCGCTGCTGGTAGGCGCCCCAGAGCGCTTCAAGCAGCTCGTGCGGGTTGAGCGAGCCTTCGTACAGCTGATCGCCCGGTTCCACTTCCTGGCCGTCGCGCACCATGAGGCGCACACGGCGACTCACGGAGTAGCTGTGCAGGATCTCTCCGTCCGCGGAGACGACGTGGGCTTTGACCGCCCGATCACCTTCCTCCAGCCTGATGCGACCGGCCGTTTCGATCAGCTTGGCCTGTCCTTTGGGCCGACGGGCCTCGAACAGCTCCACCACCCGCGGCAGACCCTGTGTGATATCGAGCCCGGCCACGCCTCCCAGGTGGAAGGTGCGCATGGTGAGCTGCGTACCCGGCTCACCGATGGACTGGGCGGCCACGTGCCCCACCGCCTCACCGATGGCAACCAGCTCGTTGGTGGCCAGCGACCGTCCGTAGCAGTGCTGGCAAATGCCGAATTCGCTCTCGCACACCAGTACGGAGCGGATCTTGATTCTGACGTCGCGGTGGCGGGCGTCGGAAAACAGCCGGTCCAAGTGCTCCAGCACCTTCTTGGTGCAGTGATCGTTCCGACGGTATACGATCTCCCCGGTCTCCGGGTCTGCCACATCCGCACCGAACAGGCGACCCAACAGGGATTCGTTGATACGGTCATCCTTGCGCAGGGGAACCTCGATGGACTGGTCGGTGCCGCAGTCCTCCTCGCGCACCACCACGTCCTGGGAGACGTCGACCAGCCTGCGGGTAAGGTAACCCGAGTCCGCCGTGCGCAGGGCTGTGTCGGCCAGGCCCTTGCGGGCACCGTGGGTGGAGATGAAGTACTCGAGCACCGAGAGGCCCTCCATGAAGTTGGCCTTGATGGGCCGCTCGATGATGTCGCCCTTGGGGTTGGCCATGAGGCCGCGCATGCCCGCCAACTGGCGGATCTGCTTGAGCGAGCCCCGGGCCCCGGAGTTGGCCATCATATAGATGGGGTTGAGGCGGCGCAGGTTGCGTTCCATGGCTTCAGCCACCTCGTCCGTGGCCTCGGTCCACAGCTCGGTGACGCGCTCCTTGCGCTCCGAGTCGGTCAGCGCCCCCTTCTGATACTGCTTCTGCAGCTTCTTGACCCTCTCCTCGTAGGTATCGAGGATGTCATCCTTGTCCGGCGGCACCACGATGTCATTCTTGGAGATGGTGACGCCCGCCATGGTGGCGTAACGGAAGCCCAGGTTCTTGAGGATGTCCAGGATGCTGGCCACGGCGGTGGCACCGAAGTACTCCACCAGGTCGCCCACGAAGGCCGACATCTCCTTCTTGGTGATGACCCGATTCTGGAACACGTAGTCCAGCTTGCGCGGCCGATGCCCCTCCTCGTCAGGCTCATCCCACGCCGGCCCAAAGTATTCGCGCAGGCCGTCCACCACCGCGGAGTTGAGCAGTGCGCGACCCACGGTGGTGAGTACGCGGCCACCGTCGTAGCGGAAGACGATATGATCCTGCAGTCGGATGCTCTTGCTGAGCAGGGCGGACTCCAGCTCGGCCGCGTCGTTGAAGGGCCGCGGACGCGGCTGCATGGCGGCCAGCACTTCCGGGTCTGTCCAGTTGACCTTGGTCAGATCCTCGCCGTCGTAGTAGGTGAGGTAGTAAACGCCCAGGATCATGTCCTGGCTGGGCACAGCGATAGGCTTGCCGTGGGCCGGGGAGAGGATGTTATTGGAGGACAGCATGAGCACACGAGCCTCTGCCTGCGCCTCCACGGAGAGCGGCAGGTGCACGGCCATCTGGTCGCCGTCGAAGTCGGCGTTGAAGGCGGTGCAGACCAGCGGGTGGAGCTGGATGGCCTTACCCTCGATGAGCTTGGGCTCGAAGGCCTGGATGCCCAGACGGTGAAGGGTGGGGGCGCGGTTCAAGAGCACCGGGTGCTCGTGGATGACCTCTTCCAGGATGTCCCAGACCTCGGGGGCTTCGCTCTCCACAATCTTCTTGGCGGCCTTGATGTTCTGCGCCTGCTTGCGCTCCACCAAGCGGCTCATGACGAAGGGTTTGAACAGCTCCAAGGCCATGGTCTTGGGCAGGCCGCACTGGTGCAGCCGCAACTCCGGGCCGGCCACGATGACCGAGCGCCCCGAGTAGTCCACGCGCTTGCCCAGCAGGTTCTGGCGGAAGCGGCCCTGCTTACCCTTCAGCATGTCCGAGAGCGACTTGAGCGGGCGGTTGCCCGGGCCCACCACGGCGCGGCCGCGCCGGCCGTTGTCGAAGAGCGCGTCCACCGCTTCCTGCAGCATGCGCTTCTCGTTGTTGACGATGATCTCGGGAGCCCCGAGATCCAGAAGGCGCTTGAGGCGATTGTTGCGGTTGATCACGCGGCGGTACAGGTCATTGAGGTCGCTGGTGGCGAAGCGGCCGCCGTCCAACTGCACCATGGGCCGCAGCTCCGGTGGGATGACCGGGACGCACTCCAGGATCATCCATTCCGGCCGGTTCTCACTGCGCAGGAAAGCCTCCACCACCTTGAGGCGCTTGACGGCACGGGCCTGCTTCTGGCCCTTGCCGGTCCTGATGGTCTCCCGCAGAGACGAGGCCTCCTGCTCCAGTTCCACGTCCGCCAGCAACTCGCGGATGGCCTCCGCGCCCATCCCGCCGCGAAAGTAGGTGCCGTCACCGAAGGGGCTGCCGTAGCGTTCCCGCAGTTCCCGGAAAAAGGTCTCCCCCAGCTCCACATCACGCAGGCCGTCATCCGAGCGAACGCGCTGACCGTAGAAGACAGCCGCCTTCTTGACCATCTCGTCAAAAACCAGCCACAGATCCCGCCGGCGGTTGATCTGCTCCTCCGTGCGCCGGTCCAGATCTCGCAGCTTCTGCTCCGCCTCGTGGCGCAGACGGGCGATATGCTCGTCCACCTCGTCGCGCGCGCGCTCATCCAACGGGACCTCGTCCAGCTTGAGGGCGATGATGTCCTCTTCGTCCGGAGTGGAGTTGCCGAGCAGCACGGAGATGCGCTTGTCCCGCTCGGCCATGGTCTTCACCTTGAGCCGGTCGCGCTTCTCCAGCAGCCGCTCCACGTCCCACTCCACCTTCTCCGGCAAGGTGAGCAGCTTCTCGCGGCGTTCCAAACCTTGCTGCGCATTGCTGCGCAGGCGGATGCGCCGATCCGTTTCTTCGTCGTAATCTTCATAGATGCCGCCCTGGTCGTCCACCCAGTACTCGACCTTGATGACGGGCGTGGTCTTGTCACGCTCCTTCTTCTCCTCATCCACCCAGGTGACGATGGAGGCTGAGAAGTAGAGCACCCGTTCCAGTTGCTTGGGCGAGATGTCCAGCAGGTAGCCCATGCGGCTGGGCACGCCCTTGAAGTACCAGATATGGCTGACCGGCGCCGCCAGGTCGATGTGACCCATGCGCTCCCGGCGCACACGAGCGCGCGTGACCTCCACGCCGCAGCGCTCGCACTTGATGCCCTTGTAGCGGACGCGTTTGTACTTGCCGCAGTAGCACTCCCAGTCCTTGGTGGGACCGAAGATGCGCTCGCAGAAGAGACCGTCCTTCTCCGGCTTGAGCGTACGGTAGTTGATGGTCTCCGGCTTGGTCACCTCCCCGGACGACCAAGCGCGTATCTGCTCGGGGGACGCCAGGCCGATGGTGATGGCATCGAATTCGTTGATGTCGATCAACAGAGGCTCCTATTCCTCGTCTTCGGCGATGTGCATACCCGGACCGGTTTCCACACCCAATCCGGCGGTCCCTAGATCGAAGGGCTCACCGTCGACTTCAGAAACCAACTCCTCGATCTCCCCGTTCTCGTCCCGATACGACTCACCCGGCTCTTCCTCCTCGCCCGGCTCTGCCTCTTCGCCTTCAAAGTCCAAGCCCTTGTTGCTCACCAGGGCGGCCTGCGCCTCCGCGGCGCGCTCTTCCGCGCGCCGGCGGGCGGCCAAGTCAATACCCAGTTCCTCGGCGGCGCGCAGGAGGTCATCCTCTTCCTCGGCCACCTCCAGGATGCCGCCCTCTTCGCTGGTGACGTTGACGTCCAGACAGAGAGACTGCATCTCCTTGATGAGCACCTTGAAGGACTCCGGGATGCCTGGTCGGGCGATGTTCTCGCCCTTCACGATAGTCTCGTACGATTTCACCCGGCCCACGGTGTCGTCCGACTTGATGGTCAGCATCTCCTGCAGCGTGTAGGCGGCGCCGTAGGCCTCCAGCGCCCACACTTCCATCTCCCCGAAACGCTGCCCGCCGAATTGCGCTTTGCCGCCCAAAGGCTGCTGAGTAACCAGGGAGTACGGACCGGTGGAGCGAGCGTGAATCTTGTCATCCACCAAGTGGTGCAGCTTCAGCATGTACATATAGCCCACGGTGATCTTCTGCTCGTAGGGCTCACCCGAGCGGCCGTCGAACAGGCGCACCTTGCCGCTGACCCGCGTGCCCGGCGCGCGATTGAGGTTGAGCCGCATATGTACCGGGCTGTTCGGGTGGGCCATGGCCCAGCCCAGGAGAGCCTCGTCCACCTCCTGCTCGCTGGCGCCGTCAAACACCGGGGTGGCGATGGGTCGCGGGCCATCAGCCCTGGAGTCGTCCACCACATCGTAATATTTGGAAACGAGAGCCAATTCCTGATCCCAGTTCATGTCTTTGCGGCGGATCTCATCGTCCGCCTCCATGTTCAGCCCGTTGCGCTTGATGCGCACGAAGCCGTTGTGGGCCGCCCAACCCAGATGGGTCTCCATGACCTGGCCGATGTTCATACGCGAGGGAACACCGAGCGGATTGAGGATGATGTCCACCGGCCGCCCATCCTCCAGGAAGGGCATATCCTCTTCCGGGACTATCTTTGAGATGACGCCCTTGTTGCCGTGCCGGCCGGCCAGCTTGTCGCCTTCGGCAATCTTGCGCTTCTTGGCCACGTATACCCGCACCAGACGATTCACGCCCGGCGAGAGGTCGTCACCGTTCTCGCGGGAGAACTCCTTGACATCAATGACCACGCCCTTCTCGCCGTGCGGCACCTTCAGCGAGGTGTCCCGCACCTCGCGGGCTTTCTCCTTGAAGATGGCGCGGATGAGCTTCTCCTCCGCGGTCAGCTCCGTCTCGCCCTTGGGTGTGATCTTGCCCACCAGCAGATCCCCGGAGCTCACCTCAGCACCGATGCGAACGATGCCGTCCTCGTCCAGATCCGCCAGCGACTCCTCCGAGCGGTTGGGGATGTCCCGCGTGATCTCCTCGTCGCCCAGCTTGGTGGAGCGGGCCTCTATCTCATACTCCTCAATGTGGATGGAGGTGAGAATGTCATCCTTGACGATCCGTTCGCTGATGATGATGGAGTCCTCGAAGTTGTAACCCTCCCAGCTCATGAAGACCACGAGGAGGTTGCGCCCCAGGGCCATCTCTCCGTGAGAGGTGGACGCTCCGTCCGCCAGCACGGCGCCCACATCCACCAGGTCACCCACATCAACCATGGGCTTCTGGTGGATGAGCGTGCCCTGGTTGGACCGCTCGAACTTCAGCAACTCGTACGTGTCAAGGCCGCCTTCATAGGCTTCCACACGAACCCGCTCCGCCGACACGCTCAGAACCTTGCCGGCCCGCTTGGCCAGTACCACATCGCCGGTATCAACGGCGGCTCGATACTCCATCCCCGTACCGATGAGCGGCGCCTCCGCCTGCATGAGCGGCACCGCCTGCCGCTGCATGTTGGAACCCATGAGAGCGCGGTTGGCATCGTCGTGCTCCAAGAAGGGGATGAGGGCCGTGGCCACGGACACGATCTGCTGCGGTGACACGTCCATGTACTGCACCAGAGAGGGCGGGACGCCCACGTACTCGCCGCCGGGAGCGATGCTGAGGATGCTGTCCTCCAAGAATTCGCGAGTCTCCAGGTCGAAGGGAGCGTTGGCCTGGGCGATGGTGTACTTCTGCTCATCGTAGGCAGTGAGCCACTCGATCTCGTCCGTCACCCGGCCGTCGACCACCTTGCGGTAAGGGGTTTGGATGAACCCGAAGTCGTTGACCTGGGCGAAGCTGGCCAACGAGCCGATGAGGCCGATGTTGGGGCCTTCCGGGGTCTCAATGGGGCACATGCGCCCGTAGTGAGTGGGGTGCACATCGCGCACTTCAATGGGGGCACGCTCCCGCGTGAGACCCCCGGCGCCCAGAGCGGAGAGCCGGCGCCGGTGCGTGAGACCGGCCAGGGAGTTGGTTTGGTCCATGAACTGCGAGAGCTGGGAACTGCCGAAGAATTCCTTGAGCGCCGCCGTCACCGGGCGGATATTGATGATGGACTGCGGCGTGATGGTATCCACGTCTTCCGTGGTCATTCGTTCGCGCACCACGCGCTCCATGCGGTACAGCCCTATGCGGAAGGCCTCCTGGATGAGCTCACCCACGGTTCGCAAACGACGGTTGCCGAAGTTCTCATACTCATCCAGCCGGTGCGACTGCTCTTCCCAGGGAAGGTTGCTGGCGGCTTCCGCCAAGTCCTTGGCGTCATCCAGAATACCCTCGTGGTCGATATCCACGGGCAGGGCGATCAGCTCGCGCACCAACGCCACGATGTCAAGCTTGCGCAGCGTGCGCACGTCCTCCGGGATGCTCAGGCGCAGACGCGTGTTCAGCTTGTGCCGTCCCACGCGGGTCAAGTCATAGCGCTTGGAGTCAAAACAGATGTTGCGCAGCAGGTTGCGACTGGCCTCCAGCGTGGGCGGTTCACCGGGGCGCTGCTTCTTGAACAGCTCTACCAGCGCCTCTTCCACCGTGCGGATGGAGTCCTTCTCCAGGGTACTGGCGATGAAGACGTTGCTGTCAAAGAGATCGAGGATCTCCTGGTCCGAGCCCTCCTCCAGGAACCCCGGCTCGTCCCCGGTCTCGCGGTTGGGGATGCCGGCCATGGCGCGCAGGAAGGTGGTGGCCGGTAGCTTGCGCTTGCGGTCTATACGGACGTTGACGGTGCCCCGTTTGTCTATCTCGAATTCCAACCAGGAGCCGCGCGCCGGCATGAGATTGGCCATCAGAACCTGCTTGGTGGGGTCCTTGGCGCTCATGACGTACGCCCCGGGGGAGCGCACCAGTTGGGTGACGATCACCCGCTCCGTGCCGTTGATGATGAAGGTACCCTGGTCCGTCATCATGGGGAAGTTGCCCATGAAGACGTTCTGCCTGCGAATCTCGCCCGTGTCTTTCCTGACAAAACGCACGTCCATGAAGAGCGGCGCGTCGTAGGTCATGTCCTTGTCCTTGCACTCCTTGATGGAGAGCGGAGGTTGTTGAAATTCGTACTCACCGAACTCCACGGCGTAGTTTCCCGTGTAGTCCTCAATGGGGCTGATGTCCACGATGGTCTCGCGCAGCCCGTTCTCAACGAACCACTGAAAGGACTTGATCTGAATATCGATCAGGTTGGGGGCTTTGAGGATCTGATTCAGCTTGCCGAAAGAAGTACGCGATTTCGGAGTCGTGCTGAGGCTCAAGCGGGCTCACTCCTCAATATGCAGGTGTATTTGCAGGCCAATGCGCAAACTTGGAGTTTATCACGATCGAATACCGCAGGCCAGGCTCAAGCAACCCTTTGCAGGGCGCTCAAGCCCGGCCTGTTGAAGGCTGTCGCGGCAGCATCCAGCGCTGCCTATGCACGAAGCTACTTGATCTCGACGCTGCCGCCCGCTTCCTCGAGCTGCTTCTTCAGATCCTCGGCTTCAGCCTTGGGGACGGCCTGCTTCACAGGGTTGGGGGCACCGTCCACCAAGTCCTTGGCTTCCTTCAGGCCCAGGCTGGTCACAGAGCGCACCACTTTGATGACCTGAATCTTCTTCTCGCCGGCAGCGGTGAGAATGACGTCAAATTCGGTCTTCTCCTCTTCAGCTTCCGCCGCCGCGGCCGCGGGGGCCGCACCAGCAGCGGCAACGGCCACCGGAGCAGCCGCCGACACACCGAATTCCTCCTCCAGGGCCTTGACCAGCGCGGCCAGGTCCAGAACCGTCATCTTCTTGATCTCTTCTATCAGCTCTTGCGTGGTCATTGTCTTCCTGCCTCCGTCACATGATGACATTCACAAACCGGGGCCTTCAAGCAAGTGAGCCCGGTGGTTACGCAGCCTGTTCCTTCTGCTCGCGGATGCGATCCAGCGCCACAGCCAACCCGCGAACGGGGCCATTGAGTACAATGGCGATCCCATACAGCGGCGCAGCCAGTCCCCCGACCACGCGGGCCACCAACTGTTCGCGGCTCGGGAGGGTGGCAAGCTCTTCCACCTGCGGAGCAGAGATCACCTTGCTCTGCAAGAAGCCGCCCTTGACGGCCATCTTCTTCTTCTCACGAATGAACTGCTGGATGGACCTGGCCACCGCTACCGCATCACCCTCGCAGAACACCACTGCCGAGGGACCGGTCAACAACTGCTCCAGGTCCTGGCTGCCCGCGGCTGATGCCGCCCGTTTCGCCAGGGTGTTCTTGACCACAGTCACCTTTGCATCCAAACCGCGCAGCCGCCCACGCAACTCGGTGACCTCGGAGACCGTGAGGCCCTGGAAATCGAGAAGGAAGAGAACCGAGGATTGGCTGAGCGCCGTGGTCAGCCTGTCCACTGTCTTGACCTTTTCGGCCTTCTTTCCCATCTGCTTTCGCCTCCTTTCAAAAAAAATCGTCCACCCCTGAGACAGAGGTGGACGCGAAGCAACGCTCCCGAGAGGAGCCACATCGTCATCATCTAGCCTAGGCCGGTCGGCGCCACGCGCCTCTTACGCCCACAGGGACCGGCTGTCTCAGGCAAGGGAGGGAGTATATCCCTCCCTCCGTGCTACCGCAAGGTGCCGACCGGCACGCGCCTAACGGCCGGACTCCTCCTCGCCCAGCTTGGCCTTGCTGGTGTCGATGGGAATACCGGGGCCCATGGTGCTGGTCATGGTCACACTGCGCAAGTACTTGCCCTTCGCGGCTGCCGGTTTGGCCCGCGTGATCTCGTCGAGCACCTCGCGGAAGTTCCCAAGCAGCGACGCTTCCTCGAAAGACTTCTTGCCGACGATAAGATGGACCACGCCGAACTTGTCTGTACGGTATTCGATCTTGCCCGCTTTGGTGTCCTTGACGGCTTTCCCGACATCAAACGTGACGGTTCCGGCCTTCGGATTGGGCATAAGGCCGCGCGGACCAAGGATGCGGCCGAGCTTGCCCACCGTGCCCATCATGTCCGGAGTGGCGATGGCTGCGTCAAAATCTAGGAACCCCTCCTGCACGCGCTGCGCCAGGTCTTCCGCACCCACCACATCCGCGCCGGCTTCCTCAGCCTCCGTAGCCTTGTCACCCTTGGCGAAAACCGCAACCCGGACCGTCTTGCCCGTGCCGTGGGGAAGCATGAGCGTGCCACGCACCTGCTGATCCGCATGGCGCGGGTTGATCCCGAGCTTCATGTGGACTTCAACTGTCTCGTCGAAGTTGGCGGTCTTCAGACCTTGAAGAAGATGAACAGCTTCAGCGGGGGTGTAGAGGCGCCCTTGCTCGATGGCCCCCTTTGCTTCTTTGAAACGCCTGGAATCCTTGCTCATGTCTGCCTCCTGGTGGTCACGCGGGCTGCGCCCTCCCACCTCCTGCGGCCCGCCAACACAGCGGGCCCATGACTACTCCTCTACCACGATCCCCATGCTGCGGGCCGTGCCGGCCAGCGTGCGCATGGCGGCCTCCACGTCATTGGCGTTGAGGTCCGGGAGCTTGGTCTCCGCGATGGTGCGGAGCTGCTCTGGGGTGATCTTCCCGACGGTCTCCTTGCGATGCTTCGAGGCACCCTTGGCCACGCCGGTGATCTGCTTGATGAGAACGGCAGCCGGCGGGGTCTTGAGAATGAAGGTGAACGAGCGATCCTCGAAGATGGTTATCTCCACGGGGACCACGGTTCCGCTCTTGTCTTGGGTCTGCGCGTTGTAGGACTTGCAGAACTCCATGATGTTCACGCCGTGCTGGCCCAGGGCAGGGCCGACAGGGGGCGCAGGCGTAGCCTGCCCACCCTGGATCTGAAGCTTGACTATCGCCCGTACCTTCTTGGCCACTTCCGCCTCTCCGTCACCTAGATCTTCTTGACCTGCTCGAAACCGAGCTCAGTCGGTGTGTCTCGCCCAAAGATGGACACCATCACCTTGAGTTTGTTGTGCTCGGCGTTGACCTCGGCCACTTCGCCCGTGAAATCCGTCAGCGGCCCGCTGGCCACCCGCACCTGGTCTCCCACTGAGAACTCCGCCTTGGCCTTTGGTTTCTCGGCGGTGGAGGTATGGAGAATGCGGTCCACTTCAGCCGGGCTGAGCGGGGTGGGCTTGTTCTCCGACCCCACAAACCCGGTGACGCCGGGCGTGTTCTTCACCAACGACCACGATTCATCCGTCAGTATCATGTGGACCAGGATGTAGCCGGGAAAGACCCGCCGCTCCACCTGCACCTTCTCCCCACCTTTGGTCTCAATGACCTGCTCGGTGGGCACCACGATGTCAAAGAAGCTCTCGACCTGATTCAGAGACTGGATGCGGTGCTCGAGATTCGCCCGCGCCTTGTTCTCGTGGCCGGAGTAAGTGTTGATGACGTACCATTTCGGATCCATGCGGAGCCGACCTCTTCCCAGGCCGGCTACCCGAGCCGGACGAGCTTGACGATATAGGACCAGATGAGGTCGAGCACGCCGATGTAGGCCGAGGCAATGACCACGGCTACGATGACCACCGAGGTAGCCTGCGCGACTTCCTTGCGGGCCGGCCACGTGACCTTGCCCATCTCCACCTTGACTTCACGGAGATACCGCTTCAGCCGGCCCCAGACAGATACCCTGCCCTGCTGCGCCGCCGTCTTGGCAGGCGCCTGCTGGGCTGCACGCGCACGACCCAGAGCAGAGCCGAAGCCGGATCGCGGCTTCTGAGTGGTCTTGGTTGCCATTTCTCTTGCCATGTACTTCCGAATCCTTTTCCCGCAAAGGGAGATGGCAGGGCAGGAGGGATTCGAACCCCCAACCTACGGTTTTGGAGACCGCCGCTCTACCGTTGGAGCTACTGCCCTTTGCCCTATTTCGTCTCTTTGTGGGGAGTGTAGGTACCGCACCACTTGCAGAACTTGCGCAACTCGATCCGCTCCGGATCGTTGCGCTTGTTCTTCATGCTGGTGTAGTTCCGGCGCTTGCATTCCTGACAAGCCAGCGTCACTCTGACACGCATTGCTTCCCCGTTTCCGACTCGAAAACAGAGCCGATAGTATCACAACCACCAGAAACCAACCGGGCTGCACGCACAACCACGCCCAGCCCGGCTCGAGCAACAATAGCGGCGCAGGGATTTGAACCCCGGACTCACGGATTATGATTCCGTTGCTCTGACCAACTGAGCTACGCCGCCACGCATAACAGCAGTGGAGCCTCCCATCAGATTCGAACTGATGACCCCTTCCTTACCATGGAAGTGCTCTGCCAACTGAGCTAGGGAGGCACGCACCCGCCCACGGCCGGCTTGGGTGGTGGGGGGAGGAGGATTTGAACCTCCGTAGGCAGCGCCGACAGATTTACAGTCTGCTCCCTTTGGCCACTCGGGCATCCCCCCACGGGGTCCGGCCTCGAGGCGAAGAGGGATAATACCCTTCGCGCTGTGCCAATTCAAGACAACCAATCCCCGGCCGCAGTCGGACAAAAACGGAGCAAAGATGACCGGCAACCCCGACAGCCTCAGCAGGTTCGAGAAGGCAGTCTTCTACCTGGATCGACGCGTGTCGGAAGCCGTGCGTCGGTTCGAGCTCATCACCAACCAGGACCGTATTATGGTGGGGCTTTCCGGCGGGAAGGACAGCCTCGTGCTGCTGCACGTCCTGGCCCGGCGCCGTGCATGGCGGAGGGAGAAGTACCAACTCATAGCGTGCCACGTGCAGGCAGGTGCGGCAACCGAGGCGTCCCCCGCCCTCCTGGGGCGGATGGAGGCAATGTGCAGCAACCTGGGCGTGCCGCTCCTCACCGTGCGCGGCGAGCCCCTACCTCCGCCCGAGGACTTGCGCCGCAGCTTGTCTCCCTGCTTCCTATGCGCCCGGCGAAGGCGAAAGCGACTACTGGAAGCCGCCCAGGAGCAGGGCTTCACCAAGGTGGCCCTGGGCCACCACAAGGACGATGTGGCCGAGACCGTCCTCCTCAACCTGCTGTGGCAGGGCCGCTGCGACACGATGCTCCCGCGCCAACCGCTGATCGACGGACGCTTCCTGCTCATCCGCCCTCTGGTGCTGGTGGACGAGAAGGACATCGCCCGCGCCGCCCGCTTGAGCGGCTTCACCCCCACCTCATGCTCCTGCCCCTACGCGCGAGGATCGGCCCGGGAGACGGCGGCTGAGATCATAAGCCTGGCCAGACACCAAGGTTGTCGGGGAGTGACCTCCAACCTGCTACGGGCCACGGAGCAGTACGGCGACGTCCAACCCTCTCGCCGCAAAACAGCGGAGGGGGATCAGCCCTCGGCGCCACCCTCCAGCAGTTCCAGGCAAACCGGACGATAGCGGGCGCAACGGCCGGGTGGGGGGGTGGTGCGACGCACCTCGCCCGCCACCACCACCATCTGAGCGTCAGACCGAACGGGCGCCGCCGTCATCTCCACCCACACCGGTGACCCGTCCGCCCTCATCCAGCGCAACCGCCCACTCCCCAGAACCCCCATGAGCAGCTGCAGCACGATGGAGTGCTCCTGCGGGTGCACGATGTCGAGGAAGAAGGAGGGGGTCTCCAAGAAGACTGAGGGAGAGTAGCCAGTGAGAGCCTGCACCTGGTCAGAGATCTCCTCGCAGCCGCGATCAGGCAGGAGTCTGTAACGGTAGGAGACAATCTCGCTCATGGCACTGCGACCTCCAGAGAAGTACCGGGCGGCCCCCCGGCACAACATGTTGTTGTTGATCTCTGAAGCTTCTCACGTCTCGTGCTTTGGCCTATCATTGATTTTGGGAGGTGCCGTGCAGGTCGCGGTTCTTCTACGCCACCAGCGCGTTCCGGCAAGGGCACGCCCCGCGGACCTGTAGCCGTGCAGTTGAGAGTCATGGATCCTGTGCAGAGCATCGCCCCTGAGCGCCCCGGTACTGATTGCATGTCGGCGGCAGACGTGGCGGCTGTGGCTCAACCTTCTGAACGCAGGCAGGCAGACAGACGGGAGCAGAACGTCCTCCGGCTCCAGTGGGAACGGCGAAGTGGATTCGACAGGCGGTGCCGCCGGTTGGGCATCCTGCAATCGGCCTGGGAAGACACGCTCCGCTACCTGCAAACCTGTTGGACGCTCTCCTCACCACCGAGGCGCTCGAGGCGGGCGCTCAGGAGGCCAACCCGCTCATGGAGGCCCTGTTCAACTCCGGCACCGCACGAGCGCTGGCATTCAAGCTCTCCCTCGTCGCAGTGCTGTCCTGGGTTCTGTGGGGTATGAGGCGCTTCAGGCTGGGCCTGGTGGCCACTTTGGCAGCGGCCGGCACATACGTGCTGGTGACGGCATACCATATGGCCCTGGTTGCAGCGATGTAGCCCAGGCAACGCCCTGGGCGGGCGAGCCGCATCCTCATGATGAGATGCTCAGGCCGACGGCCCGACTGAGGCCTTCAACAGCAGGTCAACGACCTCTTCGTCTTCCGTCTGTGAGAAATCCTGGTACCAGGCCCCAACGGCCTGGAAGGGATCCGGCATGACCGCGCACACCACCTCCTCGGCATCTGCGGCCAGTTCGCGGCAGGTGCTCTCCGGCCCCACCGGAACAGCCACCACCAGCCGCCCCGGATCATGCTGCCGCAAGGCGCGTAGCGCGGTCCGCATGCTCGCCCCCGTGGCCAGCCCGTCATCCACCACGATGACGGTCTTCCCCTCCAGCCTCAACGGCGGCGCGGCCCCACGGTAGACGGCTTCCCGCTGCTCCAACACTGCTTGCTGGCGCTGCACGGCCGCGTCTATCTGTTCCGGTGTAATGCCCAGCGTGGAGACCACGTCGTCATTGAGCGTGAGCACACCTCCGCTGGCAATGGCCCCCATGGCCAACTCCTCATGGCCGGGAACCCCCAGTTTCCGCACCATGAAGATGTCGAGAGGCGCCCGCAGCGCCGCCGCCACCTCGTAGGCCACCACGACACCTCCGCGAGGAAGCCCCAGCACCACCACCTCGGGCCTCCCGGCATACGACATCAGCTCTGCCGCCAGAATCCGACCCGCCTCCCTCCTGTCACGCAGTCTTCTCACCGCTCCACCTCTCTGAGCTTCACTCCGGCGGTCCGTCCGCTCTCACCGTGCCTTGTGTACGTCCCCCGGCACACCTTCTCTCTGCTGTTGTACCCGGTCCGGTTGACCGGACACACTCCGCGCACCGCAGCTCACACCGTGGCGCCGGCGTCAGATCTCGGGGGCGGCTTCCGTGGCGGTGATGGAGGTTCCCAGTACTTTCTCCACGTAGGGTGAGGTGGAGGCGGTCAGCACGGCTCCGTAGCTGGGAAGGAAACACAGCCTGTCTCCCACCCGCGGGTGCGGTTCTGCATCCTGGACGTCCAGCAACAGATGATCGCTGGATGCACCCACGACCACGATCCCCGGATCCAAGGGGGTGAGCCCTTCGGGGACCACATCCTGCCTGCCCACGGCGCAGATGGCACTCAGCCGCGGCCCGCGATCCGTGAACACAGGAACATGACCGAACGCATCCTGAGCGATGAGGCCACGCGGCAGGGAGGGCTTCACGCGGCATTCCACCACCGGCGCCTCCAGCATGAAGGCGTCCGTGTGCAGGCCGGGGTGAGGGCGGCGGGTCACAGTGCTGACACCCAACAGGATGGACTCCCCGATGCGAAGGCCGGTTATACCGGGTGGCAGCCCCCCGGCGAAGGCCAGATCGAGGGTGCTGGAGTTTCCGCCCGACACCAGTAGCCCGTGCCCGACCGCGTCTTCCGCCCTTCGCGCCAGACTCACCAGCTCGCCCAGATTCTCGGCCGTGGGCACCACGCCGCCGAAGCAGGTGAGGTTCGTGCCCAGGCCGGCAAGCTCTATGCGACGCAGACAACCCAGTTCTGCCAGGAAGCCCTCCAGCTCGTGGGGCATGATGCCTTCGCGGAGGTCACCCAGGTCGATCATGAGGATGATCCGGTGGAGGCGGCGGCGGCCGGCGGCCGCCGCCTCCAGAGCGCGAACCGCATCGAGCTCGGCCACCAGGGACACGTCTGCCGTGTCCACCACCTCTGCCGCCCACGCCGGATCCGGCGAACGCAGCAGCCACAAGGGGACACCCAGGTTCTGCCTTCTCAGCATCCGCAGATTGAGGAGACGGGAATCGCCCAGGCCAGGTGTGCCCCCCTCAACCAGCGCCCGCGCGACCGCCGGATGCGCGCAGGTGACCTTGGCCACCCCCACCACGTCAATCCCCGGCAGGCGCCGGCATATCTCCCGCGCGTTATCGCGGATCTTCTCTGGGTCGATGTGAAGGACAGGGCCGCTCATCCTGTTCACCTCTTCCCGAATCACCCGGCCGATGCTGTCATGGTACCGCCATACCGCCATGAACCAACTGGACGTGCCTCGGCCGCCGCCGCATGAAGTAGAGAGCGCAGTCGGGGCGCTGTGGCCAGGCGTGAGTGGCAGCCGGCGCACATGCCACCTCGAAGGCCTTGCCCAACCGAATCAGCTCCTCCGTCACCACCACGCTATCCGGATACACCACCACGTGCACCCGGCCCGCCAATCGAGCCGTCACGCGGTAGGCCCAAGCGTCGAACGCTCGGGTACCCTCGGGCACCGTGCCTTCGATGAAGCCGGACTCCAGCGCCGTCCCACGACGGACCGCGCCTCTCCCTGTTGCCCGCCACCCAAGCAGCCGCGGCACCAGACCTCGTCGGACTGCCGCCAGGCTGATGGGCCGCCCCCGGTCATGCGGTGATGCTACGGCATGCCGACCTGCACTCGCGGCGGCTCGGGCACGGGGGGCTAAGTGCCTTGCGGGTGCGTTGTGCCGGGAGTCCCGGGCTCAACGCCGCGCGCCCCCCACGACGCCCGACCGGCTGCCGCCGCCCCGGTTCCGCCGCACTGCCTTGTACACTTCGAACCACGCCACACCGACGAAGCCGGCGGCCAGTGCAAGCAGGGCCTCACTCCAGGTGATGGGGCCGAAGCGGAAGGCGATGCGGGCGGCGGGAACGCTGAGCAAGACGGCCAGCAGAACCGCAGCCACCAAGAGGATCCAGGGCAGCCAGCGGTTCCTTCGCTGCCTGAGAGAGCCCAGGATGGACAAGCGCCAGGAGCGGTTGACCAGGATGAGCGCGACGTTGCCGGTTACCAGCGTGGCGAAGGTGAGAGAACGGACCTCGTTCTCCGTGTGACCAGAGAGGATGCTCCAGAGGTAGATGCCGAAAGCCACGGCCAGCACTGAGGCGCCCTGCAGAAAGGACAGGGTGAGCGCTCGGCGGCCGAACATCGGCTCGCTCAGGCCACGGGGAGGTTGATGCATGATTTCCGGGTCCACCTGCTCCGCCTCGAACACCACTGAACAGGCCGGGTCTATGATCAGCTCGAGGAAGGCGATCTGCACCGGCAACAGAACCAACGGCCAATCCGACACGAAAACGGGGATGAGCGACATCCCGGCGATGGGGACGTGAACGGCGATGATGTACGACATGGCCTTGCGCAGGTTGTCGAAGATGCCGCGCCCCTGCCGCACACCCCCCACGATGGAGGAGAAGTCGTCATCGGTGATGACGATGGCGGCGGACTCCCGGGCCACATCCGTGCCGCGCGCTCCCATGGCGATACCGATATCGGCGGCCCGCAACGCCGGAGCGTCGTTGACGCCGTCGCCGGTCATGCCCACCACGTCGCCGTTGGCCTTGAACGCCCGGATGAGCTGCAGCTTCTGCTCGGGGACCATGCGGGCGAACACAGCCACGGAGCCGATGCGCCGCGCCAGCTCCTCATCCGGCATCTCCTCCAGTTCGGGGCCGGTGATGCATCCCCCCAGGTGCGCCAAACCTATCTCCCGAGCGATGGCCAGCGCCGTACCCGGATAATCACCGGTGATCATCACCGTGCGGATCCCGGCCCTGGTGCACTCCGCCACGGCGTCCGCCACACCCGGGCGCAGCGGGTCGTGAAGCCCGGCCAGCCCCAGGAACTCGAAGGCGAAGTCATGCCGGTGCTCTGGAAGCATCTCCGCCCGGCTGAAACTGGCGCGAGCTACCCCCAGCACCCGACGGCCCTGGGCGGCGGCCGCCTGAACCTGGACCTTCACGTACTCGATTTCTCTTGGGCTGAGGTGGCACAGATCGGCAATGGCTTCCGGCGCTCCCTTCGCGGCGATCACGTAGTCGTCTCCGGCGGGCGAGCGCCAGACATGCGCCAGAGCCAGCAGCTTGTCGGACAAGGGATACTCGCGAATCAGCTCCCAGTCAGAATGGAGGTGCTCCGTCTCAGCCAGATACTGATCGCCCAGCGTCTTGAAGGCAGCGTCCATGGGATCGAAAGGATCGACGGGCGACGCCAACACCGAGAATTCGGCGATCTGGTGGAAACGCTCCGGAAGCGGTCCCGCACCCACGGTGTAGGTCTCGCCGTCGGCGATCAACTCGCGAACCGTCATGCGATTCATGGTCAGGGTGCCGGTCTTGTCCACGCAGAGCACCGTAGCCGAGCCCAGGGTCTCCAGCACGGCCGTGCGCCGGGTCAGAACGCGCTTCTGGGAGAGACGCCAGGCGCCCAGTGCCAGGAAGATGGTGAGCACCACCGGGAACTCCTCAGGCAGCATGGCCATGGCAGTGCCGATACCGGCAAGCACGCCCTGCAGCCAATGACCACGCGTCAGACCATGGACCACAACCACCACAGCCGCCGCGCCCGCCCCAAAGAGGGCGATGGTCCGCACCAGGCGTCCCACCTCCCGTTGCAGTGGAGTACGCTCCTGTTCGATGGTGCGCAGGGCGGTGCCGATCCGGCCCAACTCCGTGCCTGCCCCCGTCTCCTTGACCAAGCCGATGCCTTGCCCCCCCACCACCAGCGTGCCGGAGAAGACCCAAGGGATGGTGTCGCCACCGGGTCGACCCAGGGCACCATCCTCGTCTTGGGGAAGGCATTGGATCTTTCGCACGGGCACGGACTCGCCGGTGAGCGTAGATTCGTCGACAGAGAGGTTGACGCACTGCACCAGCACGGCATCGGCGGGCACACGATCGCCCTCGGCCAACAGCACGTAGTCTCCCCGCACCACCTCTCGGCCCGGGATGCGCAGACGTGACCCATCTCTCAGCACCAGCGCGCGGGGCGACGACAGATCCCGCAACGCCGCCAACGCGTTCTCCGTCTTGTGCTCCTGGTAGATCTCGATGCCGATGACCACCAGCACGAAAGACATGAGGATGAAGCCGTCGAGCGGTTCCGAGAGCGCGAAGTTGATGATACCGGCACCGAGGAGCAGAAGCAGCATGGGCTCACGGACCACGTCCCACGCCTGCTGCAGAATGTTGCGTCTCTTAGCGGTGGGCAGCTCGTTGGGACCGTCCCGCCGCAGCCGTTCCGCCGCCTCGGCCGCCGTCAGCCCGCCGAGACCGATGTCCCTCAACTCGGCGCTCATCCTGACGGGGAGTTGCTTTCTACGGCCCGGTTCCGATGTGCGAGCGGTCAACTTCTCCATGGCCTTACTCCTTGGTGCCGTCTCTTGCTCCCGGGACGACAAAGCCCCGCGAGACCCAAACGTCCCACAGGGCTTAGGAGACCTGCTGCTGCACGAGCCCGGCTGCACCCGTTTCTCCGGGCCGCCTGTTCAACGCCATCGTAACCGCGCGATTTTTCGCTGTCAAGCCAAACGGGTTCTGGCGGGAGTCGGCACCCGGTTGACGAAAGGCTACCTTCGCAAGGTGGCTATGAGGCGCCGCGGGTTCAGCAGAAGATCGAGCGCATCAGGGATGCTGGTGACTGCGATGTCGGCGTTCAGGAGCGCCTCGACCGCCGCCCCTTCTCTGCCCACCACGCAGATGCCCACGGCGCTCTCCTTCAGCATGAGGGCGTCGTTGGCGCCGTTCCCCACAGAGACGCACTGCGCCGGCCCGAGCCGGCGAACCACCTGGAGCTTCTGACCCGCCTCGTCCCCGCTGCTCAGGATGACGGCATCGATTCCCAGCTTGTCCCGAACCGCCGCCAGCCCACCATGCGTGTCGGCCGTGAGGATGACCGGATGCAGCACGGCACCGAGCCGGGAGAGCCGTTCCGCCACGCCTTCCAGCAGCACCCCATCCACGGCCATGGTGCCGTTCATGTCCAGTACCAGATGCCTGAGGTCTATGGCGCCTCGGCCGGGGACGGGTAGATCCATGACTCAGTCCCGCGTCTGATGGTGATCCCGGTACACAGCCTGCACCCTACCTGACGATGATTCTACCTCGCGCCCCCTCCCGGACCTCACCGATGATGGCGGCACTCTCAATCCCCGCCTGGTGCATGGAGTCCAGGAGCGCGGGGGCTTCTTGACCGGGCAACGAGATCAAGAGTCCTCCGGAGGTTTGAGGGTCGAACATGATGGCCGCGAGCGACGCGGGCACCTGCTCGTCAATGTCCACCATGTGTGCCCGGAACTCGCGGTTCCTGTACATCCCCCCGGGGATCAACCCCATCTCCGCCAGAGCCTTGGCTTCGGCGATGTAGGGGACGGAAGCCGCGTCGATAACGATGCCCGCACCGGCGTCTTCGATCATCTCGCAGGCGTGGCCGAGCAAGCCGAAGCCGGTGACGTCAGTGCAGGCGCTGACGGTCACGGTCTGCATGAGCTCCGATGCCTTCTTGTTCAACGTGCTCATGCAGGCGACGGCCTTGTCGATGGACTCCTTGGCAGCCATCTGCCCCTTCAGGGCCGTGTTGATGATACCCACACCCAAGGGCTTGGTCAGGATCAGCTTGTCCCCCGGTCTGCAGCCGGTGTTGAGGATCACGCGCGAGGGATGAATGAGACCGGTCACGGAGAGACCGTACTTCAACTCCTTGTCCTCCACGCTGTGACCCCCCACCAGGATGACGCCCGCCTCCTGCATCTTGTCCAGGCCGCCGCGGAGGATATCCCGCAGCACGGAGATGTCCATGCTGTTGACCGGGAAGCAGACGATGTTCATGGCGGTGAGAGGCCTGCCGCCCTTGGCATAGACGTCGCTCAGGGAATTGGCCACGGCGATCTGGCCGAACTGGTAGGGATCGTCGACCACGGGAGTGAAGAAATCCAGCGTCTGGACTATGGCTAGGTCATCAGTCAGCCGGTAGACGCCCGCATCCTCCGACCTCTCCATGCCCACAATGAGGTTCGGGTCTGACATGAAAGGCAAGCCCTCAAGTGCTTTGGCCAGGTCCCCCGGCCCGATCTTGCACGCTCAGCCGGCGCCGCTCACCGTCTCCGTGAGGCGCGGCCTGCCTGTGTCGCTCATGTATCTCTTCCCTAGATCCGGATGACCTTCTCTGCCGTGAGCAGCGTGTCCACCGTGTCGTACATGTTGGTGACCACCCCCACCAGCAGCTTCTCCTTCAGCTTGTAGTAGTCGAGGCAGGTGCCGCAGGAGAAGATGCGTACCCCGGCCTGCTCGAGCCCACGCAGCGTGTCAGTCACCTCGGAGCCCTCCGTAGTCAAGGTTACCGCCTCGTTGAGGAACAGCATCTTGGCCGGCTTGGGGTCCGCCTCCGCCAGCGTGTTGAGAAAGGCTTTCATGAGGATCGCGCCCAGTTCGTCGTTGCCGGTGCCCAACCGTGCGCTGGTGAACAAAAGAACCGGTGCAACCCCGCCGGAAGAGGTGTTCGATTGGGTCACCCCGTTCGCTGCCTGCGGCACCGACCCCGAGGGCGTCTCTCCTCCCTTGCGGATAGTGATACGGTAGAGGCCATCCTTCTCCTCCACGACACTCGAGCAGCCCTGGCTGTCCGCGAAGCGAACTACGTTCTCGCATCCGTCCGGCCGCTCGATCAGGACCAGCAACTCCCCCTCCCCCAGCTCCTCCAAGGCCTTCTTGGTCCTCACCACCGGCAGAGGGCAGCTCAGGCCCCGGGCATCAACTTCGATCACGGCTCACTCCCTTCTTGCGTGCTCCCTCTGCCACCCGGCGATCGGGGGAGCGTCCATTTGTGAGGCCTCTCCCCTGGCACCCGCGCCCAGGGCCCGGGCGAGGGCAGCGAAGGAAGGCTCCTCCAGCCACAGAGTAGCGCGCCGTCTGCCGATCTCATCCGGGCTGTGCGCGTCCGAGGATGAGATGACCGCCACACCGGGAGCCCGACGCTCCACCTCGGCCACGTTTGCCGGATCGATCACGTCCAGTGCAGCGATGGCGGGGCAGCCGACCAGCTCGTCAAACAACTGCGCGTCAAGCAACCGGTAGGTGCCGAACCAGCGGTCAACGTGGGCAATATGGCAGATTCCCCCCATCTTCACCACCCGCTCGGCAACCATGCAGGGGTGGGCATGGAGCCTCACCGTGGGCAGGTCCGCCATCTCCAGCATGCGCTCGTCGATGCCGAAGGTATGGGCCAGTTCCTCAAAACACGCCTGATAGGACTCCGGCGGGAAGATGGCCACCAGATGCACCTCGTCATCCCTCCAGCTGACTCTGAGCTCCACGCCGGGCAACACCACCAGTTCCGCGCCCGACTCCTGGGCGTGCACCCTGGCGGCCTCCACCATCTGGTGCACGTAGCCCACGGAGAAGTGGTCCGTCACCGCAATCACGCCCAGCCCGGCCGCGATAGCCGCCTCCACGATGGAGCGCGGCGTTGTGTCCACCGGACCGCGGTAGTCGGCGGAAACGTGCGGGGTGTGGGTATGAAGATCGAGTTCGACGGGGGTCATGGCGGCCTTCGGTGGCTCTCAGCCCGAACCCGCGCCGCTCAACAGGCTCTGCCCGTGCAACGCCGCGCCCAGCGCTCCCACCAGCTGACTATCCGTTGGTGTCAGCACTTCGCCCGCGAAGCCCCAGGTGATGAGCCGGGCCATGGCTGGGTTCTTGGCCACACCACCGGCGAACACCAGCGGGGGTTGCGCGTTGACCCTTTTCAACATGCTGAGCGTCCGTGTGGCGATGGATTCGTGCAATCCCAGCGCGATCCGATTGCGGTCCACACCCTTGTGCACCAGGCCGATGACCTCGCTCTCCGCGAAGACGGTGCACATAGACGAGATCTTGACGCCCTCGGGGGCGGTCAGAGCGCCGGGGCCCAACTCGGAAAGCTCAAACCCCAAGGCACGGGCCATCACCTCCAGGAAGCGGCCGGTGCCGGCAGCGCACTTGTCATTCATCTCGAAGTCCATCACCCGCCCACCGCCATCCAGGGAGATCACCTTGGTGTCCTGGCCCCCGATGTCCAGTACCGACCGCGCCTGAGGATAGAGCCGTGACGCTCCCGTCCCGTAGGCCTTGATCTCCGTAATGATCTCCGCACCGAAGCGCTCGCGCACGGCGTGGCGACCGTAGCCCGTGGCGACCACGAGATCGTGGTCGCCACGGGCCAATAGCCGAGCACCCACTTCCTGCGGGTCGAACCCCGAATCAAGTACCGCGCTGTCCGCGATGGCGCCGTCCTCCCACCACACCGCGTCCACCGTACGGGAACCCACGTCCAGTCCCAGGATCCTGGTCATGTCTGTTATCTCCGGTTGCCTACCGGTTGCTACTTGAGCATCTCCAGGAAAGCTTCTACCCGCGTGGACAGTTGCCCGATGTCTTCCATAGAGTAGTCGGTGTCGATACGGAGCACCGGGAAGCCGGCCTGCTGCGCGGCCCGTTCCACCAATGACGACTCGATCTGATACGGCCCGCAGGACTGCAGCGTGTAGTCCACTATGCCGTCGGCCTTGTATTCCTTGGCGAGCCGGATGATGTCTTCTGCGCGGCCGGGATTGGGTGTGAAGCAGGCGCAGTTGATATCAAGGTACTTCTCCGCCACTGCGTCCAGCATGCCATCCACCGTGGTGCGATCCTCCGCGACCAGCTTGCTGTAGTAGCGCCGGCCGGTGCAAAGCTCCTCGGACACCACCACCGCCCCGGCCTTCTCGATGATGTCGTGGACCTTCCAGTTTGGAACCGCCATGGGCGTGCCGGTGACCAGTACCCGGGGCGTCCCCGCTGGAGTGGCGCCGGTGTTGGCCGCCACACGGGCCTCCAGCTCGTCCGCGACCTTGTTCACCATCTGCGTGAAGCGCGGAACGTCGTCGTAGAACGCCACCTGCACGGCCAGCAACGCATCCTTGCCGGAGATGGGTGCCGGATCGGCGGCACGGGCGGCATTGAGACGTTGCAGTGCCCGGCGCTTGTCGTTCACTTCCTTGATGGCCGCCGCCAGGTTCTCCGCGGTAAGCTCGCGGCCGGTGACCTCCTCCAACTTGGCCACCAGACGATCGATCTCACTCCGCCAGAAGGCCAGGTCTCCCGGATTCTTCATCTGCGGCAGCTCCACCACGTACACCGGCGCCATCTCACCCAGAAGCTCGTAGGCCTTCTTCTTGCCGTCGCAGGTGGTCTCGCCCACCACGAGGTCCGACGCCTCCAGGTACGGGCAGACTTTGGCCAGCTTGAAGCCCATGAAGGACTTGATGAGGGCGCAGGTGTTGCGCGGCATGATGCGCTCCACCTCATCGTAGGCGAACTCGGCACCGGCGCACAGGCCCACAGAGAGGCCGCCCAACGCCCGGATGATCTCTTCGGGAACATACAGACAGAACGAGCCGATCACCTTGCCACCCGCCGCCTGATGGTCCCGCAGCTCCTTGATGCGCAGGCCGTGAATTTCGCTCATCACGAAGTCAAAGTAGGCCATACCTTCCGGCCTCTTGGCCTGCGTGAGATAGGCGGCCGCATAGAGTTGAGGAATGGCCGCCAGGAGCATGTCGTGGGCATCGAGATCAAGGCCCAGTTCCTCCCACATGGGATGATAGTCAACGGGGGCTTCGCTCATGATGCGGGTCTCCTTGATTCCATCTGCGAATGGGCTTCACAATGCTTGGTTATGATACCATGACTTCCGTATGCGGCCCCGAGTTCTCCTGCAGCCGCGGGTGACGGAGTGAGCCGCTTGGATCGCCGGAGCCTCCACGTGACCTTCGCTCGTGGTGCGCTTCCACTCCACCGACCCTCGTTACGAGCACTCCGAGCCTTGGGGGACGTTCGCCGACATCGCGTGAGGCGGCAAGCCGCTGCCCGCATCCTGGGGACCATTCAAGGCGAGGACGGCGACTTGCTCCCATCCGGCCGTAAGCTCGAAGGCCGCCGCCACGGCACTCAGACGCCCAGGCTGCGCCTCATGAGGGCCACCACACATTCGCACCCAAAGACGCCCAGCAACGTGCCGCAGGCGGCGAAGATGTAGTCCCCGTCCAGCAGGCAACGGGCGTCCGGCGGCGGCAGGAGAAGATCGCCGCCACGGCAGGCACCGATCTCCTCCAGTATCTCCAGGCCACCGGGCAGGCGGGTCAATGCCCCCCCGGTTCCGATCACCCAGCGGCATGCGCTGAGATCGCGACCGCGGGCCACCGTCTTGCGGCCGGTGGGGGTGTAGACGTAGGAAAGCCTGCCGGCGTGACGTTGCACGGCGGTGAGGGCGGCCGCCCGCGCCAAGCGCCGGGCGGCCGCCACTTGCCCTGGGTTGCCCGGCAGCGCCGGAGGCAACGCCTCCGGCCGCTCCCGGGCGTCAAGGAGCGTCGCCACGTGCTGCGCGCTGACGTAGGTGCCCAGATCGCCTTCCACCGTGCGCCGGCTGTGCGGCTGAGGCTCAGTCTGCAACGGAGCGATCTCAGGGCTGCCGTCGGTGATGGAATGCACGTCGGTGGTGGCGCCTCCCACGTCGATCACCAGCAGGTCTCCGATGGCCTCGGCCAGCCTCTCTGCGGCCAGAAGGACGGCGCCGGGGGTGGGCAAGATGGGGCCGTTCACCATCTCCCCGATACGCTCCATGCCGGGAGCGTGAGTGATGTGCTCCTCGAAAGCGTCGTGGATGGCGGCGCGTGCCGGCAGGATGTCCAGCTCGTCCACGGCGGGGTAGACGTTGGCGGTGATCCGCACGCGGAAACCGGCAGCCTCCAGGATCTCCCGCACTTCCACCTTGACTGCGGAATTGCCCCCGTACACCACGATGGGCTTCCGCGCACCCGGCCAATCCTCCGTTTCGGCCAGGCGTGCGGCGTTCCAGAGGACCGTCCCCACATCGCCGCCCTCCACGCCTCCCGCCAGCAGGATGAGGCCGGGCGCAGCCGCAACCACCCGGCGCAGGTCCCCTTCTCGCATGCGGCCGGCCGTCTGGTACTTCACCACAGCCCCCGCCCCCAGCGCCGCCTCCCGGGCCGCTCGTGCCGTCATGCGCTCCGTCAGCCCGTGCACGGTCATGCGCAGCCCACCGGCGGCCGAACTGGTAGCGAGCACCCACCGGGGCGCCATTGGGCCGGTCAACTCCTCAAGGTGTGTCCGCGCCTCCGCCGCCCCCAGCGTCACATCCCCCGCCGTCACCGACGTCATGGCCGTGCCTTGCCCCAGCAGGCGAGGCTCACGGCGGGCTCCGCCCCCACCTACCGGCGTCCCTTCAGCCCCCTCACCCAAGCCATCAAATGCAGAAACCACCGTGGTGGTGGAGCCGATCTCCACCACCAGAGCGTCAACCGTCAGAGCCGCGCTCACTACCACGAGCCGGCAGCGGATCCGTTACTCGGATGCGAAGTCATCGCCCGCCTCCCGCTCCCGCTCCCGCAGTGCCTTGACCATGAAGGAGGCCACGTGCACGCCCTTGGTGCCCCGCCCGAAACCGGCATCCATGCCCCAGCTGCGGGCCTGCTCGTCGGTGACCTGAGTGCCGCCGGAGATGAGCAGCAACCGATCGCGCACTCCCTTCTCCATGGCCAGATCGGACAGCTTCTCCATGTTGGCCCGGTGGATGTCGTTGTGCGTGATGATGGTGGAGATGAGCACGGCATCGGCCGCATGCTCAATGGCCGCGTCCAGCACCTTGTCCACCGCCACCGAGGTGCCCAGGTATTCCGTCTGGATGCCGAAAGCCTCCAGACCGCCGTGCTTGATGTCGATGATCTCGCGCATGCCCACGGAGTGCTCGTCCTCGCCCACCGTGGCCGCCACCGCTTTGAGTCCTCGCTCGGACACGAAGGCGCGGATCTCCTCCGGCGACAGCTCATCGGGTGGAGGCGGAATGACCAGTGTGGCC
Source organism: Gaiellales bacterium (assembly GCA_012719395.1). Lineage (GTDB taxonomy): Bacteria > Actinomycetota > Thermoleophilia > RBG-16-64-13 > RBG-16-64-13 > JAAYAL01. The sequence goes on along the minus strand of JAAYAL010000024.1, from coordinate 9,651 downwards.
GGATCGATAGCCACCTCCAGCCGCCCCTTCAGCTCGATGAGCGTCCCCTCCGCCGGGTGCATGACCTGTTTGTGTGTGACCAACGGGTCCTGCAGGTTCATGGCCCGCCCCAGCTCCAGCGCCGCCGCCTCCGCCACCGCCTCCGGTGCCGGCAGGAACATGGTCACGGCCACGATGCCGTCGCCGAACCACTCCACCTCCGGCTTGAGCAGCCCCCTCTTGCGCGTTTCCGCCTCAGCCGCCAGTCGCGACACCACGTTGTCCTCAGGATCCAGCTCGTCGAGGTAGGGGGTGAGTTCAGGACGACACAGCGTGCAGCCACCGATGAGGTCGCAGGGTTTGCCCAGCGGCAACTCGCCACCCGGCGTCTCCACCTCCGGCAGGTGGTTGTCGCCGAAGTGGTGGCAGACAGGGGCCAAGTAGTCGTCGGCCCGGGGCACGATGGTTCCGGCGGCCACGCCGCCGTCCATCCGGCGCACGATGCCGTCGTCGTTGGTCTCCGGATAGATGCCGGTGTCCACGAAGAAAGCATCCTCCACCGCCGCGAAGTAGCCTCCGGTGCCCAACATGCCCTCTAGAAAGAGCACGGCCCGCTCCTTGAGCTCGCGCACCTTGGACTTGAACTCGAAGTTCTCGCGATCCACCTTGACGAAATCCTGCAGGCCGTCCATCCCCACCAGCGCTTGGCGGGCGGTGTTGACCGCCGCCACATTGTTGTAGTGCCAGGGGACGTTGCGCCCTTCGTCCGGCGTGATGGTGGACTGGATGTCCGCCGAGGTCAGCCGCGAGATGACCAGGTTGAGCGTGTGCGAGACCGTGGCCTCGCGCGATTCCGACTCCATGTAGCGCGTGTTCTGCTGGGCACGCATCTTGAAACCCTGGAAGAGATCGCGTAGCGCCACAGCGTAGGGAAGGTCGAGGCGCATGGCGGGCGCCGGCGGGGCGTCCGGGGGCACGGTGGACAAGCAGATGCTCTCGCGAGGCATGCCCGCCGCCAGCGAGTAGGCACAGTTGATGGCATGCTGCACCAGCAGCTCCGGCATGACCTTCCAGGCTTCACGTGCCGTCGCGTTCGCGTTATGGGCGCCGTCGATCTGGGCCATGTCGGCCGCAGCCATGACGTGTTTGGCCTCGGCGGCGTCCACAAAAGAGCGCAGCATGTTGATGTTGCGATAGAGCACGTTGTACTGGGGATCCTGATGGGCGCCGTTGACCCCCTCCTCGGCGAACATCACCGCCATCTCCGGCCCAGCCACCCCGCTGACATAGGAGTGGAAGTTGATGGGCCGCCCCACCTCGTCCTCGATCAGGTCCAGCGCCTTGCGCGTGGCCCGCAGCTGCTTGCGGGTGATGGGCACCCCACCCACTCCCTCCGGCGTGCCCTCGATCAACCCATCGAAGTGGCTCTGCCCGGCGGTGCGGATCACCATCATGTGGTCGGCGCCGTGCCAGGCGGCCATGCGCATGCGCCGGATGTCGTCCTCGAAGCGCCCAGAGGCTATCTCAGTGGTGATGACACAGTCCGGCTGCGGGTCGATGTTCCCGAAGAAGCGCGCCGCCGGCAGAGGGACGCTGCGCTCCAGTCCCTCCGAGGTCTGGCGATAGTCGAAGGGCCCCAGGATCTGGAGAGGGAGGCGGCGGCGCCAGGTCCAGCCCTTGCGGCGCGGCCGGTAGTGCTCGAGGTCGCGCAGGAGCTCCTCGAGATCCAGCTTGCGGTTGGGGTCCAAAGGCGGCGTGTCGCTCATGTGCCGGCCCCCCTCTGCCCGGCCGCTGCCCGCGGGGCGGCACCGCGCCCGCTCTCTCCCCAGCGGGCCTCGACCGTCTCCCAGCCCTCTCCACTCGCCAGCCGCGCACCGGCCGCGCGCACCTCCACGCCCCATTCGCCGGCACAGTGCAGCACCACGTGCCCCGCCCCGTGGGACAGCAGCCCTCGCTTCTCGCATTCGCTGACGATGCTGGCGCAAACCCGCGAATCGAAGCCCATGCGCATGAGCACCGATCGCTCGATGGACGGCGAGGTGTGCGTTCGCGCCAGCTCAATCAGCGGCTGCACGATCTGTTCGGCCAACTCCCAGAACCGGGCCTCCAGCTCTTCGTCCGAGAGCGGCACCAGGTGGGGACGGCGCCCCGCGAAGTCATCGGGTCGGGCCATGGGTCACCGTCGCGGCCGGCCGGGCAGCAGGGGACGCGGCAGCGGCAGGTCGATCACGGTCAGCAGTCCCGGAGGCGCCTTGACGATCAGCGGGATGTAGTTGCCCGTGCTGGCGATGGTGCCCAGGCCGCCCGGCAACTCGGGCGAGTTCTGCATGCGGATGGTGGGCTTCCCCACGATGGTGATGTAGTCGCCCGTTTCCTGCCCCTCGCTCTCCGGGTGGATCTGCTGCGGATGCACCAACTCGATCTTCAATTCGCCACCCGCATATCCTCTCCCCACCTGCCGGCAGCCGGCCACGTTCCCCGGCGCCACGTGCACGTGCGGCGTGGAGCGCTCCACCTGGCTGATGATGGGCTCGCGCGTCTCCTCGATACGGTCTATCTCCCAGCCCAAGGCCTTGGCAATGAGGTGGATTGACTCCGGGAAGCCGATGTGCCCCACGATGCTGCCGTCCGCCACGCCCCGCGCAAACTCCTCGGGCGTGGTGCCCACGCCCTGGCTCTTCATGACGGTGGGCCCGAAGGGCGAGAGGTCGTTGACGCGGGCGGCCTCGATACGCTCCACCTCCAGGCAGACGGAGGTCCACATCACGATGAGCGCGTCCAGCACGAAGCCCGGATTGACGCCGGTGCCCAGCACGCTGACCCGATTCTCCAGCGCCAGCCGATCCACGCGGGCGGCCCAATCCGGATCCGAGGCCCAGGGATAGGCCAGCTTCTCAGCAATGCAGATCACGTTGCAGCCCGCCTCCACCGCTGGAACCACCTGATCGGTGATCTCGTGCAGGTTGGACTGCGTACAGATGACCACCACATCCGGCTTTGAACGCAGGACCGAAGAGGGATCGTGAGTCATGACCAAGGCGCACTCCCGGCCCACCAACTCGCCCACGGTCATGCCGGACTTGGCGGGGTTCGTGACGATGGCCCCGGCCGGCTCCAGTGCCTCCGGCCTGTCCAGCACGAAGTTGAGAAGACCTTGGCCCATGGCCCCCGTCCCCCACTGCGCCACCCTGATCATGCACTCCCCCCTTGCGCCGCGCACTCCCGACCCCAAGGCCCCGGCCGCACCTGCCCCTCGAGCGTGCATAAGGACCATACTTTCATTCATCTTACCCCGGAACCGGACGTTGGCGGCCGGGGGCCTTTACTCCGTCCCGCGGTCCTGGGATATTGACTCGCCATGGGCTTCTGGTACGTCATAGGCATCGCCCTCGGCTTGGCCATGGACGCCTTTGCCGTCTCCGTAGCCGCCGGCATCCAGGTAGTCAAGTTGGACGCCGGCCACGTGCTGCGGCTGGCCTTCAGCTTCGGCTTCTTCCAATTCATCATGCCGGTGATCGGCTGGCTGGCAGGGCGCGGGCTGTCGCAGTGGCTGGCCGCGGTCGACCACTGGGTGGCCTTCGCGCTGCTCGCCGCCATCGGCGGGAAGATGCTCTGGGAATCCTTTGGTCCCTCAGATGGCTCCTGTAAGGACCCCACCCGCGGCTGGATGCTGCTGACCCTGGCAGTGGCCACCAGCATCGACGCGCTGGCTGTAGGTCTCAGCCTGGCCCTGCTGGAGGTGTCCATATGGATGCCGAGTGCCGTCATAGGTATCGTGGCCGCCCTGCTCAGCGCGCTGGGGGCAGCCTTCGGCTGTCGGTTGGGACGGCGCTTCGGCGTGTGGGCCGAGCGTTTCGGCGGACTGGTGCTTCTGGGGATCGGGCTGCGCATCCTCGCCAGCCACCTGGCCTAGTCCCAGAACCGCGCTCCACAGGCGTATGCCCGTGTCCATATCCGGAACCATGCCAAGGGTCACAACACGTTGACAAGGCCCAGGCTCACTCCTAGTGTGAGGAGGGCGCTCACACGAGAGGAAGGGGTTGAGTATGGGTAGACTCAGACAATGGTGGATGGCGACCTGCCTGGTGACACTTGTGCTGACGGTGGCGATCGCGACCGTGGCCGTGGCCGCGCCCACGATGGACGGGACCGCCATCCAGAAACGGGACTTCCGCACCGACCCTCTCACTCAGAAACAGCTGGAGCTGAAGCAGACCGCCCTCCAGGCGAGGTTGCGAGGCGAGCTCTTCGGAAGCACGCCTGAGGTTTCCGCGGGCCAGTACGTGGAACTGGAACGCACCGGCGAAGGAGCCATCTGGACGGTGCTGGGTGAGTTCGCAGACGTCCAGCACAACATGATCCCTCAGCCTGATCGCACCAGGGACAACACGAGCATCTGGGTTCCCGATTTCGGCCGCGACTACTACACGGACCTGCTGTTCAACGATGACCCCGGCGCCAACTCCATGCGCAACTACTACATAGAGCAGTCGTCCAACCAGTACACGGTCTACGGGGACGTCACAGACTGGGTGCAGGTCGCGGGCAACGCCGTCGACTACGATGACAACCCTGACACCCAGGTCTGGGACTTCCTCCAGGAATCCATCGACGGCTGGTACGGCAACATGATCGCGGCGGGCTGGACCAACGATGACATCAATGCCTACCTCAGCCAGTTCGATGTCTGGGACCGCTACGACTACAACGGCAACGGCAACTTCGACGAGCCCGATGGCTACATAGACACCTTCCAGTCGGTCCATGCCGGCCTGGGCGAGGAAGAGGGCGGCGAAGCCTGGACCATCTGGAGCCACAGCTGGTATGCGCACTACGAGCTGGAAGGCGTTTCCGGCCCCGACTTCAACCCGCTCGGTGGGATCCAGATCGGTGACAGCGAGTACTGGGTGGGCAAGTACACCATCCAACCCGAGGATGGTGGCGTGGGCGTCTTCACGCACGAGTTCGGCCACGACCTGGGGCTGCCCGACCTGTACGACTACTTCGGCGAGAACGGCACCGGTTTCTGGACCCTCATGTCCTCCGGCTCCTGGATCGACGAGGGCAAGGACACTATCGGCAACAAGCCCAGCCACATGGGGGCCTGGGAGAAGTTCCAGCTCGGATGGCTCATCAACTATGACGTGGCCTGGACAGGCCAGACTTCCACGCACGCCCTTGGGCCCATGGAGTACAACAGCAAGGACGCACAGGCGCTGTTCGTCATCCTCCCCCAGAAGCAGGTGACAGAACACATTGCTGATCCCTACGAGGGCAGCTCCTTCTACTTCAGCGGCTCCGACAGCAACCTGCGCAGCCAGATGACCAAGGCCTTTACGCTCAGCGCCGACGCCACACTCACGGCCAAGGTCAATTACGGCATAGAGGAAGGCTACGACTACGCCAACGTCATCATCTCCACCGACGACGGCGTCACGTGGCAGACGGTGCCCACCAACCTCTCCACCTCCTCAACGGAGCCCAATGGCATCGACGGTTCCTCCAACGATTGGGTGGACCTCAGTGTTGACCTCTCCGCCTATACCGGCGATGTGATGCTCGGCTTCCGCTACTGGAGCGACGAGGCCGTCAACTACGATGGGTTCATGGTCGACAACATCCAGATCACTGGTTACGCACTCGACGGCGCCGAAGTGGACGCTGGATGGACCTTCACCGGCTTTCGCGCCACCACCGGCACCGAAGACAAGATGTACGCGAACTATTACGTTGCCGAGTGGCGCACGTACGAGGGCTACGACCGTGGCCTCAAGGTGGGCCCGTACTACTTCGGCTACGCCAACAACCCACGACTGGCAAACTGGGTGGAGCACTTCGCGTACCAGGATGGCCTGCTGATCAACTACTGGGATACGTCGCAGGAGGACAACGACACCGCGCTGCATCCCGGGCAGGGCCTGCTTCTTCCCATCGATGCTCACTACAAAGCCCTGTACCGTCGGGACGGGGAGCTCTGGTGTAACCGTATCCAGACCTACGACTCCACCTTCACGCTGATGCCCACCGACGGCATCCGCAATATCCACCACCTCAGCCGACTCTCGCCGGTCCCGAGGCTGGCGGCCGTCAAGGTGTTCGACGACACCACCACCTACTACGATCCGGCCAACCCGCTGGGCAGCGTGATCAACCCCAACACGGGCACGAAGATCACGCTGCAGTACATCAGCAGCTACGGGAAAGTCATGAGACTGAAGGTCGAGCCTTCGGCAGGCTGATTTCGACGGTAATTCACGAGAGCAAAGGGGGCTCCGGGCATACGCCCGGAGCCCCCTTTGTGGCATGAACCCGTGGCGTTTCAGCCACCGGCGGCGAACTCGGCCACGCTCTTGTCGCGAAAGCCCCCCATGAACACCAGGAAACGGAAGACGTCGGCGAAGGTGGAAGCGATTCCCAGCGACACGCGGATGGTGTTGGGTACCTTGCCGGTGGCGTCCTGGATGAGCCGGTAGCACTGGTCGAAGGTGATAGGGAGGCACGCCTCCTCGAAGCAGCCGGCCATCTCCTCCCGTTCGATCTCGTGCGCCACCTCGCCGTCCCCCGGGTTGCAGAAGCACCCGGTGCGCACGGAGATGAGCTCACGACCGGCTCGATCCTCCACCTGGAAGACATCGTAGACACCGCCGGACGGGTCCAACAGGTAGAAGGCCACCGTCCCTCCGCGGCCCGCTATGGTGCGAGGCCCGAAGATGCGCACCAGGGGTGCTCCGTTGCTGTGGGTGAGCTCTGTCATTCTCTCCAGCAACCACGACGTGAGGGCCATGACCCGCTCATGGATGGTCTCCGGGCCCACGGCCGCCACGTGCGCCAAACCCAGGCTCACCGCCGGCAATCCCAGGTAGTTGACCGTGCCGTCTTCGAACCCGGCATGCCCCGGGGCCAAGTGGTACCAGCCCTCTCCCTGCACGGAGGCCACGGTGATAGTGCCACCGGCAAACCAGGGACGCTGAAGCTTGGCCAGCGCCTCGCGGCGGGCCAGGAGTGCCCCGATGCCCGTGGGGTAGCCGAACATCTTGTAGAAGGAGATGGGAACGAAGTCAGGCTTGAGAGCCGAGAGGTCCAGACGATTGGTGGGTACGAAGGCCGCGCAATCCAGGAGCACGTCCCAGCCTCGGTCGTGGGCGGCCTCCACCCACTTCAGAGGATGCTGCACGCCGCTGAAGTTGGACTGGGCGGGATACGCGAAGAGGCGGTTCCCCCATAGGTCGGGCTGGTCCAGGGCCGCCCGTAGGAGCTCGACGTCGACCCGCAGGTCCGGGTTGCACACCGGCACGTACGTGACACATGCCCCCCGCCGCCGGGCGAATTCCCGGATGCCGTTCACGGAGTTGTGGTTGTCATAGCAGAGGAGCAGAGGTGAGCCGGGCTGAAAGGGGTAGGCTTCTCCCACCAGCTTGAGAGCCCCGCTGGCATTGGCGGTGAAGACCACCTCATACTCCTCAGACGAAGCGCGGAAGAAGCGGTGCACGGCTTGGCGCGCCTCCTCCACCAACCTCGTGCTGGCCGCCGAGGTGGGGTTGTGCGAGTGGGGGTTGCCGAAGACACCGTGGCGCAAGAGATCCAGATGCTGCTCCAAGAGGGATTCAGCGTAGGGGGCGCCACCCGTGTAGTCCAGGTAGGTATGGCCCAGATCATCCAAACGGCCATAGTCGGCGGCGCGGAGGGCGTCCAGGGAACGAGCGCTGGTCGCGTAGGCGGGGTACCGTGCCAGAAAGCCCCTGTAAGCGGCCTGCAGGCCTTCTTCCACCGTCCCCGGCGCCGTCCACGGGCCGTGCTTGGCAGGGATGTTCACAACACTCGCCTTCGCATGCTCGGCATTTCCCTCTCTCCCTTTCGACTCCCCCAGCTTAGCCACAGTGCCGACGACCGGTCAACAGATGCGCTCCCCACGCCGTGCCCAGCACCCGCAGCCATCCCGTCACCCCAAGGAAAGCGCACTCCCCCACCGGTGATAGCATGAGAGTAGTGCTGCATGCTTGGGAAGCATTCTTGGGAAGCATGAACCCTCGTGAGAGGAGGCCCGGGTGACCTTCACGGCGCGACTGCGGACGCGGGCGTGGCTTGTCCTGACTGCACTGCTCATGGTGGTGTGCACCGCCTGGCTCATCCTGCCTTCCCCCGCGCTTGCCGAGGAGCCCTTCCGCCTGGACTCCCAGATAGAGGACCGTGCAGGGGCGCTGGGCGGCAGGCGCGCAGAGGTGGAAGACGCGCTTGCGCGGCTGCAGGAGGAACAGAGGGTGCAGCTCTGGGTGGCGTACGTTGACACCTTCTCCGGACACGGTGCCCAGGAGTGGGCTGACGCGACGGCCGTGGATAGCGACCTCGGCCTGCGTGATGTTTTGCTGGCTGTGGCCGTGGAGGATCGCGCTTATGCCTACTCGGTGGACCAGGACTTCCCCCTCAGCGATGCGCAGCTCAACGACATCATGTCCTCGGAGGTGGAGCCCTACCTCTCCAAGGATGACTGGGCAGGGGCCGTGGTGGGAGCAAGCGAGGGCATGACACGAGCCTTGGGTCAGGCAGAGGCTACAACCACCATCCAGACCGGCGCCACCACCACCACGGCGGGCGGAGCAGCAGGCGGCAGCGGAAGCGGCATCCCCTGGGGCGCGGTGCTGGCCGTCGCAGTGCTGCTGGGGGGCGGGTTCCTCATCTGGAGCGCGGTTCGCCGCTCACGGTCGGGTGCCGCCCGCCTGGGCGGGCCGGCCGGGCCCGGGGGCACACCGCAGCAGGTGCCGGCCGAAACGCTGGAGGAACTGAGACGCCGGGTGAGCGCGGAACTGGTGGAGACGGATGACGCCATCAAGACCAGCAGCGACGAGGTTGGCTTCGCCATCGCCGAGTTCGGCGCGGAGCAGGCGGCGCCGTTCCAGAGCGCGGTAGAGGAGGCACGCCGGGAACTAGACCAAGCTTTCCGCCTGCACAAGCAGTTGGGCGACACCAACGACGAGCCGGGGCAGCGCGCGCTGCTGACGGCGGTCCTGCAGCACACGGTGGTGGCCAACGAGAGACTGGACACGCAGTCGGAGCGCTTCGACAGGTTGCGAGATCTGGAGAAGCAGGCCCCGGAGGTTTTCGCCGGACTCGATGGACAGTTGCCGGAGCTGGAGGCACGCGTGCCCCTGGTGCGGCAGGAGTTGGCGGAACTGGCGGCGGTCTACTCCGCCGCCGCACTGAGCTCAGTGGCAGCCAACCCAGATGAGGCCGCTTCGCGCCTGAGCTTCGCGCGCGAGGAGGCCCGGGCGGGCCGCGAGGACCTGTCGGCCGGCCGACGGGGCGAGGCGGCGGTCTCGGCGCTGGCCGCGCAGGAAGCCGCCGCGCAGGCGCAGGCCCTGCTCGACGCCGTGGGCAGGGTGGCGCGGGACCTGGCGGAGGCAAGGGGCAGGATAGAGGACGCCATCGCGGAGACACGGCGTGACATCGCGGAGGCGCAGGCCTCCGGCGCTGGCGGTCAGCTCACGGCGCTGGTGGCCACCGCCCAACAGGCCGTGGACGCCGCCGCCCAAGCCGCCGCCCCCGAAGGCGGCCGCGATCCCCTGGCGGCCCTGCGCCACCTCGAGAAATCCGATGAGGCCCTGGAGGCTGCGCTGCAGCAGGTCCGGGAGGCGCAGGCACAGCGGGCCAGCGCAATCGCCGCCCTGGACCGCACGC
>JAAYAL010000023.1 GCA_012719395.1 Gaiellales bacterium | reverse complement strand
GTGGCGGCGTAAACACCCGGTGGTGGCTGGCGGAAGGCCCGCCTCGCCACGCCGTTCAAGAGCGCGTTTGTCCCCAGCAGCGGCACCACGGCGTTCGTTCCACAGCGCTCGTGCTCCTTGCGGGCCGCCGCCGGATCTACCCCCTTCTCGCGCAATTCGTACTGCGCGATGGTCTTGTGCTCAGCCCCGTGATAGCCGGCCAACGCGGTCCCCCGCAGAGCGACCAGTGCAGGAGCCACGGAGAGAGCCGCCACCACTGCTTCCGTCAACCATGCGCTGCCCTTCTTCTTTGCCGGCAGGCCGCGCACGGCGCCCACAGCCAGCACGGAAGCGACGAAGGCGCCAAGGACGCGTGCGCTCTCATACGGAAGCCGGGCCTTGGGCAGACGACGACGGACTTCCACCATCAGCGCCACCGTGTCCACCATGCGCAAGGGCCCGCGCAAAACCGGAACCGCATCGACGGCTCTATGGCTCGACCAAGTGACAGGTTTGGGGCCCCCGGCCAGGGAGACCGCCCCGTCGCGGTCCCTGACCGCGGCCGCCCAGTGAGAGTCCGTTGCCAGCAGGACGCCGTTGTCTAAGGCCATTCCTCCGATTCTCTCCATTACCCGCACTCCATTTCTCGGCGGCCCGCGGGGACCACCGCAGCCTGGGATTCAGCGAAGATCACGCAGTGAGCTCAGGCGCCTGATCATCCGACACCGTTCGCCGTCTCCACACCACATAGCCCACCCATATGACGGCTCCCGTCAGCAATGCAGCCGAGCCGGCAACACTGAACACGTTGCGAATACCCACCACCTGGCCCAACAAGCCCCCCAGGAACAGCCCCACGGCCCCGCTGAACTGCCCCAGTCCCGCCCGCAGAGCGATGATCCGGCCCTTGTCCGGCCGGGGTTCCACTTCTTGAAACAGCGTCATGGACCCCACGATCACGCCCACGTTGGCCACGGCGGCCAACGCCAGCAGCACCACCGCCGGCCAGAAACCGCCACACAGAGACACCCCGATGAAGCAGAGACAGATGCAGAGCCCGCATACCGCGACATAACCGTTGCGGTCTCCCCTGTAGTTCAGCCGACCGGCCACCAAGCCTCCGATGATCCAACCGCCGGCCGTCACCGTCTCCATCAAAGCCAAGTCCTGGGCGCCTCGTCCATAGACCTCCAGCGCCAAGCCGTAGGCGTTGGGCGTGCTCATCATGACAAAGGCCATGGGTATGAGCGCGAAAAGCATGTTGACACGCAGAGGGACTCTACCCCACATGCCGCCAATGACACGCGGCGCTTCCTTCACCATGGCTCCAAGTTCTGCTCCCGACGCCGAGGCAGGAAGCCGCGGCAACCCGAGCAACAGCAGCGCCGAAACACCGTAGCTCAAGGCGTCCACCGCAAAAGTGACGAAATAGCCCACGGAGGCCACCAGCGCCCCGCCCACGAGGTACCCTCCCAGTTCCGCCCCATCCCGGGCGATGCTCAGGTGAGAATTGGCACGCATTAGCTGAGAAGGCGGCGTGAGCTCACCCACCATCTTGATCTGGCTGGGGTTGAAGAGGGCGGAGAAGACCCCCATGCCCGCGCTGATGGCGTAGATGTACGAAACCGACAACCCTGCCAGGTAGGGCATGCCCAGGACAAGTAGCGCCCTGGCTACATCCGCCGCCACCATGAGGCCGCGCGCCGGATACCGGTCCACCAGCGCTCCACCCAGGATGCTCACCACCACCACTGGGACTGTAGACGCCGCCAAGACGCCGCCCATGTGCAGAACGGACCCCGTGCGATCAAACACCATGACGGCCAGCGCCACGGTGGTCACTGATGTGCCCAGTGTCGACAGAGCCTGGGCAATGAGAATGAGAGCCATGGAGTTCTTGCGGGCGGCCACCGTGTCCTCAGCGAGCGTGGTGATCTGAGACTACGATACCATCCGCGTGGGACGTCCCGCGGGCTACGAGTGTGCCAGATCGCGCAGGAAGCGGACTTTCTGGAACTCCACGTGGAAGTCCACGTGCTCGGCCGTCTGGTATGCGCGCCCCTCCCGCTCCAAGACGGCCAGGAAGGCGTCGGTGGCGGCGGGATCAAACTGGGTACCCCGGCACGCCACCAGTTCCGCGATGGCATCCTGCGGGTCGCGGCGCCGGTGGTACGGCCGGTCGGTGATCATGGCCGAGTAGGAGTCGGCAACCGCCACCACCCGGCTGAGCATCGGGATATCCGCCCCCGCTACCCCTACTGGATAGCCCCTCCCATCGCAACGCTCGTGGTGGTGGAGCACGATCTGGCCGAGCTCGTCGAACTCACTCATGTCCGCCAAGATCTGCTGGCTGGCTCGCGGATGGTTCTTCATGACCTCCCACTCGCCTTCTGTCAAGCGCTCCCGGCTACCCAGCACTTCATCGGGCACGCTGATCTTCCCCAGGTCGTGGAGCAGCCCCGCCAAATGCGCCATGTTGCATTCGCGCCTGCTGAGCTTCATCTCCCGGCTGATGTCGAACGAATACTGCGCGACCTGGGCGGAATGCCGCGCAGTGTAGTTGTCCTTGAGGTCCAGCGCGGTGATCATGCTGGCCGCCATCTGCAGGGAGAACCGCTCCAGACGCTTGGCCAATTCTGCCTCCCGCGAGTAGATACGGAAGGCGTACGCGAGGCCCAGAACGGGCAGGAAGAACAGCGCGAAGCCCAACGTGTCCGTAGAGCGAAAGGCATAGGCCAAGCCCAGAGCGAGCATGACGAAGAAGACCTGGAAGACCAGGAAGGGCCGGATGGTTTCCTTGAAGTAAGCGATGGGACCTAATCCACGCCTGAGCCACGCGATCGGCACGAACAGCGCATAGTTCACCAGTTGATAGGTTACGCCCGCGGCAATCCCCCCTACCGCCAACCCAAGGCCCTCAGACGGCATTGCTCCCGAAACGCCGACGAACACAAGGCCGGCGGATGCTCCTGACAGCAAGAAGACGCCGCATGCAAACACGTTCCGAAGCAATTCACCGCGCACCCACCAGCTGACCACGGAAGCGCCGGAGACGATTGCACCAGCAAAAGGCCCCAACAGGATGGCGGCCAAGAAGTCGGCAATGAAGCCGGCCGATACCTCCACCCTATCGCCGACACGTACCCGGAAGTGATCAGCGAATGCCCCAGCCGCCACAAAGAAGACCGCACCTATGAAAATCTGCCAGAAACCAAGGGTTGCGTACTGAGGCCACGCCATGCTACCCATTGCCACCAGCACAACAACGGCGCCCACGCCAACAAGGGCAACATAGACTGTTGTCCAATTGGCGCGGGCGCCGTTGCGAACACACCCTGTGAGGGCTGCTCGAGGTAAGCCCAAAAGTCCCTCGTCCTCCCTGAGTTCCTACCATTCATTACTTCGGCAATGGAGGATGCACCCTTGAGCGTCAGGACCGAAAGGGCGAGAGCGTTACCACGTCACACTCTTCATAGTCCCTCCTCTCCCCTCGCCGCAATCCGGCGCGCGGCGGTCATGCGTATGCCGCCGCAAAGCCGCATCAGGCTCGGTAGACTCCCTTTCTCCTATGTGCGGCAGGCTCTTCAGCGGTCCCATCCACCTGGAACCTGCCGGGCTCCTGCGAAGGAAGGCCGTCTGCACCGGTTTGAGGGCAGACTACATCTTCCCCACGGGAACTCGCACTAAAAGCTAAGTGAAGAAATGCCCTTTGTCAACCCAATACCACAAAGCGCTATCCTCAAGGACATGGAAATGCCTACAGACAACGACGTGTCTCTTCTCATACTCCGCTACCTCGCCCGAGTCCATGCGGAGAACGAACGAGCGGAGGTACCACTGCTGGAGTTGGAAAGGGAGCTGGGACTGAGCCGCTCTCAGGCCCGTGCCGCCGTCACACAACTGGTGGGGGAGGGTCTGGCGCAGGCGGACCTATTCCCCCTGCACGTTTGGGTGCTCATCACCCCGGAGGGTCTCGGCCGGGTAGGGTAGGAGAGACGGGGGGCTGAGGGCGAGGCCGCGTCCGCTTCGGCCCCGCCCTCAGCCGGTCACTCCCAGGTGATCAAGCTGAGCTCGTTGGGGACGAGGGCGTCGTCGTGGAAGGGAAGCACGCCTACCTGGTAACCGTGAGGCCCCGAGGTGGGAGCCGGGATGGCCCCACGGTACAGGTAATGCTCGCCTTCTTTGGCGGCGTACTCCAGCGCCAAATGCCGGCCCGCCGCCATGGCCCCGTCCGGTCGCTGCAGGCCGTAGTAGACCACCACCTGGACGTCGTCAGGGGTCAATGCCCCCAAAGCCACCTGCACCTCCAGCAGAAGCTCACCACCCACCGGAACGTCCACATCGCTGGCCTGGCGGACCGCCACGATCCGCACGTCCGCCCAATGCTCCCTCAGCCGCGCTTTCCATGCCGTCAACGCCCGGGCACGGCTGAAGCCGTCGGCGATCACCTTCTGGTAATGCAGGCCGGCCGGCACATAGAAGCGTTCCGCGTATTCCCTCACCATGCGCACGGTGGAGAACGCCGGAGTCAGGTATCTCATGGAGTTCTTCATCCAACGGATCCACTCGCGTGGCAACCCATCGGGGCCACGCTGATAGAAAAGGGGGATGACCTCCTCCTCCAGGAGGGAGTAGAGCGAGAGAGCATCGTTGCGGTCCTGCTTCTCCAGATCTTCGTCCTCCTCGCCGGAGCCGATGGCCCAGCCGGCCTCCTCCCGGTAGCCCTCCGCCCACCACCCGTCCAACACTGAAAGGTTGAGACCACCGTTGATGAGCACCTTCATGCCGCTGGTGCCGCTGGCTTCCAGGGGTCTCCGCGGCGTGTTGAGCCAGACATCCACGCCCCGCACCAGCATGCGGGCCTTGGCCAGGTCGTAGTCCTCCAGGAAGACGATACGGTGCTGCAGGCCCTCCTGCCTGGAGAAGTGCACAATGTCGCGGATGAGGGCCTTGCCTGAGTCATCACGAGGGTGTGCCTTGCCGGAGAAGATGATCTGCATGGGGCGATGCTCGTCCAGCAACAGTGCTTTGAGGCGATCCACTTCCCGCAGAATCAGGTTGCCCCGCTTGTAGGTGGCAAAACGCCGCGCGAAGCCCACGGTGAGGATGTCCGAACGCAGCGCCTCATCCGCCTTGCGCCCCTCGCTCCGCGAAGCGTGGCGACGTTCCAGTTGACGCCTGACCAGACTCCGGGCGTAGGTGACCAGCCGCTCCCGCTGGCGCTCATGGGCACGCCACAGCTCCTCATCCGGGATGGCCGACACGCGGGCCCACACCTTGGCGTCGCTCACATCTCGCCGCCAGCGCGGCCCCAGATACCGATCCAGCAGTTCGGCCATGTCGGCGGACACCCATCCCCGCGAGTGCACCCCGTTGGTGACCGATTCCACCGGTATCTCGTTGTCCGGCAGCCCCTGCCAGGCCTCGGAGATCATGCGCGCCGTCACACGGCGATGCAGACGACTGACCGCATTGCGGCGGGGAGCATGCCGCAGGGCCAGAACGGCCACGTTGAATGCCTCGGCCGCGTTGCCCGGGTGCGAACGCCCCTTGTCCATGAACTCGTCCCACTTCAGCCCCAGCTCACCCACAAACGCGCCGAAGTACTTGCGCATGAGGTCTTCGGAGAACAGATCGAAACCGGCCGGGACCGGAGTGTGGGTGGTGAACAGGGTGGAAGCCTGGATGACCTGACGGGCTTCCCAGTAGGTGAGACCCTCCTGCTGCATGAGTTGCCGGGCTCGCTCCAGCGAAAGAAAGGCGGAGTGACCCTCGTTCATGTGGCAGACGGCGGGCCGGAGGCCCAAGGCGCGCAAAGCCCGAAACCCACCGATCCCCAACACGATCTCCTGACGAATACGCTCCTCCGGGCCACCACCGTACAACTCATCGGTGACCTCTCGATCTACCGGAGCATTCTCCGGCAGGTGAGTGCTCAATAGGTAGAGCGGGATCCGGCCCACCTGGAGCTTGAAGATCCCTACCGACACCGGCGTCCCCGCCAGATCCACGGATATGCGCAGTTGGCTGCCGTCGGCGGCGGCCACCGGCTTGACCGGCAGCAGATCGAAATCCTGCTGGGCATAGCGCTCCAGCTGCCAGCCGTCCGGATTGAGGTACTGCGTGAAGTAGCCCTCTTTGTAAAGCAGGCCCACGGCCACCAGGGGAAGTGCCAGATCGCTGGCGGACTTCAGGTGATCGCCGGAGAGAACACCCAGGCCGCCGGAGTAGATGGGGATGCTCTCGGCAATTCCGTACTCCATGGAGAAGTAGGCGATAAGATTCTCCGTTGCCTCCGGATGCTCCAGGGAGCACCACCCACGACCGGACATGTACCCCTCCAACGCGGCCATCGAGCGGTCGAAGGCAGCAAGAAAGCCTTCATCCTGAGCAGCGCCGTCCAGCTTCTCCTGGGAGATCTCCCCCAGCAGGCGGATGGGGTTGTGGTTGCTGTCGTCCCACAACTCGGCGTCCAAGCGCTGGAAGAGGCGGATGGTGTCGTGGTTCCACGTCCAAGCCATGTTGTACGCCATGTCCCGCAGGCCGGCGATGCGCGGAGGCAGTACCGGCCTCACCGTGTACTTGTGGACCTTAGGCATGCCGGTCTTCTCCTTCCCTGCCGACCAACCTCAGCGAATTCCCAGGATCTTGTGGACCTGAAGGCTCAGCCGCCACTCCGGGTGACCAACGACAAAAGCAGCCGCGCGCCGCGCCAGTGGCGCACCCCCAGAGGCTTCCGGCTGGATACAGACCGCGGCTCCCGGAGCCTGTGCCACAATGCGGCCCACCAGACGGGAAGCTGCAGTCGGCGACATGGCATCCATCTCTGCGTCGTAGATCACCTTCACCTCGGCCGCCAGGCCGGCGACACCGGTGGCCACATCGTACAGCGGAGGCTTGGGACTCACCGTCACCCACGCGGGCGCGGCCCTCCCCCGCGGCCAATCGAGCGTACCGTTGGTTTCCAGGTGCACCTTCACACGTCTTGAGACCAGCGCCGCCACCAGATCGGCCACACCGTCCGCCTGCAGCAGAGGCTCCCCGCCGGTGACGCACACCCGCGGAAGACGCACCCGGCACAGAAGCTCTTCCTGCTCCCACAGCCGGCCGCCACCCGCAGCCCAGGATCCAACGGTGTCACACCAGGACACGCAGCCCAGCCCCAGCTGCGGCCCGTTACATCCGGCCAGACGTATGAACGTCATGGGCACTCCAGCCCACACGCCCTCGCCCTGCAAGGAATCGAAGACCTCGACGATGCGCACCCCTCCCCCCAAGCGTTGGACGGCAGTCAGTCCTCAACCTCCGCGAAAGAGGTGGGTGATTCCCACAGGCGGACCTTCCTGACCTCCAGGCCCGAGGCTTTCAGCTCGGCGAACGCCCACGCCGCGATGCCTTCGGCGGTGGGCACGACGTCCAGGACGTCGTTGAGATAGGTATGATCCAAGCGGTTGACCACCACCCGCTGCAGCGTCTGCTCCAGTTCGGCGAAGTCCAGCACCATCCCGGTGCCCGGCCCCGTCTCCTGCGGCGCGCCCGCCACCGTGGCCTCCAGCCGGTAGGTGTGGCCGTGCAGGTTGCGACAGCGCCCGGCGTGGTCCGGCAGACGATGCGCCGCATCGAAGGACACAATCTTGGTGATAGCGGTTCTCATGCGCGGGAGACCCGCTCAGCCCTTCGGCAGCGGAGCGTAGAGAATGGGGTCGGCCGCTCCCACCGCGGCAAAGGCGGCCAGACGCGCCTGGCACGTGTCGCACACGCCGCAGGCGGGCCTCTTCCCTTGATAACAGGAGTGCGTCAAATGGTAGGGGACGACGTGCTCCAGCCCCCATGCAATGATCCGGTCCTTGCCCCAGTGAACGAACGGCGCCTCCACCCGCAACTCATGCTGCGTGCCCAGCCGCACCGCCTCGTCGGCGGCGGCCACAAAGTCCGGGCGGCAATCCGGGTAGCCGGTGTGGTCGTCATGATGCACGCCCAGCCACAGAGTGGCAGGCCCCTCCGCGTCCGCCAAGCTGGCCAGGAAGGCGAGGAACAGGAGGTTGCGGGCCGGGACGTACGAGGGGGCCACGCCGGCCACTGCCGTCAGGTCCCTGCCCTGCGGCAGTGGCCGGGCGGCATCAGTCAGGGCCGAGCCGCCAATGGGCGGTATCTCCACCACCCGATGGCGGATCAGCGCATAGTGCGCCGCCACGTCAATTGCGGCCTGGAGTTCCACGGCGTGCTTCTGCCCGTAAAGGAAGGTGACGCCTTCGATAGCGGAAGCACCGTACCGCTCCACCAGCCAGCCGGCCAACGTGGCCGAATCCAAGCCTCCGCTCAGCAGGAGGTAGTGGCGTGCAGGCTCACTCATGTGTGAGACTCCACGTCGTCATGCGTCGTATCGCCCGCGGAGAGCGCAAGCCGGGCGCCGTGCTCAGCCGTGACAATGGTCTTGATGTTGCCCCGAACGTTGAAGTCCCCTTTCACCTGCATCCATTGCGGTTCCAGCAGAGTGACCAGGTCATCGAGGATCTTGTTGACGGCCATCTCGTGCGAGATGGCGACATCCCGATAGCGATTGATGTAGAGCTTGAGGGAGCGCAACTCCACGATGAGTTGGCGAGGTTGATAGTGGATGGTGATGAGCGCGAAGTCCGGGTAGCCGGAGCGGGGGCAAAGACAGGTGAACTCCGGGATGTTGAAGGTGATGAGATAGGGCCGCTGCGGGGCCGGGTTGGGCCAGGATTCCAGCGCGCTTTCGCGGATGGCCCGGGTGCCGTACTTCTCTTGCTCCACCTTCTGTCGCTCCCGGTCTATCGCCTGCTACAACCTACTGTCCGCGCCACAGCCTGGATATGCTGAGGGCCGGTTCCGCAGCCCGTGGGCTGCGGAACCGGCCCTCCTCTCCCCCCGCGTTTCTACGCGCGGCTCACCTTGGCGGCCTGCAGACCCTTGGGTCCCTGCACTATCTCGAACGTGACTCTCTCACCCTCGGCCAGCGAGCGAAAGCCTTCGCCTGTGATTGCCGAGAAATGGACGAACACATCCTCGCCCTGCTCGCGGGCAATGAAGCCAAAGCCCTTCGCATCATTAAACCACTTGACCGTTCCGGTCTCCATCCGCCGAACCTCCTTGCAACACCATCCCCCTTCGGCAAAGGGGCGCGGCTAGGCCGCGTACGCCTGTTAAGCGCTCCACAACCGTGCGGTCAAGTTACCTTGGAGTCCGTCACATTCTGGGAGAGCGATGGCAGTGTCGCACAGTCCGCGAAGCCCATCAAGTGGTTTTGAGAGCCGTGATTCGGCATTCACGGCGCCGCTGATGACCGTCTGGTTGCAGAGACCAGCCATCTCCGGTCCAACCAGTCACCCGCATGCGAAGCAGTGTCTCACACGACGGCAAGGTATTCTAGACTGGAGGTAGGAGAACCAAGGGAGGAGGTTTTGGCGATGGACGATTGGAGCGTGAAGACCATTGTGCTGGGCTACGACGGCACTGACGGTGCGCGCCGCGCGGCAGTGGTAGCCGCCTCGCTGGCCGAGGCGTTGGGGGCCCACATCATCGTGGCCACAGCCTTCCCGCCCTATCCCAGGATCTCAGAACCCACGGAGAAACACGCCATCGAAATCGCGGAGGCCAGGCGCACGGCGGAGGAAATGGTACAGGAACTGAATGCGCGGGGACTGATTGCCGAAGCAGACGAGCTGGAAGGGCCCGCGGGTGAGACTATCGTCACCTGCGCCAGGACGCGCCGGTCGGAGCTCATCGTGCTGGGCAGCCGGGGACTCGGCGAGTTGGCCAGCCTGGTGTTGGGTTCCACCTCGGAATACGTGGCGCATCACGCCGACGTGCCCGTGCTCATCGCCCGATAAACACGGTGCCGAAGGTCGCAGACAGGAACAAGGGCACCAGACACGTCTGGCTGCTGGTCTTTGCCGGATGCCTGTTGCTGACCACCACCTTCGTCGACACCATCCAGTACCTCATCTTTCACAACACCCGCGAGATGTGGGTGTGGATCATCAACAGCATCGCCTTCCTGCCCATCGACGTGCTGCTCACCGCCCTGCTGGTGGATCGTATCCTGCACAGCCGCGAGAGGGACGAACAGCGCCAGAAGCTCAACATGGTTATCGGCGCTTTCTTCAGCGAGGCGGGGAATCAGCTGCTGACCCGGCTGACGCCGGCGGCTCTCAACCAGGAGGACATTCGCCACGGACTGAACGTGCGCCCCAATTGGAGGGAGAAGGAGTTCGAGGCCGCCACCCGCTTCGCGCTCGGCCTGTCCACGCAGATCGATCTCTCACAAGTGGACCTGGAGAGCCTGAGGGCGTCCCTCCACGGGAAGCGCGAGTTCCTCCTCCGCCTCCTGGAAAACCCCATGCTCCTCGAGCACGAGTCCTTCACAGACCTCCTGTGGGCAATATTCCACCTCAGTGACGAACTGGAGTTGCGCGAGGACCTCAGCGCTCTCCCGCCGGCCGACCTACGGCACCTGGCCGGAGACATTCATCGCGCGTACACGCGCTTGGTGGCGGTCTGGATCACCTACGTCGCCCACCTCAACGAGAACTACCCCTACCTGTTCTCGGTGCTGGTGAGGACGCATCCTTTCCAGGACAGGCCTTCCCCCCTGGTCACCGACTGAACGGCAGACCCGCCCGGTCACTGTCCCCGCAGGAACAGGTGGGCCATGACCAAGGCGTCGGACACCAAGTTGTCCACCACGCAGTATTCGTTCGGTTGGTGCGCGGTCTGGTCGGAAGTGGACCAGGCCACCGCCGGTATGCCCCTGCGCCGAAACACGGCCGCCACCGTGCCCCCGCCGATCCCCACCAGACGCGGCTCCCCGCCCCTGATGGCCTTGACCGCATCTATCAGCGCCGGTACCACCGGGGCGTTGGCCGCCGTGGGGGGCGCCGCGGGCAACAACCCCGGGTAGGCGATGGAGACCTCCACCCCGAACTCCTGCTCCACCTGAACCGCCGTTTCCTCGATCTGACCCTGCACGCCAGCGATGTCTTCACCGGGGAGGACCCGGCAGTCAAAGCAGAAGCGATCGGTGCCGGGGATGGTGTTGATGTTGGGCACGTTGGAATCGCGGCGGGTAGGTTCGAAGGTGGATTCCGGCGGCAGGAAGACGGGGTCGGTGCGCGTGAAGCGGGCATGCAGGCGCAGGTCCAGGCGCACGGTCAGCTGCGCGGCCGCCCGGTGAGCATTCACGGCCAGTTCGGGCATGGAGGCATGCGCCTGCTTCCCCTTCACCGTGAACTCCACCTGCAGGATGGACTTCTCCGCCACCTCCAGCTCCAGGCCTTCCGCACTGCCGAAGTCGGGGACCAGCACCAGATCGGACGGTGAGACCAGATCCGGCGCCTCACGCAGGACGTGCTCCAGTCCGAAGCGGTTGCCGCTCTCCTCATCGGAGACGAAAAGCAGGCCCACATCAGAGGTGGGAAGGAGGCCTTCCTCCAACACGGCACGGGCGGCGAACACGGCGGAGGTCAAACCCTGCTGGTTATCCTCCACCCCTCTCCCATAGAGCCGGCCCTCTCGTTCCACCACATCGAAAGGAGGCGTGTCCCACAGATCGAAATCGCCGGGGGGCACGGTATCCATGTGCGCCATGACCCACACGGTCGGTGGGCACTCCCTGCCCTCCAACCTCACCACCAGGTTGGGTCGCTGGCCCGTGTAGACGCGGTTGTCCAGAGCGTTGTATTCGTGAGCACGGCCGAGTCCCAACCTGAGCAGTTCTTCTTTGAGGAAGGCTGCGCGATGCCATTCGCCCTCTCCCCCCCCATCCGGCCCCACGGCGTTCACCGCCGTCAGGTCCCGCTGGAAGTCCACCATGGCGTTCCGGTACCCCTCGATGCGCCAGCGCAGTCTGTCGGCCAGTTCAGGGGAGAGCATCATGCATCACCTCCACGGTATCGCTGTGTGGCCCGCCAGGCCCTACGCGCCATCCCTCCCTGCTCAACGCGATCCCCGTCCGGTGAGAATGACGCGCAGTGTCTTAAGGATAATGCGCAGGTCAAGACTGAGGGACTCGTGGTGTATGTACATCAGGTCGAAGCGTAGCTTGGCCTGGGGCTGGGTCTCGTAGGGAGTGCTGACCTGCGCCAAGCCGGTGATCCCAGGGCGAACCCGGAAGCGCTCCCGGTAGAGCGGATCCCTGCGCATGAAGTCCTCCACGAACTCCGGACGCTCGGGGCGGGGGCCCACCAAGCTCATATCGCCTCGCAGCACATTGTAGAACTGGGGTAGCTCATCCAAGCGCGAACGGCGCAGGACACGCCCCACGGGGAACACGCGCGGGTCGTCCTCCTCGGCCATGACCGCGCCATTGGGCTCAGCCTCCCGAATCATGGTGCGGAACTTGTACAGCGTGAATTCCCTGAAGTCCTTGCCCACCCGTGTCTGCCTGAAGAGCACCGGAGCGCCGTCCGCCGCCACGATGAGCAGGCTGACCATCACGCAGAACGGCGACACGAGGACGAGGAGGAGGGCCGCCCCTGCGCGCTGCACAGCGCCCTTCAGCACGTTTCGCCACGAGGGCCGCGATGCGCGGTTCAACCTCAACAGCGGCATGTCCCCCAGCAGCGAGAAGTTCACTTCGCCCAGATGCATCTCATAGAGCTGAGGGACCACGTAGATGTCGCCCTCGAACATGCGGCTCAGGGAGACCTGCTCCAGCACCTCCCGGTGCTGGGCGGGGGTGGTGAAGATGATCTGATGAGGCCGCAGGCTGTCCAGCTGCTCCGGCAGTTCCGTCAGGCCCTGCAGCAGCGGGCCGAGTTGCGCCAAACCTGCCCTTTCCAGACCGCCGGTGACAGAAGCCCCTGCCGGCCCCTGGGCCGCCGCCGCGGACAGCGCCACCAGGTGCGGAGATGCCGCAGGCCAAGCCGTCGCCTCCGCCACCTGCACGCCACCGCTGACCCGATCGGCCGTGCCGGCGTCGCCCGGCCCCACGATCCCCACCACCCGGTAGCCCCACTTTCTCATGTCCTCCAGCCGCGTGGCTATCTCCAGAGAGTCGTCGAGGGCGCCCACCAGAAGGATACGGCGCTCCGGCCAACGGATGTGCAGCACACCGGCCGCCAGCCGGCGCCAGCTCCAGAGCAGCAGCACCTCCAGGAGCAACGCCAGCAGGATGACCACGCGCGGAAAGGCAAAGGCCCGCAGGAAGAAGGTGAGACTCACCAGTACCAGCCCCCCCAAGGCAATCCCTTTGACCACAGCACCGAAGAGCTCCGGGCCGGAACGCTCCGCGGTGGGCTCGTAGAGATCAACAGCCGCCAGTATCAACAACTGGCCGACCGTCATGAAGAGCGCCGCCTGCTCGTACGCGGCGAAGTTGTACTGGGGGATGGGCCATCCCAGCCTCAGAACAAAGGCCACGATGACGGCCAGGTTCAAGATGACGCCATCGACCACCAGGTTGAGGACGATCCAGGCCCTACGGCTCAAGAGACCCTCCCCGGACGAGGCAGGTTCTCGGGCGCCGAGGACCACACCCACCGCCGCGGCGGGGCGCCGGCGGAGCCGCGCCCCGCCGCCACGTCTTCGTACAATTCCAGGACGTGATCGGTCATGCGCTGCAGAGAGAAGTCGCGCTGGAAGCGTTCCCGAGCCTGGGCCCCCAAGCGGCGGCGCAGAACGTCGTCCTCCAGCAGCCGGTTGAGGGCACCCGCCAGGGCCTGAGCATCGCCCGGCGGCACGACCAGGCCGCTCACGCCGTGCCGGTTGGCAAAGGGGACACCGGTGGGCAGGTCGGTGCTGATGACGGGCAGGCCACAGGCATGTGCTTCCAACTGCACCAACCCGAAGGCCTCGTTGGGTGTCACCGAGGGCAGCACGAAGACATCGGCCGCGTGGTAGGCGGCGGCGAGCGAACCCTGGTCCAGCGGCCCGACGAAGACCACCCGCTCCGCCACGCCCATACGCTGCGCCGTCTCCAGTAGCGAGCCGTGCAGTGGTCCCTCGCCCACGATGACCACCGCTCCCCTCCTCACGGCCGGGAGCGCCCGCAACAGCACCTCCACGCCTTTGTAAGGGACCAGCCTGCCCACGAAAAGGACAAGGGGTGATCCCCACCGGCGACGCAGGTCGGCCGCCGCCGCCGCTACCTCCGGCGTGGCGCGAAGCGGAATGGGGTCAATGCCGAAGGGGATGACGTGAACCTTGCCCTCCACGGCGGGCAGGAAACGCGACGCGGTGGCCAGCTTCGGGGAGGAGACGATCACGGCGTCCACCTCCTGGAGAAATCCCCGGGTCAGCAGGGCATAGGCACCGGAAAGAGTGCGCTTGAGACCGGATTCACCCAGGGGATCACTGTGGTAGGTGCACACCAGCGGGGGGCGCGGCCGCAGCCGGCTCATGCCCAGCAGCGCAAGCTCGCCGCTGGGAAATGGGTAGTGGAAATGCCACACATCATGTGCATCCCTCGCCGCCCGGCGGCAGAGCGTGGGACACAACCCCCATGCGAGCGGATTTGACGCCACCACGCCCACCTCCGGCAGACGCAGCACGCCCACCCTCCCATCGCGCTCCCAGCCGCCGGCCGGCGTCGGAGAGCGCGTGGGCCGGCACCGAGCGGAGAGTCTGGAGTGGTCGGGTGCCGGGGCCACTGCCCCTTCGGCCACGCACAACACCTCGACCTGCACTCCCGGGCGCTCCGCCTGCGCTCGCGCCAAGTCCTGCAGGTGCTTCTCCACGCCGCCCACGTGAGGCGGGTAGCGCTTGTTGACGTGGAGTACGCGAAGCTTGGACACGGCGTATGCGATATCCTCATTTCTCATGAAGGTGCACTACAGATTAACAGCCTCGACCCGCCGCCCGTGAAGGCCTCCGTCCTCATCACGGGTTCCACCGGTATGCTGGGACAAGCGGCCGTCTCCCTGCTCGGCAACCGTGGCCTGGGGTTGAGCCATGAGGCGTTGGATATCGCCGACGCCGATGCTGTCTCCCAAGCCTTCACCCGCTTCCAGCCACAGGTGGTGTTCAACTGCGCCGCCTCCACTAACGTGGACCTCTGCCAGACAGACCATACATATGCCGACTCGGGCAATGTGACGGGGCCGGCGAACCTGGCCATGGCCGCTCGGGCATCGGGTGCGCTGATGGTCCACGTCTCCACCGACTTCGTATTCGACGGGGAGAAGGGCGCTCCCTACACGGAGCATGATGAACCACGCCCCCTCAACTACTACGGGGCCTCCAAGCTGGAGGGTGAGCGCCGAGTGCTGAGCGCCTGCCCTGCCGCACTGGTAGTCCGCACCTCTTGGTCCTACGGGCCCGGCGGCGTCAACTTTCCAGGCAGGGTCATCCACTGGGCCACCGAGGGGCGGCGGCTGCGCGCAGCCCAGGACCAGATCGGCAGCCCCACCTATACCCCCTTCCTGGCCCGTGGCATTCTGCAGCTCCTGGAGGCAGGCGCGGTGGGTGTTGTCCACCTGGCCGGCGCCGGGCAGGCCAGCCGCTTCGAGGTGGCGGAGGCAACGTTGCAGTCAGCCGGCCGCAAGGGTGAGGTGGAGCGCGCCCACGCCATCGACTTCCCCGCACGGGCCCCGCGGCCACGCAACACCGCCCTGGACTGCAGCCTGGCCGCCTCCCTGGGCGTGTCCCTCCCCCCTTGGCGGGAGGGCATAAACGCCTACGTGGGCACACGGCAAGACAAACCC
Source organism: Gaiellales bacterium (assembly GCA_012719395.1). GTDB lineage: Bacteria > Actinomycetota > Thermoleophilia > RBG-16-64-13 > RBG-16-64-13 > JAAYAL01. Next base: position 8,890 of record JAAYAL010000023.1, on the reverse strand, counting down.
TCGGATCCGGCCGTTTCCGCCCCACACCAAACCCCGACCTCAACCCCGTGAGGAGACCATGAAAGGCATCGTACTGGCGGGGGGCGCGGGTACCAGACTGTACCCGGCCACGCGCGTGGTCAGCAAGCAGCTCATGCCCGTCTACGACAAGCCCATGGTCTACTACCCGCTCTCCATCCTGCTGCTGGCCGGGATCCGCGAGATCCTCATCATCTCCACGCCGCAAGATCTTCCCCGCTTCCGCGAGCTCCTGGGAGACGGTGCCTGGATCGGCGTATCCCTCTCCTACGCTGAGCAGCCGCGGCCCGAGGGCCTGGCTCAGGCCTTCCTCATTGGGCGGGAGTTCCTGGCAGGCGAGCCGGCCTGCCTGTTGCTGGGCGACAACATCTTCTACGGCCACGGGCTGCCTGAGAAGCTGGAGCGGGCGGCCGCGCTGACGGACGGCGGCCTCATCTTCGGCTACTGGGTGGCCGATCCCGAGCGCTACGGCGTGGTGGAGTTCGACGCCCACGGCAAGGCCCTCGCCATCGAGGAGAAACCGCAGCAACCCCGGTCCAACTGGGCCGTCCCCGGCCTCTACTTCTACGACGGGCGGGTCTCAGAGAAGGCGGCGCAACTCCGACCCTCACCCCGAGGCGAACTGGAGATCACCGACCTCAACCTGGGCTACCTGCGGGAGGGCCGGCTCAGCGTGGAGAAGCTGGGACGAGGCATCGCCTGGCTGGACACGGGCACGCACGACTCGTTGCTCAAGGCCTCCAATTTCATCCAGGTGATCGAGGAGCGGCAGGGACTCAAGGTGGCATGTTTGGAGGAGATCGCCTACCGCAAGGGCTTCATAGACCGCGAAGCGGTGCGCAGGCAGGCGGAGGCTTTGGCCGGCAATGGGTACGGCCGATATCTGCAGAGAGTGCTGGACGAGGACGAGGCCACCGGGAGAGGTGAGGCGTGATGGGCGCAACGATTGACGGCGTGGTGATCAAGCCTCTGCGCGTGGTCCCTGACGATCGCGGCCGGCTGATGGAGATTCTGCGCGTGGACGACGAGCTGTTCGCCGGCTTCGGCCAGGTCTACATGACCACCACCTACCCCGGCGTGGTCAAAGCCTGGCATCTCCACCGTCTGCAGACCGACCACATGGCCGCCGTGCACGGCATGTTCCGTGTGGCCCTGTACGACGCGCGGCCGGACTCGCCCACCCAAGGCACCCTGCAGGAGGTCTACATGGGCGTACACAACCCGGTGTTGGTATGCATCCCTCCCGGCATCTACCACGGCTGGACCTGCGTCTCCACCGAGGAGGGGATCGTGGTCAACATCCCCGACCTCCCCTACGATCGGCAGAACCCGGACGAGCACCGACTGCCGCCCGATACGGCCGTGATACCGTATGACTGGAGCCGGAGGAACGGATGAGCGGCGAGTTCACGCCCCGGCAGGTCCTGGTGACGGGAGGCTGCGGCTTCATCGGCTCCAACTTCGTGAGACACCTGCTCCGCTCCGACCCCCAGGTGCGCGTGGTCAACCTGGACGCCCTGACCTACTGCGGCAACCCGGAGAACCTGCGCGACGTGGAAGCGGACTTCGGTGTGCGCTACCGCTTCCTGCACGGCGACATCCGGCGCCACCAGGACGTGGCCGCCGCCATGGCCGGCTGCGACGGCGTAGTGCACTTCGCGGCGGAGAGCCACGTGGACCGTTCCATCGTGGCCGCGCACGATTTCATCACCACCAACTTCGAGGGCACCTACGTGCTGCTGGAAGAGGCGCGGCGGGCCGGCGTGGAGCGTTTTCTGCACATTTCCACCGACGAAGTGTACGGCTCCACCGAGGTGGGCTCCTTCACGGAGGAGGATCGCCTTCATCCTTCCAGCCCCTACTCCTCCTCCAAGGCGGCGTCCGACCTGCTGGTGCTCTCCTACCGCACCACTTTCGGCTCGCCCGTGCTCATCACCCGCTCCACCAACAACTTCGGGCCCTACCAGTTCCCGGAGAAGCTCATCCCTCTCTTCGTCAGCAACCTGTTGGAGGGAAAGCCGGTCCCGCTCTACGGTGACGGCCTCAACGTGCGCGACTGGCTCTACGTGGTGGACAACTGCACCGGCCTGGAGACGGTGCTGCGCCGCGGAGAGCCGGGCCAGATCTACAACCTGGGCGCCGGCAACGAGGTCAGCAACCGCCTCATCACGGACACGGTGCTGGAAGTGCTCGGCGCCGGTCAGGACATGGTGCAGTATGTGACGGACCGCCCCGGCCATGACCGCCGCTACTCCGTGGCCACCGACAAGATCCGCGCCCTGGGTTGGAGTCCGGCGCGAGACTTCCGGGAGGCGCTGCAGGAGACGGTGAACTGGTACCGCCTGCATCAGCAGTGGTGGCGGCCATTGAAGGACGCCTCAACGGCACTCTCTACAGAAAGGTCAACATGAGCAGCGGCACCAACCCCTCCCCGGCCGTCGCCGCCCTGCCGGCCGCCATCGCCGACCGCAGCGCACGCGTGGGGATAGTCGGCATGGGCTACGTGGGGCTCCCCCTGGCACTGCTCTTCTCCGAGAGCGGCTTCACGGTGCTGGGCTTCGACACCGACCCGGCGAAAGTGGACATGCTGGCCGCGGGGCGCTCCTACATCAAGCACATCGGCCCCGAACGCGTGGCCGCCTGCGCCGCCTCCGGCCGCTTCTCCGCCACCACGGACTTCGATCGCCTGGCCGAGTGCGACTGCCTCCTCATCTGCGTCCCTACTCCCCTGGGTCGGCATCGCGAGCCCGACCTCTCCTTCGTGCTCTCCACCACGCGGGAGATCGCCCGGCGCCTGCGTCCCGGCCAGCTGGTGGTCCTAGAGTCCACCACTTACCCCGGCACCACCGACGAGGAGCTTCAGCCTTTGCTGTCGGTCGGCGGTCTGGAGACGCCCCGCGATTACCTGCTGGCTTTCTCCCCCGAGCGGGAGGATCCCGGCAACCGCAGCTTCAACACCAAGACCATCCCCAAGGTGGTGGGCGGCGTCAACAGCGAGTCCACCGCCGCGGCCTGCGCCCTCTACCGCGCCGCCCTGGACCAGGTGGTGCCGGTGGCCTCCTCCCGCGTGGCGGAGGCGGCCAAGCTCTTGGAGAACATCTATCGCGCCATCAACATCGCCCTGGTGAACGAGTTGAAGATGACCTTCGATGCCATGGGCATCAACGTGTGGGAGGTGATCGAAGCGGCCAAGACCAAGCCCTTCGGCTTTCAGGCCTTCTACCCCGGTCCGGGGCTGGGTGGGCACTGCATCCCGCTGGATCCCTTCTACCTCTCCTGGAAGGCTTCGGAGCACGGGATGTGGACGCGGTTCATCGACTTGGCCGGGGAGATCAACACCCGCATGCCCGCGTACGTGCTGAACAAGACGCTGGAGGCGCTGAACCAGGACGGCAAGAGCATCCGTGGTGCGAGGGTGCTGGTGCTTGGCCTGTCCTACAAGGACGACATCGACGACGACCGCGAGTCACCCTCCTACGAGATCATAGAACTGCTGCGCGAGCACGGCGCCCAGGTGGCTTACTGCGATCCCTACTTCCCCGAAGCCCGCGCCGGCCGCAAGCACGACGTGCAGCTCAGCTCGGTGCCCTGCACCGCGGCGGAGTTCGCCGCCCATGACTGCCTGGTGCTGGCCACTGCCCATTCCGAGTTCTCCAACCCCGCGCTGTACGGGGGCGTCCGGTTGGTGGTGGATACCAGGAACGTGGTGGGACCGGACTGGGGCCCGAGGGTGGTGAGGGGCTGACATGCGGGTGCTGGTGACAGGTGGAGGCGGCTTCATTGGATCCAACCTGGTGGGCCGATTGCTGCAACTGGGCCACGAGGTGGCGGTGCTGGACAACTTCCTCACAGGGAGGCGGGAGAACCTCGCGCCGTACAACGATGCCGTCGAGCTCTTCGAGGAGGACATCCGAGATCTGGAAGGGGCCCGCCGCGCCGTGACCGGGCGCGAGGTGGTGTACCACCAGGCGGCACTGCCCTCGGTGCCGCGGTCGGTGGAAGACCCGGTGCTCAGCAACAGCATCAACGTGGACGGTACCCTCAACGTGCTGCTGGCCTGCCGTGACGCCGGCGTGCGCCGCGTGGTCATGGCCTCCAGCTCCTCTGTGTATGGGGACAGCGAGACGTTGCCCAAGACCGAGGACATGGCCACGGCTCCCAAGTCGCCCTACGGCGCGTCCAAGCTGGCCACGGAGGCCTACGGTCGAGCCTTCCACGCCGTCTACGGGCTGGAAGTGGTCTCGTTGCGCTACTTCAACGTCTTCGGCCCACGCCAGGACCCCCAGAGCCACTACGCCGCGGTCATCCCCCGCTTCATCACCGCGTTACTGGAGGACCGCCGGCCCACGGTGTTCGGCGACGGAGAGCAAACGCGTGACTTCACCTACGTGGATAACGTGGTGCAGGCCAATCTGCTGGCCGGCGCCGCGCCGGAAGCCCCCGGCTTGGCCCTCAACCTGGCGGGCGGTCACCGTTACTCGCTCAACTACCTGCTGGAGTTGGTACGAGGCCTGACCGGCTCAACCGCCCAGGCGGTGTACGAGCCGGCGCGGCCCGGCGACATCAAGCACTCGCAGGCCGGGATAGACCTGGCCCAACGAGTGCTGGACTTCAGTACGGTGGTTGACTTCGAGGAAGGCATCCGGCGCACTGTGGACTGGTATCGCGCCGGAGAGGAGACGAAGCCCGCCTCGTAGGCGAGGACGGCCGGTCGGCAGGGTCTGCTGCTGCCCTCCAGCGCCACCCACCACGGCCGCAGAGCCAAGACGCGACGAACTACCCTGGGATCACTGCGCCGGGGGACTCAATCGTCACCTTCACTCTCCCCCTGACGCCGGGCCTCCACCGCCACCTTCTCCAGGAGCTGGTCTGCGGCGGTCATGGTGCTTCGCCTAACGAGCCCGGCCAGGAAGGGCAAGAAGAAGACCCAAGGAACGAGAGGAGCCACCACTACCACCCACAGTACGGGAATGCGGCGCAACTCCGGTAGGGCGAACCAGACGATCCCAAACGCCACAATGAACAAGGCCTCCAATCCGGCGATGAGCCAGATCAGAACCCGGCGCATACGCGCCACGCCACCCATCTCGGCCTCCAGGCGGAGCCTGCCCGACGCCACTGAGGCGCCGACCCAGGACAGGCCCAGAAGTGGGTCCTGCTTGATACTGCTGAGCCCCGGACCGCGCGCCTCGAAAGAGCGCCCGCTCACGGACTCAATCGCAAACCCGCGGGTGGTGAAGGCGTCCCGCAGGATATCCAGCGCAGCCTCCGGGGAACCGGCCACTTCCGTCGATCGCTCGAACTCCACCACTCTGGTTGTGGAAGGTTGTGTATCCACGTCCGCCTCATCCGGATTCAGACCTCGGCGGCTATTGTACCCGTAGTAGAATCCCCCACATGATCTGCCCCTCACCCGAAGGCACCATCAACACGGCGGCCCCGTGACCGCACTCCGCTCCACCATTGCCCGTCTGGCTCCCCCCGGCTCGCTGCGGGCCCGCTTTGCCCGCGGCAGCGCCTGGTCACTGGCGGGGCAGCTGGTGGCATACGTGCTGGGAGTGGTCAGTTCCGCGTTGGTGGGGCGGGCGCTGGGCGTGGACGGCTACGGCGAGCTGGGCATGATCCAGAGCACGGTGGGCATGTTCGGCCTCTTCGCCGGCATGGGCTTGGGGGTGACCAACACCAAGCACGTGGCCGAGTTGCGGAACAACGACCCGGCACGCGCCGGTCGCATCATGGGCCTGTCGTTGCTGGTCTCCGTTGTGTCGGGCGTGGCCATCGTGGCCCTCCTCGTGCTGCTGGCCCCCCTGCTGGCAGCCCGCACCCTGGAGAATGCCTCCCTGACGCTGCCGCTGCGGATCGCCTCGGCCCTGCTTCTGCTGGAAGCGGTGATCGGAGCGCTTTCCGGAGCTCTGGCGGGATTCGAGGCCTTCCGCGCCATCGCTGTCAGCACCGCGCTGCGGGTCATCGCCACCTTCCCGCTCATCGTGCTGGGCGCCTCCTTCTACGGGTTGCCGGGCGCCGCCGCCGGCCTGGCGCTGGGGGCAGTGGCCGGGCTGGCGATCAACGCCGCCGCACTGGCCCGAGTCTGCCGGCGCAATGCCTGCCCCGTCCTCTTCCGAGGCCTGCGCGGCGAAATCCCCGTGCTGACCAGCTTCTCCATCCCCGCCTACGTGAGCGGCGTCATGGTGACCCCCATGATATGGATCGCGCGCATCATCCTGGTGCGCTACCTGGGCTATCCCGAGGGCTACGAGCAGATGGGGCTCTTCTCGGCCGCCTGGCGTTTCCAGGACATCATCACCCTCCTGGGCTCCACGGTGGGCGCCGCCCTCCTGCCGCTGCTGGCCTCCCGCGAGGGCGCGGAGAGCAGCCGCTTGGCCTCGGGCAACATGCTGGTCTCCTGGTCGCTGGGCTTCTTCCTGCTGGCCCCCCTCATGGTCTACCCTGAGGTGGTGGGCCTGGTCTTCGGTGGTGACTTCGCGGGGCGCGATCTCAACGTGACCATGGTGCTGGCCATGTATGTCACCAATATCATCCTGTACAAACAGGGGCTGGCCCGCGTGCTCACGGCCCGGGCGCTGCTGTGGTGGGGCGTGCTCAGCAACAGCGTGTGGGCGGCCACCCTCCTTCTTTGCGCCTGGTGGCTGGGCCGCTACGGCGCTGTGGGCCTGGCCGGGGCCTTCCTCATAGCCTACATTGTGAACGTGGCGGTCTTCATCCCCCTCTACACAGGCAAGAAGCTGGTGCCGCGCAGCACCATCGTGTCGTGGGAAGCGGCCGTCATCTGGTTGCTGCTGGTGGCGCTGTCGGCGGCGAGCCTGCTGCAGTGGCCCTGGGCTTGGCGGGGGGCACTGTTGGCAGCGTGCCTGGCGGCGGGGGCGGCGGTGTTCTTCAGGCTGGCGCGCGGGGTGCGTTGAGCAGAAGGGCTGGAATGGGTCCCAGTTCGTCGGACAGGGTGGATTTTTGGTACCTCATGCGAAATGCCGAGGTCGGCAGACGCTTGGGTGTTCCCCACATGCAACACATCGATCAGCCGCACCCGCCAAGTGCTTGAGGGGACCATGCAGGAGTCGAGCGCGCGCGGCAACCCTGCCGCGTCCCTGCGCGAGCTGAGGAGGGTCATCAAGCCCGCGGGCCTCCCCTTCATCTACCAGCTGCCACAAACCGGCTCCTGGCAGGAGAGTCTGCAAGGTGTGCTGCGCATGGGCTACCACCACCCAGTGAAATACACCAGGCGGACCATCGAAAGCCTTCTGCATGACGCGGGATTCTCGATCGAACGGGTTGCCAGGGCCAACCTCCTCCCCAAGAACCTGACCGGCATGCCCAGGCAGGCCAGAAACGCGTTTGGACGTCTGGGCCAGGGCCGTGGTGCTGACCGACGGTGTGCTGAGCGCCATACCAGGCATCAACCACTTCGCCGGCTCGTTCGAGATAGTTGCCCGAGCCTCAAGTGACGGCGAAGGATGAGGGCAAAGTGGGCCGCCAGAACCCACCCCCCTGCCACGCCCGACGCGTGGCGGAGAACGGGGCCTTCATGACAATCCACCGCCAACGCGACGCAGCGCAAGCTTGCATCGCGACAGTAACTTGAGGCCCCACAAACCGTGGAGATCGCAGTAGCGACAGAACGAAGCTCGAGCGGCAACAGACCTCGTGCTTCCCGTCGCTTGGGAGCGCCCCAGGTAGTGTGTCACGCGGGCCCCAGGTGCCAGCAAGACCTTCCAGCCCTGCTCACGTAGCCGAAGACACCAATCCACATCCTCGTAGTAGAGGAAGAATCCCTCGTCCATGGGGCCGGCATCTTCGATGGCCGCACGCCGGACGAGCATGCACGCTCCCGTCACCCAATCGACCTGCTGCGTGGAAGTCGGCGCCGGAGGAGACAGTGCCCGATTACCCTGCCGTCTCTCGCGCAGCCGCCAAGCATAGGCCTTCAGGGTGGTGACAAGAGAGGGGAAACGGCCGAAGGAGTCCGCTTGAACACTGCCGTCCGGGTTGAGCACCAACGGGCCCACGATCCCCGCCCGTGGGTCACTCTCGGCAGTCCACATGAGCTTGTCGAGCCCGCCCCGACTCAGAACGGCGTCGGGATTCAGCAACAGCACGTACGGGGCTTCTGTCGCCGCGATACCCAGGTTGTTGGCCGCCGCGAATCCGAAGTTGCCCGTGTGCAGCACTCGGACGCCAAACCCCCGCGCGTGCACCGCTGCCACGCTCCCATCGGTGCTTCCCGCGTCCACCACCCAGACATGATCCGCCCCGGCCTCCGCCACAGCCGAGGCTACCGCCTCCTCCAGCAGGGAGCCGGAGTTGTGGGCCACGATGACCACGTCCACCAATGCGCGTTCCCTCGCCTCCACGAAAGCGTCACCGCCGCCATGGTCGAAGCTGCCCAACCCGCTCACCTGCGAGGACGGCTCGGTAGACAGCCAGCGTCTGACGGGCGAGCCGATCCCAGGAGTACTCCGCCAGTAGCCGCCGACCCTTGCGGACGAGTTCTTCGCGCAGAGTTGCGTCGGTCAGGACCTCATCGAGCTTGCACGCGATATCGTCGACGTCGAGAGGGTCAAAGTAGTGAGCGGCATCGCGATAGACCTCGGGCAGGCAGGTGGCGTTGCTGGCGACCACAGGCGTATCCAGTAACATGGCCTCCAGTCCAGGCAAGCCGAAGCCCTCACTCAAAGAAGGGTATACGTACGCCCGGGCATTGGCCATCAACCATTTCAGCTCACCGTCCGGGACGAATCCAAGGAACCTGACGTCATTTGCAGGCCGCGTGGCCTCCTGCAGGCGTCTGCCTTGCTCGCCCAGCTTGCCCGCGATGACCAGGAGCAGGTCCGGATGCCTCGCTCTGATGAGCCGATAG
>JAAYAL010000022.1 GCA_012719395.1 Gaiellales bacterium | reverse complement strand
GCTGGATCGGGGCCTGACCGTATCCACGTAGTGGCCGGCGCATCTCCACGAGGGTCACGAACCCCTCGCTCACATAGAGAGGGCGACCCTTCGCGCTGGCAACCAAGTCCACCGTCTCCACGCCCATTGCCGCCAAGTCGTGCATAGCGTGGCGGAGTAGCGCGCGCGCTACTCCCCGCCGGCGCCATGCCGGCTCCACGAACATGTCTATGAGCCGCGCACCTCGACCGGTCATCCGGCCCGCCATGGGAGGCCCGTCCTGCAGGTGCGCGGCCAAGCCGCCCAACGCGGTATCGTCCAGCATGGCCAGCCAGCCGATGAGACGGCCGTCCTCCAGGGCCGCAGTTGCATAGTCCTCAAAGGCCTGGATGACGGCCGCGTCCGCCTCCTCCGTCACGCCCATGTCACGGAACATGGCGGCACGCTGGTGGGCCAGGAGGGCCGCCTGCCGGGCGCTCGCCCTGCGTATGTTCATGGTGCCGGGGGCCTTCGCTGAGGACTGGGCCCGCACCGTTGCCACCTGCCGGTCCTGCTCCCACGTGTCCGCACCGGCCTCATGTAGGCTGCTTTGCTCCGGTGCGCGCGCGGTGATGGAGAACATGAGGGGTAGGTCGGGCGCCCCCTCGGGCATGCGCCAGAAGCCGTCCGTGCCTTGGACCATGAAGTCGAACCATTTCCAGGCCAGATAGGGGTACTCGCGCAGGGAGGTCGCCGCGAGGCCTTCCGCGAGCAGTACCCCGATGATGTCCTCGAAAGTGTGCTGCCAGGAATAGGAGACCGCCGTGAAATCGGCATCCGGCACGGCGTAGGAGCCTCGTTCTTCTTCGCGCAGCGCTTCTTGAGCGAAGTAGGGATAGCTGAGCGTGAGTTCCTCGACTGAGGAGGTTTCGTCGAACATCCAGAGCAGGGGATGGAAATCCGCCAAGAAGAGGCGCCCGCCCGGCTTCAGTGACCCGGCGATGGTGCGCGCCCAGCCGCGCAGTTCAGGCAGCCAGGATATGGTCCCGTAGGAGGTGAAGACCACGTCGAAGCGCTCTCCGCCAAGGTGTGGCAGAGCGTCACACACATCGGCCTCTACGAAACGGGCCTCAAGCTTGAGCTCGTCTGCCAGTTTCCGAGCGTGTCTGATGGCCCGGGCGGAGAAATCCACGCCCACCGTTCTGGCGCCGCGCCTGGCCCAGTCCAGGGTGGCAAGTCCGAAGTGGCATTGGAGGTGCAGCAGGCTTTGACCGGTGACGTCTCCCACACCCTCCAGCTCAACGGCGTCCAAAGTGGGCCTACCTGCCCTGAAGCCGGCCACGTCATAGAAAGGGGACTCCAGGTGGAGATCGGCCAAGCGATCCCAACGCCGGCGGTTGGCGGCTAACCGCTCCTTATCGTCCACAAATCGCCTCCATGTGGTGTAATGCTCCTGGGCTCACAAGCGTGCGTGGGAGCCAGAGGTGGCCTCCCGCGGAGTGGCACCGTGCGTGATATGGGGGGAGAAGGCAGTGTCCGATACACTTTCGCTCGTGATCTTCATCGCGATCTTGGCCGTCTCGCTTGCGGTGGCTGTGGTGGTGTTCATCAGGGTCAGGCGCCGGGAGTGGCTCAACT
>JAAYAL010000021.1 GCA_012719395.1 Gaiellales bacterium | reverse complement strand
GACGGGCACGGCCTTCGAGATCAATAACGGGGTGTGGTGGTGGTGGCCGCAGTGTTACCCGCGCCAGTTGGCGGACGAATACGCCGCCGTGGTGGCCGCTGTCGCCGAGGGCGGGGCCAAGTTCACCCTGGGCAGCGACGCCCACTGCAACACCGGCGTGGGCAACTTGGGCTGGGCTAAGCGGGTGGCCGAGGTTGCCGGCCTGGGGGAGGCGTCCTGGGCAGATGTGGAGGGGATGCTGGCGCGGAGACAATGAGCGGGCCCTCGCCGGAGGACGTCGAGCTGGCCCTCCTGAGTGAGGCGGCTCTCGCTGAGGACTGGCTGCGGCCGGAAGAGGACGCGGCGTGGGCGCACCTGCAACCAACTCGGTAGTTCTAGCATAGGTGGTCTAGGAGAGACAACGGCTTTCGGCATCGAAGCCACATCGCAGGAGCCAGCTGATGAACGAAGACGGGCACATTTCCCCTCAGGACTTTGGGGCGTTTGCGGGTCATGATCTAGAACTATGGCGGATTCTGGAAGGCTCTGAGGCGCTGCTTGAGGACGGCCGGATAGGGCCGGTGCGGCCCGTTTACGAGGTGAATGGCCAGATTCGCCTTCAGGTTCGCTTTACGAACTTGTATGGGTCTGGCGAGGTGCAGTGGTACAGCATCAACGATCTGGTTCGTGGCTGCGAGGTCGTAGGATTCAGACTCGAAACCGCTGCCTGGAACCAGGTCAGAGAGGCATCCAAGCGACGCAGTGACGAGGCCTGGGCAAAGGGGCACTTCCGGCTGCTTAGGGCGAAGTACTTTGTTGGTCGGTGGGACAACCAGTCTCCGCTTTCTGAGCTCTACACGGTCCTTCTCAAGCTAGAGGACCGTGCCTCTTTGTCGCAATCAGAGCTGGAGTGGCTTGAGGGAACGAGATTGGACTCGGTCATGGCCGCGTACTATGACCAGAGATTCGACCAGGAAGGTCAACCATGGCACGTCCTGCTAGCCAGCAGCCACTGGCGAGATGCAGGACTGCCTCATCTAGCCCTTCGCGCTTCAGCTCGGATCAGCGGCGCGGATCCGCACCTGATGGCCGCGATCCTGAGAACTCGTGGTGGTGCCCACAGGGATCTGGGCTCGCTAGATGATGCAGAGCAGTTGGTCCTCCAATCCCTCGAGATAGAGCCTGATAGTCTACATGGCTACAGCCTCTTGGGTGCGGTGCGCTATCAGCAGGGAAGGCCTGATGAGGGCGAGGATGCGTTTGAGCGCGCCGTAGCCCTGGGCGCTCACCCGGAATCCCAAGAGCAATCAAGGAGAAAGGCGCTGAGGGAAGCTGAACCAATAGCCCGGTCACGGATCGCTTCCTTTCTGCTAGACAGGGACCCATTACGGTACTCGTGGGCCGCTGCGTATCTAGATGAGTAGCCGAGAGGGTTTGTAGTTCACTATACTACCCGGGTAGGTTCGCGTGCCCGCGAAGGACGACGCCGCTCGACCCACGGAAGGTGTAGATAATGCCGAAGGAAGTTGTGGAAGAGACCTTTGATGTCATCGTCATCGGCGGAGGGCTGGCCGGCACTTGCGCCGCCATCGCCGCGGCGCGGCACGGCGCTTACACCGCCCTCATCCAGGACCGTCCGGTGCTGGGCGGCAACTCCTCCAACGAGATACGCGTCAGCGTCACCGGCGCGTCGGCGGGCGGGCGCAACCCCTTCGCCCGGGAGACGGGCATCCTGGATGAGCTCCTCATCGAGGATCGCTTCCGCTCCG
>JAAYAL010000020.1 GCA_012719395.1 Gaiellales bacterium | reverse complement strand
TCCCGAGATCTCTCACCACGTCCACGGCCAGTGTGAGATCGTGGAGCCCGAAGGGCGTGGGCTAAGTGACCAGCACCACGCAGTCGGCACCACGCAGCGTGGTGATGACCGGGCAGGAAGTTCCAGGCGGCGCATCCAGGATGGCAGGGGCACCGTCGTTGATGGCATCCTTGACCGCTCTGATCAAAGGCGGCGCCATGGCCACGCCCACATCCATCGTGCCCTGGGTCAGCGTGATATCGCCCGCCACGTACGTCTCCACCAGGCCGATGCGGCGCTCCACCTCGCCGATGGCCTGTTTCGGGCATACGCGGCTGCACCCGCCGCAGCCGTGGCACAACTCCGGAAAGACCAGGGGAGCCGTGCCGAAGGAGACGATGGCGTTGAACTGGCACACCCGCGCGCAGTCGCCACACCCATCGCACAGTGATTCATCCACCTCCGGCACAAGTACGGACACCGTGCGGCTGCGCATGGGCTCGCCGTTGAGGAAGAGCTGGGCATTGGGCTCTTCCACATCGCAGTCGAGAACCTGCACACGTGAGCCCATGACGCGCGCCAGATTGACGGTGACCGTGGTCTTCCCGGTGCCTCCCTTGCCCGAGGCGATGGCCAGTATCACGCCCCCACCGCTCCTCAGGTCCAATGCCCTGCCTTGTCCGCCTCCGTGGCCGGCGTCAGCCGGCCGGAGGTGAACGCGTCAAGGGCTTCCCGCACCGTCCGGGCATCTGTCTGGCAGATCTGTATGCCTGCGGCCTGCAGGGCGCGAAAGGCGTTTGGCCCGCAGTGCCCCGTGATCAGAACATCCGGTTTCAGCCCGGCGACGGTCTGCGCAGCCTGGATACCCGCACCGTGGCCCGAGGCGGTCGCCTCCGCGTTGCTCAACGTCTGCGTAGCCCCGCCCTCCGTGTCGTACAGGAGAAATCCGGGTGCGCGGCCGAAACGTGGATCGAGGGCCGCCTCCAGGTCGTTGCCCGCCGTGGTGAAAACGATCCGCATGTTCACTCCTCCTCTTTGAGCATATCCAGACGCTCGCGGATGGCGTCAAGCTCCGCCTGCAGCCTCTCCGCGTTCCGGCGCAGGAACTCGCACTCCTCCTCCGGGCTTCCCTCCGCCGCTGCACGCGCCCCAGCCGGAGGAGCATTCCACCCCTGCGGGGAGTACACCGCTTCCTGCATCCAGCGACCGCGTCGACCCCCAAGGCCGCCCCACGGCATCACCCACGGCCCCGGCCGGCCGCAACCGCCGCACCATCCTGCTCCCCAGCCTGTTCCTGGGCCCATCCCCATGGGACCCGTCCCATCACCTCTCGGCATGGCTGATCCTCCCTTCAGTATCGGTACTTGATTCGTTGACGCGCGGACGCGCATAGCTCGCCCCTGCCGGCCCCCAGAAGCGGGTACCCCGGCGGTCGATCGCCTGTATGCGACACCGGCTCATCAGAAACGCAAGAGCACGTTCGATCTCATCCTCCGGGCACCCCATTAGCCGGCCGATCTCCTCGGCCCGCATCGGGTGACGGGCCACCACCGAGGCAATCAACTCGGCCACCGCAGACGGCACCCGCGGCTCTTGGACTGGCGATGGCTCGGGCTCACACGACAAGAGTGATGGCGCCGAAACCGGCACTCCCCGCGCCCTGGTACCCAGTACGTGGACGATCTCCGCCACGCGCCCGGGCTCGGGGGCCCGCACCCAGGATTCCGCCGCTGGACGAATGGGGGTGTTGACCTGCACCTCGTCCACCCTCATCCACTTGAGCACGGCGGCCATGTCGCCGACCGCCTGATCCCCGTCGTTCAGCCCTTTGACCAGCATCACCTCCACCCACACCCTTCCCGCGAAGCCCTGGCTGAAGGCCACCAAACCATCGACGTAGTGCTCAAAGTCAAGTTGGGGATGAGGACGGTTGATGCGCCGGTAGACGAGGGCTGAGCCGGCATCCAGAGAGGGGAGAATCGCGTCCGCTTCCGCGAGTTCGTCCCAGAGGGCCACATTGTGGAAAAGCGCGCCATTGGTCAGCACAGCCACCGGCACATCGGTCAGTCGCTTGACGCCACTGATCAGCCGGCCCAAGTCGCTATTGAGGAGGGGATCACCCGAGCCGACGAACGTCACCCAATCGATGCCCGGCACGCTGCTCCCGGCACCGCCACGCTCCGCCAGCGCGTCGCGCACCTCCCCCAGGATGTCGTCGACGGCGCCATAGGGGCGACGATCATTGGCCAGGTGGCGGGTGCGACCCAACTGGCAGTACGCGCAGTTCCAGTTGCACGTCTTCAGAGGGATGACGTCCACCCCCAGGGACCGGCCCAGCCGGCGCGATAGCACAGGCCCAAACACGTAGCGGTAGGGGCTCATGGCACGGGCTCGACCCGCCGCATGCAGGGGATGTTCCCCTTGCGTAGGTACGAGTTGAATTCCTTCCGGCCCCCACCTTCGGAGATGACCTTCACCGTGAGTTCCCCCTCCGTGACCACAGAGCCGGAGAGCCAGGTCACGGGGGAGTCTCGGAAGACGGCGGCCAGCAACGGAGTGGATGCCCCCACCATTGCCACCTCGCGACAAGAACCGGCCGCCTGCAGCAGGCGGTCGATGGTGCCGTTGGTGATCGTCCCGCTGGTGATGACGGCGATGTCGCAGCGCGGCAGGAGATCAAAGGCGGCCTCCGCCGGCAGCAGGGAACCGTCACCGTCCTTGCGCTCGAAGACGTGGAGTCGGGCGCTTTTGGCTTGGAGAGGTCCCACCAGCGGCCCGAAGAAGCCCACCATGCCCACCACATCCTCCGGGCGGACGCGGAGATGCTGCAAGAGATCTCCGGGCAGCATGGGCACGGTGGTGCGATTTGCCAAGGCGTTTGCGCAGGCCAAGCCGGCCGCCCTCTCCACCGAGTTATCTGATGCCAGAAGCGCGACGACATCCCGCGACCACCGAAGGCCCGCCAACCTTTCATTGGCCTCCGCCAGGACCCTGGCCGCCTCGCCCCCGGCCTGAGGCGCAAGGTCATGTTCCCCGCAACAACCGAGCGGCTCGGGCAGTTGGGTGAGCGCCACGCCCACGGCACCATCCTGCAAGGTGACGGCCGTGTACTTGCGGCCCACGCGCGCCTCCACCACCTTGGCCGGCGGAGCCGCCTCCATGGCCTCAGGGATTCTCTCGGCTATGCCCATGCTATCTGCCGAACCTGCGCCAACACGCCCACCAGGGCTGACTGGAGGAGAAGCGCCGGTCACGGATTCCGCGACCACGTCCTCCCCATATGCGCCCGGCCAGACGGCCGCCCAGCCCCAGACCCATCGGGGCGAACCCTCCGGCTTTGCCCGTCGGATCTCCACCCCGGCAGTGGCCGGCTCCCCTGCCCGTCAGCGGTCCCTTGCCCAACGGCCCAGTTCCATCTCCACCCGGCATGACCACACCTCCTCACTTTGCACCGGCCTGCACCGGCGTCAGCTCGCATATCCTGGCGGTAGCCCGAACACATCACGCATGATCGCACCCCGCATCTAGATGTATCTTACACCTAGCAGCGTCCAGTTGATAGTCCGTATCGGTCCACCGCCGTCCGATGCCCGACACGATTGGTATGCCCGAGGCTGAAGGCCGCAATCCACGCGAGGGCCAAGGAGCGGAAGAGCCCGGCCGGCACACCCGGCCGAAGTGAGGCAGGATCTACTCCAGCGCCGCGGTCAGCCCCGCTCCGGCCGACAGCAGCGGGAACACGCCGGAGTCCACCTTGCGGCCGAATTCCGGATTCTCGCGACGGAAGGACGCCCCGTTCCCGACCTCCGCGCAACCGAAGTCCACGTAGAGGAGCTTGCCATTCCGCTGGACCAGTAGCAGGCTCGTCTCCAGTTCCGCGCTGGGCTTGGACCCTCAGAGCCGCGTCGCGGCATCCAAAGCGGTCAGGAAGACCTCAAGGGGAGCACCAATCTGGTCGTTCACCGTGACGGCCGCCGCCTGCAGAGGCACAGCCCCCAGGGGCCGGCAGGGCCGCCAACTGAATGGGCCGGAACGCGAGACGGCCGATTCTCCACGAGGTCCGGCCCGGTTCACCCGTTTCTGGTGGCGTTGACGTGGCCAATCCCGCAACGCCGCCCGCGCGCAGCGCCGGCCCAGGACGATGAGTGGAGCATCTAGAACTCCAGCGCCTCCACCCGCGCGAAGATGGCCCCCATGTTACGGAGCGCGTAGGAAGTGTCGAAGGCGGCCTCGATCTCATCCGGCGAGAGCTTGGCGGTCACCTCCGCATCCGCCAGCAGCAGGTCTTTGAAGGAGGTCTTCTCCTGCCAGGCCCGCATGGCGCTGCGCTGTACCAGGGCATAGGCCTCCTCGCGGAGGAAGCCGGCCCGCACCAGTGCCAGCAGTACCTGCTGGCTGTGAATGAGACCGTAGCTCCTGTCCAGATTGGCCGCCATGTTGGCCGGGTAGACCAGCAGCTTGTCCACCAGCCACACCGCCTTCTTGAGCATGTAGTGGAGGAGGATGGTGCTATCCGGCAGGATGACCCGCTCGGCGCTGGAGTGACTGATGTCCCGCTCGTGCCACAGGGCAACGTTCTCGTAGGCGGCCACCATGTTGCCCCGGATGATGCGCGCCTGACCGGCCAAGCGCTCGGAGATGATGGGGTTGCGCTTGTGCGGCATGGCCGAAGAGCCCTTTTGGCCCGGGGCGAAGTACTCCTCCGCCTCCAGTACTTCGGTGCGCTGGTAGTGCCGCACCTGCACGGCAATCTTCTCGATGGTGGTGGCCAGCAATGCCAGGGCGGAGAGGAACTCGGCGTGGCGGTCGCGCTGCACCACCTGGGTGGAGATGGGCTCGTAGCCCAAACCGAGCTTGGTGGTGACGCTCTGTTCCACCCGCGGATCGATGTTGGCGTAGGTACCCACCGCGCCCGAGATCTTCCCCACTGCCGCCTGGGCCGTGGCCCTTTCCAGCCGATCGATGTCCCGCTGCACCTCGAAGGCCCACAACCCCAGCACCATGCCGAAGGTGATGGGCTCGGCATGCACGCCGTGGCTACGACCGATCATCACCGTGTCCCGATGCTCCAGCGCCCGCCGCCGGCATACGCGTCCCAATTCGCGCGCCTGCTCCAGCAATAGGTCGCCCGCACGCTTGATCTGCAGCGCCAGCGCCGTGTCCAGCATGTCCGAGGAGGTCATACCGTAGTGGATGTACTTGGAGGCGTCTCCCACGTACTCCGCCACATTGGTGAGAAAGGCGATGACGTCGTGGTGGGTGACCTCTTCAATCTCCAACACCCGCCGCACGTCGAAAGCCGCCCTGGCCTTGATCTCTTCTACTGCTTCAGACGGGATCTGGCCCAGTTCCGCCCAGGCCTCACAGACCGCGATCTCCACCTCCAACCAGGTCTGCATGCGGGCCTCGTCGGTCCAGAGAGCCGCCATCTCCGGTGTGCAGTAGCGCTCGATCACCTTTGCCCTCCAGCTATTGCAGCGGGTCGTCCACGTCGTCCGGGGCTTCGCCTTCGCCCCCCTCGCCGCCGCCCTCCGGCGGCCCACCCAGCCCCACCGCCCGCGGCGAGAGCCAGCACAGCCGCAACATGCGCGCGGCCAGGATGGCGGCGTTCCGGGCGCCATTGATGGCTACGCAGGCCACCGGCACACCCGACGGCATCTGCACCATGGAGAGCAGCGAATCCAAGCCCCCCAGGTCCGATGTCTTGATGGGCACGCCGATCACCGGCAGCTCGGTATACGCCGCCACCACGCCGGGCAACGCCGCCGCCTTCCCCGCTCCGGCGATGATGACCTTGAGCCCACGGCTCTCCGCGCTCACGGAGTACTGACGCACAGCGTCCGGATCCCGGTGGGCGGACAGCACGTTGACCTCAAAGCCGATCCCCCGCGCTGCCAGTTCCTGCGCTGCCGCGGCCATGACACCCTCGTCCGACTTCGAGCCCATGATGATCCCCACCAGCGGTGGGTTACCCTCGATCTCATCCAGCATGGCCTGGATCTGTGTCTCCGCGTCCAGTCGCGACTGGGCCTCCAAGAATGACTCGGCCACCCTTCCTCCCTCCCAACCACGGGCCGCGCCCTCCGGCGCCAACCTATCCCCTGCCGGCGGCCCTCTGAGCGATGTCCGTTCGCCACTGCATCCCCGGGAAGCTGATCTTGCCCACACCCTCATAGGCCCGCTCCCGGGCGGTGGCGAAGTCCTTACCGCGAGCGGCCACCACCAGCACCCGCCCCCCGGCCGTCACCAGGCGCCCCTCCTTGCAGGCCGTGCCCGCCTGGTACACCTTCACGTCGGGGAGACCGGCGGCGGCCTCCACACCCTCGATCGCGTCGCCCTTGGAGCTGGAGGCCGGGTAGCCACGGGAGGCGATCACCACCCCCACGCAGACGCCGGGGTGCCACTCCGCGGTTTCCGGGAGGTCCGCACCGGTGGCGGTGGCCCACAACAGGTCCAGCAGATCGCTCTTGAGACGGGGTATGAGCACCTGCGTCTCCGGATCCCCAAAGCGGCAGTTGAACTCCAGGACCCGGGGACCGTCGGCGGTCAGAATGACACCGGTGTAGAGCACGCCGCGGTAGGAGATGCCGCGGTCGGCCAACTCCGCCACCGTGGGCCGGATGATGGTGTGCACGATATGGTCATACATCTGGGCATCCACGCCGGGTACGGGCGAGTAGGATCCCATGCCGCCGGTGTTGGGACCCTGATCTCCGTCCAGGGCCCGTTTGTAGTCCTGGGCGGGAGCAAGAGGGAGCACGCGGCCGTCGCTCACGAGAGCCAGAAGGCTGGCCTCCTCACCCTCCAGGTACTCCTCCACGAGGACGGTCTTGCCCGCGTCACCAAACGCACGCTCGCTCAGGCAGGCGCGCAAGGCATCCTCCGCCTCCTGCCGGGTGGTGGCCACCACCACCCCTTTTCCTGCCGCCAGCCCGTCGGCCTTGATAACCACGGGTGCACCATGCTCCTCAAGGAAGGCCAAGGCGGGATTCAGCATGGTGAAAACGGCGGCCCGACCGGTGGGCACACCCGCCGCCTCCATGATCTCCTTGGCGAAGGCCTTGGACCCCTCCAGCCGGGCGGCCGCCTGGGCCGGGCCGAACACGGCCCGGCCGCGCGCCGCCAGCAGGTCCGCCAGCCCACTCACCAACGGTGCTTCCGGTCCCACCACCGTCAGGTCGACATCCTCCCGCTCCACCAGCGCCGCCAGCCCCTCCAGATCCTCGGGGGAAACGCGAACCGGCTCCGCCTCCGCCGCTATCCCCGGATTGCCCGGCGCGCAGAACAGGGCCTCCAGACGCGGGCTGCCGGCGATCCCGGACACCAATGCGTGTTCCCGACCGCCCCCGCCCACCACCAGCACACGCAGTCCCACCTTCGCCGCCTCCTACACCCTTATGGTCTGATCGCGCCTGGGGCCTACCGAGACCAGCGCCAAAGGGACCTCGGCAAAAGAGGAAATGAAGGTGAGGTACGCCTGAGCGGCCGCGGGCAACTCCGGAAACGTGCGCGCTTCCGAGATGTCCTCGTTCCAGCCTGCCAACGTCTCATACACGGGCTCCACGCGCGAGAACACCGCTTGATAGGGAGGCAACTCCGGATAGAGCGTATCTCCCAGACGGTAGGAGCAGCAGACCCTGATCTCTTCGAAGTCGTTCAACACATCCAGCTTGGTGACGGCCAGCCCCGTCAGGCCGTTCAGCCGCGCCGCGTAGCGCAGCGCCACCAAGTCCAACCAGCCGCAGCGCCGCGACCTGCCGGTGGTGGTGCCGAACTCCCGGCCGATCTCACGCAGCTTGTCGCCCACTTCATCGAAGAGCTCCGTGGGGAACGGCCCCTCCCCCACCCGGGTGGTGTAGGCCTTGCAGATGCCCCAGACCTCGTTGATGTAGGTGGGGCCGATGCCCACCCCCACCCCCGCGTAGGCGGCGAGCGGGTTGGAAGAGGTCACGAAGGGGTAGGTGCCATGATCCAGATCCAGCATGGTGCCCTGCGCGCCCTCAAACAACACGGATTTGCCCTGCCGAATGGCCTGCCACACCAAGAGCGAGGTGTCGTCCACGTAAGGCCGCAGACCAAGGGCCGCATCGACGTAGCGGTCACACTCCTCACGCAGCCCCACCGGTTCATGACCATACACTCTGCGCACCAGGTTGAGCTTGCCCTCCATGATCCGATGGACCTTGGCGCGGAATCCTTCCGGGTCCATGGCATCCTGCATGCGCACGCCCACGCGTTCGGCCTTGTCCGAGTAGGCAGGGCCTATTCCCCGCTTGGTGGTCCCAATCTGGTCCTTACCCAGCGCCGCCTCCACCACGCCGTCCAACATGAGGTGGTAGGGCATGATGAGGTGGGCGCTGCCCGAGATGCGCAGGTTGGCAGCCGAAACCCCCTTGCCCTCCAGCTCATCAATCTCCGAGCGAAGCACCGCCGGATCTACCACCACCCCGTTCCCGATGACGGCCATGGTGCAAGGATTGCAGATACCCGAAGGAACCAAGTGCAGCGCGAACTTGCCGCGCACGTTCTCGATGGTGTGCCCGGCGTTGTTGCCTCCCTGGAAACGGACCACCACGTCGGCTTCCGCGGCCAGCAGATCAACAACTTTACCCTTCCCTTCGTCACCCCACTGGGAACCGACGATCACGCGAACGGGCACCAGAACCCTCCTGGGAAAGCCGCAACCGCGGCGGATTGCGAGAGCACCGGCCGGCGCAGGACGCGCGCGGGCCACAACCTCCATAGTGTATCGCACGCGTCAGAGGGGCGACGCTATCTCCGCGCTGCGGCGGAACCCACTTCGGAAAGCAGACCTATCCTGTTGCGGCGACGAATGACGCCAGCACCCCCCGTGCCGCCACCAACCCGGACACGGACGCCTGCATGATCCCGCGTGTCACTCCCGCCCCGTCCCCCACCGCATAGAGACCGGCCGCCTTGGTCTGCAGCGTGCCGTCCAGCTCCATCCGCGAGGAGTAGAACTTCACCTCCACCCCATACAGCAGCGTGTCTCGACCCCCCACGCCCGGCAACAAGCTGTTCAGGGCCTCCAGCATGTCCATCACATCCTGCAGATGGCGATAGGGGAGCACGCAACTGAGGTCGCCCGGAGTGGCATCGGCCAGCGTGGGCCGGACGGCACCGCGCGCCAGTCGCTCCCGAGTGGTGCGGTGGCCACCCAGCAGGTCGCCCAGGCGCTGCACAATGATGTCGTTCCCCAGCACGTTGGCCAGGCGGGCGATGGACTTGCCGTAGACGATGGGCTCCTTGAAGGGCTCGGTGAAGCGGGTGGACACCAGCAGCGCAAAGTTGGTGCAGAGCGTGGCACGCGAGGCGTCGGCGTAGGAGTGGCCATTGACGGTGACCACGTCCCCGTAGCTCTCACGGCAGACCTCCCCGCCGGGGTTCACACAGAAGGTGCGCACCTGGTCTTCGAAGTGAGGCGCGGTATAGATGAGCTTGGGCTCGTAGAGGTCGGCCGTGATCTGCTCCAAGACAAAGGCGGGCACTTCCACCCTCACGCCGATGTCCACGGCGTTGCTCACCACCGACAGTCCCAGATTGGCCGCTTCCGCCTTGAGCCAGCCGGCTCCCTCGCGGCCCGGCGCCACGATCACCGCCGCCGCCCGCACCTCCCGGCCGTCCTCCAAGCGCAGGCCGGTGACCCGCCCCCCCTCGGTCAGGATGGACTGCACCTCGGTCTCCGTCCGCACCTCCACCCGGGACTCCAGGGCACGACGCATGTTGAGCAACAGATCCGCGCAGCGCTCGGTGCCCACATGGCGAAGAGGGGACTGCACCAGGCGCAGGCCGTGTCTGAGCGCCTTGCGCCGCCACACCGCCAGAGCATCGGTATTGGTACCGAAGACCTCCTGCGGTGCGCCGTAGTCCCGCCACGTACGATCCACGTCCTCGAACAGCGACTCCAGCACGTGTCGTGGTAGGTACTCCTCCAGCCACCCGCCCACATCCGGGCTGAGGGTCAGTTTCCCGTCCGAGTAAGCTCCCGCCCCGCCCCATCCGCAGGTGATGGCGCACGGCACGCAGCCGGCGCAGCGCCCACGCTCCCGCGCGGGACAGTGGCGCCGGGAGATGTCCCGACCCTTCTCCAGCACCAGGATGCGCAGCCGAGAGCTCTTGGCCAGTTCCAGAGCGGCGAAGATGCCGGCCGGCCCCGCGCCCACCACGGCCACGTCGTATTGGGAGCTTGTCTTGCCGCTGCTCGGCGCCACCATCATCCCCCCGCGATCACACCCGTCGGCTCAGCCACACCTACCGTCCCCCGGGCAAACCGGCCGTCCTGCTCCCCCGCAGCAGACGTTCAGGCCCGCGCCATCCCACCGGGTCGTTCGTCACCCGGCATGTCCACAAAACGCGTGTAGTTCTGGATAAAAGCCAACTTGCAGAACCCGATGGGGCCGTTGCGCTGCTTGCCCACGATGACCTCTGCCGTGCCCTTGTCCTGGCTGTCCTTGTTGTAAACCTCGTCACGGTAGATGAAGAGGACCACGTCCGCATCCTGCTCTATGGCTCCGGATTCCCTCAGATCGGACAGCACCGGCCGGTTGCCGGAGCGCTGCTCCACCTGCCTGGAGAGCTGGGAGAGGGCAAGCACCGGCACG
Organism: Gaiellales bacterium; assembly: GCA_012719395.1. GTDB lineage: Bacteria > Actinomycetota > Thermoleophilia > RBG-16-64-13 > RBG-16-64-13 > JAAYAL01. The sequence goes on along the minus strand of JAAYAL010000020.1, from coordinate 32,411 downwards.
CCCAGTTCGCGGGCCATGATCTTGAGCGAACGAGAGATGAGAGAGACCTCCTGTTGGCGGTTGTCCGCCGAGCTGTCTCCCATCATGAGCTGCAGGTAGTCGATGACCACCAGGCCCAGGTCCTTCTCCCTGGATTTCAACCGCCGAGCTTTGGCGCGAATCTCCATCATGTTGATGGAGGGGGTGTCGTCGATGAAGATGGGCGCCTTGAACAAGGGGGCGCACGCCGCGGTGAGCTTGCTCCATTCGCTGGGCTGCAGCTGACCGTGGCGGAGGCGGTGACTGTCCACGCGCGCCTCCGAGCACAGCATGCGCTGCACCACCTCCGTCTTGGACATCTCCAAGCTGAAGATGGCCACGCCGCGGTTCTGCTCCACCGCCACGTTGCGGGCGATGTTGAGCGCCAATGCCGTCTTGCCCATAGAGGGACGCGCCGCCAGGATCACCAGATTGGCAGGTTGGAGGCCGGTCACCAGATCATCCAGCCGGCGGAAGCCGGTCTCCACACCGTTGCTGTGCCTCCCCTCGGTGATGATCCGCTCCAGCTCAGCGAAACTCTCGTTGATGAGCTCGCCCAGGTTGCTGAAGTCCTCGCTGGTGCGTGTCTGCGAGATCTCGAAGACCGCCTGCTCCGCGTTGTTGATGAGCTCGCGAGCTTCTCCCTGTCGCGCGTAGCCCATCTCCGCGATCTCCGTTCCTACCTTGATGAGCGAACGCAACAGGTAGTTGTCCCGCACGATCTCCGCGTAGTTGCGGGCGTTGGTCACCGCGGGGATGGCGGAGACCAGACTGTGCACGAAGGCCCGCCCGCCGATGTCCTCGAGAAGACCGCAGCGGCTCAGTTCCTCGGAGACGGTGATGGGATCCACCGGCTCGCCCCGGGCATAAAGGGCCTGCACCGCCTCGTATAATCGTTGATGTGAAAGACGGTAGAAATGCTTGGGCTGCAGGACTTCGGTGACCGCCGCGATCATATTGGGAGCCAGCATGACCGCGCCCAGCACCGACACTTCCGCCTCCAGGTTCTGAGGCGGCAGATGCCCCACGTCGCCTGCGGGTGCTACCGACACCTTGCGCCGCGCTCCATCCATGGCCGCGATCACCGCTCCCTTGAATAACCAGAGCCTACCGAGAGATGGTCTCCTCTAGACCGGTGGTCAGGCATCCTCCGGCGTGACGATGACCTTGACCTCCACCGGCTCCACACTGGGATGCACATCGACCAGCACCATATGCGTGCCGAGTGACTTGATGGGCTCTTCCAGCATGACGTTGCGCTTGTCCACCCGGATCTTACGCGCCGTCCAGATGGCCGAGGCAATGTCCTGGTTGGTCACCGAGCCGAACAGCTTCTCAGCCTGACCCGCGGGAGCGGGGATGGTGAGCACTGTGCGGCCCAGCAGATCACGAGTCTCACCGGCACGTTCTGCTTCCCGGCGCTCCATGTCCTCCTTGTCCTGCATGGCCTTGCGCACCGCCGCCACACGTCCCGGCGTCGCCATCTCCGCCAGCTTGCGCGGGAAGAGAAAATTGCGGGCGTAGCCGTCGGTCACGTTGGCGATCTCTCCTTTGGCGCCCAGCACTTCCACGTCCTTGAGCAGAATCACTTGCATGTATATCTCCTCCTGATTTCCCTTGACCCCACGCCTTTGGGCTTCAGCCCACATCTACACCAGCTTTGGCGTCATTCGCTTGCGAAAGTCCAGCCAGCAATCCACCACTCCCACCCAGCTGAGCAGCTGGAAGAACACCTGCCCCAACAGAGCCGCACCGTAGAACGCCACCGCCGCGCCTCCCTTCACGCCCCGCTTCAGCATGAACCACCGCGCCACAGCAAAGCCCTGCACGAAGAACAGCGTGGCGAAGAAAAGGACCAGATTGATGCCGGCCAGGCGCGCTGCTTCTCCACCGTGCGGCCACCAACCCGCCATCAAGATCAACAGCAGCCCCAAAATGAAACCATAGGGAGTGGCCCAATGCAGCCGGAACTCGTGAAAAGAGAGGGCCGGCGTGGTGGCATGCCCCAACCGCGGGAAGAGCAGGGAGGCCAAGGCCAGGGTCAGAGCCGCCAACGCCACTCCCACGGAGGCTACGATGCCCGGAGCCAGATAGGGAAGCATGGCCAGCATGCTGCGGGCGCCCTCCTCCGCCTGTGCCACCGCCTCCGCATCCATGTTCATGCCCGCGTACATCTGCGCCACAGCCTGGAAGGACGTATCCATGAGCGCCCCGAACTGCTCCACCGTCATTCCGGTGACGACCCACACGCCTCCCACCCACAGCACCAAGCCGGCCGCCGTAGCCACAGCGGTGGCAAGCAGCACACCGGAGAAACCACGGTTGCGGCGCAGGGCCAACCCCAGGGCCACGCCCGCCAACACTGCCAAGGCAAAGGTGAAGAGACCGGAGCCCACGCCGCTGATGATTCCCGCCATCAAGGAGGCCGCCACCGCCGAGATCGCCGCCGCCATACCGCCTTGACGCAGGCAGACGTAGGCCGTGGGAAGGGGGAGGAACGGCACCACCGCGAGAGAGACAACCGGCAGGAAGGCAAAGGCCAACGCCAGCGCTACCGTCAGCGCAGCTCCTTTGGCCCCCAGTGCCAGAGCGGATGCGGAGAGTGACCTCATGGCCGTCATGATGGCTGTGGGCGGCCGGCCGGAGGCCGGCCGCCGCGGCTCAGCGCGACGAGTACGGCAGCAGCGCGACTTCGCGGGCCCGCTTCACGGCCAGCGCTATCTGGCGCTGGTGGCGCCGGCAGGCACCGGTGGTGCGCCGCGACCTGATCTTGCCGCGGTCCGACATGTAACGCCGCAACGTGTTGAAGTCCTTGTAGTCGACCTGCTCGACCTTCTCCTTGCAGAAGAAGCAGTACTTCCGCCTGCGCGAGCCCGACAAAGGCCGGGGGCGCCGCCTCCTGGCAAATGCCACTGTCACAAACCTCCCGGATACCGGCTAGAACGGGATGTCATCCTCGTCGCCGAAGTCTATGTCTTTGAAATCGTTGGCCGGGCCCTGGCCCGCCGACGGCGTGCGGGGCGCACGGCCACCGCTGCTGTATCCGCCACCGGAGCCCTCACCCTGTGCACCACCGCCAAGGAAGATCACGTCGTTGGCCACGATCTCCACCTTGCTGCGCTTGGTGCCGTCCTGCGCCTCCCAACTGCGCTGGTCCAGGCGGCCATCGACGGCCACGGGGCGGCCCTTGGTGAGATACCTGGCGCAGTTCTCACCCTGCACGCCCCACACCACCACGTCGAAAAAGCTCGCTGCATCCACCAGTTGGCCGGATGCATCTCTATACGATCTCCCCACGGCTACCCCGAACTGACAGACGCTCTTGCCCTGCGGGGTCTGGCGCAGCTCCGGGTCACGCGTGAGATTGCCGACCAAAGTCACGTGGGCGAAGCCCCTGGCCATCTCTCACTCCTCGACTGCTGCTGCCGCTGCTTCCACCGGAGCTGCGGCTTCCTCCGCCGCCTCCACCGGAACCGGCGCCGGCGCGGCTTCTTGCGCCGCAATGGTCACCTTGTCAGGCAGCCGCACAGGCATGATGCGTAGCACGTTGTCCGAGATCTTCAGGACACGGGTGACTTCCTCGAGAGTGGCCGGTGCGGCCTTGAAGTACATGACGTAGTAGTAGCCCTCATTCAGATGGGCGATCTCGTAGGCGAAACGCCTCTTGCCCCACTCGTCGGTCTTGCCGACCGTCCCCTCCTCACTCGCGATGATCTCGCGAACGCGATCGAGGATGGCAGCGCGCGCCTCGTCACTCGCATCAGGGCGCATGATGATCATCAGCTCGTAGCTGTTCAGTTGGGTCACCTCCTCTGGACTGAGCGGCCCCGGCCCTAGTGCCGGAGCAGGGGTGCTATGTTGGTGGCGCCTTGAGCGCCGGCAACCCCCATCACGCGAGCACGATGGTCAGGTTGCGGGCGCGGAACCCTGAGGGCTCCGCGCAAGAAGTAGCAGTATACACCAGCCGCGATGCTATGAGCGGCTCGGCTCCTGAGCCCCGGCCCCCGCCTGGGGAACTGTCTCGGAGACGCCGGCGGCCGGTTCCATCCCGGCCGGCGGGCCGGGCACCGGCGCGGGCCCTGCTTCAGCCGGGGCAGCCTGGTAGCCGTGTGCTGCGAAGGCAGCGGCTTGGGCCTCGGCCTGGGCGAGGTAGGCGCTCTCGCGCACGCGGCGCTGCCGACGCAGCACAGCCCGCACGATCAAGTAGGCAATCCATCCGATCAGCGCCAGCACCACCAGCACGGGCAGCGCGCCTCCCAGAAAGACAATGAGCTCATTGATGGTCCCCACCAGTGCCCGCGCCGCCCTCTTCAGCGCATCCACGAACCCCCAGCCCTGGCCCGCCACCACCATGCCACCCTTCTCATACACGGACATTGTCAGCGTGGCGAAGGAGGCGTGCTCGTCCAGATACGCCATGCGCCCCTTGTACTGCTCGATCTCCTCCTGGATGTACATGAGAGTCTCGCGCACCCGCAGGGCGTCTTCCACGGTCTCCGCCCTTTGCAGCAGGAGCAGCACCGCCTCTTCCTGCGCCTGGGCGTTCTTGAGCCTGGCCTGCAGATCTACATATTCCTCGGTGACATCCTGCGAACTCAGCTGCTGCGCGGTGACCTTGCCCAGTGTGGCGGCGTCACTCAACGCCAGGGTCAGCGACTCGGAGGGAACGCGGATGGCCACCACCCCGCTGCGGATGATGGACTCCTGACTGGTTGCGCTGCTGTTGGCGGAGAGGATGTAGCCGCCGTACTTGTCCGCCAGGAGGGAGGCTTGGTCGAAGACAGCCTGGAACTTGCATTCTTCCACTTCGATCTGCAAGGAGGCGTTGCTGATCACCTTGTGCTCGCCAGCGGAGAGAGTACCCAGGACCACCCCGGTCTCTCCCTTGTAGCTCGGCGTGCCCGAGGCTGCCTCTTCCGACACCGCATCCCCTGCGGGGGCCGCGTAGGTGGTAGTGGCAGCGTACGTTGTCTCGGTCATTTGCCCCGCGGCGGTTGAGTCGTACCCGCCATCCCGACTCACCTCGTCGCCGCCACAGCCACCCAGGAGCAGGAGGCCGGCGGCACAAGCGGTCAGCAGCAGGCCCGCGACCACCACGCGCCTCGCTCCGCCGCACACCGGATGCCGAGGCGCGCCGCCGCGTGCAGAAACCGGAGACACACAGAGGACGCGGATGCGTTTCATGACCTTCTCCCTCCCCAATGCGCATGCTGTTGCCCCCCTGAGACGAGGTAGGCATAGGGAGGGTTCCGAAGAGACTTGCCGCCCCGGCTTGCCACCGGCTCGCTCGTCTGAAGCCGGCGCGCTGCCGGTGAGACAGGCTGCCGGTGAGACGAGTCCCGCGCCGCGGGCCACCGCATCAACGGGCGCCGCAATGCGGGACGTGGGCAGCATCCGGACTACGTCTCGCCCAGCTCGCGAGCCAGTTCCCCCAAGAACAGCCCGATGTCGGTGACAATGCCGATGGTCTGCCAGCTTCCCCGATCCGCCAGTTTGGTCACCACCGCCGGGTTGATGTCAACACACACGGTGTGCACCGAGGCGGGAAGGAGGTTTCCCGTGGCGATGGAGTGCAGCATGGTGGACAGCAGTAGGCACATGCCGGCCGTGCGGGTGTGTGCGCGCATGGCCCTTTGTGCCTGCATGGCGTCGGTGATGACGTCGGGCAGGGGGCCATCGTCGCGGATGGAGCCGGCCAGCACGAAGGGGATGCCCTTGCGAATGACCTCAAAGAAGAGGCCGCCGGTCACCACCCCCTCTTCCACCGCCTGGCGTATACCACCGCAGCCGCGGATGCGGTTGATGGCCCTCAGATGATGTTCGTGGCCACCCTCCACCGCGTAGCCATGCTCTATGTTGATACCCAGCGACGTCCCGTACATGGAGGCTTCCAGGTCATGGACCGCCACGGCGTTGCCACCGAAGATAACGTCTATCCAGCCGGCATGCACCAGCCGGCCCAAGGCCTGCGCCGCTCCCGTGTGCACCACGGCCGGCCCGGCCACGGCCAGGATCTTCTGTCCATTCTCGTGGGTGGCACGCATCAGCCGCGCCACCTCGCCCAGCACCAGTCTCTTCGGTTTCTCCGAGGAAACCGAAGAACTCATGAACTCGAAACTGGTTGCCGCCCGCGGACGCTCCAGCGGGACCACCCTCAACCCCTTCCGGCCCACCACCAGCAGATCTCCCCGGCGAACATCGAACAGCGCGACGGTCTCCGCCTGGGGAGGAGTCAGCCCCTCTCCGATCCGCACCCGGATGCCGCAGTCCATCTCCGGAAAGGACACCGGGAGCCAACGGCCGTCCAAGCGGATGAAGGTCTCCAGATTCGTGGTGGAGTAGAAGCCCTCAGGGAAGACGCCGTCCGCGGGAGCGGGCTCCAGCACCACGCTTTCGGCATCCACCGCCTCCGCTCCATGCCGCTGGATGCGCGTGATGATGCGCTCCAGCAGGACGTCGTCCGGAGCCCCCACACGCAGGACGGCGCGCGAGCGATCCTTCTTCTCCCGCCCTACGCGGAAGGAGAGGAACCGGAAGTCACCTCCCAGATCAAGGATGTCGTCCAGCACCACGGGCAGAACGAGGGAATCGATGATGTGCCCCTCGAGCTTGACATCCTCATACACCGACACGGCTGCGCTCCTCTACTCGCGCCTGCACTGCCTCTTTGAATGCCGGCCCAGCCGGGCCACTCCGCGACGGCTACGCCGTCGACCACCTCTCCTGGAAGTGCAGACCGAGCTGCTCCAGTTCGGCCAGCACCGGCTCGTAGATCTCAGGCAGCACCGGGATGTGGACGCCGGTCAGAGCCAGCTTGCCCTCCAAGATCAACTTCACACCTATAGCCGCGGGCAATCCCACCGTCCGGCTCATGGAACTGAATCCGCCGGGCTGCCCGAAATCGATCATGGTGGACTCGATCCGTTCCGCCCTCGTTGGGAACTCGGCCAAGAACTGATGCTGGAGCACCAACATGTCCCGCTCGCCCGGCCGGTAGCACATCTTCGACAGCATGCGCTCCGTCAGCACATCCACGATGGCGCCCTTGTCAATGGGCAGTGGCTCGTCATTGAACAGTCCCAGCCAATCCATGGCGGCGATGGACTCGTCCTCCACGCCGACTCCCAGGCGATCGGCCACCGCCTGCTTGACGTCCAAGCCCACACCCCTGCCCCTCCTGGCCAACCAGGCCGTGTACTCCCGGAAGGTGAGGTTGGATAGGCCCGAGCCCACATCTTCTCGGAGATAGCCCAGATCCCGCAGCTTGGCCATAATCTTGCTGAAGCCCTTGTTCCGCAGCGTGCCGCGGAACATGCGCCGCGCGTCCTGAATGCCATAGGTCTTCATGTAGGGAATGCTGTCTCGGTTGGGATAGCCCTCCAACTCTGTGACACGGCCCTCGATCTCCACCATGACCGGCACTGCTGCCTCGAACAGGCGCTTGCCATCCACGTAGACCTGCCGGCACTGATCCAGGTAGAGGGCGTTGTTGACCCCGGCCAGCAAAACACCGCGCGGACTCCAGGAGAACTTGTAGCCGAAGGGGTTGTCATTGGCCTCGGGCGCAGGCAGTCCACCGCACCAGGAGGTGAACTCAACGATGCGGCCCTGGTCGGCTCTGACCTTGTTGATGACGCGCATGGCGGTCATGTGGTCGATACCGGGGTCCACGCCCATCTCATTGAGCAACAGCACGCCCGCTTCTCGGGCCGGCCCGTCAAGAGCCGCCATGGGCTCCTTCACGTAAGAGGTGGTGACCATGGGCCTGCGGTGCTTCACGCACAGCCGCGCCACCAGCGGATGGAAGGCCCAGGGCAGCAGGCTCACGGCGAGATCGTGCTCAGCGATGGCAGTTTCCAGCGCCGCCTCGTTGGTGATGTCGAGAGTCCGCGCCTCACCCCGCGGATGACCGCCCACCACCTCCTGAGCTTTGCTGACCGTGCGACCGGCCACCGTGACCTGGAACTCGGGCTGTGCCAGCAGGTACTGCACATGCGCTCCAGCCACCATCCCCGCGCCCAATACAAGAATCCGCTTCATGCCGCGTCCTTCCGTCCGCTCCCATATGGAGGTATTCACTCAGGTAATCGTGCGCCGGAGTCAACCGGCCCTGGTAGGTAATGACGGCCCGCTTGACCTCTGGCGGCAATGCCAGATCTTCCCACCTCACCGTGTAGTCCGCGCAGGCGATGGCGGGGATGTAGTCGAGCAGCACCCCACTGAAGTACGCCGAGGCATCGCGCGGAAGCTCCGAAGGAAGGATATCAACCGCCATGATCACCGGTCCCCGACCTTCCACGCCCTCGCTCGCACAACCCGTCAACGGATCGTACACGTAAACCGGGCTGCCCGGCTCAGTGAGGAGCACCGTAGGTTCGATCGAGCCCTCCAGGTCCGCGGTGATATCGCCGATCACGCGGAGCCGCGGGCGGTCCTCCAGCCAGTGTCGGCGCAGGAAGCCCTTCGTGAGAAGACGCGGGAAACGAGGCTCCCAGTACACGCAGTTGACCACGGCGCTGAGGTAGGGAACGTAGCGCTCGAACGCCCCGCGGTAACGCTCCGGGTGGTTGCGGAAGTCGGCCAGATTGAAGACGGCGCCGGGCTCCACCGGCTCCACCGTGTCCGCCTCCTTGAACACCGCACGGTAGATGCTGAAGCGAGACCCTCCCCCGCGCACCAACTCGGGAACCTCTTGGGGCTCCACCGCCGCGGCCGGCAACAGATCCAGTATATCCAGCGCCCCCTGCCCCACATTTCCATAGCCGGCCACGCCCACCACCAGGGGAGTGACGGCTTCCGGCAGGCCGTGCTCCGCGATCTGAGCGCCCAAGCGGACCATGGCCTCGCGCACGTGTTGCAGATCATGGTACTGGTGGGCGTGAGTCACTTCGACCAGCGGCGTGTCGAGCCCCTCGTACTCCAGGCGCCGGCCCAGAGCCCACAGGGTTTCCACCATGCCGGCCAGCCCCGCGAACCGGCCGAAGAAGATGAGGCGCCGCCCCTGATCATCCACCACCCTCTCGTAGTCGATAAGGGTACAACCCAGTTCCAGCAGCCGCCGCAGCATGGCCATGTTGTGAGGCTGTCCCTTGATGGTATGAGAGAAGAAGACGTACACGCCGTTGGGGCGGAAGAAGCCGGCGGGCATCTCCTTGATGCCGAAGACCACGGAGCAGTGACTCAGGTCTTCAGCCACCCTGATCCCAGCCTGCTCCAGTTCCGCGTCCTGGTAGATGCGCGTGAGGGAAGGCTGCGCCCAGACTTCGATACCCTGCTCCTGCAGCACATGCGCATCCTCCGGCGTCACGGCCACCCGGCGCTCCCACACACTCTTGTCTTCCCGGCGCAGGCCGACGCACCTCTTCTGCATGGTCACACCTCCGGGTGCTCCTCCGCCTTCTCGGCGAGCAAGGCGACATTCCAGCGATACGCGAGCTTGTAGCTGCGAGCGATCATCAGCGTCTCCGTGCGGACCACTCCGGGCATGAGCTGGAGGGTGCCGGTCACCAGCTGGGTGAGATGGGGAAGGTCCCGACAGAAGACCTCGATGATGAGGTCGAATTTGCCGAGGGTCATCACCACGTAGCTGACCTCCGGCAACGCGCCGATAGCGCGTGCCACCCGGTCGCCGTGGCCCGGCGCCACCTCCACGCCCACAATGGCCGGCGCCAGGTATCCCAGAGCGTAGGGGTCAACCACTCCCACGGTCTGCACCACGCCGGACTCAGTGAGATGACGATGACGCGAACGGATGGTTGTCTCCGACACCCCCGCCTTGCGTGCGATATCCGTGAAGGAAGCCCGCCCGTCCTCCTGCAACTCCGTCAAGATGGTGCGATCAATGTCGTCCACGGCCTCATTCCTCGATATTCGGATGGTATCTCTTATTCTACCTTGAGCATCGTCGTCTATACCGGGCGAAGTGCGCTCATTTCGCAGTCCGCATTCGGGATAACGTCTGTGCTTTACTGTGGGCCATGGGAAACAAGCGGGAATCTGTGCTGGCCGTCATCAACCCGGCTTCCGCCGCAGCCACCACCGGACGCTTCTGGGAGGAGGCACGCAAGACGGTGCGGGATGCCGGCGTGGCCTTGGAGGAGACCTTCACCCGGCACCCAGGCGACGCCACCAGGCTCGCAGAGGAGGGAGGCCGCCGTGGGTTCCCCGTCGTGATCTACGTGGGAGGCGACGGCACCGCCAACGAGGTGGCCAACGGGATCCTGCACCTTCCCCGCGAGCAGAGGCCGGCGCTGGCCTCCTTCTCACGCGGCACGGGAGGAGACCTCCCCAGGAGCCTGGGCCTGAGACCGGGGCTTGATGCCGCAGTGGAGCGCCTGCTGCGGCGCCGGGAGCGGGCGCTGGACGCCGTCGACTGCTCCATGGTGGGGCCGGACGGGGCGCCTCTCCAGCGACACTTCATCAACATCGCCGACGCCGGCCTGGGCGGACGCGTCACGGAGATCGTCAACAACTCGCGCAATCCGCTGGGAGGCACCATCGGCTTCCTCTGGGCCATCGTCTCCGGTTTCTGGACCTACGAAAACGTGCCGGTCATCGTCACCATCGACGGCAAAGAAGTCTACCAAGGGAAATCGGCCACCGTGGTGGTAGCGAACGGCAGTTACTTCGGCGGAGGCGTCAAGATCGCGCCCATGGCTCAGCCCGACGACGGCATCCTGGACATCCTGGTCATCGCGGACATCACCAAGCGGGACCTCCTCAGCCAGCTTCCCCACATCTACCGCGGAACGCACATCACGCACCCACGCGTGCTCTGTTACCAAGGGCGCGAGGTGCGGGTGGAGGGCGAAGGGCCGCTTCCTCTGGACATTGACGGAGAGCACCCGGGAGACGGCCCGCTACACGCGAGGCTAATGCCCGACGCGCTCCGCGTCCTCGTCTAGGCTGAACGCCCCCGAAGCACGCCGGACGGCGCGGCCATCCCTATGGCGCCACACGCTTCTGCAACTCGCGGGCCAGATCACGTACTGCGGCCACGTACTCGGGTGCCGTGGCGTAGGGCACCTGATCCTGCAGGTCCGCCTGCAGCACGCCCTCACTGAAAGGGAGCGACCCCAGCATTTCGAAGCCGTCCAGCACGGCCGACATGCGCTCTTCGTCACCCGGGCGCGCCTTGTTGAGCACCACGAGGAGCCGGGGTATGCCGATATCCTGCGCCAGCCGCCTGACCGCCTCCGCCGTGCGCACGCTGCGGGCTCCCGGCTCCACCACCACCAGCATGGCCCCCACGCCCGCCGCTGTGCCGCGACCCAGATGCTCGATACCGGCCTCCATGTCCAGGATCACGACCTCGTCCCGGGCTATCAAGAGGTGTTTGATCAGTGACTTCAACAGCACCGACTCCGGGCAGACGCATCCGCCCTCCCCCTTCTTCACCGTGCCCATGACCATGAGCCGCACGCCGTTGACGGAGAGGCTCAGACGCTCCGGGAGATCGTCAACCCGCGGATTCATTCTGAAGAAGCCGCCCAAGGTGCCCGGGGTGACCCCAGTTCGTTCAGCGATCAGGTCCCGCAGTTCCGATACGGGGGTCAGCGCCGCAGCCCGCTCCGGAGCAACGCCCAGGGCGCCGGCCAGGTTGGCGTCCGGGTCGGCGTCCACCGCCAGCACCCGCATCCCCTCCTCGGCCAGCACCAGCGCCAGCGTGGCGGCCAGGGTGGTTTTCCCCGTGCCCCCCTTGCCCGTCACGGCCAGCTTCATACCCACGGCCGCTTCCCTCCCTTGGTAGAAGGGTCGGCACCAAAGATGCGCACCAGCAGGGCGGAGAACAACCCTCCCAGGCCCAGAGCACCGCACAGACCACCCACTCCCATGAGCAGTGGGCTCAGCCATGCGATGCCGCTGTCCTCCGGCACGTCCGGCAACAGCAACCCCACCGCCAGCAGCACCGCCCCTACGGCCAAGAACGCGGTGGGCAGAACCACCGGTCGCGAGCCGAGCATCTGGTTCACGCGCCCCGCAACTCTGACACGTCCCAATCGCCAGTGCTCATATTCCTCCCAAGGGTCCCGATCTCTGCCCGACGTTGTGCCTCCCCTACAACTCGAAGAAGCGGAACCGACCCAACTGCGCCGAAAGCCACGTGAGCCGGCCCAAGAGAATGGGCAGACCATAGAAAGCCAGCAGTCCCCGGCCACGGCCTTCACCGGCTTGAAGTGCCGCGTCACCCAGCCCAGCCACCCAAGTATGCGGCGGAAGAGCGCTCCCGCCAAGACACCGGCACCACGCCCGCCACCACCAAGTCCAGCACGATCAACAACGCCCCCGAAACGATCTGCAACTCCCGCTCGTACCGGTGAAGCGCATCCCCTATCAGCACCGCTCCGGCCCCGGCCGGCGTGAGAACCACGCAAAGCCGAGGACAAAGACGAGCACGGGGTCGAGCGCGCGCCGGCGCACGGAATCCAAATGGTCAACGGAGAGACCGGAGACGAAGGAAAGGCATCCGGGCAAGAGGGGGAAGCACGCATGGGCTGAGAAAGGTGGCCGCGCCAGCGAGCAGCGCGAGGAGGAACGCGCCGACGTTGATGGACTCAGTCGCCATTCACCAGTCCGGCCATCTGGTCCGCGGTCGTGGTTCCCACTCGAGTGCCGATGATGTGTCCGCCCTCATCCGCCCAGGGCCAAGGCGAGCACCGCCAGCATGATCAACATGATGCCCGACCGGGCTCCCTGCCACGCCCCCCGGCGCACCCCGTCTCCGAGCGCCGGAACCCCACGGCCGGGCCCCGCCGCATGGCCCGCAATCTGCGCCGTTGCATCACGTGCGTTCCCCTTTCGCTCGTCGCTCTCCCCTCCGTGAGCAACATGCAGCGGTCAGGCCGGCACGGCCGGGGCCAACTGGTACCACTCCCATGATCAGGACTCAGGCTACGGCGACTACGAGCGCTTACCCGCACTGCCGACAGCGCCTCCACCACGTGTTCTGGCACCGGCGGTGTTGGCTCCGGCCTTGCGGCCGGCAACAGCCCCCCCACGGAGCCCGGCCCCGGCTGCACCGTGAGTCTCCCCCGCCGACCTGAGGCTCACGGGCTCCACCTCCGCTCCCCGACGGTAGAGCCAGATGACGCCGACCAACCCGGCAACGATCATGCCCACGCTGATGAGCTGCTGCTGAGTGAGACCCAACCACACCGGCCTGTTGATGCGAAGGAACTCCACCAGCAGCCGCTCGAGGCCGGCCAGCGCCACATACGCCCAGAAGAGCGCCCCAGTGCGCCGCAGGCGCGGCTGAAGGAGGAACAGCAGGACACCCAGTATGAGCAGTGACGCGAGGCTCTCGTACAACTGAGTGGGATGCACGGGGACGCTGGTGGGAGGAGAGCCCACCGGGAATACCATGCCCCACGGCAGCGAGGTCTCGCTGCCGTGGCAGCATCCGTTGAGGAGGCATCCGATCCGGCCAAAGGCGTAACCCGCCGCCAGGCCGGGTGCAACGGCATCCGCCGCCGGCCCTATCGGCACCTTCTGCCACCGCAGCGCCAGGATCACGCCCAGCGTCCCCCCCAGCAGCCCTCCGTACCATACCAGCCCCCGCCCGCTGAATACCGCTTCAGGGAAGCTGCCGGGATTGATGATGAGGTAGTGGAGCTTGGCACCTACCAGCCCACCCACCATAGCGGCCATGAGGCCGATAATGGCGCTGTCCGGGTTCAGGCCACGGCGCTTGAAGCCCCACGCGGCAAGGACCCCGGCCGCGATGAAGCCCAAGGCCATCATGAGACCATAGGAGTTGATGGTCAAAGAGCCGATTCGCAGAAGCTCTGGATGCATCTATGCCCTACCTGTCAAAGGCTGCGGCGCCGGGCGGCCCGTGAGGGCCGCCCGGCGCCGCCTCTTACCGCATCATACACGTACCGGGGTTCTCGATCTCAAGAAGGCCGACCGGCCTCCCTAGTGCGCTCAGCCGAAGCTGGGACCACACGTGTGCGAACCACCGCCCACGGGCTTGGATGACTGATGAACGAACCCGCCTGTCAAGCGCTGTTCCACCTCGCGGCTGCAGCAATCAGGGCACACCTTGTGTGTTTCCTTCAGGAAGCCCTGCACGAACACCTCGAAATCCCTCCCACACGCACGACAGTGGAGATCGAAGCTGCCCATCACTCCACGACTCCCAGGCCCTTGAGCTCGTTCACCACCCAGGAGAAAGAGAGCGACCAAGGATGCTTGACCTCATCACCCACCAGAACCAGAGGAAGCCGCTTGCCCGCCTCCAGAGCCTCGGCCAACGCCGGGTATTCCTGGATGACCCTATCCGATATGTCCAGGTACGTCACGCCGACGTCTTCGCCGTAATCTTCACGCAGGTAGCGGTTGATGTACCCCACTGTCTCCTCCAGAGACAGAGAGGGACCTCAACCACCGGCATGACATGCATCGGCCGCCCTGGACCCCAGGATGACCATCTCCTTGCTCTTGACCTGATCCATGGTCACCTCCATCAGGCTCGCCGGGCTTGAGGCCGCCCCAGACAAGCCTTCTACTCCAAAGCCCTCTACTCCAAACCGAACTCTTTCTCGTAGTCCTTCTGCGTCCGCGCGCCCACAATCTGGGCCTTGACCTTGCCGTTCTCGAAGAGGATGACGGTGGGAATACTCATGATGCCAAAGCGTGCAGCCAGCGCCTGGTTCTCGTCCACATTGATCTTGGCTACTTTGAGAGCCTCAGTGTGCTCGCTGGCCAACTTCTCCAACACCGGCCCCACCATGCGACACGGGCCGCACCAAGGAGCCCAGAAGTCAACCACGACCCGACCCGGTGCACCGATCACTTCGGTTTCGAACGACTGACCGTCCAGTTCCTTGACGAACTCACTTGCCATCGACCGTCTCCTCGCTCTTGTCGTTTGCAGCCCCACGATCGTCCGGCCGACCTTTGTCCCCGGTGATACCCGGCTCCTTTATACCCATGGGGGTATACTAACAGCTCCGAGCCTTGGGGGCAACGGCGCCATCCCGAACCACGCCGGCCACTCGGTCCCACGCCGGCCGGACGACCCTTCGGACCTCATCAATGCCTCATCCACTATCCTGTTACTGGTACCCAGCCCTGCACGGGCATAACCCGAAAGGAGCCGGAATGAGACTCACCTGGTATGGGCACTCCGCCTTCCTACTGGAAGCCCGCGACGGCACGCGGATCATCATCGACCCCTACCGCTCCGGCGCGTTCTCCAACACCCTGCGCTACGCTCCCATCGGCGACACGGCCGATGCCGTAGTGGCCAGCCACGCGCACGACGACCACGGGGCCACGGATACCATACCCGGCCATCCCCTCTGCGCCATACACCCGGGCAGCCTGAATATAGGCCCCTTCACCATCACCGGCCTCCCGACCTTCCACGATACGGAAAGCGGCCGGAAGCGCGGTGACAACACCATTATAGTGGTAGACGTAGAGGGTCTGCGTGTGGCCCATCTGGGAGACCTGGGGCACGAACTCGACGCCGCCGGCCGCGCCCACGTAAGCATGGTGCATGTGCTTCTCATCCCTGTAGGCGGTTTCTACACCATCGACGCCACGGCGGCAGCAAGAACGGTACAGGCACTGCAGCCACAGGTAGTCATCCCCATGCACTACAAGACCGACCTGGTGGACATGCCCATAGCCCCAGTGGAGGACTTCCTGCGAACCCAGTCACGGGTCATGCGGATCGCCGGTTCCACGTTGGAGATAACCCTGGAGACACTGCCGGCTGAAACCACCACCATGGTCCTGGAGCACGCCCGGTGACCGCGTCGCGACCACCCAGCGGCAGGGTCGAGGCTCAACCGGCCCCCTACCCTACCCGTTTCGCAGCATGGAGACCACCCGGTGGGGGGACAGCATCCTGACCCACACTCCGGGATGAAGCAGATGCAGCGGGGACACGGTATTCGTGAGAATGCCGACCCCTCCACGCGCCATCTCCCGATCCCTGCGCAGCAGTCCCACCACGGCGTTGTTCACCGTGGGGTGCACCAGCGCCCGCCGGAGGAGATAGGCACCCAGGTAGTCAGCCGCCAGAAGCCGCCGGACGGCACGGTCGTAGGCAGCAAGCCTACACATATCTCCGCTGCGCAGAGCTCCAACCGCCGCCCGAGCAGCCTCTTCGCCGCTTTCCAACGCGTAGGCCACTCCCTCCCCGCTCAGCGGACTGACGAGATTGGCGGCGTCCCCCGCGAACAACAGGCGTCCCGATCGGCGCAACCCACGCCGGTAACTGAACTGCAGGGGGAACGCCGCGGGCTCAGACACCGCCCGGGCACGTGACAGGTAGGGCCAGGCCAACGACCCTGGTCCCACAAACCACCTCAGCAGACTGCGCAATCCCACCTTCCCGGCACGCAACGCGCGAGCCTCCATCCCCACGCCCACGTTGGCCGGCAGGCCGGCTGCCCCTCCCGGGAAGACCCAACCATAGCCGGGGAGCAACCGGCGATCCAGGAAGAAGCTCAGGGCACCCGTTTCGTGCACGCCCTCCATATAGAGGCGAATGGCCACGCCGCCGGCCTGCAGGTGCTCTTTCGGTAGGACGCGGCGGGAGAAGGAGCCGCGAGACCCATCCGCCACAATGACCACCTGTGCCCGGAGATGCAGCGTTGTGCCTGCCCCGTCCACCGCCTCTACCACGGGCGCGCCGTCCCCGTCAAGAAGGCCGAGTCCCTGGACTCCCTCCCAGACCTCCGCGCCGGCTGCACGCGCTGCAGTCACCAGAACATGGTCGAGCTCGCGGCGGGGAACCACGTAGGAGTAACCGGGGAAACAGTCACGGGGCGCCAGATCCGTGAGCAGATGCCCGCCGCCCGTGCCCACGATGCGGCAGTGCTCAACCGGCCGGTAGCCACGCTCGCGGAGGGCTGCCTCCAGTCCCACCCGCCGCAGAGCGGCCACAGCCCGGGGCGGGAGACCATCTCCGCACACCTTGTCCCGAGGAAAATGTGCCCTATCGATAACGAGGGACTGGACTCCGCTACGCGCCAGAGACAACGCGGCGCCGGACCCGGCGGGCCCGGCGCCGACCACCAGCACCTCGGTCTCCACCGCCCGAGCCAAAGCCACCCCTTCCGGCCTCGCCTCCCTAGGCCGCCGGGTAGCCTTCTTCCGCCAGCCTCTCTTTCAGCACATCCTCCGTCACCCGCACATCGTCGAACACCACCTCGACCTGCTTGGTGTCTACATCCACGTGCACGGACGTAACCCCCTCCAGAGAGCCCAGAGCTTCCTCGATGACACGCTTGCAGTGGGCACAGGAGACCGCCGGGACGTTGTACGTGCTTGCCGCCATGCCTTCCTCTCCTCCTCCACTTCGTCCCGCACCCGCAACCGACGATTCCTCCTCCAGAAGTAATCGCTCCGCGGCGGCGCGGCCGATATAGCCAACCGTCTCGCCCACTCTGAGCTCAAGGGGGCCTTCGAACGGTGCCCGGGAGATCAATTCCACGCGGGCGCCGGGAAACAACCCCAATCCTTGCAGATACTCCAGGAACTCTTCATCCTCCGCATCGATGCAGCTCACAACCCCTGCATCTCCCTCCCGCAGATCGCTCAGGCGTGTGAGATCCGCACCGGCCGCCGACAGGCCTGGGATAGGGTTGCCGTGAGGGCAGGTGGTGGGGTAGGAGAGCGCTGCCGCCAGTTTCTTCTCCACCTCCGGCGAGATGGCGTGTTCAAGGCGGCAGGCCTCGTCGTGGGCTTGGGTCCAGGACATGCCGAGGATGTCCGTCAACAGCCTCTCGGAGAGACGGTGCCTCCGAATGAGCGACTCCGCCTCCCTGAGCCCGGCGTCCGTCAGCCCTACCTGACGCTCCGGCCCGATCTCCGCCAACCCCTGCCGGCACAGACGGCGCAGCAACTCGGTGATAGTGGGCGCGGACACACCCAGGTCCTCTGCCAACCGGGCGCCGATGACCCGCACGCCGCGCGCCTGCAGCTTGTAGATGGACTCGAGGCACTCTTCCACGGCGGGTGTTGGCATAGCGGAATTATACCAACGACCCCTCGGGGGCCGGGTCGCCACCACCGGCGGAGAAGCGCCGCACATGCTCCAGGAAGGCCGTCCTCAGCGCCCCGGTGGCCCGAGCTGGATCGTACGCCATCCACAGCGTGCGCCTCAGCGGCAGCCCTTGCACGGGCACCTCTGCAAGCTCCCCCTGGCGGATCAGGCGGGCTGCGGCGCTGCGCGAAACGAAGGCCACACCCGCGCCCAGGCGCACGGCCTCCATCAGCGCCTGCGTGGAGCCAAGCACCATCCGCGGCGGCGACAGCGACCGTCCCACCGCCTCGGCCGCCATGGCCTGCGTGCCTGAGCCCTCCTCCCGAGCCAGGAGAGGGAGGGCACTCGTATCCTCCCCTGAAGCAACACCCCGGGCCACCTCCCGGCTTCCCACCATGACAATCTCGTCCTCGAGCAGCGCCTCGAACGTCAGGCCCAAGTCCTCCCGCCGGCTCCCGGCGAAACCGAAGGTGGCCCCCGACGACGACAACAGGGAGAACACGCCCGCGCTGTCACTGACCAGCATCTGCGGGACAACCTTCGGATATGTCCGGCAGAACGAGACCAGAATCCCGGGTAGGACATACTCCCCCGGAATGGTGGAAGCGACCAAGGTCAGTGCTCCCGCCACCTCATCCGAGGCCGCCTGCACCGCCTCCCTAGCCCTCTTGACATCCCGTGCCACCGGAACGCCTTCTCTCAGCAGCGCTTCGCCGGCCGCCGTCAATGTCACCGGCTGCCGGCTGCGATCCACCAGGCGGGCCCCAAGATCGCGTTCCAGTTTCTGAAGTTGCAGGCTGACCGCGGACTGAGTGAGACCCAGCCTCTGCCCGGCCTCGGTGAAGCTGCGCACTTCCGCCAGCATGAGGAAAGTCTCCAGGTATTTGAGGTTCATGCCCAAGACCCCCGATATGACCAGACCCTCACCTTACTCTGCTACGCTACGGTTGTTCGATTTGAAGTATCGCACGCGCGGAAAGGAGCGCCCTGGCCTTCTCGGACACAGCCGACGCCGCCGCCCGCAGCCGCTTGGCCGCCGCCGACGGCGTGGAGACCCCCCCAAATCCCCAACGGGGGTGGCGAGACGTGCTGTTCGAGATCGCGAAACGTGCCGCGCAGAGCGAGCCGCCGCCGCGCACCCGCCCGAAGCCACGGCGTCGTCGCAATCTCCCCCGCTGGGCCCGCAACCTCCTCGTGGCGGCGGCGGCGCTCGTCGCTGCGCTCCTCTTGGCGTTCTGGCTGTCGAAGATGTGGACAGATGCGCTGTGGTTTGAAGAACTGGGCCATGCCAACATCTTCTGGACGCGCATCTGGGCGCCTCTGCTCTTCGCGGTGGCGGGGCTGCTGGTGTTCACCGCCATCTTCCTGGGAAATCTACTGCTGGCTCGTCTGCTCTCTCCGCGAACGGCCCTGCAGCAGGCTGGGGGTGACGCCGCCGATGCCGAGATCCTGGAGCTGATGCCCACCTCCGACCGGCGCGTGACCAGAATCATTGTGGTCATCTCGGTAGTCATCGGCTTGTTCTTCGCCGTCAGCGCCGGAGGCGCCTGGGAGGAGTTCCTACGCTGCATCAACCAGGCCCCCTTCTCCTACACCGATCCCCTCTTCAACCACGATGCCTCCTTCTTCGTCTACACCCTGCCCGTGCTGCGCCGCGTCCTGGGCTTCCTCACCGGTGCCCTCATCTGGTCGCTCCTCGGCGTCATCGGTGTGTACCTCTTCGACCGCGCCATCAGCTTCCCCAGTGCCCGCCGCCTCTCGCTGGCGCCTCACGTGAAAGCCCACATCTCGGTGCTGGCAGCGCTGTTGCTGGTGGGACAGGCCGCCGACTTCCTTCTGCAATCCTGGGAGCTTCTCTACTCCACCCGTGGCGTGGTGTTCGGCGCCAGCTACACCGACGCCGTAGCGCAGCTTCCCGTGCTGCGCATCCTGGCCGTGGTCTCGTTGGTGTCGGCCGCCATCTTCCTGGGCAACATCCACTACCGCGGCTGGCGGTTGCCTCTCACAGCCATCGGGCTGCTGGTGGTCATGTGGATCGGCGCCGGGCAGATCTACCCGGCCATCGTGCACCAATACCGTGTCTCGCCCAACGAGATCAAAGTCGAAAGCGCCTACATCGCCCACAACATCAAGACCACTCGCTGGGCCTTTGGCCTCGAAGGCGTCGCCACACGGTCCTTCCCGGCCAATGAGAACCTCACCCTGGCCAACATCGAGAACAACGAGGCCACCGTCCAGAACATCAGGTTGTGGGACACGCGCTCCCTTCTGGAGACCTATACGCAGCTACAGGAGATTCGCCTCTACTATCGCTTCCGCGATGTGGACGTGGACCGCTACTCTATTGATGGCAACTACCGCCAAGTGATGCTCTCCACACGCGAACTGGACCAAGAACAGCTGCAAGACCAGGCCAAGACCTGGGTGAATGAGCACCTCTCCTACACCCATGGCTACGGCGTGGTGGTCAGCGCGGTCAACGAGGTGACCACCGACGGGCTACCCACCTTCTTCGTGGAGAACATCCCGCCGCAGACGACGACGAATCTGGAGATCAGCCGGCCCGAGATCTACTACGGCGAGATGGGGAACGAGTTCGTGGTGGTGCGCACCAACGCCAAGGAGTTCGATTACCCCAAGGGCGATGAGAATGTCTTCACCACCTACGAGGGCGGCGGCGGCGTGCCCCTCACCTCTGTGTTTCGGCGCCTGGCCTTTGCCATGCGCTTCGGAGACATGAACTTCCTGCTCTCCGAGTACCTCACCCCGGAGTCCCGAGTCATGTTCCGGCGCACCATCCAGGAACGCGTAAGGGCAATCGCCCCCTTCCTCCAGTACGATCAGGATCCGTACCTGGTGATACGAGAAGACGGTTCCCTGGCCTGGGTGTGGGACGCCTACACCGTCTCCAACCGTTTCCCCTATTCAGAGCCCCGCCCGAACGGCATCAACTACATCCGCAACTCCGTGAAAGTGGTCATCGACGCCTATGACGGCAACGTCACCTTCTACCAGATGGATCCTGACGATGCCCTGGCCACTACGTACGCCCGCATGTACCCGGGCCTCATGACCCCGGCCGACCAGCTTCCAGCCGATCTGCGCCAACACCTGCGCTACCCGGAGGATCTCTTCTCCATCCAGGCCCAGGTGCTGTCTGTCTACCACATGCAGGACCCTCAGGTCTTCTACAACAAGGAGGATGTGTGGCAGATCCCCAATGAGATCTACCAGGCAGAGCAGGTCCCGGTGGATCCCTACTACGTCATCATGGGCCTACCCGGGGAGAACGAGGAGGAATTCCTCCTCATGCAGCCCTTCTCACCCCTGGACAAGAGCAACATGATCGCCTGGATGGCCGTGCGCATGGACGGGGAGGACTACGGGCAGATCCAGGTCTACGGCTTCCCCAAGGACAAGCTGGTGTTTGGGCCCTCCCAGATCGAGGCCACCATCTCCAGCGACCCCGTCATCTCCGCCCAACTGAGCCTGTGGAACCAGTCGGGCAGCCGCGTCATCCGCGGCAACTTCCTCGTCGTCCCCCTGGAGGACTCGCTGATCTATGTGGAGCCGCTGTTCCTGCAGGCCGAGCAGAGCGCCATCCCCGCCCTCAAGCGGGTGATCGTGAGCTACGCTGATCGCGTGGTGATGGAACCCACTCTGGCTGATGCCCTGGCCCGGCTCTTCGGCGAGGCAACACCCGGCACCACGGAGCCGCAGGGCGAGACCACTACCACCACCGTCCCTGCCCCCAGCACCACCACCAGCACCACGCCGGTCACCACCACGGGCACCTTGGCGCCGGGTGAGACCACCACCACCGGCATCCAGCTTCCCACGGACCGCGAGTCGCTCATCATACTGGCTGATCAACTCTACCAAGCCGCCTTGGAGGCACAGCGCGCGGGCAACTGGACGGAATACGGCCGGCTGGTCCAAGAGCTGGGCCGGGTGCTGGAGACCCTGCGCGCTCAGACAGGACGCTGAGGTCCCCCGCCGGCCAAGGGGTGGAAGCGAGCATTGACCGCCCCCACTTCCGCCGCCAGATCCGAGCCACCCGCTGCCAGCAAGGAAAAGGCCTCGCTGATGTCCTCCATGGACAGCATCCCCACCAAGCGCCCCTCATCGACCACCGCAGCCGCTTTCGTGCCTGCCGCCCGCATACTGTTGAAGGCGTCAAGAAGGGAGTCTTGCGGAGCCAAAGAAGGGAAATCCACCATCATGGCCTGTGCCACGGGATAGAAGCGCCCGTGCTGAGAAAGGGCCCGAATGAGCATGTCTCGCGTCACGAGGCCGACCAGACGCTCCTCTGCATCCACCACCAGGAAGTCCGTCTGATACGTGTGGAAGAGCCGGGCAGCCAACTCTCCCACCACCTGGCCGGGCCGGGCGTATTCCACCCCAGCGTTGACGGCTTGGCCCACCCTCACGCTCCCCAACACCCGCCCGGTCTCTGCGCCCTGCCCCTCGCCCGACGCGCCCAAGAAGATGAAGACGGCCACGAGCAGGAGGAAGATGCCTCCACCCAGCAGTCCCCACAGCCCCAGAGCCAGGGCCAGCGCCTGCCCCACCACCACCGCCGTCCGCGTGGCCCGCTCCCGGCCCAGCTTCAAGGCCAGCAGCGCTCGGAACACCCTGCCCCCGTCCAGGGGGAAGGCGGGCAGCAGGTTGAAGGCAGCCAGAGTGAGATTCACCAGCATCAGATACACATAGGCGCCCCTGAAGCTGCGCTGCAGCAGGAGGTCGGTGAGGCCCTCTACCGTGAGCTCCTCCGCGCTCAGCAGAAACAGGGCCCCGACGAACATGAGGAGGGCGATGGCAATGTTGGAAAGGGGGCCGGCCACAGAGATGAAGAGCTCTTTCCGAGGCTCGCGCGGGATCTCCTCCATCTGCGCCATGCCCCCGATGGGCAGCAACGTGATCCCCGCCACCTTCACCCCGTAGTGCTGTGCCACTCGCGAATGGGTCAATTCGTGGATGGTGACCAATCCGAAAAGTAGAATAACCATGAGCACGCCGTATGCGGCACCTACCCAGCCGCCCGGCTCGTAGACTCTGCCCCAGAGATACGCGAAGTAGGCCACGATGAGGAGGAAGGTGATGTGCACCCGGACTTCAATGCCGAAGACCCGGAACAGCTTCCATGACGCACGCATCGCCACCTCCGGGTTCAGAGCGGCCGGCTGCGGGGAAAGGAATGCACTCGGACTCCCGTGCCTGAATTCTATCCTCCGCTGGGGTGCGTTGAAACCATCAGTTTGGGAGCGGCACGCCGGGGGATATCCCTGCATGGACAAGTATCGGGACGCGAGGAGAGAGGTATCCCGTGATGGAGAGGAAGCGTAGTGGCAACCAGGACAGCCTGCAGCGCATGCGGCAGGAGGCCGACCGGTTGCTGTTGGAGCTCACGGGAGCGGACCGCGTCCTGCGGCAGGCCAGCCCCGTGTTCCGGCCACACGCCGACGTGTACTTCAGCAAAGCCGCAAACGCCATGATCGTGCGCATGGATCTGGCCGGCATCGATCCAACCCACATTCAGCTGGAGGCCAAGGAACGAGTGTTGAGGGTCCGAGGGGAACGGCATGATCCGGAGCGCGCAGACAAGGTCTATCAGCAGATGGAGATCGACTACGGATACTTCGAGCGCGTGATCACCCTTCCTGCCGTCATCGAGCCGGCCAAGGCCGAGGCCCGGTATGAGAACGGGTTCCTGGAGATCATGCTGCCCCTGCCGGCACCGACCGGCTCTCGCACCATACCCGTGAACGTCAAGGAATCGCCCGGTCAGGCGGGGGGCGGGGCCGACAAAGGAGTCGCCGGCCCCGCCTCAAGCAAGGGAGGCGAGCAATGATGGACGCCGGTATGAGCGCGGTCAGACTGGATCAGATGCTGGAAGAGATGCTCAGCCCTGATGAGGAGATGTCTGGCGTCAATCCGGACACGCAGGCCCTTCCCGAAACCATGCCTGTGCTTCCCCTGAAAGACACCGTGGTCTTCCCGGACACCATGATGCCGCTGGCGGTGGGACAGCCCCGCTCGGTGCAATTGATCGAGGACGTCCTGGCCAAGGACCGGCTCATGGCAGTGGCGGCGGTCAGGACCGAGGGTATTGACGTGCCCGCGCCCAGCGATGTGTATGAAGTGGGAGCGCTGGTTTCCGTTCAGAAGATGATCAAGGCCCCGGACGGGACTCTGCGCATCGTGGTGCAAGGCTTGCGGCGACTGAAGATCGAGGAGTGGACGGCCGAAGAGCCCTATCTGCAGGCACGGGTGGCAGAACTGCCGGATATGGCAGAGGAAAGCACCGAGTTGGAGGCCCTGCAACGGAACCTGGTGGCCATCTTCCTGCAGATAGTCAAGCTGGTGCCCTATCTACCGGAAGAGCTGCAAATGGCGGCCGTCAACATAGAAGATCCGGCCACGCTGGGGTACTTCGTCGGCTCCACCATGCGCATGAAGACGCCGGAGAAGCAGTCGTTGCTGGAAGAGGTGGACGTGGCCAAACGCCTGCGCCGGCTCACCACCATACTGAATCGCGAACTGGAAGTGCTGGAGTTGGGCTCCAAGATCCAGAGCCAGGTGCAGTCGGAGATAGACAAGAATCAGCGGGAGTACCTGCTACGCCAGCAGCTCAAGACTATCCAAGAAGAGCTGGGCGAGACTGACGAGACCCAAGCGGAGATCAACGAACTGCGCGCCCGCATCGACGCGGCGGGTCTGCCGGAAGAGGCGGACAAGCAGGCGCGGCGGGAGCTGGACCGGCTGTCCAAGCTGCCGGCGGCGGCGGCTGAGTACGGCGTCATCCGCACTTACCTCGACTGGATCCTCGCCGTGCCCTGGAGCGCCTCCACCGAAGACAACCTGGACATCGTTCACGCCCGCGAAGTGCTGGACACCGACCACTACGACCTGGAAGACGTCAAGGACCGCATCCTGGAGTTCCTGGCCGTGCAGAAGCTCAAGCGCGAAGTGAAGAGCCCCATCCTCTGCTTCGTGGGACCTCCGGGGGTAGGCAAGACCAGCCTGGGGCAGAGCATCGCCCGGGCCATGGGGCGCAAGTTCGTGCGCATCAGCGTGGGAGGCGTGCGCGATGAGGCGGAGGTGCGCGGGCACCGCCGCACGTACATCGGCGCCATGCCCGGCACCATCATGCGCGCCCTACGCGACGCGGAAAGCAACAACCCCGTCTTCATGATTGACGAGATCGACAAGATGGGCTCCGACTGGCGCGGCGACCCCTCCAGCGCCATGCTGGAAGTCCTCGACCCGGAGCAACACAGCAGCTTCCGGGATCACTACCTGGACCTGCCTTTCGACCTGTCCCGGGTGATGTTCATCACCACGGCCAACATGCTGGACACCATCCCCGGCCCACTGCAGGATCGCATGGAGATCATCTCGCTGGCCGGGTATATCGAGGACGACAAGGTACACATCGCCCGGAACTACCTGATCCCCCGCCAGCTGGACCGCAACGGCCTCAACCCCGGCCAACTGGAGCTCACCGAGGAGGCCGTGCGCACCGTCATCCGCAACTACACGCGCGAGGCGGGGGTGCGAAACCTGGAGCGCCAGATCGGGACGGTGGCACGCAAGTACGCCCGTATGGTGGCGGAGGAGAAGCAGGAAACCATGGTGGTGGACGCCACCCAGGTCCCGGATTTCCTGGGAAGACAGAAGGTGTTCGCCGAGGGCAAGCGCCGCACTGCCGATCCCGGTGTCTCCACCGGGTTGGCCTGGACCCCCACCGGCGGCGACATCCTCTTCATTGAGGCCAGGGCCATGGCCGGAACCGGACGGCTGATCCTCACCGGACAGCTGGGCGAGGTTATGAAGGAGTCGGCGGAGGCGGCCCTCACCTACATCCGTAGCGTAGCCGCCGATCTCAAAGCCCCGGCCGACTACTTCCGCAAGCACGACATCCACGTGCACGTGCCGGCCGGAGCCGTGCCCAAGGACGGCCCCTCCGCAGGAGTGGCTATGGCCGTGGCGTTGGCCAGCATGGTCACCCGGCGGCCCGTCAACCCGGAGATAGCCATGACCGGCGAGATCACCCTCACCGGCCAAGTGTTGCCGGTGGGCGGCATCAAGGAGAAGGTGCTGGCCGCCCGACGCGCGGACATCCACAAGATATTCCTGCCGGACCGCAACGAGGTGGACGTGTCTGAGATCAAAGCGGAGTTGGTGGAGGACGTGGAATTCGCCTTCGTGGAACACGTGGACGAGGTCATCAAACGGGTGCTGCTGAGGCGGCGGCGGAAACCGGCCGCCGCCCCCGGCACCAACACGGCCGCGGCGAGCGCGGCCGGCACCAGGCGGCGCCGTGTATCAGGCTCCGGCAGTGCCCTGGCCTCAGACTAAGCGCATAGCCGGCGGCGCAGTGCCATCCTCCAGCCAGGATCGTCCTTCGCGCTGGTGCCATGGCCGCGCCGCCAGCTTCTACACCGAGCTCGAGCACCCGGCGGACCTCTTCTTGGAGATCAAAGGCCGGGACCCGGCGGAGCTCCTGGAGCACGCCCTGTTCGCCCTTTTCGACCAGATCGTTGACCTGCGGACCGTCCGCCTCGTCCGGCGGCGCACGTTCTCCGTGCGGGAGGCCGACCTCACGCTCGCCTTGCGGCACACCCTGACCGAGGCCCTGGCACTGTTCAACCTGGAAGGGTTCCTGGCCGCGGCGGCCGGCGTGCGCTGGGAGGGAGGCGAAGGAACCGTGGGCGTAGTTGTCACGCTGTGGGGGGAGAATGTGGATAGGTCGCGCCATGAGCTACAGACGGAGATCAAGGCGGTGACCTACCACCGGCTGTTGACCGAGCAGACAGAACCGGGCGCTTGGCGGGCGACGATCCTGTTTGACGTGTGAAGGACTGGCCACCATGAATGCAGACCTGGACACCGCTGGGATCCCACCCCGCCTCATTCCCTGCAACGACGTGATCTGGGAAATTCCGGCTACTGGGGACATGCGGGTCCCGGGACGCATCTATGCCACCAAGGAACTGCTGTCCTCCCCCGGGCAGTCGGATGTCTTGGCCCAGGTGCGGAATGTAGCCACGCTGCCGGGGATCGTGCGCTACTCGCTGGCCATGCCGGACATCCACTTCGGCTACGGCTTCCCCATAGGAGGGGTGGCCGCTTTCTCCGTGGAGGACGGGGTGATCTCGCCGGGCGGCGTGGGCTACGACATCAACTGCGGCGTGCGCCTGCTGGCCACCGATCTGCACCGGGAAGACATTGAGCCCGCGCTGAAACGCACCATCGACCAGCTCTTTCGCGATATCCCCGCCGGAGTGGGTTCCAGTGGCGCCATCCAGAAGCTCAGCCGTCGACAGTTGGAGACCATCTGCGTCAGGGGTGCGGCCTGGGCGGTGGAGAATGGCTACGGGACTCCCGCAGACCTGGAGCGGACAGAGGCCGGAGGCGCCTTGCCCGGGGCGGACCCCTCCGCCGTCAGCGAACGGGCCTTTGCCCGCGGCACGGACCAAGTGGGTACCCTGGGCGCCGGAAACCACTTCCTAGAGGTGCAGGTGGTGGAGGAGATCTTCGATCGAGAAGCAGCCACCGCCTTTGGGCTCGCGGAGGGACAGATCACCCTCATGATCCACGTGGGTTCCCGCGGCTTCGGTTACCAGATCTGCGACGACTATCTGGGGGTCATGGGCCGCGCCGCGGCCGCCTACGGCATCCGCCTGGCCGACCGCCAACTGGCCTGCTCCCCGGTGACCTCACCTGAGGGCAGGCGCTACCTGGCAGCCATGGCCTGCGCGGCCAACTACGCCTGGGCCAACCGCCAGATGCTCATGCACCTCATCGAAAAGGCCCTGCTCCGCACCCTGTCCCTCTCACCCCAGGCGCTCGGCCTCCGCTTGGTGTATGACGTGGCCCACAACATCGCCAAGATCGAACAGCACACGGTGGAGGGAAAGGCCATGACTCTCTGTGTGCACCGCAAGGGCGCCACCCGTGCCTTCGGCCCCCAGCATCCAGAGGTCCCGGCCGTCTACCGAAGCACGGGGCAGCCGGTGCTCATCCCGGGCGACATGGGGACGGCGTCTTTCGTCTGCAAGGGCACGCGGCAGGCCATGGAGGAGACCTTCGGCAGCACCTGTCACGGTGCAGGCCGAGTCATGAGCCGGGCGCAGGCGCTGAAGCGCGCCCGGGGAAGAGCCATCGAGCGGGAACTGGGGGAGAAGGGTATCGTCGCGCGGGCTCAAGGCCGAAAGACCCTGGGCGAGGAGATGCCGGAAGCCTACAAGGATGTAGAGGCGGTGGTGGGCGTCATGGGCCGCGCGGGCATCTCACCCCGCGTGGCCCGCCTGCGACCCCTGGGGGTCATCAAAGGCTAGAGCGCCGCTCCACCCGGGCCCGCAAGACCTCCGCCTCCTCGCCGTGCAGACAGTCCGCGAGTCTCAGCAGCACTTCAGGAGGCACGCGCTCCTCCAGGCTGACCACCACGGAGCGTACCGCGCGCGCGGCTTCATCCTTGGTGTAGTGACCCGCGCGCATGACGGATTGCGCGAACGCGTCCACCTCGCTCCGCGCTCCTTTCCCCGTGCGCGCAACCAGGTCCCGCACCGAAGCGCTCATGTGAAAGTCCTTGTTGCCCAACCCGCGCCGATGACCAGCAAAACGTTCCATGGCCGCAACCGTCAAGTTCCACCCCATCTCCCGCAGGCGGTGGGTCTGAGCGGCAATTTCGGAAACGACACGCACGGAGTCTGGGCGGGAACTGCTGAACCCGGCGGCACCGCGGATTCTTTCGGCATATGAACTCAAGTGGCACTCCTTGTTTGGAGATTGCTCCCTGATGATAGCACTGGCGTGGTGGGCGGCTCCCGCCTGCTCAGTGATGGCGTTCCACCTCGAACCGGAAGATATCGTAGTTGTCCCTCTCCGGATCGATGTAGCCCTTGCGGCAGGTAATGGATATCTGCTGCTGCACGGTATCCACCCCCTCCAAGTCCGGCAGCAGAAGTGCCTGCCGACCGTCTGCCGCCTTTATGATGATGCCGTAGCGTTTGGGGTCAAGCTCCGTGATGTCCTCCACGGGTTCGGGCCTGCCCAAGACGTCCACCGATATGTCCAGCCCGGGCAGTTCCTCGGGCCTGAGGGGCGGGAAACGAGGATCACGCGTGGCGGCGCACACGGCGTTGTTGACGATCTCCTGGGCCACGTCGGGGCGCGTGGAGCCGACGGTGCCGATGCAGCCGCGGAGGGAGCCGTCAGGCAGGTGGAGAGAGACGAACACCCCCGACCGCTCCAGACCCACTCCCGCAGGGAGCTCAGCCGGGGGGGTCGTGCCGCTGCGCACGTAGGACTCCACGGTTCGTCGTGCCAGATCCACCAGCGGATCGGCCGCGGTCTTGGGCGTCCCTTCCATCAATCACCATCCTTGTTCCGCAGGTCGATCACACACACCATGTAACCGACACCAAACGGGCCTTCGTAGGACAGGAGCCGGGTACCGGAGGAACGGCCGCGGAGCAGCCCGGCCAGCACCAGCAGCGAGCGGTACCCACATTCCCCGGCCTCCTCGGTCAATCCCGGTGGGATGAGGCTGAGCGACTCCAGGTCCCCCTCACGTAGAGCCTCAACCACTTGACGGTCAAAGTCCGCCCCACGCGGTGCGTATCCGGCGGGAGCGTCCGGGGTGAGCCGGTGGCTGAGGTCCCCGCTGGCCACATAGAGGACTCGGGCCGGATAGGAGTCAATGGCGGCGCCGACCGCCGCGCCGAAGGACAGATGCACCTGGGGGCTTCGGAAGGAGAAGTTCAGCTCCACCAAGGCTGGAGGAGGCCCCAGTTGCTCCAGCAGAAAGGCGAGCGGAACCAACGCACCATGATCCAGCGCCACGCGCTCACTTCCCTCTCCATATTCCAGCAGCGGGACGTGTCTCTCCGCAGCCTCATGAATGATGGCGCGAGCCAGCGCCACTTCCCCCCTGAGGTCCGCCCGTACCTGCGGAGCACCGAACATGGCCAGAGACCCCACATAGCGGGGGGCCGTGCATACGGTAACCCTGTCGGCATCCAAGGGAGCGTGTGGCGACAAGAGCACGATGACCTCCGTGCAAAGGTCGGCTGCCTCCCTTCCGGCCGCCCGCATGGCTTCCAGCGTGGCCTGCACTTCGTGCACACGCTCCCCCCCCACCGCCGGAACCACGATGGGAGGATGAGGCATGAATAGACAACCCACCAGTCCCACGAGCCCACCTCCTCTCGGCCGTTCCGTCCCCCACTACCTTCCGTGGGGTACCCGGCCGTCACCTTCCCCGGCAGTGACAAGAGCCACCACCTCCCCGCACTTCCCACAGCGATGATCCTGCAGGTGGCGGCTGGTCACCGTGAATCCCGACCTCCCTATGACCACCTCCCCACATGAGGGGCACCGCGTGGACTCGCTGTCGTGTCCGGGAACGTTTCCGGCATACACGTAGCGCAGTCCTGCCTCCCGCCCAATGGCGACCGCCCGCTCGATGGAGGCCAGCGGGGTCACCGGCACGTCCATCATGCGGTAGCTGGGATGAAAACGCGAGATATGCCAGGGCAGATCCGGGCTCAACCCTGCCAGGAATGCCGCCAGGTTCCGAAGTTCACCCGGTGAATCGTTATGGCCGGGAACCAGGAGCGTGGTCACTTCCACCCAGATCCCCGCCTCAACCATTCGCCTGATGCTGTCCATCACGGGCTTCAGGCGCCCGCCCACTACTCTGCGATAGTACTCCTCTGTGAAGCCTTTGAGATCGACGTTGGCCGCGTGCACGAAGCAGGCCGCGCGTTCCAAGGCCTGCTTGGTCATGAAGCCGTTGGTGACAAACACATTCCTCAACCCGGACTCAAGCGCCCTCAACCCGCAGGCTTCAGCGTACTCGAAGAAGACGGTGGGCTCGGTGTACGTATAGGAGATGGAGGCGCACCGCGCCTGCACCGCCCCCTGCACCACCCGCTCCGCCGGCAACGCAGAGCCGTCGATGCGCCGCCAATCACGCGGCATCTGACTGATGTCGAAGTTCTGACAGAACAGGCACGTGAAGTTGCAGCCCACCGCCGCCACGGACATGCTCAACGTCCCCGGCAGGAAGTGGAACAACGGTTTCTTCTCGATGGGATCAACCGCCACTGCCACCGGGTTCCCGAACACCAGCGTATGCAGCACTCCCTCGCGGTTCTCGCGCACGCCGCACCTGCCGCGTTCTCCCGGCTCGACCCGGCAGTGGTGCGCGCACAGGTAACAATGAACCGCAGGGCCACCCCGCCACGTCTTCCACAGAAGCGCAGGCGCCGCTCCGCCGGCCGACACCATCTCCCCGCCCCCTTGCTCTCGTCCTGGCTGCTTCCCTCTACTTATCCCCCATCGGCCCCATGCAAACCGCTGCGCCGGCGCAACGCCATGAGCAGACCCGTACGCAGGCAGAAGAACCATGACCGGGACAGACCGACCAAAGGACGCGTGGCACACGGGCGTGCCCGGCGAAGGCCCCGCAGAAAAGCAGAGGGCACGCCCAGGGAGAGGGGAGACGAAAGCTCCAGGTACGTCCGACCAACTTCGCCGGGGTAGTGCGCGTCACTTCCCGCTCCCAGCCGCGTGGCGTGCCGAGAGGCGAGCTGCAGCGCCCGGCGGTTCGCCTCCCAGGTGAGCGCGCGCCCATTGGCCACCTCCACCACGTCGGCGGCGGCCGCCACCCTGTCCACCCAATCCGGAGCCATGGTCGCGCGACGAAGGGAATCGAAAGGGTGAGGAAGATAGACCAGGCCACCCTGTTCCCGGACGAGGGAGATGGTGTCCAGCACGTCGAGCCCACCAGGGATCTGGCGCGTTAGGAAGAGACCCACGAGATCCCCTTGGCACGACGCCATCTCCTCGCCCACGATCACGCGTGGCAAGGAAGGATCGGCGGCGGCCAGGGCGGCGCATTCCAGGGCTCCCCGCAGGCAATCATGGTCGGTCACCGCCAGCGCATCCACCCCCCTGGCCGCCGCCCGCTCCAGCAACTCTTGCGGCGTCATGGTCCCGTCGCGCGAATAGCGGGTGTGATTGTGGAGGTCCAAGTGCCATGACCGCCGTTGAGGCGGCGGCGACACAGCCGCAGCTGACAATCTGCTACACGTCAGCGAAGGATCCCCCCGCCCGGCGACGACGCCTGTCACGGAGGACGCGTTGGCCTCCTCCGGTTTGCCCCGCGCGGCGCTCCGCCACGCGGCGATCGATGATCACCTCGACACCTTCCACATCCGCGAATCGCTGCTTGAATGCTTCGTAGTATTCATCCGCGAGTTCGCGGGGAATGACGTAGTAAATCATTTCACCCCTCGCTACCCGAAGGCCTATGACCCCCAATATCGAATATCGGCCTTGAGGCCTGCGGCTTTGAGACCATGTGATAATGATATTGTGT
>JAAYAL010000019.1 GCA_012719395.1 Gaiellales bacterium | reverse complement strand
CCCCCAGCCGGTGCCGTGGGGGCTGTCAGCCGGCCGTCTGCGCGGCCTGCATCTCCTTGCGCAACGCTTCCGTCGCCTCTGCGTCGATGGTCAGGCTGGCGACGTTTATCACCACACCGTAATCGTTCCGGGCGCTCTCCACCGACACCAGCTCGTCTCTCACATCCTCCAGGACGGCCTGTGGATCACGCTCAGTGGGATCACCCACACCGGCACCGCCGGTGGTGTAGTCAATGGCCATGTCACCCTTGCGCAACTGGTACAGCATCTTGGTGACGACTTCCGCCTGGCTCTCGAACTTGCCGTTGGCGAAGAGCAAGGTCTTGGAGTTGGGCTTGGGCAGCTTCCCTCCCGCCGGCGCCGGCGCCGTCCTGTACTCAAAGGGCTCGGCCGCGTAGGCCAAGTGCATGGGCTGGGTCTCGGTGTCGCAGGTCCATTCGTTGTGCACGCCCATGCCGCCGCGCCACCGGCCGGCCGCACCGGAATCCTGGGCCCATTCCCACCGCTTCCAGATGGCCGGATAGATGCTTTCCGCCACTTCAATCTCAGGGTAGAAGAGTGTTCCGGAGCAGATAGTGGGACCGTTGGTTGACCACCCATCCACGCCCCAGATGGCACCGGCACCGCTGGCGCAGGCCAGGAAGTCAGGGGTGCCGTACCCCTCATTCCTCCTGGGGTCAATGCCGGAGAACACCCAGTAATTGATGGAGCCCCATCCGGCGGGCGTTTCGTTGGGAGCAGCCTTGGCCAGCGCGTCCCACACCACCTCGATGATCTGTTTGGCAATGAAGTTGGTGCAGTTACCGTGGACAGCGGGGTACTGCGCATGAGTGATCGTTCCCGGCTTGGTGATCAGCTGCACGGGCCGGTAACACCCTCCGCACCGGTACTCGATCGACTTGCCCACGGAAGTCATCAGGGACATGTAGACGGAACTGGTGGTATTGGCGATGGGGCTGTTGACGTAGGCAGGCACCTGGGGGCCGCTTTCGCTCAGATCCACCGTCATCTCGTCACCGGCGACCGTGATGGTGCAGCGGATGGGAGAGGAACCCTCGATCCCCATGATCTCACTCTCGTACACGCCGTCCGGCAGCTTGGAGATCTCCTCACGCATCATGTACTCGCCGTAGTTCAACAGGTCGACCACGAACGTGTCCATCATCTCCCGACCATATAGGTCGTAGAGGGTGCGCAACCGGCGCTCTCCCACGCGGGCCGCGCCGATCATGGACATGAGGTCACCGCGCTGGGCCCCAGGGATGCGCACGTTGGTCATGATGAGGTTGAAGACGTCTTTGCGCTCCTTGCCCTTCTCGAAGAGCCGTACGGGCGGGATGCGCAGGCCCTCCGCGTAGACGTCTATGGCGCCCGGGTTGTAGCCGCCGGGCACGCCTCCACCCGTGTCCTGCTGGTGGGCCTTGTTGGCCACCCACAGGACGTGCTCACCGTTGTGGAACACGGGGTACACCATGGCCCAGTCGGCCATCTGGTTGCCGGCGTCCATGGTATAGGGATCGTTGACGAGGAACACATCTCCCTCATTTATGTCGTCCCCGAAGTACTGCTTCACCGCCCTGACCGCGAAGGGCGTGGCACCGGTGAGCACGGGGATGTACTCCGCCAGGGCCACCAGCTCAAACTCCTTGCTGACAATGGTGGTGACGAAGTCGTGAGCCGAGAAGTAGACCGGGGCACGGGCCGTCCGCTCCATGTTCTTGCCCATCTCACGGGCGATGGTGAACATAGCCGAGGTGAGCACCGTGAAATCGGCCGGGTCTGTCTGCAGCTGGAACGCCTTGGAACTTGCCATTATGCCTCCCTTTGGGCCGACCTGGTCAGGCCTGATACGTCATGAGGAAGTCGCCGTAATCAGTGACATCCAGACGCCAGCCCGGCGGGACCACGATACTGGTGGTGATCTGCTCGATGATTGCCGGTCCCTCCACGATGTTGCCCACGATCATGGCGTCACCGTCATACACGAAGGTGGGCACGAATCCCATCTTCTCCTCAAAGAACACGGCACGTTGGCCCTTGATGTAACGCTCCGCGTCCATCATGGCCGACTCATCGCGCACCTTGCGGGCGGGAGGAACCACGTTGCCGAAGACCGCCAGTCGCAGGTTGATCATCTCCGTGGAGGACTCTTGCTCACTGTAGGCATAGAGCTCCTCGTGCTTCTTATGGAAGTCCTCCACCACGACGGCCAGCACTTCGGGCGTCAAGTCGGCCTCCGTGATGGGAAGCTCCACCTCGTGGAACTGCCCGAGGTATCGCATGTCAATGGAACGACGGTAGTAGCGATCCATCACTGCGATCCCTTCCCGATCCAGATAGCCATCCCCCACGGATTGCATGTGCCCGAAGACGCTGTTGAGAACGGCCGGGTCTGCGTCGTCCGTGCGGCTGACCACGGAGGTGACCAGATCATGTCGCAGGTCGGCGATGATGCTGCCGATAGCGCAGAAGATGGAGGAGTTGCGGGGAACCAGGATGCGCGGGATGTTGAGCACGCGGGCCAAGTCGGCAATATGGACCGGTCCCGCGCCGCCGGCCGCCACCAGCGCGTAGCGCCGCGGGTCCTCGCCGCGCTGAACGGAGACTTCCGAGATGGCATCCGACATGCTGTGGTCAATGATCTTGCGCATGGCACGAGCCGCGTCCAGCACCGAGATGCCCAGCGGTCCCGCGATCTTCTCCTGCACGGCCTTCTCTGACAGGGACTTGTCCAAACGCATGTCGCTGGCCAAGTCGTGATTCTCGTCCAGATAGCCGAGAATGAGGTCGGCGTCGGTGCTGGTGGGCTCCACGCCACCAAGGTTGTAGCAGGCAGGCCCGGGAACGGCTCCGGCACTGGCCGGCCCCATGTGCAGCACATTCATCGAATCAAGCCAGCCTATGGAGCCGCCACCGGCCCCGATGGTGCGCACGTCGACCATGGGGAGACGGAGGTGGTAGACGCCACCCACAGCGGTCTCCAGCGTGGTGGCGGGTTTCTGATCCTTGATCAGGGCCACATCGAAGCTGGTGCCGCCCATATCACACGTGATGAGGTTGTTCAGCTTCAGCGGAGAACCCACGTAGGCGGCGGCAGCCGGTGCACTGGCCGGTCCCGAAAGCAGCGTCCTGGCCGCCTGTTCCATGGCGATCTCGGGAAACATCACGCCCGCGTTGGACTGGGTGATCA
The DNA here is from genome assembly GCA_012719395.1 of Gaiellales bacterium. Classification (GTDB taxonomy): domain Bacteria; phylum Actinomycetota; class Thermoleophilia; order RBG-16-64-13; family RBG-16-64-13; genus JAAYAL01. The sequence continues at coordinate 2,347 of JAAYAL010000019.1, read as the reverse complement.
GCAACTGGCCCTTGAAGCCGAAATCTGCGAGGGTCTGCACCATATGCGTCAGGTAGTGTGTCAGCGCCGGCCCCACATAGGCCGAAAGCACGGCGGTGCTTATGCGCCAGTATTCGCGGATCTCCGGCTGGATGTCACACGAGCCGATGACGTATGCGCCCGGCATTTCCTCGCGGCAGATTTCCACGGCCCTTCTCTCGTGTTCCTTGTTACGGAAGGACCAGATGAACCCAACCACTACCGCTTCCACCCCCTGCTCGAGCAGCTGCTTGCAGGCATCCCTCACCTGCTGCTCGTTCAGAGGCGTCACTACGCTGCCGTCCCATTTGATCCGTTCCTCGATAGGGATCCGAAGGTAGCGCGGCGCCAGGGCCTTGGGCTGCGGAACCGTGTAGTCGTAGGGGTTCTCGCGAATTCCAAACCTGATTGCCAGAGTATCCCGGAAGCCTTCGGTGCACAGCATGCCCACCTTGGCCCCGGTCCAGGTCAGCACCGTGTTGGTGCTGACGGTTGTCCCGTGGCAGATGCGTGTGACGTTTGACAGGAATGCGGCCAGATCCATGTCCACCCGCTCGCCGGCCTTCCGTAGGCCTTCGATAACGGCCAGGGATGGATCGGCCGGAGTGGAGGGCGTCTTCACAATGATGGAATTGCCGACCTCGTCGACGGCTATCAGATCGGTGAATGTCCCCCCGGTGTCGACACCAACGACATACTTCATACGTCTTCCCCCCATTCAAGCGCTTCGCCTCGCTACGCCCCTTGCCCCCGTCCAGGCTGCCGCTAGAGCGTACTTGAAGCATAGGCGGAGGCATGCGCCGCTCGGTACTACCCTCATGAGTAGTGGTCGTCCTTCGAAATACTCGCAGCCCAGCACTACCCACTTGGGTAGCGCAGGCCGGCATGGGCAGCGTGGTAAGATGAATCAACCGGTGTCTTGGGGGGCAGTACGGCTCATCACTCGCACAGCGTTGGCCCGCGCGGAGAGCGCGGAAGCTCGGCCGTCGAGGCGTTGTCTCTTCGCACGCCCGTCCGTCGGGCCCTGCTGGAGTTCGTCGACGCCATCCACGGCAGCCTGGAGATGGAAGAGCTCGGCGAGCGCTACGTGCGGTGCATCCCCGACCTGGTTGCGGCCAACGCCTACGGCTTCTACCTGCTCAACGCACCCTCGGGCGCGCTTCGGCGCGTGGCCGTGGAAGGTGGTGTTGAGCGCTACGTCCGCCGCTATGAGATGAACGGCTTCCGCGTGGACCCCCTGTTGCGTTCCATCGCCAGCGACGGCCGGCCGATCTGTGAGAGCCAGCTGTACTCGGAGGGCGAGTGGCAGCAGCAGCCGCTGCGCAAAGCCCTCGCCATGCGCCGCCTTGTGCGCATGCTGGAAGCACCCATCATGAGTGACGGCGCTCCCCTGGGCACCCTGTTCTTCACGCGGGGCCCGGACGAGCCTCCATTCACCCCCGGTGACCTTCAAGTCCTTGAGGTCATCTGCTCGCACGTGAGAGCCGCCGTGCGCCACGCGCTGGACTTTCAACACGCCCAGCAGTCGCGCGAAGTGGCCGAGGGTGTGCTGCAGGTGCTCGGCGCCGCCCTCCTTCTGAGCGATCGGACAGGCAACATCACCTTCGCCAACCGCCATGCCGAGAGTTTCCTCTCATACTCCGCAGGCGCCGGCTCACAGCGAGATCGCGTCTTGAGCGCCCTGCGCTCCAATGTGAACTGCCTCACCAGCGGGGGCACGCAGAGCGCGCTGAGCCTGGTCCCTCTGGAAGACGCCGGTCGGCAGGGACAATGCCTCCTTCTGAAGTCCGTCCGCATCCCCGGTAACCGCGATATGGTGGCCACCTTCATTCACGAGCAGGCCGCCACCGGGCTGGACATGGGCCACGTGGTGGACGTGCTCCCCACCCGCGAACGAGAGGTCTTGGAGTTGGTGGCTGAGGGGCTGGCCAACAAGGAGATCGCGCAACGACTCTTCATCTCGCCGAACACGGTGAAGTACCACCTCAAGCGCCTCTTCGCCACCTACCAAGTCACGTCGCGCGCGGAGCTTCTGGCCACGGCGTACGCCAGCAAGCTCAACGGCGAGCGCGTGGGGCTGCTACCGCAGGACCCCCTCATACCGTGAGGTTTGCTCGATCCCAATGCCGGCCTGCCCGGTCTTGTCCACCCGGCAGTGCCCCGTACTTGGCCACAGGGGCGCTGCTCAGGGAGCCGGCCGTAGTTTGCAGCGCCCCCGGCCACCGGGGATAGCCGGGGGCGCTGCCCTGTGTGGGGGACAGGCTCTGTGTGACTAGCGACCGGCCAGCGACAGCCTCAGGTCGCGCTTGAGGATCTTGCCGCTGGGGTT
>JAAYAL010000018.1 GCA_012719395.1 Gaiellales bacterium | reverse complement strand
TGATCGTGGAGCGGGAGAAGGAGCGCCGGGCCTTCGTACCCGTGCCGTACTGGGTGGTCTCGGTCGATCTTGGTGTTGGGCCCGAAAGGGTCACGGCGGTTCACAAGGAAGAACGCTTCCTTGATGAGACGCGCGCGCGCTCCGTGTTCGAGAAACTCGTGGGCCCGGCTCTGGTCACGGATGTCAAGGCAACGAGGCGCACCACGGCTCGGCCGGCACCGTTCAGCACTACCAGCTACACCAGCGCTGCTACCAGCCTGGGCTTCAGTGCCGCGGCGGCCATGAGCATTGCTGAAGACCTCTACATGGACGGCCTCATCAGCTATCCGCGTACGGACAACACCGTGTACCCATCGTCGCTTGATCTGCGGGAAGTGCTGGAGGCGCTGAGCGGTGGCCGGTTCGCAGCTGAGGCGCAGACCCTGCTGGCCAAGGAGAAGATGGTCCCCAGCCGCGGTGCCAAGAAGACCACGGACCACCCGCCCATATTCCCCACTGGAGTGCCCGGTCGGGCGGGACTGGGCGAGCGGGAGCAGCGCATCTACGAACTGGTCGTGCGTCGCTTCTTTGCAACTCTGGCTGATGATGCCGTCACCGAGTCCACCCGAGTGGATTTCGACGTTGACCACGAGCCTTTCTTCCTGCGGGGCAACCGGGTGGTGGTGCCCGGCTGGCTGGCCTACTATCCCTACGCCCGGCAGCGCGACACTGAGCTTCCGGCATTGGCCAAAGGCGATGCGTGCCCACTGTTGGACAAGCGCATCGAAGGCCGGGAAACGCAGCCGCCTTCACGCTACGGCCAGGGCACGCTCATTGAGTTGATGGAGAAGAACCGGCTGGGCACCAAGGCCACGCGGCACAATATCCTGCAGAACCTGTATGACCGGGGCTACATTCGCGGTAATCCGGTCGAGCCCACTGAAACCGGCATCAAGATGGCGGAGGCCCTCCAGGAGTATGCGCCCGCCATTGCCTACCCGCAGATGACGGCCCAACTGGAAGCAGATATGGACGCTATTGCCGATAGGTCGCTCACCAAGCAGGACGTGGTGGATATCTCGCGCCGTCTGCTGCGTGAAGCCTACGATTCGCTGGAGACCAACAGGGAGCGGGTGGCGGGGAAGATCGTGGAGGGGATCGTGGAAGACCGCGTGGTCGGGGACTGCCCACGGTGCGGCCGGAAGCTGCGAATCATCCGCTCCAAGGCCACCAGGAAGCGTTTCGTGGGGTGCGAGGGCTATCCGGACTGCGATCAGACGTATCCTCTTCCGCAGCGGGGGGAGATCATCCCCGCGGATGAGGTCTGCGCCAGCTGTGGTACGCCGCGCGTGAAAGTGCTGGCCGGCCGCGGCCGGCCCTGGGTGCTCTGCTTGGACACAGAATGCCCCACCAAGGATGAGTACAAAGCGCGGAAAGCCCAGCGAGAGGCGGCGGCGGCGCTGGCCGCCGCCGCCAGTTCCCGCGACGGGGAGGAGCAGGAAAGTCCCCCTTCTGTAGGCGCCAAGAGGTCGCCGAGCAAGAAGGCGGCAACCAAGAAGGCCGCTACGGCAGAAGCCCCGGCCAAGAAGGCGCTCGCCAAGAAGCGCGTGGCTGCCGTCGGGAAGAAGGGTTGACATGCAACCTATGGAAGGATCCCCAGGCAGGCCCGGCTTATTCATCAGTTTCGAGGGTTTGGACGGATCGGGCAAGAGCACACAGCTGAGTCTCTTGGCCAAGGATCTGCGCTCCAGAGGGTACGAGGTGGTGACCACCCGCGAACCGGGGGGGACAGCCATTGGGGAGGCAGTGCGTGAGATTCTGCTGGATCCCTCCCGTCCCGAGATGGCTCCGCGGGCGGAGGCTCTTCTGTACGCAGCCGCCCGTGCGCAGGTGGTCAGCCAGGTCATCCGCCCGGCGCTGGAGCGGGGAGCCGTGGTCCTCAGCGACCGCTATGTGGACTCCTCCGTTGCCTATCAGGGCTTCGGACGCGAGCTTGGCCTGGACGACGTCATCACGTTGAGCGTCTGGGCAACCGAGTTTCTCTTTCCCAACCTCACGCTCTTCTTCAGCCTGGACGAAGCTTTGCGGCAGGATAGGGTCATGTATCAGGACCGCGACAAGGCGTACTCGGCTGCCATGGCCGAAGCGGGCGGGGACCGGAGGCACGGAGTGGACAGAGAGCTGGACAGGCTGGAATCCGAGGATGCCGAGTTCTTCGCGCGGGTGGTGGAGGGTTACCGGAAGCTGGCCGAGCTGTACCCTCACCGCATTCGCGTGATCGACTCCTCGGGTGGCATTGAGCAGGTTCGTGCCTTGACGCTGGCAGCTGTGTCCCAGGAACTGGAGCTTCTCGCTTCGTGACGCCGCTGGTGGGCGCCGTGGACTCCGCCCTGTTCGGCAACGTGGTGGGTCAGCCGCTGGCACTCACCGTGCTCGGCCAAGCTCTGCAGCGGGGGTCGGCGCATGCTTATCTGCTGCACGGTCCGCGGGGTGTGGGCAAGACCGACGCCGCTTACGCGTTCGCGGCGGGACTGCTCTGCCCGGACGGCGGCTGCTGTCACTGTGATCACTGCCGCCGTGCGCGGTCGGGTGTCCATGTGGACTTGGAGACCGTTGCACCTGACGGCTCGTCCATCCTCATCGACCAGATCCGTCAGTTGACTTTGGATGCGGCTATGCGACCGTACGAGGCGGCCCGCCGTGTATACGTCATCCTGGAAGCCGAGACCATGACCGAGCCTGCCGCCAATGCCTTCCTGAAGACCCTGGAGGAGCCGCCTTCCCACGCCCGCTTCGTGCTGGTGTCCAGCGCGCCGGAAAGGTTGCTGCCCACGGTGGTCTCCCGTTGCCAGCGGGTGCCCTTCTTCCGCACTCCGGCCAAAGCTCTGGCGGCGCACTTGGGATCCCGATATGGGCTGCGGGCAGAAGATGCCTGGGCGCTGGCACGGGTGGCGCAGGGCGATCTTTCCTATGCGGAAGCCTTGACCCATTCGCAGTCCGTGCGAGAAGACCGTGTACTGGTGCTGTCGTTGGCCCGAGAGCTGCCGTCGGCCGGTTTCGCGCGCGTGCAGGGCATGGCTGATGAGGTAATGGCCATGCTTGGCCGGCGTGTGGCTGCCGCCGTGGCCTGCGTGGAAGACCAGAAGACGTGCGAGATGGAGTGGGCGGCGGATGCCAGGGCACGATCCCGGGTGGAGAAGGCCTTCGATGTGAGGTTGAGGCGCGAGAAGAGGGCCGCCGTGCAGGCGGGTATTGACCACGTCATCAGCGGCAGCGCCGGCTGGTTCCGGGATCTAGCCGTGGTGGCGGCAGGGGCGGAGGAGACGGTGCACAACTTCGACTACCTTGCGGAGTTGCGCGAAGACGGTCTTCCGGGGCTGCTTTCCTCCTATCTCGAGGTCATCGCGGCCGCCAAAAGGACCAAAGAGCGGTTTCGATATAATGTTGACACTCGCTGCTCGCTTGAACACATGCTCTTCAGCATGAAGGAGGCCCTCCTCTGATGCCCAGGATCGTGGGTGTCATCTTCCAGAAAGGTGGCAGGATTTACGATTTCGATGCCGGCTCCCTGGAACTCGTGCATGGGGACCAGGTGGTGGTGGAGACTGTGCGGGGGCTCGAGATGGGCGAGGTGATAGTGGGGCCCGCGGAGCGGGAAGAGGGCGAGCAGAGCCAGCCCCTCAAGCCTGTCCTTCGCCGCGCCGGGAGCCAGGACCTGGAGACGGTTGCGGCTGCTCGCGAAGTGCGGAAAGAGGCGCTGGCGACCTGCCGCGAGCTCATCGCCACACATGGGCTGGACATGAAGCTTGTGGATGCTGAGGTGATGTTCGGTGGCGGCAAGATCGTGTTCAGCTTCTATGCTGATGAGCGCGTGGACTTCCGCGCGCTGGTCGTGGACCTGGCCAAGGCTCTGCACATGCGGATTGAGCTGCGGCAGATCGGCGTACGGGATGAAGCCCGTCTGTTCGGGGGCCTGGGCCCCTGTGGGCGTCATTTGTGCTGCACCCTGTTCCAGATGGACCAGGAGCCCGTTTCCATCCGCATGGCCAAAGAGCAGAATCTTCCCCTCAACCCTATGAAGATCTCCGGTCTTTGCGGGCGCCTCATGTGCTGTCTCAAGTACGAACAAGAACAGTATGTGGCCTTCCGCAGGGATGCTCCCAGGCGGGGGACGCCGGTCCGCACGCCTCGTGGCGATGGCGTGGTTGCCGGCTATCAGGTTCCCAAGGACTCCCTGGTGGTGAAGCTGCCCGATGGGACCACGGTTGAGGAGAAAGCGCGGCAGGTGCGGTTGGTGGACGCAGAGGGACGGTGCATCGGCACGGCCATCTCTATCGACGCCGAGGGCGTGGTGACGGAGGTGCCGGCAGGCATGGAGGGGCCACGGGGCGCGGCCTGTGGTGCCGGCGTGACCGAGGAGCCGGGCGGAGATCTGCAGCCCTGCCCCGGCTGCCCGCTGGCGGTGCCGGACGACTTTGGCGCCTTGAGTGAGGCGGACGCGGCGGAAGCGGCCGCGGGCGCCCCGGCCGGCGCAGGCGGGACTGAGCCGGTGTCAAGGGCGGGGCAACGCTCAGTCCGGGCCGGCTCCCGAGCCGGAACGGGCGGTGGGTCAAGACCGGAGGCCGAATCCGGGCAGAGGAGAGCTTCACGGAAGCGAGGCCAGGTTCCGTCCGCGGAGGGATCGGAGGAGGTGGGGGGCCGGGAGCACCTCGACAACTCCAGTCGCGCGCAGGAGTGTACGGCCGCGGCCGCCGCGGCCGAGGGGGAGACCGAAGCCCAGCCGGGTGACACTGAACCTGGTGAAGAAGGTACCGGGTCTGTCGAGGCCAGGAAGCGCCGGCCGCGCCGCCGCCGGCGCCGGCCGCGAGGCCAAGGCGGGGTGGCTGGTACCGAAGCGCCCTGAGGGGGCTGCGCGCGCCGATGTGGTGAACGGGTGTCCCGTCTGTGGGGTATCTGCCCGCGGGGCAGCCGAATGCGCGGGGTTGGTTGCAGGGGGGCGGGCCAGCTACTAAACTAGCTTCCTGCTTCACCGCGCCGACGTAGCTCAGCTGGCAGAGCAGCTCACTCGTAATGAGCAGGTCCGGGGTTCGATTCCCCGCGTCGGCTTCGTCTTTCCTCCCAGAACAAGCGTAGGGTCACGTGCTTGTTGCGGAGTTCGCGCTGCACCTCGGCCCAGTCCGGCACCCGCTCCGGATTGGCTTCCAGGGATCCCTGTTTGCGGTAGAGGCGGCGCTCGAGTTCCTTCTCGCTCATGGCGGGCGGCAGTGGCCAGCCGATCCCGGTCATCTGGAAACGGGTCACGGTGTCCCACACGGTGGAGGCCGAGACGCCGCAGGCCCGGGCGATTTTGTGGTTGCCAAGACCCGCCTCGGACTTGAGCCTGAGGATCTCCTTTGCCTTCTTCATCGACACTCTCCTCTGCGCCATCGAGGTGGGGCTCTTTCCGGTCGTTCACGGTGCGGAAGGCCCCACTCTAGAGGCGGGTTGAGAGCGTCGCTACGTCATCCGCATTCGAAAACGCCCATGCCGATCATCGATTACGCCGAAAGGCCGAAAGCTGATCGGCATGACGGCGTTCCTGCTGATCGGCATCAGCGTTTTCGTTGATCGGCGTGCGGCGTTTTGTCTGATCGGCATGGAGCGTTTTCGGTGATCGATTTGGGGCGGATTTCGCACGTTTGCTGTCAACGCCGGTCGAAATCTGAGCCAGAATCGCCGGTTGAAATCTGAGCCACTTTCAGTTCCTTGCCTCTCCCTCGAGTAACTCTCTCTGCTTGCCCTTCAGTCGATAGCTCTCTCCTCTCATGAC
>JAAYAL010000017.1 GCA_012719395.1 Gaiellales bacterium | reverse complement strand
TGGTCCAAGAAGGACGAGAACCACCTGGCCCTCTTGATGTTGGCCGGTGGCCTCATCGCCTTCAAGAAGGCCCGAGTCGCAGCCCTGCAGGCAGCCCTGGTTGCGGCCTAGCGGGATAGGCCCTAAGTCTTTGTGGTTTCTCACCCCAGCACTTATCCCCTAACTCGTGCTTGGCAGTTATCACCCCCCTTGAATGAGCTTCCGACCCTCAGGCTGGTTTGTCTATCAGGATAACTAAACCACTGACATGGGGTCAAGGAATTCCTGGCACAAGGGAGGAGCCGTATCCTGCGGCAGGAAGGCACGCGGCTCCAATGCAAGCGGCACTGCCGACGACAGACGGCCCGTGGCACGGAGCCGGCGACGCCCCGCGCGCGGGGCGCCGCCGGCAGGCAGTGGCAGGGCTAGAGCACCTTGAGCCCCGCCAGCACCTTCTCCGGCAGGGCGGGCAGATGAGTGATACGCACGCCGGTGGCGTTCTTGATAGCGTTGATGACGGCCACGTGCGAGGCGGTCAGCGGGCACTCGCCCACGCCGGCCGCGCCGAAGGGGCCATGCTCGCGCGGGCTTTCCACGTAGAGCAGTTCAATGTCATCGGGGATGTCCTCCGCATAGGGCAGGCCGCACCCGGCCATGGTCTTGTGCTTGGCCAGGTCTTCGCAGTCCTCGGAGAGCGCCAGCCCAATGCCCTGGGCGATGCCGCCGTACATCTGGCCGTCCACCACCAGCTTGTTGTTGATCTTGCCCACGTCGGCCACCGCCGTGTACTTCTCCACCCGGGTCTTGCCCGTGGCCGTCTCCACGGCCACCTCGGCCATGAACAGCCCGTACATGTACACGGAGAAGGGGCTGCCCTGCGCGTTGCCGTCACAGCCCGAGGCCATGGAGGCCGTGTACTTGCCGCTGTAGCGGGTGGCGATGCCCTCCGCCACCATCTCCTCGTAGCTGCGGAAGGAGCCGTCCGCCTTCTTCATGGCCGCCACCAGTTGCTGGCAGCCGTTGACGATGGCGTTGCCGGTCATCACCTGCTGGCGGCTGCCGCCGGAGGGACCGCTGTTGGGCGTCACCGCCGTATCGTTGAGCACCAGCCTGATCCTGTCGGGAGCAATGCCCAATGGCCGCAGCGCCTCGTGCGCCGTGCCCAGAGCGCCCATGTCGGCGCCCTGGCCGTGATCCTCCCAGGAGGCGCCCACCGTCACGCCGTCCTTGGTGACCTCCACCCATACTTCGGACGAGTCGGGACCATCCAGTCCACAGCCGTAGATGCCCAACGAGATGCCCACGCCCTTCTTGACCTCAGCAGTGGATTCACGCCCGGCCTTCTCCAGGGCCGCCTGGTAGCGCGGCCGGAGCAAATCGATCATCTCCGGCAGGCTCCAAGCGTCCGGCACCTGACCGGTAGGCGTGGTGGCGCCGGAACGATACACGTTCTTGTAGCGGAGCTCGAGCGGATCCAGACCCATCTTCTCGGCCAGCTCGTCCATGAGGCTCTCCGAGGCCAGGAAGGCCTGTGGCGAGCCGTAGGCGCGAAAGGCCGAGCCCCAGATATGGTTGGTGCAGACCGTGCGGCCGGTGCCCCGGATGGCCGGGATGTCGTAGCCTGCGCCCATGTACTGCGCGCCGCGAAGCGTGAGCAGGTCGCCGAACTCGGAGTAGGGACCGTGGTCCACGCTCCAGTCGGTCTCCATGGCCAAGAGCCTGCCTTCGGCGTCGGCCCCAAACTTCATCTTCATCCAGAAGGGCGAGCGCTTGCCGGTGTAGGTGATGTGCTGGAAGTAGTTGTAACGGAGTGTCACCGGCCGGCCCGTGGCCATACAGGCCACGCCCAGCAGCGCCTCCATGGTGGGTGAGAACTTGTAGCCGAAGGTGCCGCCGGCCGGATTCTGCACCAAGCGCAGCTTCTCCGGCTCGATGCCCAGGCCGGGAGCGATCATGGCGTGGTGCAGGTGGATGCCGATGCTCTTGGAGTGGATGGTGAGACGGCCCTCCTCGTCGTAGTAGGCCAAGCCCACATCCGGCTCGATGGTGAGGTGCGGCTGCCGCTGCAGGTAGAACTCGTCCTCCACCGTGTAGGCGGCCGAGGCCATGATGGGCGCCGTGTCCTCGCCTTTGGCGATGCTCTGCTCGAAGTAGATGTTGGGCGTCCCAGGGTGGATCTCCAAGGCGTCCTCAGCCATGGCCGCCGGCACGCTCATATAGGCAGGCAGCACCTCCAGGTCCACCTTGACCCTGGCCGCCGCCGCCCGGGCATGCTCTTCCGTGTCCGCGCAGACGATGGCCAGAGCGTCACCGTACTGGAACACCTTCTCGTCGCAGAGAATGGGACGATCCCAGCCGTCGCCCTTGTTGGTGGGGAAGGTGATGAGGCCGGTGATACGGTTCTTGCCGCGGACGTCCTTGTGGGTGACCACTCTGTACACGCCGGGCATGCTCTCCGCCTCGGATGTGTCGATGGAGCAGATGTTGGCGTGCGACACCTCCGCCTGAGCCAGCGCCAGATGCAGCGAGCCGGGCGGGAGCTTGAGCCCCAGGTCCGCCCCGTAGTCGATGGTGCCGGTCACCTTGGCCACCGCCGAGGGGCGGGGGTAGGTGCTGCCCCATATCCTGCCGTCGACCGGCATCTTGAACTCCAGCGTTTCCCGCGGCATCTCGCCCCGCAGCACCTTGGCCGCGTCCATCACCGCATCCACGATGGGCTTGTAGCCGTTGCAGCGGCAGGCGTTGCGGTGGGATTGGAACCAAGCGCGCACCTCAGCCCGGGTGGGCGTGGGGTTGGCGTCAAGCAGAGCCTTGGCCGACACCACCACGCCGGGCATGCAGTAGCCGCACTGCGGGGCCCCACGCGCCACCAGGGCCAGCTGCACGGGGTGCAGATCGGCCGGGGTACCGATGCCTTCCACGGTGGTGATGCAGGCGTCATCGGGCACACGCTTCATGGAGGTGACGCAGGAGCGCACCACCTCGCCGTTGAGGATAACGGAACAGGCGCCGCACTGACCCTGCCCGCACCCCAGCTTGGTGCCGGTCAGCCCCAGTTGCGCCCGCAGGACATCAGCGAGTCTCCCCTCCGGGTCGGCCACGACCGTACTGGGGATACCGTTCACAAACAGCCGCTTCTTGATCATCCCACCTATCCTCCCCGATAGGTTGCGGGGCAACGATGCACCCCCGTGCAAGAGCCACACCCCTCCGAAGAGGGCCCTTGATTACGTTATATCCCTAATCGCGCTGCGCATAAAGGAGGACAGCCGTCCAGGCTTGCTCCGTGGACCGTGGCCCCATCCACCACGGATGCGGCACGCATGTGGCCGGCAACCTGCGGATCCTCCGCAATATTGATTTTATCAATGTGGCACTTGATTTTCTTCATACGAGCGCGATAATGGAATAACCAAGCTCAACTGAGGAGGTGATCGCATGGGCCAATGGCATGAACTAACCAACCTGACCGGCGACCGTCCCTTCCTCGTGACAGGAGTCCGGCTGGAGGGCAGCGATATCTCCATCGTCGGGGAGTTCGAGCTACCACCCCTGGCGAGCCTGCGCTACGAGGATCAGGTGTTCGTGAGCGAGTTCGTGCGCTGCCACGGGTCCATCAAGGACATGGAGAAAGCCTTCGGCATCAGCTACCCCACTGTCAAGAACCGCCTCAATCGCATCATCGGGCAACTGCACATGGTTCAGGTGGAGCAGGTGACCGAGCGCGACGAGGTCTTCGATCTCCTGGAACGGGGCGAGATCTCCGTGGAAGAGGCCGCAGGAAGGCTTGGGAGATGAGGATGCCGCCCGCCCTCGTGGCCGTGAGCATCGCGGAAGAGGGCCGTACCACATTCAGGATGCTGTTCCCGCTTTTCCTGCTGTGGCCCCTGCTCCTGGTGCTGCTGCTCATCATGCTGCTCGTGTTGCTGGTGGTAGATGCCGTCCGTTTGGCAGTGGCCGAGCGCTACAGCTACACGCGCCTCCTCTGGGCCGGGCTGAAGGTGGTGGGAGAGACACGGGGCACGGAGGTCTCCGTGCGGGGCAACACGCGGACCGTCGGGCTGGCGGTCCGCTGAGAAGAAGGGAGTTCACCATGGGTCAAGAACGCAACCGCATACTGGATCTGCTGGCGGGCGGCAGGATCACCGCCGAGGAAGCCGGGCGGCTCCTGGACGCCCTCCAGGCGGGTTCTCCACGCGATACGGGTGAGGGAGCCGCAACAGCCGTTTCCTCCGAGGGTGGTTCTGGGGAAGGTACTTCCGCCAAACCTCTGACGGCGCCCAAGTTCATGTACGTCAAGGTGGTCAGTACCAAAGGGGACAACGTCAACGTCAAGATCCCGCTCACCTTGGTGCGGGCGGGTCTGAAGCTGACCAACCTCATCCCGCCGCCGGCCATGGAGCAGATCAACAAGTCCATGGCCGATCACGGCATGTCCATGGACCTCTCCAACATCAAGCCGGAGGAGTTGGAGGAGCTCATCCAATCGTTGCGCGAAATGGAGATCAACGTGGATGCCGGCAACGGCGACACCGTGCGCGTGTACTGCGAATAGCAGGGAAGAAGCCCGGGCCGCCGCGCGCCTGGCGGGCGCACGGCGGCCCCACGTGGGTAATCACAGTCAGCGGAGGCAAGAAATGGAACCACAGTCGACACCGTACCCCGCCACCCCGCCCTACCCGCTCACCTACACCGTGGACTACCCGGACAGACCGCTCGACCGCCTCTCCACCGGCCTTCGCTTCCTATGGATCATCCCCATCGGGATACTGGCCGCACTCCTCGCCTCCGGCTCGATCTCCCTGGATGGCGAGGAGTACTACTGGTCTTGGTCCTGGGCGGCGGGCGGCGTCCTCTTCGCCCCCGTGCTGCTCATGATCCTCTTCCGGCAGAAGTACCCCCGCTGGTGGTTTGACTGGAACCTCAACCTGACCCGTTTCCTGGCCCGGGTGGGGTCATACGCCCTCCTACTCCGGGACGAGTACCCCTCCACCGAGGAGGAGCAGGCAGTCCACGTGGACTTCTCCTATCCGGATGCCACACAGCTCAATCGCTGGCTGCCACTGGTGAAGTGGTTCCTGGCCATCCCCCACTGGGTACTGCTGTGGTTCCTCTGGATCGGCGTGCTGGCCTGCGTGATTGTGGCCTGGTTTGCCATCCTCTTCACGGGCACTTACCCCCGTGGTCTGTTCGACTTCGTGGTAGGCGTCAACCGCTGGAGCCTTCGCGTCACCGCTTACGCCTTCCTGCTGATCACCGACCGTTACCCGCCCTTCTCGTTGGACCAGCGGTGAGCTCCCAGCCGCAGCACGCAGTGCAAGTCGAATGACACATCGAGAGTGGTCTGTGGCACAATCATGTCATGCGCACCTATCCCGACTGCCTCCCCTGCCTGCTCAACAACGCCATCAACATGGCCCGGCAGGCCGGCAACGACGAGTCCTTGCCGCAGGCTGTCCTGGAAGCCGCCCTCAAGCTGAAGCCGTTCCGCGGCGGCGTGTGGGACACCTTCACCCCGGTGGCCACCATGCAGACCTGGCAGGCGCTCACAGCGTTGGTGGGAGACGCAGACCCGCTGTCCGCCAAGAAGCGCGGCCAGAACGAAGCCGCCCTCCGCATGCTGCCCCACGCCCGCCGGCACGTGGCCGAATCCCCGGATCCCTTCTTGACGGCGCTGAAGCTGTGCATCCTGGGGAACGTGTTCGACACCATGGTGGGCCCGCTGGTGAACCCCAGTCCGCAACTGCTGCAGGATCTGGAGGCCATGCCGCTGGATGATGCCAATGTGACCGAGTTCCGCAGGCGCCTTGCGGCAGCCTCCTCCATCGTCTACCTGTCCGACAACTGCGGGGAAGTCGTTTTCGACCTCCTGTTCCTGGAAACGCTCAAGCGCACCCATGAGGTGGACGTGGTACTCGTAGCCCGGGAGATTCCCACTATCAACGACGCGACTGTGGCGGAAGCTGTAGAGGTGGGAATGGGAACCGTCGCACGAGTGATCGGCAACGGCGACCGGCGCCCGCTCCCCAGCACCGACCTCGCCTCCTGCTCGGCTGAAGTTGCACGTCTGCTGACGGAGGCAGACCTGGTGATCTCCAAAGGCGGCGCCAACTACGAGCTTCTCAGCGAACAACAGGTAACGGCCGGGAGAATCACCTACCTCCTGCACGGGAAGTGCCGCCCGCTGTGCGCGGAGCACGGCGTGCAACCGGGAGGGCTCATCGTCACCAACGGCTGAGCGGCAGCCGCACCGGTCGGGCCGCACCGCCCCGCGCGGAGTCAGCCTACCTCCCCCTCTGCAGCAAGAACCCCCTCTTCTATGTGCACGGTGCCCTCCTCGACCACCGCATAGCGGTAGAAGCCTGGCTCCGGTGTGCCCCACGCCGCGCCGGGGTACGAGAGCGGCGGGAGGGCCTCCCAGGCGTCGCGGGTCAAGTCCGGGCGCCGGGCCGGCGGGCGCACGAAGCCGCTGCTCACTTCTCCGGCAGCGTCTCCACGAACTCACGGGCCTGCTCCAGCCAGTGCTCCAAGCTATCGTCGTCCAAGCCTCCTGGGCCGACCATGACCCAGCCGGAGTGAGGGTTGGGACTTATGTCGAAGGGTTGGACATCGGCCCGCTCCAGCGCGGCGGCTCCTTCCTCCGGGCCGAGGCGAAGGATCAGACTGTCCCCAAAGACACCGGCCATCATGTTCCCGTTTAGCATGTAGCCCGTGCCGCCGAACATCCTTCTGCGGGAGGCACCCCAAGCCATGGCCACATCGCCCACCCGGGCGTCCAGTTCTTTATCGTAGGCCATGCCGTCATCCCCCTTCCTGTGCCTCCGGCAGCCCACCGCAGACGGCGCACGCCGGCACGAATGCCGCGGAGGAGAGTAGCGTAAGAAGTGTTGTCCCGGCCACCGCCGGCGTCTTCTCTGTCGTAGAGCTGCGGGTGATGCCCTCCTTGCTCGCGATCGTTCTGACAGCCCACACCGGCACCGCCGCGGGTTGACGCCGGATATGCGTGAAAGACCAGCCATCAAGGCAGGCCCGAAGGCTGCTACCCTACATCTATGCGCATTCACCTCTCCGGCCCACTCTCCGGCTGCAACGAGCCTCAACGCCGTCTATGGCGGGCTGAGTTCAAGAAGCTGTGCCACGAGTTCGAGTACTCCGACCCGGCGGATTGGGAGGACTACTGGGACTTCTCCCGCGGTCTACGTGCCGTGGAGGAGTGCGACGTGGTAGTGGCCAACATGTGGAAGGAGTCCATCGGCACCACCCTCGAGATCATGCGTGCCCGGAGCCGGGGACGTCCCGTCATCCTGGTGGACCCCAACCATCTGGAAAACAAGGTACTGGAGGGCCTGGTGGCGCCGGAGAAGCCGGTGCCGGACCTGCGCAAGGCCGCCGCGCGGGCGCGCGAGCTGGCCGAGACCTTAGCGCCCTTCGACGTCCTCAAGAAGGATGGGAGCTTCGAGGCCTTCAGCTGGCTCAAGCTCATGCGTTCCATCAAGCTGGCCTTCGGGGATGCCAGGATCGTGGACCTTGAATTCCCCAACCAGATCATCGGGCCGGTGGTGATGAGACTCACAGCCGTCGCCAAAACACGGATGGTGTCCACGGAGGACATCCAAGCCCAGGTGTTTGAGGAGCTGGACAAGGTCGCAGTCCAGGCCTCTGAACGCACCTTCACCCGAGACGCCGCAGACACCGTGAAGGAGACCTGGCGGCGACGCGAGGCAGCCAAGCGGGACGAGACCGTGATTCGGGCGGCCACGCTGCGCGTCGCTGATCTGGAGACCAAGCTGGCAGATGCCGAGCAGACCATCAACGAGTTGCACCGGCTGATGGCGGAGCAGAAGGCCCGGCTGGCGGAGTTGGACCGCAACCCGCTCCCCATACGTCCGGCGCCCGACAGCGTGGTGGCGGCGCTGCAGGAGGTCAAGGAGGACTTCCGTGATTGTGTGGTGGTGCTGGATCGAGCCGTGAAGTCGGCCGAGAACTCACCTTTCGCCGACCCGGCCAAGGCACTCGTGGCACTTCGCCTCCTGGGAACCTGCGCCCGTGAGCGTATGCTGGCCCGCCTCAACGATGAGCGCTTCGTGGGAACCAAGGAGTGGTTCGAACACCACCGCGATGAGGCGCCCTGGCTCACCTACGCACCCCACGAGAGCCAGACGGCCAAAACCATGTACGCCGTGGAACGCACTGTGTTGCACGAGGGAGACCCACTGCTCATGCAGCAGCACCTGAAGATCGGCGCGGGCGGCCCCGCCTCCACCCTCCGCATCTACTTCACCTACGACGAGCAGGACCACGCCGTCATCGGGCACTGCGGCCGCCACCCCACCAACACCAGATCCTGAGGCGCGACGGCGCATTCTCCATGCTGTCCGAGCCACCTGGTACGTTGGAGCCGGAAGGCAGCCGGGCCCGTGACCCGGAAAGGAGCACAGGCATGGCTTCCCAGCTCCCCAGGCTATCCAAGACGCGCTTCCAGGCCGGGCCGCAATGCCCCAAGCAGCTGTGGCTGCGCTGCTATCGCCCTGAATTAGCCGACCCCATCAGTGAGGCTCAACAGGCTGTCTTCGACCAAGGCCACCGCGTGGGTGACCTGGCCCGCCGGCTCTCCGCAACCTGCGTGAGCGTCTGTTCGACCTGCACCGCGTGATCGCCACACACGTGCAACACCCAGGTTTTCACGGCCGCACATCGCTCAAGTATGTGCTCCCAGCACTGGCGGGTGGCCTCTCCTACGCGGACCTCGCGGTCCGGGACGGCCAGGCGGCCATGCAGCGCTACCAGGCCGCGGTGTATGGGACGGCACCGGAAGAGACCCGCCGGCAAACCTTCGCAGACCTGCGCGCTTACTGCAGCATGGACACCTTGGCCCTGGTGCGGCTGCTGGAGACGCTAAGCGCGCTGGCGGCGAGTTGATCTCCCACCTTTCCAGGCTCGGCGCTCACCGCGCAGGATTGTTGGCCGAGTAGTGGATGAAGCCCTAACGTGCCTCTAGAATCATGCGGACATCTGCAGGAGGCGCACGTGAACGGTCACCCACCACTCGATACCCACCGGTTGTCTGAGCATGCCCGAGCCAACCGCACCTACTGGAATGAGGAGAGCGACGCCTACCAGGAACGCAATGGCCCCATGCTCAAAGCCTCCTCCGGTCTGGGCTGGGGCGTATGGCAAATACCGGAGGCCCAGTTGCAGGTCCTGGGGAACGTGAGAGACAAGGATGTGCTGGAGCTGGGCTGCGGAGCCGCCCAGTGGTCCATTGCCCTCTCCCAGTTGGGTGCCCGGCCGGTGGGCCTGGACATCTCGGAGCAGCAGTTGGCACACGCCCGCCGGCTCATGGAGGAGGCCGGAGTGGACTTTCCTTTGCTCCACGCCAGCGCCGAGGAGGTGCCGCTGCCGGACGCCTCCTTCGACATCATCTTCTGCGACTGGGGCGCCACCAGTTTCTGCGACCCTTACCTGTACATGCGGGAAGTGGAGCGCCTGCTACGTCCGGCGGGGATCTTCGCCTTCAGCGGCTCCACCCCCTTCTGCGAGCTGTGCTGGAAACCGCCCATGGAGATCCAGGGAGATCGGCTGTTGCGTGACTACTTCGACCTCCACAGAATAGACTGGGAGGACGGCACGGCCGAGTTCATGCTCACCTACGGCGATTGGGTACGCCTCTTCCGGCGCCACAGCTTTGAGGTCGAGGATCTCATCGAGTTGCGTCCCGCGGCCGACGCCGTCAGCACCTACGTGACGGACGAAGAGCGGGAGTGGTGCCGGCGCTGGCCTCGGGAGCAGATATGGAAGGTGCGCAAGAAAGCGTAGCTGCGCCGGGACCCCACGTGCAGCCACGGACCTACCGGCGTTCCTATACCACCTCCACCGGTACCGGCACCTGTGCCAGCAGGCTCCTGACGGTCTCCTCCGCCGAATGCCCGCGCAAACGGGCCTCCGTCTTGGCGATGAGACGGTGGGCCAGGGCCGGGACGGCCAGGTACTTGACGTCATCGGGGGTCACGAAGCCCCGCCCGCGCATGGCAGCAAGTGCCTGCGCCGCCCGGTGCAGCCCCAAAGTGGCGCGCGGGCTGGCGCCCAGCTTCACATCGGGGTGTTCTCGCGTGGCCTGCACCAGCGCCACGATGTAATCGCGCACGGACTCGTCCACACGCACCCGGCGGCAGGCGGTCTGCAGTACGGTCAGGCTCGGCCCGTCCGTTATGGCGCCGAGTTCCACCAAAGGGTCCTCCTCGCGGAAACGCGAGAGGATCTCCCCCTCGTCCTCCGCCGACGGATAGCCCACCCCCAGTTTCAACAGAAAACGGTCCAGCTGAGCTTCAGGGAGAGGGAAGGTTCCCTCCAGTTCTATGGGATTCTGCGTGGCGATCAGCATGAAAGGGCGGGGAAGGGGCATCGTCTCCAGGTCCACGGTGATCTGGTGCTCCTGCATAGCCTCCAACAGCGCAGACTGGGTGCGCGGGGTGGCCCGGTTGATCTCGTCCACCAAGACGATGTTGGCCATGAGCGGCCCAGGGTGGAACTCGAAGGCTCCGCTCCGCTGGTTGTAGAACTGCAGGCCGGTCACGTCAGAGGGCAGCAGATCCGGCGTGCATTGGATGCGCCGGAAACTACAGCCCAGGGAACGAGCGGCAGCCCGCGCCATGACCGTCTTGCCCATCCCGGGCACGTCCTCAAGCAGCAGGTTCCCCTCGCAGAGCAAGGCCACCATCACCAACTCGACGGTCTCGGCCTTGCCCACCATGACCCGACCCACGTTGCTGATGAAGCTCTGGGCCAGCTGTTGGATCTCCTCAATACGTTCCGTGATGCCTTCTCCTAGAGATGGTGTTCGAGCCGACGCCAAGCCACGCCGAGCTCCTGCAGTTCAGAGGGCGTGGGAGGCACCGCTCCATAGCGTGCGTCGATATACGCGTTGGTGAGACGGCGAAGCGCACCATGCTCCCCGTCCAGCGACGTTGCCAGAATGGCTTCAGCCAGAGTGGCTTCATACTCGCAAGGTGTTTCGAAACCCCGGCGCGGGATTCCTTTGCGCGCCGCACGGCGCAGGAGAAGGCGGTACATCTCGCGCACGGACGCTATTTCCGGCGGGCCCTGGCTCAGAGTGGCTGCCGTCTGGCCGAAGTGGTGACGCCTGAAGAAGCCCTTCAGCCAGTTCGCCAATGCCCTCGCCCATCGCTTCAGGTCAAGGCGAAAGGCACCATGCAACGATTCCACCTCGCCCCTGCCCTGCGTCGCCCGTCTCCCGAAGGCGAAAAGGCGCCGTGACAGCAGCCACACCACTGCTGCCGTGCACACCACCACGAATATGCTGAAGGCCGTGCGCACGATGCGCAGCAACCAGCCCGGCAAGACTCCGTCAGGTATCTCGCTCTCCGCGCCCGGGGCTCCCGGAGCAGGAGGTGTGGCGCCGGTACCTCCGGTGGGGTCCGGGATGAGGTTCCCTATCATGGCCAAGGCGGTGTTGATCTTCCGCCCGCACCACACCACCGCCTGCCACAGTGTCTCCAGAACCCCGGGCGTCACCACAGCCACCGCCAGCAGGGCAACGCCTCCCACCGCCGCCACGCTCAGCAGCAGGACTCCCCACCAGCGTCCCCGCCCCAACGTTCCCATGGACCCCCGCTCATTGGCGAAAGCCACTCCCAACAGTCCCAGCACCAGACAGGCCGCCGCCGTAGGCGCAGCGTGCTGGAGCTCAAGGTCCATCAGGTAGGAGACAGCCAGCACCACAACCAGCGCCACGATGCCCAGCTGGAACTCGCGGACGGCCGTTTCCCGAGCAGTCCCGCCAAATGCCAAGCGCAGGCCCGCCCCCCACAGCACCACATAGGCGGGCAACGCAACGTAGAGCGCAGTGTTGAAACCCAGGGACAGAAGGCCGAGCATGAGGGCTGCGCCCACGGCCGCCCACGCCACAAACCGCGCTGCCTTCCAGCCCACCCACCTCCGAACCAGCCCACAGATCCCCAGTGAGACCGGGAGAAGCAGCACGACCCATGGGGGCGGGAAGGTGGGAGCAGCTGCCACTTCACCGGTACGCAAACCAACGACTCCCGCCACCAAGCGGCACAACAGGAACAGCCAACCCATCTCCATGCCCGCGCAGGCAGACAGCACCAAGCACCGCCTCAGCGCCGGGCTCACGCCGCCACCTCCTGCGCCGGCCACCCATGTCTCCGGGGACGCACCCGATACCAGGCGATGCCAGGCATGTGCTCCTCCCGCGAGACCGGCCCCGTCCGGCACACCTGGATGACGTGAGGCCGGTGCCCCCTCTCCACCATGTCCACCAACACCGGCACCAACCCCTCCGGTACCTCGCCGATGACGAACATGGGAGTCACACCGAACGCCAGCGTACGCCGATTGAGATCGAAGAAGGGAGCGAAGTGCTCGGAGACCTCAGTGGTCACCTTGGCCAGCGCCTCCAGGATGGCAGTGAGCTGGGCCAGTCCGCCGCCAGGCGGAATAGCCGCTGCCTGCGCGCCATCAGCCAGACGGGAGTTGGCCCAGAGCCCCACCTGCCCGTTCTGCTCAATCACGTTGCGCGCCAGCGAAGCCGTGGCGCTGATGGCAAACTCAAACGTGTCCGCGGCCGAGGCATGCGCACGCTCCTCCGCCTCCTTCTCCGCCGGCAACCCCTCCTCGCCTCTCAATCCGGTGAAGGAGTCGACTACGAGAAAGAGCAGGGGCTTGAGGGTGGTGGTGGGCTCAAAGATCCTCACCTGAAGCGACGACCGGCGGGCGGTGGCCTTCCAGTGAATGCGACGCAGGCTGTCGCCTGGAGAGTAGTCGCGGATACCCACCGTGCGGGAAGGGTCCTCGAATACCCGGTTGGCCGAGACAGAGTCGCCCACGGGGTTCAGGGAGGGAAGCATGACCTGCCGAGGTTCCAGCAACCGCGGGTACACGATGATCTCCTGCCCCCCGGCTCCTTCCTGAGTGCGACGATAGAGACCAAAGATGTCACCGGAGCTGAACTGGAGCGGCTTGAGGGGGTAGTAGCCGCGCTGCTGAGCGTGTAGCCGGTAGCGCCAGCTCACCGCCGAATACCAGGACACAGCGGCCGACCTCACTACCACGTCACCCGGATCCCCGGCGGGAGATGGCCTTCCCTGCAGCAGGAAACCGGCAGGCACCTCGTCCGCCACCTCCACCCAAGGCAGCGGGAGCGGTTTCCGGTTCTCCACGCGCAGCACCACCTCGACCGCCTCACCAGGGAACAGCCTTCCCCCGCTGAAACGACGCTCACAGGTGACGGCAGCCAGACAAAACCGGGCCCAGATCAAAGCCAGGCCCGCGGCCGACAACCCTACCGCCAACAAGGCCACCATGGCCGGCCGCTCAAGCCACACGGAGACGGCCAGCCCAACTAGGGCTGCAACCAAAGTGACGCGGCTGAAAAGAAGACCGCTCGGCCGCAAGCCAGCGGCACTTCCCGCGACCGGAGGGTCGGCGGGAGCGAGAGTATTGTCCACAGGTTCTCCCCGGCTGTTTGCGGCGACGGATCCCCGCCGGCTCACGCAAACTTTACGTCCCGCGCGCTATTCTACCTCTTACTCGTCCGCAAGACCGAGCGACGTCGCCAGAAACTCAAGAGAGGTGCCCGTGGCCAAAAGAATCTCTATCATCCTGCTCGCACTCGTCCTCATCATCATCGGAGCCGGTTGCGGCTCCGGGGATTCGGGCGGTTCGGACGGCGGCTTCGCGGCCAAGGTCGGCGACAGCATCATCAGCAACGAGGACTTCAACGCCAGGTTGGCGGAGTTCGAAGCCCAGTACGCGGACCAGCTCCCGGACAAAGAAGAGGCCCCGGAGCAGTACCTGGCCTTCCAGCAATCAGTGCTCGACTACCTGGTGCGCATTGAAGTGGTCAAGCAGAAGGCCGAGGAGCTCGGGGTCAGTGTGACGGACGCTGAGGTCCAGACTGAGATCGACGGCATCCTGCAGGACTCGTTCAACGGTGACCAGGCGGCGTTCGACGAGGCGTTGGCTGAGTCAAATCTGACGCTGGACGTGCTGAAACGCAACGTCAACGAACAGATGCTGATGCAGGCGGCGTATGAGACCGTCACCAAGGACGCCACCGTCACGGCAGAGGAGCTCGAGACGTACTACAACGAGAACCAGGACTACTTCTACCAGGACGAGACCCGGACCGCCAGCCACATCCTGATCACTCCCGTCTCGGATGCCACTGCCACCGGGACTTCCAGCGACGCCAGCACCACCGCCACCACGGCGGCGGCCACGGAGGCGGAGTGGCAGAAGGCGCTGGCCAAGGCCACCGAGGTCCGGGCGGATATTGAGTCGGGGCTGTCCTTCACTGATGCCGCCGCTACCTACTCGGACGACACCTACAGCAAGGATTCGGGTGGAGGCCTGGGCGTAGTCAACAAGGGCGACATGGTGGAGGAGTTCGAAACGGCCCTCTGGGCGCTGCAGAACGTGGGAGACATCTCCCAACCCATCAAGACCACCTATGGATACCACCTCATCAAGCTGGATGCCGTCGAGAGCGGCCGCCAGCAAACGCTTGACGAGGTGCGCGACCAGATCTCCGCAACAGTGTTAAGCACGAACCAGGGCGAGATCTGGGAGGAGTGGGTGACTGCGGCCACGGCGGAGATCGGCATCACCTACCGCGAAGACCTGGCTCCCACCACCACGTCAACCACCCTTCCCGCCGACTCATCGACGACGCCCACGGAGGGCGCTCCGCCCACGGAAAGCGACACCACTACGACGACCTGACCAGAGGCGCCCTCACCAGGGAAGAGGGCGCTCCCGCGC